>NZ_JAOQHY010000009.1:0-155621 GCF_025548475.1 Gaetbulibacter sp. NE | reverse complement strand
GGACAAGGATGGGATGGAACCTACAATGGAAACCCAATGCCATCAAGTGATTACTGGTTTGTAGTAGAGTACGACGAGCCAATTGGTGGGCAGAGAAAAGAGTTTAAAGCTCACTTTACTTTGAAACGATAATTTATTGATATGAACTTAAAAAAGTATTGTTTAATAGCAATTTTAGCATTAGTTACAAAATTTGGAGTAGCCCAAGAAGGGCTTCCAGTTTACTCAGATTATTTAACGGATAATTATTATCTTATTCATCCTTCAATGGCTGGTGTTGCTAATTGTGCTAAAGTAAGATTAACAGCACGACAACAATGGTTTGGTCAAGATGATGCCCCAAGTTTACAAACATTAAGTATTAATAGCAGAATTGGAGACTCTCCATCTGCAATTGGAGGTATTGTTTATAATGATAAGAATGGTTATCATTCTCAAACTGGAGCCTATTTTACGTATGCTCATCACATTATGTTCTCTCGTAATGAGATAGACTTAAACATGCTGTCATTTGGTTTAAGTGCCGGATTAATTCAGTATAAATTAGACGAAACTGCTTTTTTAGATGAAGGTTTTGACCCAATTATAGCAGGTATCGAGCAAAGTGCTACGAACTTTAATGTTGATTTTGGGTTCTCATATCATTTATATGATTTTTATGCGCATGCAACTATAAAGAATTTACTTAAAAATGAGGGAATAAACTTTAATGAGCAAGGATTAAGTTATGATAACTTAAGAACGTACTTGTTTTCAGCTGGACATGTTTTTGGAAAATATGGTAGTGAATGGAGTTATGAACCTTCTATAATGTTTATGTATCGTGATGCAACTGAAGAGTCATCTATCGATATAAACGCTAAGGTTTATAAAGAAATGGACTTTGGTAAAGTTTGGGGTGGTTTATCTTACAGAAGAAGTTTAGATGGAGCTGAATTTTTAGATGGTTCTGGAGTGAGCAGTCAAAAATTACAATACATTACACCATTTATAGGTGTTGATTATAACAACTTTGTATTTGCTTACACGTATTCTTACCAAGCAAACTCTGTAGTGTTTAACAATGGAGGTTTTCACCAAATTACTTTAGGGTATAACTTTGGTTGTAAACGAGAAAGATATGAGTGTAATTGTCCTGCAATTAACTAAACATAAAAAAATAAAAGTCTCGATTTTGTCGAGACTTTTTTATTTGTGTTAGTGATTGAGGTAGTTGTTGGAGCTCATCTTTGATAGCGACTACCGAAAGCACGTTGCATTGTAACCCTATAAGTTGCAATGCAAACACCATAATTACCATTTATACTTTTTGGCTTTGGCTTGTGTTTTAATGGCTTTAATCATTGCGCTTTCCAATCCGTTGTCATTTTCTTTTTGTTGTGATTGAATATACACTCTTCTTTTTTCGTTTAGGTCTTGTATGTTTTTTTGAATGTCTTCTCGCACTTGTTTTTTCTTAGTAACATAAGCCTTAATTTCAGATTTGGTTTTGCCTTTTAACTCAGCAGGTAAATCTGATTCTTTTAAATCGTCGAAACTAAAGTTTTTGTCGCTTAGAGCATCAACTAAATCCCAAGTTGAATTTAGATACAAATGAGAGCTTTTGCTTACAGTTCTGCTTACAGCATTGGCACTACTGTAGCTTTCGGCATTAGTATCTTGTTCTCTTTGAAGTGCCATTTTTTCTTTACCGTAATTGCCATAAGCTACATAGGTGTTGTTAAGTTTTTGATTGAGTTTTAAAATATCGTCATCAAAAGGTGTGGCAACGTAGGTGGTTTTTATGTTGTGGTTTATTGCCATATAATCACCATGGGCTAAGTCTGCACCATCTTTCCAATATCCTGAAATACCTTGGTTATAATCTCCACAAAAAATAGTGTTTATAGTTACGTCTTTATCATGAGCTAATTTTGCAGCAGTTTTATAGTTAACTCTACCTTGAGTAAAAGGTTCGTTTCCTGCAATAAAAATGAGCTTTAGGTCATCTGCATTTGAGCCCCATTTTAACTGATTTAATGAAGTTTGAATAACGTGTCCGCAGTATTCATTTCCACCATTGGTTGTTAGTGAGAATAGTTGCTTTGAGATTTCGTCTAAGTCGTTACTAAATGCTAAAACTTGTCTTATATAACCTTCATCTCCATTAAGGTTGTCGTTTCCATACTCGTAAAGTGCAATTTGTAAGTTTGGTTTGTTGTCATCACACTTTGCATATGAAAGCTCATTAACAATTTCCCAAAGTTGTGCTTTAGCCTGATCAATCAACCCATCCATACTGTTACTGGTGTCTAGTAGAAGTGCTACTTTTATAAATTGCTTACTAGGTTGATCGGTTACTTTATGTTCTGCAATTGCAAGATTGCTTTCTTTTTTAGTGTTGGCATTGCAGGAGGTAAATGCTACAATGCACAAGACTAATGCTACTGATTTTAAAATAGTTCTCATTTTTTATCCGTTTTTATGATTAATGCTGTAAAGCTAGAATCAACTTTTTTACAGAAAAAACAACAATGAGTAAACACGTATTATAAATGAGTAAAGAGCTTTTAAAATTGAGTGAAACTGTCATTTAAGAAGCGGATTTATGAACAAGTGAACAGTTTTGATTTTAAATACTCAATTAAAGTATGTATGTTTATTCAATTGAATTTTTTGAATGAAAAAAATAGTAACATATTTAGTCATTATTCTATTTACTAGTTTTACCAGTTTTACGATAGCTCAGGTTAGTAAAAATAAGGTTGATGAACCAACTTTTTTAATAAGAGGCGAGGTACGTGAAAAAGCTTCGTTTGAGCCTATTGCACGAGTTAATATTGAAGTAAATGGAGGCGCATATACCATGACTGATGTTGATGGTAAATTTAGAATACATGTTAAAAAAGGTGACGAACTTGTTGTAAGGCATAAAGATTTTGAAACAGTTTACCACACTATTACTTCTGGTGATAGGATTATTATTGAAGTTGAGCAAGCAGTTTCTCCCTACCAAAAGAATTTAAATAAGCGAAAAAACAATTTAGTTACTTATAACGCAATGATTGATTCGGCTTCATATTATTTAAAGAAAGATGCCGAAAAGGGGATTCAATTTGTTACTGAAGCATTAGAAAATAGTAATTCAGTAAAACAAAATGCTGAGGCTTATGAACTTCTTGCTGATATTTATAAAGAATGGAAACAGTACGATCTTGCAACTACCAATTACCGAATTAGCCTTCAAAATTTTGAAACCAATGAAGCTAAATTAAAGCTAGGTTTAGCCTATAGACTGAACAAGAACTATCAAGAAAGTTTAGAAACCTACAATGCTATTGACAAAGCGCAGTTGTCCAATTATCAGTTGGTGACATTGTATGAAGGATTAGGAGACACCTATTTAAATATCAAAAATTACAATGCTGCTATTGACAACTATAAAAACGGATTAAGCGTCGCTCAAAAGCACTTAATCACTCCAAAGGTTACAGATTTAAACTCTAAAATTGCACAAGCCTATAACGCAAGTGGGCAAGTTGATAAAGCGCAAGGGTTTTTCTCTAATTCACTTAATCTTGCTTCACAGGAGAATATAAAACGATCGGTTGAAGAAAAAGTGGTAGTGGCAGAGTTCAATAATCTTAATCAAAATTATACTGATGAAATTGAGCTTAGAAAACAAGCTTTAGAAGATATTGAAGACATTGCAAAAGATTCAATAATTGAAAATGAAAGTGCGATTACACCCCAAAAGCAAAACTATAAAATAGGAAACGCTTACTTTTTGAAAAAAGATTACGACAGTGCTATTACCTATTTTGAAAAGAGTATAAAAGAAGCCGATTCAAAAGAAGATTTAATTGTAAAAAAAGATGGATTAAGACGATTGTCTGATGTGTATGAAGACGCAGGCGATTATGACAAGGCAAAAGCTGCTTTTGAAGAATACACGCAAGCTGTAGACGAACTTTATATAAAAAAGGAACAGGAAATTTCCCAAATAGCACGTTTTAATAGAAACATTGCCGAAAAGCAAAACCGCATTAGTAGTTTGGAGAGTGACAGAGAACTTTCTGAAAGTAAATATCAGCTTACTATTGAGCGGAACAAGCGTCAACAACTTATAATTTACTCATTAATTGGTGGTTTGGTATTGCTGTTGGTAACGGCTTATTTTATGTTTAAGTACATCAAGCAACAACGATTAGCAAACAACTTACTCGCTTTAAAATCGTTGCGAAGTCAAATGAATCCGCATTTTATTTTTAATGCGCTAAACTCGGTAAATAGCTTTATTGCTTCAAATGATGAACGTACAGCCAACAAGTATTTATCAGATTTTTCACACCTTATGCGAGCTGTTTTGGAGAATAGTGAAGAAGACTTTATTCCGTTAGAAAAAGAAATAGAATTGTTACAGCTATATACAAAGCTAGAGCATTTTAGATTTAAAGATAAGTTCGATTACAGTATTAATGTAGATGAAGCCATTAATGTTCACGATTATCAAATCCCTCCAATGTTATTGCAACCTTATATTGAAAATGCAGTATGGCATGGACTAAGGTATAAAACAGAAAAAGGACATTTAAGTATAACAATTTCACCTAAGAGCAATGACGAAATTATCATTACAATTGCAGATGATGGTATAGGACGTGAGCGTTCAAAAGCTTTAAAGACAGAGCATCAACAAAAACAAAACTCAAAAGGCATGGGTAATATTAAAAAGCGAGTTGCTATTTTAAATGCTATGTACAAAGATAAAGTTGATGTTTTTATTGACGATTTTCAAGATGCTGAAGATGCAGGAACAAAAGTAGTTGTAACTTTAAAAAAAGATTGAAACTAGAAGATTTACTTCTAATTTTAAACTTCCAACATATACAATATGAAACTAAAATCAATTATAGTAGAAGACGAAGAAACCAGTAGAGACATTTTAAAGAACTACTTAAAAAAGTATTGCCCAAATGTAGACGTATTGGGTGAAGCAGCAAATGTTGACGAAGCTCTGGTACTCATTAGAAATAATGATTTGGATTTAGTGTTTCTTGATGTTGAAATGCCTTATGGTAATGCTTTTGACTTATTAGATAAAGTTGGTGATATAGATTTTGAAACCGTTTTTGTAACAGCATACAACCATTATGCAATTGAAGCTTTAAATGCTCATGCTTCGTATTATTTAATGAAGCCTATTTCAATAGATGAACTTATAAAAGCGGTAGATTATGTTACCGAAATTAAAACTAAAGAAGACGCACTCCAAGACCAAGTTTTGGTTCCTAAAACCAATAGCGTCAATGGAAAAATAACCATTCCACAACAAGATGGATTTGAAGTTTTGAATACAGCAGATATTTTATACTGTAAAGCTGATGATAACTATACCGAAATCTATTTGAATACCAATAAAAAGAAATTGGTAAGTAAAACTTTAAAGTATTTTGAAGATGCATTAAGTGATAGTAGTTTTGCTAGAGTGCATAAAAGCTATTTGGTAAACGTCAACGAGGTTACCAAATATGTAAAAGGAAAAGGAGGTAGCGTTATACTTAGTAACGGAAAGCAAATAATGGTTTCAGCATCTAAAAAGTCTGAATTGTTATCATATTTTAAATAATAATGTCACTTCGAGTGATTTCGCTATGCGAAATAGTATCGAGAAGATATAACGTGAGTTCTCGATACATATTCTTTCAGAATATACTCGAACTGACTAAAACTAACTGCTAAATATCAAATTATGCCAATCATAAAACCAGTAAAAGGAAAACAACCTCAAATACCAAGCGATTGCTACATCGCAGAAAACGCGACTATTGTTGGAGAAGTTACTATGGGTAGTCAATGTAGTGTGTGGTTTAATGCTGTTATACGTGGCGATGTTCATTTTATAAAAATGGGTAATAAAGTAAATGTGCAAGATGGAGCTGTAATACATGCAACCTACCAAAAGTCACCAACCACTATAGGAAATAATGTGTCGATTGGTCATAATGCTATTGTTCATGGATGTACCATTCATGATAACGTACTTATTGGTATGGGAAGTATTGTTATGGACGACTGTGTTGTGGAAAGCAATAGTATTATTGCAGCAGGAGCAGTAGTAACTCAAAACACTAGAGTAGAAGCAGGAAGCATTTATGCAGGCGTACCAGCTAAAAAAGTTAAAGACATTAGTAAAGAATTAATTTCAGGAGAAATTGATAGAATAGCCAATAATTATGTAAAGTATTCTAGTTGGTTTAAAGAAGATTAAAAGTCTAATTGCTCAGCAGTATAATCACCATTTAAAAGTGTTTTCATAACACTTGTATCTGCATTACTATAAAACTCATAGTTAGCCGAAATAGGGATTTTATTGAGTAACTGTTTGGTCTCTAAAATAAATTTTGTTTGTCGTGCAACAGCCTCACCAGAGTCTATAATTTTTACATGCTTAGGAAGGATCTCAAGCAGTAAAGGCATAAGATAAGGATAATGTGTACAACCTAAAACCAAGTAATCTATATTAGCTTCAATCATTGGCTGTAGGTAAGTTTTTAAAAGTGACTTCATAGCCTCTGATTGTATTTCACCTCGTTCAATAAGCTCTACAAGACCATTTCCTACTTGTTCAATAATAGTTATGCCACTACTGTATAAGTTTGTGGTTTTATGAAATAACTCGCTTGAAAGTGTTCCTTTTGTAGCTAAAATACCTATAGCTTTTGTTTGTGTATTTAAAGATGCAGGTTTTATTGCAGGTTCAATACCAATAAAAGGTATTTGGTAGTTTTCTCTTAAAACTTTAATAGCATTTGTAGTAGCTGTATTGCAAGCTACTACAATTATTTTGCAGTTTTTTTTAAGT
The DNA here is from genome assembly GCF_025548475.1 of Gaetbulibacter sp. NE. Classification (NCBI taxonomy): domain Bacteria; kingdom Pseudomonadati; phylum Bacteroidota; class Flavobacteriia; order Flavobacteriales; family Flavobacteriaceae; genus Gaetbulibacter; species Gaetbulibacter sp. NE. The sequence goes on along the minus strand of NZ_JAOQHY010000009.1, from coordinate 148,777 downwards.
AAGTACTCAGTGTTTTTTATACTTAAATCTATAATTTCAGACTTGCTTTTTAAGCCATAAGGAGCATTTTTACTATCAGCTAGATATATAGTGCTTTCATTAGGCAAGAGCAAATTTATCTCTTTCCATATAGAGGTGCCACCAACACCAGAATCAAATATACCTATAGGTTGTGTACTCATTATTACAAAAATAAAAAAGCCGCTTTTATAAAAGCGGCTTTCTTTGTGTTTTTATTAGTGATTATTAAAATCCTAACTCTTTCTTTACGTCAGGTAAAAGATTTTTTCCTTTAGATACTAATACGCCACCACCTTCACTAGCGTCTAGTACATAATCAAAACCTTGAGCAGCAGCAACTTTTTCAATAGCTTCTTTAGCTTTAGTAAAAATTGGTTTTAACAATGCAGCCTCTTTTTCAGCAAGATCTTTTTGAGCTTGCCCTTGGTACTGACGAATACCTTGCTCCATAGTTTGAACTTCTTCAGCTCTTTTCATGTTCTCTTCTTCAGTTTTAGTTTCAGCTTCAGCATTGTATTGCTTCATTTTGTTTTGAAGTTCTGTTGCCATTGTTTTTATCTCAGCCTCATAAGTTTTAGTAAGCTTTTCAATTTCAGCTTTAGCAGCTTTCATTTCTGGCATATCTTTAATTAACTCATTTGTGTTAATATGAGCAACTTTACTTTGCGCTACTGAAAAAGATGTAGCTCCTAAAAAAAGTATAGCTGCAAATAAAAGGGTCTTAAATTGTTTCATTTTTAAAGTATTACGTGTTATAATTATTGTTTGCTTTTAGTTATTATCATTATCACTAGGTACAGAGTCTTTTTCTTTTTTCTGTTCCTCTCGTTCTTTTTTAGCTTTTTCTCTATCGGCTATTATTTTTTTTCTTCTTTCTTCTAATGCCTTTTTTCTAGCTTCTCTATCTGCTATTTTTTGTTGTCTTTTCTCTTCGGCAATTTCAGCAGCTGTTTTACCAGTTGTATCTCCATCAGTCTTTACACCTTCTTTTTTACTGTTTTTAATACTATCGTTTTTAGCTTTTGCTTTAGCGCGTTCTTCTAGCATTTTTTCTCTTTTAGCTTGTGCTGCAGCTTTTATTGAATCTCTTCTAGCCATTTGCTCTGCTCTTCGATCTTCAATTGCTTTTTCACGAGCAGCTTTTTTCTCTTCTAGTGCTTTTTCTCTTGCTTCTAGCTCTTCATTTATTTCAGGAACTACATCTTCATCTTCAGCAGCTCTTCGTTCAGCTTTGTTTTGAGCTTGAGTTCTTTTTGCAGAACGTGTAATACTTCTTATTACAAGTTCACTAATATCGAAACGTTCAGCAGAATAAAGCATAACTACATCAGCTGATTTGTCAAATACAAAATCATACTTTCTATTAGCAGCTATTTCTTGTACAGCTGCAAAAATTTGATCTTGAATAGGTTGAATTAACTGTCGCTTTTGAATCATTAAATCACCATTTGGACCAAAACGTTTTTGTTGGTAATCTAATATTTCATTTTCTTCAAAAGTAATATCTTCCAAACGTTCTTCATACAGTTCTTTTGTTAAAAGTACACGCTCATTATTAAGCTGAGTCTTTTTTTGCTCAATCACATTAAGACGTTGGTCAATTTCGGTTTTCCATTGTTGAACCTTTTTGTCTAGTTGTAACGTTGCATCTTGATATTCTGGAACGTTTTGTAAAATGTATTCGGTGTCTATATAGCCAATTCTAACACCACGTTGCGCATTAGAATTAAGGCTTATAAGACCTATAATTGCCAGTAAAAAAAGAACTTTATTTTTCATCTGTTATATTTTTGATTTATTGAAAGCATCTATAAACTTAAAATGACAGATTTTATTTGTTATTCCGTCATTTAAACTAATATTATTCAAATTAACGAAATATATTCTTAAAAATTTTAACACTCTAGTTAAAACCTTCAAAAGGATATTAGAAAATATCGTGCCAAAGTTAAAATTGCTGTCCAATAATAAAGTGGGTTTCCCATCCATTTTTAGTAGTTTCTCCTGGAAGAGCATCAAACCCGTGTCCGAAATCAATACCTAATAATCCAAATGCTGGCATAAATATTCTTAGACCAAAACCTGCAGATCTGTTAATGTTAAAAGGGTTATAATCTCTAAAGTTATCAAAAGAAGCACCACCTTCAATAAATCCTAATCCATAAATTTTAGCCTGCGCACCCAATGTGATTGGATAACGTATTTCCATAGAAAACTTATTGTAGATAGTTCCTCCATCAGTAGATGATAATGATTGGTTAGGGTAACCTCTAAGCTGAACAACTTCTCTTCCGTCTAAAGAGTAGTTACCTAAACCGTCTCCTCCTAAGAAAAAGCGTTCAAATGGAATAACACCTCTATCATTATTATATGCTCCTAAGAAACCAAATTCTAAACCAGACTTTATTACTAGTTTATCAACGATTCTTGTATACCAATCTCCTTTAAACTTTACTTTGTAAAACTCTAACCAATTATAACGCTGTTGGTCAATTTCACTAATTCTAATTGAATCATCTTCATCGGTTGGATCTAAGCCATCTCTTTCTTCTTTTAAGGCTTTATAATCTACATTGTTAAACAAAGAATATGGTAAAGATAGTTTAGCAGAAACTGCAAAATTTGAACCTCCCATTGGATATATTGGGTCAGCAGTTGTGTTATTTCTGCTTAATCCAACAGTATAGGCTAAGTTGTTTGAATAACCGTCACCAAATGTAAATAATCCTGTGTTGTAATTTTTTAGGTTATAATGCTGAAAGCTGATTGCTTGAGATAAATGGAAATAATCATCAGGGAATGTTAAACGTTTTGACAGTCCCACAGAAACTCCTGTAATGTTAAAACGTCTGTCTTTATCAGCATCTCTTGTCACTGCATTATATAAAAACTGTTTAGTATGAGATATAGAGGTTGATAACTGTAAAGGACGTTTACCACCTAACCAAGGCTCAGAAAATGAAAAACTATAGGTTTGAAAAAATCTACTTGCTTGTAGTCTTAAAGCTAAACTTTGGCCATCTCCCATTGGTACAGGTTTGTAGGCATCTTTTTTAAAGATGTCTTTCATTGAGAAATTATTGAAAGACAATCCTAAAGTACCAATGAAGCCTCCACCACCATAACCACCTTGTAGCTCTATTTGACTTGATCCTCTCTCTACAACTTCATATTCAATATCTACAGTACCATCTACAGTATTAAAATTTTTCATGTTAGGAACTAGTTGTTGAGCATCAAAAAATCCTAATTGACCAAGCTCTCTAATAGTTCTAATTACATTTTGCTTGCTGTAAAGTTGACCTGGCTTAGTTCTAAGTTCACGATAAACTACATGGTCGTTTGTTTTGTCGTTTCCAGATACTGAAACGTTATTAAAATATGCTGGTTTACCTTCAGAGATTCTAATTTCCATATCAATAACGTTACCATCAGCACTTACTTCAACAGGGTTTATTGTTGAGAATAGGTAACCATTATTTTGATATAGGTTTGTTAAATCAATAGCATCAGGTTTAGTATCGTCAGCAATACGTTTTCTTAATTCAACACCATTGTATGTAGAACCTTCTTTTATCTTAAGCACACTTGCTAATTGCTGGTCAGTATATACACTGTTACCAACAAAGGTTATTTTACCAAATTTGTACTGTTCTCCTTCTTCTACATTTATATTTAGAGAGATGGTTTTGTCATCATTAATAATTATAGAGTCAGATAGTATACGAGCATCTCTATAACCGTTTTCTTTATACTTATCTATAATACTCACAAGGTCTTCTTTGTAATCTTCTTGAATGTATTTAGAACGTTTTAATATACGTATTGGGTTTTTTTGCTTAGTATTCTTCATGGCTTTTCTTAGCTTTTTATCAGCTATTTTTTCATTACCTATGAAGTTGATTTTTTTGATTTTTACCTTTTCACCTTTATCAATTTTTATTGACATATCAACTCTACTTTTTTGAATAGAGTCAATTACTTCTTTAGTGTTTACAGTAACTTTTGTATTTAAGAAACCGTTTTTCTTGTATTTATTGGTAAGGTAATTTCTTGTTGTAGTAATTAAGTTTTCAGTAACCTTAGCTCCTTTGGTAAGCTTGTTTTCAGTAATAACAGCTTCTTTTTTAGATTTTTTAATACCATCAATAGTTACTTCGTTAAGCTCAGGTAAGTCTTCTAAGTTTATTTCTAGATAAGCAGTGTTTCCTTCTAGTCTTACAAGATAAATATCAATACTGCTAAACAAATTAGAACCCCATAACCTTTTAATAGCGTTACTTATTTTTTCACCAGGAATTACAATTTCATCACCTTTATTTAATCTTGAAAATGAAATAATGGTTTGAGAACCAAAACTAGTATTACCAGTTACGGTAATATCTCCAATTATGTACTTTTGACCTGTGTTGTAAGTTGGCTCTTGCGCTATTGCTACACTTGAAAAAAGAAAGAAAAGTGCAATAAAAAATATATTAGTAAAGGTTTTCAAGGGTAGTTTTTTAGCTAATTTGTTCACTTGTTTTTCCAAATCGTCGTTCTCTATTTTGATAATTAATCAAAGCTTCGTAAAAATCTTGTTTTTTAAAATCAGGCCAAAGTATATCGGTAAAATACAATTCGGCATAAGCAATTTGCCAAAGAAGAAAATTACTGATTCTTTGCTCACCGCTGGTTCGAATCAATAAATCTACATCAGGTAAATTTTGCGTGTAAAGATGCTTATTTATAATTGATTCGTCAATATTTTCAGAAGAAATTATATTATTTTTAACTTTATTTGCTAAATCTTTAATAACACTCGTTATTTCTTCTCTAGCGCCATAGCTAAGGGCTAGAGTTAATGTCATTCTAGAATTATTTTTGGTTTTTTCTATAACATCTAACAGTTCGTTATGTGCTTTTTTTGGCAAATCATTAAGATTTCCAATAGCATTTAGCTTTATGTTGTTGTCTTGAAGTGTTTTGATTTCCTTTTTTAAGGATTTCACTAATAACTTCATTAAGGTTTGAACCTCAACTTTTGGTCTGTTCCAGTTTTCAGTAGAAAATGCATATAATGTTAAGCAGTTTATGCCTAACTCAGCACTGGCTTCAACAACTTCTCTTACAGATTTAGTACCGTTTTCATGACCAATTACTCTAAGCATTCCTTTTTGTTTTGCCCAACGACCATTACCGTCCATAATTATGGCAACGTGCTTAGGAAGCTTATCTGTAAGTATTTTTTCTTTTAAACTCATACTAAAAATCGCAGTAACAAGGTCTTCTACCAAAAGTATATGTTAACGTAAAACCTGTAAAAACATACCAGTCGTTACTATTGGTGTTTCCAAAAGATAGTGGGTGTTCGTTGTCAAAATCAGGAACACTTCCATCTAATTCATCAGAAAACGTATAGCGTGCGCCAATTTCAGCACCTAAAATAAGGTGATCTGTTAAGGTTGTTTTTACGCCTAAAACCATAGGGATACCAAAAGCCCAACTGTAAGTGCCTTCTCCAACTATTTCTCCATTATTGTCAAAATAAAAGTTGCTATGTCTTCCAGATGTAATTCCTGTATATAAATATGGTGTGGTTTTATTATCGTATTCATGCAAATTAAAATCAAAAAACGTAAACTCCATTCCTGCTGAAATTTCAAATATATTATTATCAAAGGAATAATCGCGTTCTTGTCGTCTTGGGTCGTCAGATTTAGCATCGATACCTTCCAAACCAGCATAAATTACTGATACTCTCCATGAGTGCCTTGGGCTTCGGTTCCATTTTAAAATAGCTCCAAAAGCACTTTGGTTTGGTGAGATATAATTAGTTTTACCAACGTCTCCAATAAAATTACTTCCTCCTCCAAACACGCCAATTTCATAGATTTGAGATTGAGCCGTTTGCGAGAAAATAATACTAAATAAAATTATGGTTAAATACCTCATAAATTTTTAAAAGTTTGCAAATATAGTAAATTGATTAGCCTATAACAATTTGTATTACAGATAAACAGTAATTATGAGGTTTTATTGTTTAATTACGCTTGTCTTCTCCCCAAAGCATCTTTTTTCTGAGTGTATCAATAAAGCTTTCATCAAGCAGTTCAACCATTTTTATTTTAAAGTCGGCTTTTTTTATGGTAACAATTGTTGAATTGTGAAGTGTTGCAATTCTTGAATCTAACGAAATTAAATAGTGGTCTTCTCTTCCGTCAATTTTTAATTGTATGTCAGTGGTGTCAGGTATAACAAAAGGTCTTGCGTTTAAATTATGAGGCGCAATAGGTGTTATTACCAAATTGTTTGCTCCAGGTGTTATTACTGGTCCTCCACAACTTAGTGAATATCCAGTAGAGCCTGTAGGTGTTGAAATTATTAAACCATCAGCCCAATAAGATGTTAAGTACTCATCGTCTAAATGTGTTTCAACAGTAATCATTGAAGTTGTGTTTTTTCTACTTACTGCTATTTCATTTAATGCAAAATTAGTTTCCACTAAATCTTTGTTTTCTGGTAAAGTGGTAACGCTTAATAATGTTCTTTCAGAAATTTTATAGTTGCCATTTAATATTTCGTCAATGGCATGTTCAATTTCATTTGTTTGAATAGTAGCCAAAAAACCTAAACGACCTGTATTAATACCTACTATTGGGATTGAAAGATCTCTTACATGGGTTATAGCACGTAAAATGGTTCCGTCACCACCAATACTTATTAAAAGATCGTAACTGTTATCTAAGGTTTTAAAAATCTTAAACGCTTTTATGTCTTTTTCGTTTTCTTCTATTAGAATGTTGAAGAAATCCTTTTCAATATATAACTCAACTTCTTTTTTAGACAGAAAGCCAAACAAGGTTTCAATACTCGATTGCGTATTGTTATGATAATATTGACCGTAAACAGCTATTTTCATTGACTATATATTGAGGTATTTTTTTAAATATTCTGAACGCTCTTTAAGGTTTTCAATATAAGTGTCTTCTTCATGTCCAGAAACTATATTGTAGCTGTACCTTCTAAAGGTTTGCATCACATCATTTAAGCCAGCGTTTCCAATTTTTAAAGTAATTTGAGCCACATCACTTTCAATTTTAGAAATAAAAGCACCTAAAAGTTTAGCATCATTAGATTCAATAATTTGGCTTATTTCACTAAATGAATAATCGTTTATGCCTTTTTCAATAATTAAAATTCCACCTGGTTCAGCAAAAAAAGGAGTTTCGTTAAACAAGCCAATAATATCATTTAGTTCGTAATATCCTAAATAGGTGTTCTGCTCATTAAGTACTGGCATAATGTTGCACGAATTTTGAGCAAAAGCCTCTAAAACGTCTAACCAAGTAGTAAAAGACCTAACAAAAAAACCTTCAATAGCATAGTTGAATTCTGATATTTCTTTGCTGTTGTCAAAACAATGTACATCAGTTTCAGAAACACAACCCAAATAAACACCATCATTTTCTACAGGAATATGAGAGTAGGTTAGTTCATTAAACAATAATTTAAAATCACTCACTTTGTCATGAATGTTTAAAGGTTTAATATCGTTTATGATGTATTGTTGTAATGACATTTTTGCAAATTTTCTTATTGCAAATTAATTAAAAATAACTACAAAAAGCACTAAGTAGTTTGTATTTTTGCTAGTCCAAAAAATAAAGTCAATGACAAAGTTAAGTGTAAATATTAATAAGATTGCTACGTTACGAAACTCTAGAGGAGGCGATGTTCCTAATGTGGTTCAGTTTGCTAAAGACGTACAGCGTTTTGGCTCTCAAGGAGTAACAATACACCCAAGACCAGATGAAAGACACATACGTTATCAAGATGTTTATGATTTAAAACCAGTGGTGCATACTGAGTATAATATTGAAGGAAACCCAATCCAAAAATTTATAGATATCGTTTTAGAAGTAAAGCCTACACAAGTTACTTTGGTTCCTGATGCTGAAGATGCTATAACTTCAAATGCAGGTTGGGACACTATTAAGCACAAAGCGTTTTTAGTAGATGTTATCAAAGAATTTAAAAACAACGGAATACGAACATCAATTTTTGTAGATCCTGAGCTGAAGCAAATTGAAGGTGCTAAAGCTACTGGTACTGATAGGATTGAGTTATATACCGAAGCTTTTGCGCATCAATATGGTTTAGGTAACGAACAAGCAATACAACCTTATACTGAATGTGCAGTTTTAGCAAATGAATTAAACCTAGGTATTAATGCAGGACACGATTTGTCATTAGAAAACATTAAGTTTTTTAAAGATAACATACCAAATCTTTTAGAGGTGTCTATTGGACATGCATTAATTGCTGAAAGTCTTTACTTAGGAATAGAAAACGTGGTGCAAATGTATTTGCAAAGACTTAAGTAATTATAACTTTTTTGTCGGTTTTAGCGTAGGCGAGACCTGTCATTATAAAAACGAAAATATGAAATTACACTCCAATATATTAGGCCAAGGAAAGCCCTTTGTTATTCTTCATGGATTTTTAGGAATGAGTGACAACTGGAAAACGCTTGGTAAAAAATTTAGCGAAGAAGGATTTGAAGTTCATCTTGTAGACCAACGAAATCATGGTCATAGTTTTCATGATGACAATTTTGATTATGAAACCCTATCAGAAGATTTGCGTCATTATTTTGAAGCACATAATCTTTCTGAAGCAATTGTGTTAGGGCATTCAATGGGAGGAAAAACAGCAATGCTATTTGCAACACAAAACCCAAATTTGGTTTCAAAATTAATAGTTGCAGATATTTCTCCTAGATTTTACCCAATACATCACGATGCCATTTTAGAAGGATTAAGCAGTTTAGACTTTTCTGAAATTAAAAGTAGAGGAGCAGCCGATAAACAGCTAGCAAACTATGTGTCTGATTTTGGAACACGTCAGTTTTTGCTTAAAAACTTATATTGGAAAGAAAAAGGTCAGTTGGCATTACGCATGAATCTTCAAGTGTTAAAAGAGAATGTTTCAGAGGTTGGCGAAGCATTACCGCTTCATGCAAAGTTTGAAAAAGAGACGCTTTTTTTAAGAGGAGACAAGTCTGAATACATCGCTTTACAAGATGAAACTATCATAAAACAGCATTTTTCTAATGTAAACATTGTAACAATTGCCAATGCTGGACATTGGTTGCATGCCGAAAACCCAGGTGATTTTTTTGATGTCGTTTTGAGTTTTGTAAAACTATAACCCTACGTGGTTTTTAGCATAGGGTTATAGTTTAATCACTTTTTTATTTGAATACTGTTTTTGTTTTAGTGTAATAATCTTGAAACAAAAAGTTATCCTTTGCAAGGAATAAAATAAATGAGATAGGTATAAAAAGGACAGTTAGGAATTTGTAAAAACTTCTTTTTAAAGCTTCTTTTATTTCTAAGTTTGAATTTTGGTCATTTAACACCTTTATTCTCAAAATCATTTTCCCAAAAGTTAAACCATTGTTGAGAAAATCAAAAAGAATTAAATAAGTAAAGAAAACAAATACCAATAGACTAAAACTAAAGCTAAATACATTATTCAATATATTAACTTCGGTCAATTCATAAGACAGACTAAATATGTAACCATTAATTAAGTTAAAACCAAACTTAACTATTGCCATGTCAATTATAAATGCAAAAAGTCTTGAAATATATATGTTTTTAATATTCATTTTTATTCTAATTTAACAGCTTCATAAACTATATTTACAATATTACCTTCATCATCAACCTGATATATTCCTTCTTTAATTTTAACAGAATACCCTTCAAATATAAAACTTTCTGAGTTAACTATGTTAAATTCATCAGGAAAATCATTTGAGCGAAAAAGACCATCAGCTAAATTCCACACTTCTGTTGAAGCGCAAACACCTTGAACACAACAATGAGTTACAGTAAATTCAACCTCAATGCCAAAAAGTGTCGTAAATTTAACGTCATAATCTTTACATCCATTCCATGGATAGCCTCTTGAGGTCTCATTTTCTTTGTTTGAGTCCATTAATTCATTTAAGTCTTTAACAAAAATAGCTTCTTGTTCAAGTGAAGCTTCGTCCTTTTGACAAGCACTAAAAGTTATCATTAATGCTAATAGATAAAATGTTTTTTTCATAAAATAAGTATTAGAGTTTTTATTCAATGCCAAATATAATAAAAATTTATAAGTTGAAATATATTATAACTTTTTTATTGTTTTTTTAGTGAAGATTGTAGTGTGATTGACGATAAGGAAAAACAAAGACAAATTCTAAAAACTTTAGGCGACAATATAAAAGCAATAAGGTTAAGAAAGGGTTTTCGGCAAAATGAGGTAGCATATAGGTGTTATTTTGATAAAAGTAGTTATAATAACATAGAAAGAGGAGAAAGAAACATTACAATAATAACACTTCATAAGATTGCAAAAGCATTGGATGAGCCTTTACAAAATTTTTTTAAATAAAATAAAAGGAGATTTGAAGTTAAAATAATTATGTTTCGTAACTTTAGTAAAAACATATAATTATGAATCTCTTATTTAGATTATTATTAACTGCTGTGGCAGTTTTTGTCTTGGCATACTTTTTACCAGGAGTAGATTTAACAGGAAACCAATTTGTAACAGCACTTATTGTGGCTGTTGTTTTGGCGGTTTTAAACCTTTTGGTAAAGCCAATTTTGGTTATTCTAACTTTGCCAATAACAGTGGTAACCTTAGGCTTGTTTTTACTCATTATTAACGCGTTAATAGTGCTTTTAGCAGATAAACTCATTGATGGTTTCGCGGTAAATAGTATATGGACAGCCATTCTATTTAGTATACTTTTGTCTATACTTCAATCTATACTACATTCTATTTTAAAAGAAGATAAAAAATAGTCTGAATTTCAACATCTTAAAAACTTTGTTGGGTTGTAAAAAATATGTACTTTTGCAACCCAATTTTTATTTGATTCTATAATGAATATTACAAGAGAAAACATTGATGCATTAAATGCTGTTGTGAAAGTAGATATCGCTAAAGAAGATTACAGCGATAAGGTAGAAAAAATCCTTTCAGATTACCGTAAGTCGGCTAACATTCCTGGATTTAGAAAAGGACATGTGCCAATGACAATGGTGAAGAAGCAATACGGAAAAGCAGTTTTGGTAGATGAAGTTAACAAGCTTTTACAAGATGCTTTAAACAAGTATTTAACTGAAGAAAAACTAGACGTTTTAGGTAACCCATTACCAAAACCACAAGACGATTTGGATTGGGATGCTGATAATTTTTCTTTTGAGTTTGAATTAGGTTTAGCACCTGAGTTTGAAGTAAACTTAAAATCTAAAAAAGCAATTACACAATACAATATTGTTGCTAATGATAAAATGTTAGACGACCAAGTTGAGCATATCAGAAAGCAGTATGGTAAATTAGTATCTCAAGATACCGTTGCTAAAGATTCTGAAATTACAGGTGTATTTGTAAACGAAGAGAAAGAAATCAACAATACAGCAACTATTACTTTAGATAAGTTTAAAGGTAAAGCAACCGAAAAGAAATTTGTAGGTTCTAAAGTTGGTGATGTTATTACTTTAAAAACAAAAGGATTGTTTAATGACGACCACGATTTAATGCACTTCTTAAAAGTATCTCATGATGATGCTCACGGATTGGACATTGAGGTAACATTTACAATCAACGAAATTAATACTCGTGAGTTGGCTGATTTAGACCAAGAGTTATTTGATAAATTATTTGGTAAAGATGTAGTAACGTCAGTAACTGAATTAAAAGAGAAAATAAAAGTAGATTCTGAAAAGCAATTTGCACAACAAGGTGATCAAAAATTACTTAACGATGTTACTGAGTATTTAGTTGAAAATACTAAGTTCGATTTACCAGCGTCTTTCTTGCAAAAATGGATGCAAACTGCAGGTGAAGAGCAAATGGATGCAGACCAAGCTAAAGAAGAGTATGAAAAGTCTGAAAAAAGCATGCGTTACCAATTAATTGAAGGTAAACTTATTGAAAAGCACAACCTTCAAGTAACGTTTGACGATCTTAAAGCACATGCAAGAGAAATGATTAAAGTGCAAATGGCACAATTTGGTCAAATGGATCCATCAGATAAAGAACTAGATGATATTGCTGCTCGTATTTTATCAAATCAAGATGAGGTTAAACGCTTGTCTGAGCAGTTAATGAGTCAAAAACTGTTAAACCTTTACAAAGAAGAAGCAAATCTTAAAGTAAAAGAGATAACTTACGATGATTTTGTAAAAGAATTTTACAGTTAAGCATTACAGAATAAATGATTATATTTATAGCGTAAAACTGTGAGGTTTTACGCTTTTTTTTTACTAAATAATTTATTGAAAAAATATATGGATTTCGGAAAAGAATTTGAAAAATTCGCAATAAAAGACCAAGGTATAAGCAGCACATATTACAATAAGATAATTAGTAGTATGTATCCTACAAACTTAACGCCTAATATTATTGAAGAGCGTCAAATGAATATCGCAATTTTTGATGTGTTTTCTCGTTTAATGATGGATCGTATCATCTTTATGGGTACAGCTATCAACGATCAAGTAGCAAATATTATTCAAGCGCAATTATTGTTCTTAGAAAGTACAGATGCTTCTAAAGACATTCAAATATATATCAATTCACCAGGAGGAAGCGTATATGCAGGTTTAGGTATTTATGATACTATGCAGCTTATTAAACCAGATGTAGCTACAATATGTACAGGTATGGCAGCATCAATGGGAGCAGTATTATTATGTGCTGGTGAAAAAGGTAAGCGTAGTGGATTAACACACTCAAGAGTGATGATTCACCAACCATTAGGAGGTGCGCAAGGTCAAGCAAGTGATATTGAAATTACAGCGCGTGAGATTTTAACCTTAAAAGAAGAACTTTATAAAATTATTAGTAAGCATTCAGGTCAAGATTACGACAAAATTTACGAAGATAGTGATCGTGATTACTGGATGAAAGCTGATAAGGCTAAAGAGTATGGAATGATTGACGAAGTATTAGGTTCAACCAAATAATCATTTCATAATAGTTTAAGAAAATTAATAGCACATGGCAAAGGAAGAATTAGAATGTTCATTTTGTGGTAGGAAAAAGCCAGAAACCAATCTGTTAATAGCGGGATTGGATGCGCATATATGCGATAGGTGTATTGAGCAAGCTCATGGCATTGTACTAGAAGAATCTAAACAAAACAACAATGCTGAGTTATCATCTGAATTGATGTTGAAAAAACCTCAGCAAATCAAGTCGTTTTTAGATGAATACATTATTGGGCAAGAATATACCAAAAAAGTAATGTCTGTTGCAGTATACAACCATTATAAGCGTTTATTGCAACCACCAAGTGACGATGATATTGAAATTCAAAAGTCAAATATCGTTATGGTTGGTCAAACAGGAACAGGAAAAACCTTAATGGCTAAAACAGTTGCAAAAATGCTTAATGTACCATTAGCAATTGTTGACGCTACAGTGTTAACCGAAGCAGGTTATGTTGGAGAAGATGTTGAAAGTATTTTAACACGATTATTGCAAGCTGCTGATTACAATCTAGAGAAAGCCGAAAAAGGAATTGTGTTTATTGATGAAATAGATAAGATTGCTCGTAAAAGCGATAACCCATCAATAACTAGAGATGTCTCAGGAGAAGGCGTGCAGCAAGCTTTATTAAAACTATTGGAAGGAACAGTTGTTAATGTTCCACCAAAAGGAGGTCGTAAGCATCCAGACCAAAAGTTTATTGAAGTTAATACAGAGCACATATTATTTATAGCAGGAGGAGCTTTTGATGGTATTGAAAAGAAAATCTCAAAGCGTCTCAACTTAGCTGCTATTGGTTATAAGGCAGTACAAGAAGGTGTAACTTTAGATTCTGATAATTTATTGCAATACATTATTCCAAAAGATTTAAAAGACTTTGGTTTAATTCCTGAAATTATAGGTCGTCTTCCAGTGCTTACGTATATGGATCCTTTAGATGCTAAAACATTAAGAGCTATTTTAACTGAGCCTAAAAACGCCATTATTAAACAGTATAAAAAACTGTTTGAAATGGATGAAATTGAATTTACAATTACTGATGGTGCTTTAGACTATATAGTAGAAAAAGCTATTGAGTATAAATTAGGAGCTCGTGGTTTAAGATCGTTGTGTGAAGAAATTTTAACCGATGCAATGTTTGAGTTGCCTAGTGGTACAGAAAAGAAACTTAACGTTACAAAAAGTTATGCCGAAGATAAGCTCACCAAAACAACATTAAAGAAACTAAAAGCAGTTTCCTAAAAAATAAAAAGCCACTCGAAAGAGTGGTTTTTTTATTCGGATTATTTGGTAATTAATAATTGCAATACAATTTTTTTATCTATTTTGATATAATTGATCTTGCTTTGTGTGCTATTAGTTAATCAAAATTTTAAAAAGGGGTTTTTGATTATCGAGGTGTAAATATAACAGCATTAATGTAAGATAAAAACTACTTTTAGTAGGTTTTGGATAAAGGTCTCTAAAAATTCGTTATGATGTTTTTAACAATGTCGTTTATCGGATTTATTCGCATCAGCTTACCGTTCGTCTAAGAAGTGCCATTCAAAGAAAGTAATTCATCAATATATTCTCTAGTATTTGAAAGTCTAGGAACTTTATGTTGGCCTCCTAACTTGTTATGTTGCTTTAACCAATCGTAAAATAAACTTTGACGCGCTACATGTATTTGCGGTTTATTAAGCGTCATGTTGTTGTAACGTTTAGCTTCGTAGTCAGAGTTTAATGCTTTAAGTGCATTGTCAAAGAGTTCGTTAAAATAATCGATGTCTTTTGGAGGCGTTTTAAATTCAATTAACCACTCATGAGCTCCTTTTTCTTTGCCTTTCATAAAAATAGGAGCAGCTGTATAATCAACAATTTCAGCTTTGGTTTTTCTACATACTCTTTTAAGTGCATCTTCTGCATTTTCAATAATTAATTCTTCACCAAAGACATTAATATGGTGTTTTGTCCTTCCGGAAACCTTAACTCTGTATGGGTTTATAGATGTAAATTTAATTGTATCACCAATTTTATAACGCCATAATCCTGCATTGGTAGTAATAATAATTGCGTAGTTTTTGTCTTTTTCAACTTCGCTTAGCGGAATTATTTTTTCTTTAGGAGTTCCGTAAGTATCCATTGGGATGAACTCATAAAAAATTCCGTAGTCCAGCATTAGTAGTAGCTCGCTTGAATTGTTTTGGTCCTGAATAGCAAAAAAGCCCTCAGAAGCATTGTAGATTTCGTAGTATTTAAAATTTTTATTTGGAAGTATGCTTTTATATTGATCTCTATATGGTACAAAACTCACGCCTCCATGAAAATAAACTTCTAGATTTGGCCAAATTTCAAAAATGTTCTTTTTCCCAGTGGTTTCTAAAATGTTGTTAAGCAGCACAAGCATCCATGAAGGTACGCCAGCAAGACTTGTTACATTTTCATTTATGGTTTCGTCAACAATGGCTTGCATTTTTACTTCCCAATCACTCATTAACGATACTTTGCTACTAGGTGTACTGCTAAACTCAGCCCAAAAAGGCATGTTGTCAATTAATATAGCAGAAAGGTCGCCAAAAACAGTTCCGTTTTCTTTGTAAAGCTCTTTACTGCCTCCAAGTCTTAGACTTTTCCCTGTAAAAAGTTGAGATTCTTCGTTATTGTTGAGGTACATGCAAAGTAAATCTTTACTCGCAGCATAGTGGCAATCTTCTAAAGATTCGTTACTAACAGGAATAAATTTACTTTTAGCATTGGTAGTTCCGCTAGATTTAGCAAACCACTTTATAGGACTAGGCCAAAAAATATTATGCTCACCATTTCTGGAACGCTCAATAACTTGATGATAATCCTCGTAGGTTGAAACCGGAATTCTTTCAGCAAAAGTGCTGTAATTTTTAATTGACTCAAAGTCGTATTTCTTCCCTATTTCGGTGTCTTTAGCCATAGTAACAAGCTCTAAAAGCAACTCGTTTTGGACTTCGTTAGGATATTTTAAAAACAGTTCAATTTGATGAAATCGCTTTTTTAAAAACCATGAAGCAATGGAATTTACTAAAGGAATTGGCATATTTGCATTATATTTATTGAACTAAAAATAATACTTTTTTTTATGACCTACCAAGGTGTGTTAACAAAAATGGAAAGTGAATATGCCAATCCTATTCAATATTATTTGGTATTTGAATCTGACTTTTTGAATATGAACCAGTTGTTGGATAAAACTATTACCATTCAATTTATAAAATACCAATGTTTAAATTGTGGTTTAGATAAACCTATTTATAGACAAGGGTTTTGTAAAAGCTGCTTTTTTGATATTCCACAGGCTGCGGATTGGATTATGCGACCAGAATTAAGCACTGCACATTTAGATAAAGAAGATAGAGACTTGGAGTATGAGAAAAAAGTGCAATTGCAACCACATATAGTGTATTTGGCAAACTCAAGTAATGTAAAGGTAGGAGTTACTAGAAAATCGCAAGTGCCAACACGATGGATTGACCAAGGCGCTCATGAAGCTATTGAAATTGTTGAAGTGCCTAATCGTTATTTAGCAGGTATTACCGAAGTCGCTTTAAAGGACCATGTAAGTGATAAAACCAATTGGCGAACCATGTTGAAAAACGAAATAGTTGATGAAAACTTAGTAGAATGGCGTGAGCGATTAAAACAATACATTCCAGATGAAGCCAAAGATTATTTCATCGAAAGTAATACTGAAACCAATTTAGATTTTCCTGTAATTAAATACCCTGAAAAGCCAAAGAGCTTAAATCTTTTAAAAGCTAAAAGCTATACAGGAACTTTAAAGGGTATAAAAGGACAGTATCTTATTTTTGAAGACCAAACCGTTTTCAATATAAGAAGTAATGAAGGGTTATTTGTAGGTATTAGCGTTTAAGCTAGTATCTACTAATATTCTTCTTGATCTCTTAAATGCTGAATGTAAGAGGCTTTTTGAATTTCGCGTCTGCGTTTTACAGAAGGCTTTGTAAAGAATTGACCATCTCTTAGGTTTTGCATAATCTTTACATTTCTGTGTTTACGCTTGTAGCGTTTTAAAGCACGCTCTATACTTTCTCCTTCTTTTAGTACAATTTTTATCATTCTTTGTGTTTAAATGTGAACCTACAACTTAACTTTTTTATTGAGTTACGCAAGAAAATACTTGTTTCTTTCAATAAAAATTAAAAAATATTCTAAAACCTTGTAATCAACAAACGTCAGTTCGAGTGGTTTTTTCTAACGTAAGGAAGAAAAAATTGTATCGAGAACTGCTTTTCTTTTAATTCAAGTCTTATTCTCGATACATGCCTACAGTAAATGTAGGCATACTCGAATTGACAACTTTCTTAAAATATATCCTACTGCTGTTTGGTACTGTCGGTTTTCTTTCGGTTTTTTATTAGTCCATTTAAAAGGCTTTTAACACCTTCTTTAACAGGGTCTTTTGTAGTGGTAGTGTCTGTTTTAGTAGCTGTTGAGTCTTTTGTTGTTTCGTTAGTGGTATTTTTATCACCACCTAAAAGATTTCCAAGTAAGTCATTCACTTTATCTTTTCCAGAATTAAGTAATTTTTGCTTTTCAATCTCAATAAGTTGTTTTGTAAGATTAGAAACACCACTTGTTAAATCGGTAGAAACTTTTGGACTTGTATAAGAACCAGTAATATTTGCGGTAACAGGAATAGTGATTTTGTTAACGTCGTTGTCGTTTATTTTTCCAATAAGTCTGTTTACATCACTTCCTAAATATTTTGCAGGTACATTAAACACTGCGTTATACGACATGGTTTTTTCAAAACTATGCGAACCAGAAACCTCAATATCTATATCTTGATAGGATAGTTTAAATGGTTTTACAGTGACATTACCATTTTCAAATTTTAACTGCGCTTTAATGTCATTAAGGTTAAGTTTGCTGAAGTCTACAAAGTTTAAAGCGCCTTCTAGCTTACTTAATAATTCGCCTTCTTTTGGGTCTATTTTAGTGGTTAGTAACTCTGCAAAAGCATCGCCTGAAATAGAACTTAATTTTGGCGAAAACTCGTTGTCAAGACTACCAGCTAAATTAATAGTAGTATTAAGTTTTCCTTGCAGTGCTTTTGCAATTGGAGCTAAGTTTTGCAGCAAGTGTAAATCTTTAAATGATTTTGAAATGTCAAAGCTATCTGCACCTAAACTAAGATTAAAAGTTGGTATATCAGCTTTGGTAGAAACGTTTCCAGTTACTGCCAAAATACCATCAAAAATAGATGAGGTTAGGTTTTGCAGTTTTGCTTCTTGGTCTTTTATCACCAAAGCACCTTTTACATCTTTAAGGTTTAAATTATCATAAACTACAGTTTTAGCATTAGCGTTTATGGTGCAATCTAAAAAGTCAGGTATTTTTAATGATTCTGAGGCTGGAGTAGTTTTATTGGTGTCTTCTGTTTCAGAACTAGCAACCATAAAATCACTAACTGCAAAATAGTTAGAATTTACATTAAAGTTTCCTTGTAGTTTTTTGTCGCTTAGTAAAAATCCAATAAGGTTTTTAATAGTTCCTGTAGCATTTAGGTCGCTTTCTCCAGTTTTTGCATTAAAACTATTAAGGCTTACAGTTCCTGGGTTAAAAGTAACATCGGCTTTTGAAATATGAATTGGGTTTACAATATCTTCTGAAGAAAATATAAAATCAGAAACCGTTACCGAACCGTTGTTTTTTATGCGTTCGTATTGGTTTTTTTCAATCGCTTCCATATCAAAAGCAGTATTTAGGTTTCCTTTTAAAATACCACTTAACTCATTTTCTAACTCAATTGGGTATGCTTTAGTGATGTTGTTCAGGTTTAAGGTTCCATCAAGATTAGCATTTACCAACATGTTTTTTGTAATGTTTTTTATAGTTGCTGAAGATTTAAACACGTCTTGGTCTATTTTAAAATTCAAGGTGTTTATAGCTACAAAAGTATCATCAACATTTCCTGTTGTGTTTTTTATAGCTGTGTCAATGGTAATGTTTTCAACACGTTTTGGTAAATCAGGATACTTAAACGATGCATTGTTAGATAAAATGCTAATATCTAATGTTGGTATAGTGGTTTCTGAAACCAAACCTTTAATAACACCAGAAACTTTAAAATCTCCAGAGGTTTCTACATCATCAATGTTTTTGGAATAGGTTTCAGGTATTACTGCTAAGAAATCCTTGAATGACGATTGCGGATTTTCAAAAGTAATATCAATTTCTTGACCATCGTCTACCATCTGAACATACCCTTTAAACTCAAGTGGCAACAGGTTAATGTAACCTTTGTTGTCCTTAAATGTATACTTTTGGTTGTTGAGGTCTAAGCCAATTAAGGCATCTAACTTTATGTGGTTATTATTTAAGTATTTTGTGCTATCCATACTTAAACTCACATTGGCTTCGGTTTTAGTGTCTAATTCAGAAGTTTCAGCCGAAAATGTTCCTTTTCCGCTATGGTTAAGTTCAGTAATATAAATTTCGGTATTGGCACCTTCATCTAAATAAGTTAATGCACTACTGTTAATGCTATAATCTTCAATGTCAAAAGAAAAACTAGAGCTTTCAGTTGAAGAGTCAGTGTTATTTGTTGTGTCGTCTTTTTTGGCTAAATCGTAGTTTGTGTTTCCAAATTTATCGGTTTTTAATGTCAATAAAGCTTCATCGACAGTTATAGAATTAACCACAATTGGGTCTTCATCGGCTTTTTTGAAAAGTTCTTTTACTGACATGGTAAACGAAATATTTTTTGCAGTTGCAAAGGTTTCGTCTTTAAACGGTTCAAAATTGGTAATCACCAAATCATCAACATTTACATGAGCTTGCGGGAAACTCCTTATCAAACTCAAGCTAACATCGCTAAACTCAACATGAGCATTTAAGTTTTGGTTGATAAAGTTTTTCACCATATCCTTTATTTGGGATTGAAACGCAAACGGAATGGCTAACAGGAGAAGAAATACTATAAGAATTACTATACCTAATATTTTTAATGCTTTTTTCATTAGATGATTTTTAGTGTTTGTTGTTGGTTATATGCAATGCCTCAACGGTTATTATTGATAATTTGTAATCTTTAAAAACTGGACATGTCATAAGTTGGTTTGTGTAAGTATATACGTATAAAATAGCAGATTGGTTGATGCAAAGCAAATTTAACAATCTTTAAGTTAGACACGCGTAAACTTAATAAGTCAAAAGGTTAAATAAACTTTAACATTTTTAGAGCAGTTGAAGTTCTTCATTGGTTTTAAGCTTAAACCTTCTTTTAAACAAGTACACGCCAAGGTATAAAAATGGAGTGTCAAATAAAGCGACGAGTACTTTAAACAAAAAGCCAGCAACCAATAAGCCTTTGAAGTTTTCCCAAGGAATAATATCAAACGAACAAAGAAGCATTAATACTGTAAAAGTATCGACAAATTGAGAAAACCAAGTAGAAAAATTGTTTCTTAACCATAAGTGTCTGCCTTTAGTAAGGCGTTTCCAGAAATGATAAATTTGAATATCGATAAACTGAGCAAATAGATATGCCATCATACTAGCGCAGACAGCAATGGCAGAATTCCCGAATACTTTTGAGAATAATGCATCGTCAACATAAGACCAAAAAGTAGCAGGAACAGAGTTGGCGGCAAAAATTATTAATAACGAAAATACCGAAGCAAAAATACCAGTAACTACAACTTGGTTAGCTCTCTTTTTACCATAGATTTCACTGATAAGGTCAGTAATTAAAAACGTAATAGGATAGGGTAAAATACCAACCGAAATTTCAAAAAGCTTTGTTCCAAAAACCGAAACATCTACAGGATACCAATAAAAAAACTTCTGAAAAATTAAATTAGAAACCACCAAGGAGGTTATAAACAAAGCAGCTAGGAGCAGGTAAATTCGTTGTGAAGCAAGTTTGTCTTTTAACGTCATTTTAAATTGTGAATAAATAGGTTTAGTAAATATAAACTATTAAAATTTCTTTTACTTATTTTGAAGCCTGTTATGAGCAATACCAACAAAGTTTACATCGCATTAGGGAGCAATAAAGGAGATAGATTAAAACATCTGCAAGATGCTGTAGATCTTATTTTTAAGCAAATAGGAAAGGTGAATATTATTTCAAAAGTGTACAATACACCTGCTTTAGGCTTTGAAAGCGACGACTTTTTAAACACATGTTTGCTTATTGAAACGCCTCTTGAAGCTCAAGATGTGTTACAGCAATTGTTGCAAATTGAAACACAATTAGGACGTCAGCGTACTGAAAATTCTGGATACGAAGCACGAACTATCGATTTGGATGTCTTGTTTTTTAATGACGAAATAATTGAAAGTAAAGACCTTGTTGTACCTCATAAAGAGCTGCATAAACGTAAGTTTGTGTTGCAGCCTTTATTTGATATTGCGCCAAAATACCAACATCCTGTTTATCAAAAAAGTATTACCGAATTACTGCAAGACTGTGACGATAAAAGTGCTATTGAAACCATAAATATTTGGTTGAAAAACCCAATAAAGCAATACAAGTTGTCAGGTTACAACTATATTGCTATTGAAGGAAATATTGGAGCAGGAAAAACCAGTTTGTCTACTCAAATAGCTCAAGATTTCAATGCTAAACTTATTTTAGAGCGTTTTGCTGATAATCCGTTTTTACCAAAGTTTTACGAAGATGCGCAACGCTATGCCTTTACTTTGGAAATGTCTTTTTTAGCAGATCGATACCAACAAATAAGTGACGATCTTTCTCAGCTAGATCTCTTTAAAGATTTTATAGTTAGCGATTATGATATTTATAAATCGTTGATTTTTTCAAAAATCACATTACCTGAAGACGAATTTAAACTCTACCGAAAGTTGTTCTACTTAATGTATAAGGACATTGCAAAACCTGAATTGTATGTGTATTTGTATCAAAACACACAACGCTTACAAGAAAACATAAAAAAGAGAGGTAGAGATTATGAGCAGAATATAGATAACGACTATCTCGAAAAAATTAATGCTGGATATTTAGAGTTTTTAAAAAACCAAACTGAGCTCAACGTAAAGATTATTGATATTTCAGATAAGGATTTTGTGAGCAGTAGAGAAGATTATTTATGGGTTTTAGAGCAGATTTCTAATGGATTGTAAGGTTATAACAGCAAAAGATGTTTTGGTTATTGGTATGAAAGCTTCGGTAACATTTCAAAGTATGTCTACGGAAATGAGTAAGCTAGCTAGAACATTTATGCCTAGAAAGAACGAAGTTTTAAATAGGATAGGAGAACATACGTTTTCGATACAGGATTATAAACAGCAAGATTTAAAAGTAATAACACCTCAAGCTACTTTTGATAAATGGTTTGCAGTTGAAGTAGCTAATGTTAACAATGTACCAAATGGTATGGAAACGTTAGTTTTAAAAGGAGGTGATTATTTAGTAATTAACTACAAGGGAACATGGGCAAATTTCCCTAAAGTATGGCAGTTTGTACTAAACGATTGGTTGCCAAAGCATAATTACGAGTTGGACTACAGACCGCATTTTGAAAAATTGCCAGCAAGTTATAATCCTATGAATGTTGAAAATGAAGAAGAAGTATGGATTCCTATAAAATAAACTAACAGCTTGTCATTTCGTACTTCTTGATGCGGAAGTCCAAAATTAATAAGATCCTGAATCAAGTTCAGGATGACAAAAAAGTCTTCCTCTTGGGAAGATTTAGATGGGCTCCTTAAGCTTTGAAAACACATCCCAAACCACAACACCACAACTTACCGAAATGTTTAAAGAGTGTTTGGTGCCATATTGAGGAATTTCAATAACAACATCACTTTTGCTAACCACATTTTGAGCAACACCTTTTACTTCGTTGCCAAAAACCAAAGCGTAAGTAGTGTTAGTTTCAGGTTGAAAGGTGTTAAGCATAGTGGCATGTTCAGCTTGTTCAATAGCACAAACTTTTACACCTTCAGATTGCAGTTTTTCTATAAGTGAAAGCGTGTCTTTAACATACTCCCATTGTACAGTATTTGTACTCCCTAAAGCGGTTTTATGGATGTCTTTATGTGGTGGAGTTGCTGTAATACCACAGAGATATATTTTTTCAATTAAAAATGCGTCACTAGTTCTAAATACCGAGCCAATATTGTTTAAGCTTCGTATGTTGTCTAACACAATAATGATAGGTGTTTTTTTACTGTCTTTAAATTCGTCTACACTTAGTCTGTCTAGTTCGCTATTTTTTAGTTTTCGCATCAAAAATTTATGTTTTGTTTCCGCGTAAGCAAAAAACCTTCTATTTAGTTACACTTAGCCTTGTTAAAATCTCGCTATAATTGTAAATAACTTATAGTTACAAGGTTTTAAAAACCCTTAAAATATAAGTACATTAGCAATCCTTTAATTTTAGGTGTTTTCGATACAATTTTCAATGTTTTGAAAATCACTCAAACTGACATAAAATTAAAAGAACGTCAATTCGAGTGTTTTGAATGTAATTCAAAATGTATCAAGAATTACACGAACAAAAATAACATTTAAAAACCATTTTACCATTGGCAAAAAAAGCTAAAAAAGAAACGCCTTTGATGAAACAATACAACGCTATAAAGGCAAAATATCCTGATGCGTTGCTGTTGTTTAGAGTTGGTGATTTTTATGAAACTTTTGGAGAAGACGCTGTTAAGGCTGCAAAAATTCTAGACATTATCTTAACCAAACGAGGTGCAGGTAGTGAAAGCGAAATAGAATTAGCTGGTTTTCCGCATCACTCCATGAATACTTATTTGCCAAAACTGGTTAAGGCTGGAGAGCGTGTTGCTATTTGCGACCAGCTGGAAGATCCAAAACAAACCAAAACTATTGTAAAACGTGGTGTTACTGAACTTGTAACTCCTGGAGTAGCTCTAAATGATGATATTTTACACTCCAAGACCAATAACTTTTTGGCTGCTGTATGTTTTGGTCGAAATAGTATTGGTGTATCGTTTTTAGATGTGTCAACAGGTGAGTTTTTAATTTCTCAAGGCAATACAGAGTATGTAGATAAACTACTTCAAAATTTTAAACCTAGCGAAGTGTTGGTCGCTAAGCCAAAACGTCAAGAGTTTAAAACAGTTTTTGGTGATAATTTTCATACGTTTTATTTAGAAGATTGGGTCTTTCAAGACGATTATGCCAATGAAACACTGTTAAAGCATTTTGAAACCAAATCATTAAAAGGTTTTGGGGTACAAGATTTGTTTGAAGGTATTGTTGCTTCAGGAGCTGTACTTCATTATTTAGGAGAAACTCAGCATCGTAAATTGCAGCATATAACATCCATTCAGCGCATAACGCAAAACGAACATGTGTGGATGGATCGATTTACCATAAAAAATCTAGAGCTATATCAGTCAACCAATGCTCAGGCTGTAACTTTAGTGGATGTTATTGATAAAACTATTTCTCCAATGGGAGGACGTTTGTTAAAGCGTTGGTTAGCGTTGCCATTGGTGAATATTGATAAAATAAGGCAACGACACGAAGTAGTAAACTACTTTTTAAAAGAACCTGCTATACTTGCCAAAATACAGTCGTATGTAAAACAAATAGGCGATGTGGAGCGATTGATATCTAAAGTAGCAACCACTAAAATTTCACCTAGAGAAGTAGTGCAGCTTAAAAATGCACTTGAAGCCATTGTGCCTATAAAAGCAGTAACAATGCAAGCTGAAAATAAGGCATTGCAATATATAGGAAATCAATTGGAAGCCTGTGAAGAGTTGAGGCAACGTATAAAGTCAACGCTTAATGAAGATGCTCCTGTAAATATTTTAAAAGGAAATACGATTTCTTCAGATTTTTCTTCAGAATTAAAAGAACTTAGAGGTTTATCCACATCTGGGAAAGAATATCTCGATAATATGCTTGAGCGCGAAAGTGAACGCACAGGAATTACCTCTTTAAAAATAGCATCAAACAATGTATTTGGCTATTACATTGAGGTTAGAAATACGCATAAAGACAAAGTTCCCCAAGATTGGATACGTAAACAAACTTTAGTAAGTGCTGAACGTTACATTACCGAAGAGCTTAAAGAATATGAAGCCAAAATATTAGGTGCTGAAGAACGCATTTTAGCAATAGAGCAACAATTGTTCGCCGAATTAGTAAGTTGGATAGGGTTGTTTATTCAACCAGTTCAAAAAAACGCAGCTTTAATCGCTCAGTTAGATTGTTTGTCTGGTTTTGCGCAGTTAGCATCAGAAAACAATTACGTTCAGCCTCAAATAGATGATACTTTTGCTTTAGATATAAAAAATGGTAGGCATCCTGTTATTGAAAAACAATTGCCTCATGGAGAGCCTTACATTGCTAATGATGTGTTTTTAGATAGAGAAGCTCAACAAATCATTATGATTACAGGACCAAACATGTCAGGTAAATCAGCTATATTAAGGCAAACAGCTTTAATTGTTTTACTTGCTCAAATAGGAAGTTTTGTACCAGCTGAATCAGCAAACATAGGATTGGTTGATAAAATATTTACACGAGTAGGAGCAAGTGATAATATCTCTATGGGAGAATCTACTTTTATGGTAGAAATGAACGAGACGGCTTCTATCTTAAATAATATTTCTGAACGTAGTTTGGTATTATTAGATGAAATAGGTAGAGGAACCAGTACTTACGATGGTATTTCAATTGCATGGGCAATAAGTGAGTATTTGCATGAACATCCTAGTAAGGCAAAAACATTATTTGCAACCCACTATCACGAGCTTAATGAAATGACCGAAACTTTTGAACGTATTAAGAATTTTAATGTTTCGGTAAAAGAGTTGAAAGATAATGTATTGTTTTTAAGAAAACTAGTTGAAGGAGGTAGCGAACATAGTTTTGGAATACACGTTGCAAAAATGGCAGGAATGCCTCAGCAAGTCATTCATAGAGCAAATAAAATATTAAAACAACTAGAAAAATCGCATTCTAGTGAAGAGTTAACTGATAAGGTGAAATCGTTGGATAACGAAATGCAGTTAAGCTTTTTTAATTTAGATGATCCTCTTTTAGAGCAGATTAAAGAAGAAATTGTCAATACTGATATTGATACCTTAACACCTGTTGAGGCACTTATGAAACTAAATGAGATAAAACGTATGTTGCTGAAAAAGAAGCGCGCATAAAAAAGTTTCTTTTTTTTTGCAAAAAGGCTTTGAGTTTCTGAGAAAAGTTTTAAATTTGCCCTCGCAATTATAACAAACGTTCTTTTAAATAATTGCTATATTGCGAAAGTAGCTCAGGGGTAGAGCATCACCTTGCCAAGGTGAGGGTCGCGGGTTCAAATCCCGTCTTTCGCTCTAAACCTTGAAAAAAATACCATGCTGAAGTGGTGGAATTGGTAGACACGTTGGACTTAAAATCCAATGACCATTAGGTCGTGCGGGTTCAAGTCCCGCCTTCAGTACAAAAAAAGCCTTACAGAAATGTAAGGCTTTTTGTATTTTAAAAAAACAGTTCTTCTTTTAAACTGTAATATGATCCTGATCTTTAAATCTTTCATAAAGACTAGGATAATTTGATTTAAATGTGTCCTTTATAAATTCTAATGGCACATCTTCAAAATGACCATAATCTTCAATGTAGGTCATAAATTTATGGTCGTCTTTATTGTATTCTTGCAACACTGCATCTTCGGTACCATTAAAATCTAAAACATCTACATTATAAATAGCACACAGTTCTTTATTAAACGCAGGCGAACATTTAACCCATTTACCATTATAAAATACATCTACCAAACCATGAGGTGCCAGCTCGTTAGTGCCAATCACTTTTTCTAAGCGCTCTGTAGCAATGTGGTTAGATACTTTAGCTAAATGCAACCTTGCAGGAATATTGAAGGCACGTAAACAAGCAATGTATAAAATGGCTTTGTCAATGCAATGTCCATCTGGTTTTTTTGCAATATTACTGGCTTTAAAATGCGCTTTTGTTAAACCAATATTAAAAGGTAAATAACGCCAACCATCTCTAACCTTTAGATACAATTGTTCAATAATATCTTGCTGAGAAGTTAAATGTTCTACGTCTTTTATAATTTTTTTTATGACAGGACTGTCGTAATCGTAGTAATATGTTTTTTCGGTGTAATTCATATTACAAATTTATAACATTTCGCCTCTTGCAGGATAACCTGAAGACACAATATAATCTACAGCCTTTACAAATGACGGTAAATAAGGTCTTCCCCAAGGATTACTATTTATAGCAGAATAATAGACTTGATTTTTATTATCTATTAAAAATAATCCTGGTTCACTAAATGTGTCTGGTTCACCATCTTTTACAGCTTTACTTAAATATAATCCCCAGTTTTTAGCAGTTTCTAAATCTAAGTTATAACCTAATTGTAATTCTGATAGTTCCCATTTTTGACGTGATAAGCGTGCTCTAGACTCAGAATCCATACTTACAGCAATAACGTTAACGCCTCTTTCTTTAAATTCTGGTAATAACTCTTCTAATTGTTGTAAATATTTTTTGCACAATGAGCAATGTATACCTCTATAAAAAACCACTAAAGTGAAATTTTCTAGTTGCTGATTGTTAATCTGCCATTCGTTACCATCTAATACTGGAAAAGTTAAATTTGGTGCTGTGTGCTTTGGTGTTGGTCTATTCATTTTATATATGTATTAGTTATGATTTATTAAACGTGAAAACTCTTAATGGATTATAGTTTTTGAAGTAACTCTTCATTAATATGCTTTTCAAATCTTGCAAAGTCGTTTTCAGTGTCTGGATTTTTCATCACATCGTAAGCAAAAAATGTTTTTAAAGGCTCTAAACCAAACCATTTAAAGTTAAGGTGCATTGGCAATAATAAGTCGTCTTCACTTTTACCAGCAAAAAAAGCTTCGTCAGGATTGTTAAATGCCTCTTTAGGCGCATTAGCAGTTACAGACATCATATATTTGCCTTTTAACAAACCACCTAAACCATAATTCTTTTTTGGTGCTTCAGAAGTACGACCATCACCTTGCGATAGTTTTCCCATCATACCTGCAGTAAATACATCATCCATATATTTTTTAAACGACCACGTAATACCCATCCAGTTTAAAGGTGTTTGTAAAAATACTACATCTGCCCAAAGAAATTTTTCTACTTCCTCATCTACATTGTATTCATTTTGAGTTACGGTAGTTTTTATGTTTAAGTTAGCCTCTTTTAATTGAGCTGATAGCTTTTCAACAAAAGATTGATTTAATTTTCCTTCTGCAAAGGGATAATATTGATGACCATTAATAATTAAAATATTTTTCATTTTTATAAAATTTTAAATTAGTATTGCAAAGAAACTAATAGTAGTTTATTTTTGAAACCAATATAAAATAAACCACATTAAAAAGTGGTTACAAAACGGTAACTAATGGGAAGAAAGGTCATTGATAATCCAAATGTATGTTCTTTAGTTCATGCAATGAACGTTATTGGAAATAAGTGGAAACCGATTTTAATTTACTTATTAGCTAACGGAAGTTTACGCTTTGGTAAGTTGTTAATGTTTACACCTACCATATCAAAAAAAGTATTGACAGAACAATTACGAGAGCTTGAAGAAGATGGGATTATTATTAGAAAAAAATATGCCGAAATACCACCACGTGTAGAATATTCTTTATCTGAAAAAGGCGAAGCTTTATTGCCAATTCTTAAAAGTTTGAGCCAATGGACTCAAGACAGCTATGATGAAATAGAGTTTGAGGCATGCAGAATTGTAACTTTATAATTTCTATTTTTGAAGCATGCAAGACAAATACCAACTCTTAAGGCAACACTTTGAAGAAATTATAACACTTACAGATGAAGAGTGGAGTTTTATTGCACCTCATTTTGAACATAAAAAACTTAAAAAGCATCAGTTTTTAATTCAAACAGGACAACCTGTAGATTGCGAATTTTGGATTATCAACGGACTTATAAAATCTTATGCTGTAGATGAAAAAGGCAGTGAGCACATTCTTCAGTTTGCAATGGAAGATTATTGGGTTAGCGACTACTACGCATTTCAGCATCAAATACCTGCTACAATTTTTGTAGATTGTATAGAAGATTCTGAGTTTTTCTGTTTGTCTTTAGAAAGTCGTGAAACCATTTGTGAAGAAATTCCGGCTATGGCAAATTTCTTCCGAATAAAATCTAATTACGGATTTATTGGTTTGCAGCAACGTATCCTGTCTTTATTAACACAAACTGCCGAAGAGCGTTACGACGCTTTATTATTTAAACTTCCAAAATTAGTACAGCGAGTACCTAAAAAACTGATAGCAGCCTATTTAGGTGTATCTAGAGAAACCTTAAGCCGCTTTAAAGGTTAAAAAAGTGATATACATCACATTTTTTTGTTGCGATACATCACTTTAAAATCGTGACATACATCCTCGCACAAGTAGTGCTTTTCATTGAATTTTGTACTAGAATTTTAAACCAAAAAACAAAACAATGAAAACAAGATTTTATTTCTCAGCAATCGCTTTGCTTTTTAGCATTGCCTTAATAGCACAATCAAAACAAGACAAACCAAGTGTATTAATGGTGCTTTCTAGTCATCAAGAATTAGGTGACACAGGTAAGGACACCGGTTATTATTTAAGTGAAGTTACTCATGCTTACGAGGTTTTTGAAGCTAATAATTATGAAATTACCTTAGTAAGTCCAGAAGGCGGCAATCCACCAGTAGATGGTTTTGATCTTAAAGATGAAGTGAATAATAAATATTGGAATGATTCAACATTTCAGAATAAACTTCAAAATACATTAAAAGTTTCAAAAGTAAACGCTAAAGATTACGATGCCATTTATTATGCAGGTGGACATGGTACAATGTGGGATTTTCCAAACAATAAAAAGCTAGCGAAAATTGCTGCAAAAATTTACGAAAATGATGGTGTTGTAGCAGCTGTTTGTCATGGTCCTTCGGCTTTAGTAAATATTAAATTATCTAATGGTAATTATTTAGTTGAAGGTAAAACGGTAAGTGTATTTACAAATGAAGAAGAAGCTAATGTAAAATTAGAGAATGTGGTACCATTTTTATTAGAAGACAAACTTATTGAACGTGGTGCAACTGTAGATAAAGCAGCTATGTGGCAAGAAAAAGTAAGCGTAGATGAGCGTTTAGTAACAGGTCAAAATCCTGCTTCTGCAAAATTAGCAGCAGAAAAAATTGTAGAACTTTTAGAGGATAAACACTAAAATGGAAACGCAAACAGCAGCTCTAAAAACCAAATCTAAACGTAAAAGCCTACCAGCTGCATTATGGGCATTAACCATAAGTGCATTTGGTATTGGTACGACAGAGTTTGTTATTGTTGGCTTATTGTCAACAGTAGCAAACGATTTAAATACCTCAATATCCTCTGCAGGTTTACTAGTCAGTCTGTACGCAGTTGGTGTTGCAATTGGTGCGCCAGTATTAACCGCTTTAACAAGCCAGATCGCAAGAAAACGACTACTAATTGCAATAATGCTATTGTTTATAATTGGTAACGGATTAGCAGCTATTGCACCAAGTTTTATCTTACTAATTTTAGCTAGAATATTAACTGGTTTTGCGCATGGTGTGTTTTTTTCAATAGGCTCAACAATTGCAGCTAGTTTAGTACCAGAAGATAAACGTGCTTCTGCCATTTCTATAATGTTTGCAGGTTTAACTGTAGCAATTGTTACTGGTGTACCATTAGGAACCTATATAGGGCAAAATTTTGGATGGCGTGCCACCTTTATAGGTGTCGCTATCTTAGGAATTATTGGTGCTGTAGCAAGTTACGTTTTGGTACCAGCGTCGATTAAAACATCAAAACCACTTCGTATTGTAGATCAGTTAAAAGTACTTAAAAACCGTTCTATTTTACTGGTGCTTGCTATCACAGCTTTAGGCTATGGTGGTACTTTTGTAACCTTTACTTATTTAGCACCATTATTAGAAGAAGTTACTGGTTTTTCAGCAAATATGACGAGTGTTTTATTACTGGTTTACGGTATCGCAATAGCGTTAGGAAATGTAATTGGCGGTAAAGTATCTAACAAAAAACCAGGAAAAGCCTTAATGGTGATGTTTGCCTTACAAGCTATAATATTATTTATACTTTATTTTACAGCATCTAGCCAAATATGGTCGGTTGTTACACTATTTTTTATGGGCATATTAGCCTTTTCTAACGTGCCAGCATTACAATTGTATGTGGTAAAAATGTCTGAAAAATATTTACCAGGAACTGAAGATGTTTCATCTGCTTTAAATATTGCAGCCTTTAATGTAGGTATTGCAATTGGCGCTTATGTTGGTGGACTTATTGTCGAATCTTCACTTGGTGTTGGCGCAACACCTTGGGTAGGTAGTATATTAGTAATAGTTGGCTTTTTAATCACTTTAATTTTATACAAAAAAGAAAAACTTTAAAACAATGAAAACTTTACAATTTAGAAATAACGACGAAATGCCAATTCTAGGTCTTGGAACCTTTAGATCAGAACCTAATGAGGTGTACACGTCGGTATACGAAGCTATTAAAATAGGTTACCGACATATTGATTGTGCATCAGTATATGGTAACGAAAAAGAAGTAGGAAACGCTATCGCAGATGCCATTAAAGAAGGTATTGTTACACGTGAAGACCTATGGATTACTTCAAAATTATGGAGCGATTCTCATGGAAGAGAAAACGTTATTCCTGCGTTACAAAACACCTTAAACGATTTACAGTTAGAGTATTTAGATTTATACCTAATCCATTGGCCAGTTGCCTTTAAAAAAGGTGTTGAGTTTCCTAAAACGGTAGAAGAATTTATTCCGCTTGAAGACAAACCGCTTACAGACACTTGGAAAGGTATGGAAGATGCTTTAGAGCAAGGTTTAACTAAGCATATTGGGATGAGTAATTTCAACCAAAATGATTTAACAGACATTATTGATCATGCTAAACATTTACCAGAAATGCTTCAGGTAGAAGTGCATCCGTTTTTACAACAAAACAAACTGTTAGAATTCGCTAAAGCACATCGCATTCACATGACGGCTTATGCGCCAATTGGTTCTGGTGCAAATGAAGATGACGATTTAAATCTGTTGAAAAACAAGACTATTAACGACATCGCAACCGCTAATAACATGACAGCAGCTCAAGTACTTCTAGCTTGGGATATACAACGTGGTGTTTCGGTAATACCAAAATCGGTTAACCCAAAACGTCTTCAAGAAAATTTTGATACCATTCATTTTGAATTGAAAGAAGACGATATGAAACGTATTGAAGCTTTAGATAAACATCATCGTTTTATAGATGGTACATTTTGGGAAGTTGAAAACGGTCCGTATACCGCAGACAGTATCTGGAATGCTTAACAAAACAACATCAGGTAGCTGTATAGTTACCTGATGTTATTGAATTGAAAAAATTGCTATGAAAAATTTTGATAAACTATATACACCAGGTAAAATGACGCTTGGTATTGAGTTTCCTTTAGATAACGATTGGTCTTTAGAAGGCGATAAAAAAAGAAAAGAAGACGGTAGACCATTTGGTGTGCCAGATATAAGCAAGCATTTACAGTACGTTAAACAAATTGATAAGGCTGGTTTTGCTGCAGTTTGGATTAGAGAAGTACCTGTTTACGATCCTAATTTTGGTGATGGCGCACAGTTATTTGACACCTTAAGTTATTTAGGATATTTATCTGCCGCAACTAAAAATGTGTTGTTAGGTACAGCAGCAATAGTTTCACCATTACATCAACCAATAAAACTAGCAAAAGCAACTGCTACTATAGAACATCTAAGTGATAGCAGGCTTATTTTAGGTTTAGGTTTGGGTGATAGACCTATTGAGTTTCCTATGTATGGCATAGATTATCAAGAGCGACCAAAATTGTTTAGAGATCATCTTAATATTATGCAAGAGGCTTGGAAAACCAACAGCGATTTATCTACCATATATCCTTTTTTAAATAAAGGTGTTGCTGTGTACCCAAAGCCAAAACATCAGATTCCGCTAGTTGTTGCAGGACATTCTGGACAAAGTCTCGAGTGGATAGCCAAAAATGCTAATGGTTGGTTTAATTATCCAAGAACACCAGAAGAAACCTATTTAAATCGTAAACGATGGTGTGAAGCGTTATACGATACAGATCAGGCTTGCAAGCCATATATTTCGGCATTTCATTTAAATCTGTTACAAGATGATAATGCGACTTTTAAACCACATCGTTTTGGTGGTGCAATTGGTATTAATCATTTAACCGAATTATTAAAAGCTTACGAAGAGGCAGGTGTAAACCATATGGCATTACATTTACGAAAATCAGACACACCTTTAGATGAAGCAATAGGTAAAATTTCCGATATTGTTTTACCAAATTTCAATTCATAATGCAGTTACAGTCCGTTCATCATATTGCCATAATCTGTTCAAATTACGAAATGTCAAAAGCATTTTATACAGACATTCTTGGTTTTAGCATAAAAAATGAAGTTTATCGTAAAGACCGAGATTCTTACAAGTTAGATTTAGCATTAAATAATCAATATATAATAGAGTTGTTTTCGTTTCCTAATCCGCCAAAACGCGTATCGCAACCAGAAGCGGCAGGTTTACGACATATTGCTTTTAGTGTAAATAATTTAGAAGAAAGTTTACAATACTTAGATTCAAAAAAAATTACGCATGAAGGTGTTAGAATAGATCCATTTACCAATAAGAAATTTACATTTTTTAATGATCCAGACAATCTACCTATTGAATTATATGAGTTGTAAATTTTATATTGATAGTAGTTCTTAAAATAATGAGAAATAAAAAAAAGCCTTACAGAAATGTAAGGCTTTTATTTTTAAAGACATTAAAAGAATTAGTGTCCTTTAACTGCTTCTTTTGCTTTGTCTGCTGCATCGTTTACAGCGTCTTTAGCACCTTCTTTAACTGAATCAGCTGCTTCTTCTACTGCGTCAACAGCATCATCAATAGCTTCTTCTGTTGCATCAGCTGCATCGTCCATAGCTTCTCCAGCCTCTTCAACAGCTTCTTCAACTGCGTCACCTGTAGCTTCAGCTGCGTTTTCTATTGCATCTCCAGCTTCATCTGCTTTCTCTTTTGTTTCTCTACATGCTGTGAATGACAATCCAAGTGCCAAAACAAGTAATAATAATTTTTTCATTGTTTAAAATAGTTTTAAGTGTTAAATATGTTACACGAAATTAATAACTTATAATGAATAATCAATGAAAAATTTTAACAAATATTAACATTTTTATTAAGATTATTCAAAATATTAGTCTATTTACGTATGTAATTGATTATTTGGATTACAGCACCTTTATTTTTTTTAATAAAGTTGAAATTTAGTGTGCCTTGTTGTAGTCTTTTGTCTTTATTTTCTATTAGCAACTGTAATTTATCTTCTAATTCATTGAAATTTTTGATAGAAATCAACCCTCCATTGTCAATCATTTCATATGCTTCTGGGAAATTTTTATAGTTACTTCCAATGATTATTGGGACACCAAAAACCGCAGGTTCTAAAATGTTATGAAGGCCAGTGTTGCCCATTGCACCTCCAACATAAGCAATATTAGCATAAGCATAAATTTTACTTAATAGTCCGATAGTGTCTATCACAAATACTGAATAGTTAGAAAGTAATTTGCCCTCTTTTTGTGAGAATAAAACGGTTTCAACATTTAGTTTTTTAGTAATACTTTGAATTTGAGCAGCTTTGATATTATGAGGTGCAATAATATATTTAACATCGAGGTTTTGATTGTTATTTATGAACTTAATGAGTAACTCTTCATCTTCTGGCCATGAGCTGCCAATAACTACGCAGAGTTTGTCTTGTTTAAAGTTTGATATAAAGTCTAAAGTGTTATCTTGATTAAGTTGATTGCTAACACGATCAAAGCGAGTATCACCTGCAACGGTTACATTTTTTAAACCAAGAGTGTTTGCTAGAGTTTTTGAACTTTTATTTTGAACAAAAATGTGTTCAAATGTATGTAAAGCCTTTTTAGTTTTTGAACCATAAAACTTAAAGTAAGATTGGTTTTTTCTAAATGTAGCCGAAATTAAAATAGCTCTTAATTTACGTTTGTTTAGAGCATTCAACATATTCGGCCAAATGTCGTATTTTACAAAAATGGTCAGTTCAGGTTTTATTAAATTTATAAACCGTTTTGCATTACTTTTTGTGTCTAAAGGTAAGTACACAACAAGATCAGCAACGTCGGTGTTTTTTCTTATTTCATAACCTGAAGGAGAAAAAAAAGATAATACGATTTTATGGTTGGGGTAAAGTGTTCTTAGTTCTTTAAAAACTGGTAAGCCTTGTTCAAATTCACCTAACGAAGCACAATGAAACCAAAGTGTATTGTCTTCTTTTTTAAGGTGTTGGTTTAGTTTTTTAAATGTTTCATTTCGACCTTTAACACCTAGCCTTATTTTTTCATTAAATAAAGCTACAATTTGTAATATAAAACCTAAAAAATAAATACCAAGATTGTATAATATTCCCACGTAAATTATGTTTTTGCTAAAATACATTACTTTACACTAAATTCATTGGCTGTCGTTATTGAATTTTGTAAATTCGCTACTCGTCAAATGTTTTTTTGACACTTTCTACAACTCATTACAAATTTCGAATGAAAAAAATACAAATGGTTGACCTTAAGGGTCAATATGAAAAAATTAAAACTACAGTAGATCAATCTATATTAGAAGTTTTAGATTCTACAGCATATATTAATGGGCCAAAGGTTCATGAGTTTCAAAGTAATTTAGAAAATTATTTAGGCGTAAAACATGTAATTCCTTGTGCTAATGGAACAGATGCTTTGCAAATTGCAATGATGGGATTAGGATTACAACCAGGAGATGAGGTTATAACAGCTGATTTTACATTTGCGGCAACAGTTGAGGTTATTGCGTTATTGCAGTTGACACCTGTTTTGGTAGATGTTGATGAGAAAAATTTTAATATCGATATTGAAGCTATTAAAAAAGCGATTACTCCTAAAACCAAAGCTATTGTTCCTGTGCATTTGTTTGGACAATGTGCAAATATGGAAGCGATTATGGAAATTGCTCAAGAACATAACCTTTATGTAATAGAAGATAATGCTCAAGCTATTGGTGCAACTTATACTTACAGTAATGGTAAAAAAGCCAAGGTTGGTACAATAGGTCATGTGGCTTCAACTTCATTTTTTCCATCTAAAAATTTAGGGTGTTATGGAGATGGAGGTGCAATTTTCACTAATGATGATGATTTAGCGCATACTATTAGAGGAATTGTAAATCATGGTATGTATGAGCGTTACCATCATGATGTTGTAGGTGTTAACTCGCGTTTAGACTCTGTTCAAGCTGCAGTTTTAAATGCTAAA
Source organism: Gaetbulibacter sp. NE (assembly GCF_025548475.1). NCBI lineage: Bacteria > Pseudomonadati > Bacteroidota > Flavobacteriia > Flavobacteriales > Flavobacteriaceae > Gaetbulibacter > Gaetbulibacter sp. NE. The sequence continues at coordinate 112,312 of NZ_JAOQHY010000009.1, read as the reverse complement.
CTACCAAACTTAGATACATATAATTCTGCAAGAATAAAGGCAGCTAATGCTTATGACAAAGCATTTGAAGGTCAAGAAAAAATTGTTACTCCTCATAGAGATGGAGCAGAAGATAATCACGTGTTTCATCAATATACATTGAGAGTTTTAGATACTGATAGAGACGCTTTGGTTAAACATTTGAATGAAAACGGAATTCCATGTGGTGTGTATTATCCAATTCCGTTGCATTTACAAAAAGCGTATAAGGATTCTAGATATAATGAAGCCGATTTTAAAGTTACCAATCAATTGGTGAAAGAAGTGATTTCGTTACCAATGCACACCGAGCTTGATGATGAACAAATAAGCTTTATTACAAATACAGTTATAAATTTCATAAACAACAATTAATGAAAGTATTAGTTACAGGAGGACTAGGATTTATAGGCTCACATACTGTCGTTGAATTACAAAACAAAGGTTTTGAAGTCGTAATAATTGATGATCTTTCAAATTCCTCAATAGATGTGCTTGAAGGCATTACAGCAATTACAGGTAAAACACCAATCTTTGAAAAACTAGATTTAAAAGATAAATTAAAAGTTGAAACATTTTTTAATGCTCACAAAGATATTGTAGGTGTAATTCATTTTGCAGCAAGTAAAGCGGTAGGCGAAAGTGTTGAGAAACCTCTGTTGTATTATGAAAACAACTTAAATACGCTTATTTACATGCTTAAGTCGGTTTTAGGTTTACAAGCATCTAACTTTATTTTTAGTTCTTCATGTACAGTATACGGACAAGCTGATACTATGCCAATACTTGAAAATGCACCAGTAAAACCAGCTGAATCTCCTTACGGAAACACAAAGCAAATAGGAGAGGAGATTATTAAAGATACCTGTAAGGTTAATGATGGTCTTAATGCAATTTCCTTGCGATATTTTAATCCAGTTGGAGCGCACGAGAGTGCTAAAATAGGAGAATTACCTCTTGGTGTTCCTCAAAATTTAGTGCCTTTTATTACTCAAACAGCTGCTGGACTTAGAGAGCAACTTTCGGTATTTGGAGATGACTATCCAACGCCTGATGGTACCTGTATACGAGACTATATTCATGTGGTTGATTTGGCAAAAGCTCATGTTATTGCGTTGCAACGCTTAATTGATAAAACCAATGCTTCTAACTACGAAGTCTTTAACATAGGAACAGGTAAAGGCAGTTCAGTGCTAGAAGTTATTAAGTCTTTTGAAAAGGTGTCTGGAGAAAAGCTTAATTACAAGATTGCTCCAAGGCGTGCAGGTGATATTACAAAAGCTTATGCTGACACGTCAAAGTCTAATAATGAATTGGGTTGGAAAGCTGAACTAACTTTAGACGATGCTATGCGTTCTGCATGGAATTGGGAAAAAAAGATAAGAAACCTGTAATACGTGTGTTGTTATTGCTGTAAGATTTAACAGTAACTAAGTCAGTGTATTAACAATTTTTTAAGAGCATTTCATTATTAAATTGAATAACTTTAAAAAGGCTAATTCAATCTAATGAAATTTCATTTAAAAATAAAAAGGTTGCTTTTATCTATTGGTTTTACTTTGTTTATAACCAATTGTTTTTCAATGACTGCTATTGATGTTGCACAATTAAGTGACTCCTATAATTTAAAGTATGGAGTTTTAGACTTTTTATATTTCTACGTTGCACTTATTGGTTTTTATGTTGCCATAATCCTCAATTTTACAAAGAATACTGATAGAGTTAGTACAAGTTTAATGAGTGGTTTTATTCTTGTACATGCTTTTTTTATATTGGATTTTGTGCTTTATAATACCAATTATCAGCTTAAATATGCACATACTTATTTAATGTCTGCTTCTGTAGCTTTACTTTATGGTCCATTATTGTACTTTTACTTTAAAAGAATTAATAATCAACATAAGTTTAAAGCATTAGATGCTTTACACCTCTTACCTACAGTGGTATTACTTTTCTTCTTATTCCCATTGTATAGTTTGCCTTTAGAAGAAAAAATGAAAATACAATTAGGGACAAGTAGTGTTTACACTGAAAGTTCGTTTTTTTATATAGTTTTTATCCCAAAGTTAGTGTCGTTAATTATCTACGGATTTTTGATAAGTAAAAATCATTTAAAGAGTACAAAGTCTAAACTATACAAGAATTTAGAAGCAATCGTTTTTTGGAAGAAGGGAGTGTATAGAATGCATGTACTTTTTGTAGTGTCTTATTTTATATATGGTATATCAATTAGTGGCCTGTTTTTTAATGCATATAGTTTTATTTATCAAATTGTAGTGGTAGCTATGGCTTTAATGGTGCTTTATATTTCCTATATGGCTCAAGTGCAACCTAAAGTATTTAGTAAAGAAATAATTTTAAAGAATACTGAGTTTTTTTCAAAGTATCAAAAATCAGGATTAACAAAATCGTTGTCCAATGAATTGAAGCAAAATTTGATTACGCTTATGGTAGATCATAAAATATTTATGGATAACAGTCTAAACCTAGAAAGCCTTTCTGAGAAACTCGAAACATCTCGCCATAATACATCTCAGATTATAAATGAGCATTTTAATATGAACTTTTTTGAGCTAGTTAATAAATTTAGAGTTGAAGAAGCTATCCAAATGCTTAAGCTAAGCGATAAGAATACTCAAATTATTGATGTTGCTTATGCTGTTGGTTATAATAATAAGGTTACATTTAATAAAGCATTCAAGAAAGAAACTTCTCTAACACCTTCACAGTTTTTGAAATCAGTAAATGAAAAATGAGTAAACTATTATAGGCTTTACCTTTTTTTAACGACAAAATAGCTTCATTTATGATGCAATTGCAAAGGTAGTTTGTCTGCATCAAACTAAAACTAAATCCTATAGTTTCATTAAGCTTTGTATTCATATTGTGAAAAAAATAGATTTGAATTAGCCTTTAAAAATATTTATCACCTACCTTTTTGCAGTTGTATTTTTAATTATTTCAATAGTAATATAGTTATCAACGTCTCAAGGAAAAAGTATCAACTTAACCCTGACTTCTGTTAGTTAGGAATGAGTTAAGTTCTTTTATTGAGCATGTCTAACTCAATACAAGTTTTAGGTAAAATCTGAAAGATTAAGTAATTTCCTTGAGGCTTTTTATGAAAGACCAGTATTTTTTGAATTTTCAATAGATGCTGGTTTTTCCTACAAATATCATAACGATATACGCATTAAATTATCATATTCGTATTTAATAAATTGATTAACAATGATTTAACCTCAATTATTTTGAATTGGGATATAAGATGCCTTTCTTTGCCTTGAATGATAAATGAATAAAATGAAATTGATAAGTATAAAAAGACAGACAAAACCCGAAGCACGATTCACTCCAAAAATGGGTTTATTACAAACAAATGTAACGTATATTAAAAAGCAATTTTTAAGTATTCCGTTTAAAACCCTTCACAAATATAGAGAGACATACTATGGTGAAGTAAAAGATTGCGAAGACTGTATTTTAGCTAAATAAAAAAAAGCCTCTTAATAGAGGCTTTTACTTTTTTATTCTACTGTTGTTTTTTTCTTAGTAAAAAAACTTCCCAAAAGTAATAATATCATCCCAGATGTAACTGATACATCGGCAAGATTGAAGATTCCGGTTCTAAATACTCCACCAAAATCTAAATGAAGAAAATCTATTACTTTACCATAAGCAATACGGTCAAAAATATTAGCAATTCCACCTCCAGCAATACAACTTAGACCAATAATTGCTAATTTATCTAAATGTTTGTTTTTGAAAATATAAAAAACAAGATAGCTTAATACTAAAACGGGTAATAGTATTAAAAGTATAATACGTAATGTGTCGTTTAGTTCGCTACCCATTCCTAAAAAGGCGCCTGAGTTTTTTACATATTGAAGAATAAAAGTGTTACCAAAAACTTCAATGGTTTCACCTAAATTCATTTTACTATCAACTATCAATTTAGATATTTGATCTACAGCAATGTTTACTACAATAAGTAGTATTATAGCTAAATTTCTAGATAGTTTCATAAGTTATGAGTTAGTCTCAAAAGTTGCTGAAACCGTTTCAGCTTCTCTATTTATTTTTTTAACTAAACCTTGTAATACTTTTCCAGGTCCAACTTCAGTAAATAAGGTTGCACCATCAGTAATCATTTGTTGTACCGATTGTGTCCATCTTACAGGAGCTGTTAATTGAGAGATTAAATTGGTTTTAATGGCAGCTTCATCAATTACTGCACTTGCTGTAACGTTTTGGTATATTGGGCAGTTTGGTTTTCCAAACATTGTATTTTCAATAGCAGCAGCAAGTTCTTCTCTTGCTGGTTCCATTAAAGGTGAGTGAAATGCTCCACCTACAGGCAGTACTAATGCACGACGAGCTCCTTCTTCTTTTAAAGTTTCACAAGCTTTGTTAATAGCCTCAACTTCTCCAGAGATTACTAATTGTCCTGGACAGTTATAATTAGCAGCAACTACAACACCTTCGGTCATTGCACATACTTTTTCAACTACATCATCATCCAATCCTAATACTGCAGCCATTGTGCTTGGTTGTAATTCGCAAGCTTTTTGCATTGCCAAAGCACGTTGCGATACCAGTTTTAAACCATCTTTAAAAGTTAAAGTGCCATTTGCTACCAAGGCCGAAAACTCTCCTAAAGAGTGTCCTGCAACCATATCAGGTTTAAAACTATCACCTAAGGTTTTAGCTAAAATTACTGAGTGTAAAAATATTGCAGGTTGAGTAACTTTTGTTTCTTTAAGGTCTTCTGCAGAACCTTCAAACATTATATCAGTTATAGAGAATCCTAGAATATCATTGGCTTGTTCAAAAAGTTCTTGAGCAAGAGGTGAATTTTCATATAAGTCTAATCCCATTCCAGTAAATTGGGCACCTTGACCAGGAAAAATGTATGCTTTCATGTATTAAAGTTTTATGTTGCAAAAATAGGAATAATATCTTTAAAAGATATTAGCATTAATTTTTGAGATAGGTATACTTTTTTACTGTCTTACATAGGTTATAAAAGAAAACGCATGATTGTGCTTTTCATCTTTTTCATGGCGTTCTCTATCTATTTCTTTCCAAGTGGTAGTATCTATTTCTGGAAAAAATGTATCAGCACTTTCAAAAGTCTCATGTACTCTTGTAAGTTCAATTTTATCAACAAGATTAATGGATTGTTTGTAAATTTCTCCGCCACCAATTATAAACGGTTGTGTGTCACTTTTAGCAGCATCAATAGCGTCTTCTAAAGAATTAACTACAATTACTCCGTCTGGCACTTTGTAGTTGTCTTGTCTTGTAATTACAATATGTGTTCTGTTAGGAAGCGGTTTAGGAAAACTTTCAAAAGTCTTACGACCCATTATAATATGATGACCAGAGGTTAAACTTTTAAAACGTTTAAGGTCGTTGCTTAAATGCCAAATAAGGTCATTGTCTTTACCAATAGCATTATCTTCACCTGCAGCAACAATTATGGTAAGTTGACTAGCCTTGTTGCTTTTTTTAAGTTTTTGAACTTCATTATATGCTTGGGTTTTTGCCATATGTGTTTCTTCTTTCAAAAAACCTTGTTTTAGTTGTTCAATACGCTCTTGTTGTTTAGCAACCAGTTTGTCCAATTGCTGTTGTTCCCAAGCTGTTCCCATAAATTTTTGGGTTACAAACACATTAAAAAGATGATATATAAAAAGAAACAACCAAATAAGTATTGCGTATACAAACCAGTCTATACCAAAAAAGGTAGTGTCTTTTCCAATACCTAAAACAGTATTTGCAACAATTAAAAACACAGCTCCAATTAAAAACACAACAAAGTGAGCATATAAGCGCTTTTTTTGTTTAATGCGTTTTTGAGCGTTTTGTATAAGCTCCAATTGTTCTTTATCTATTTGAGGTTTTTGTTTTTTCTTTCCGAACATAATCATGAAATAATTGAAAGGTAAATTTACGTCTTTTTTATAATATAGTTTTTAAGATTTTATAGGTCTGTTTTTTTAAAATAATAGAGTTTAATTGATGTAAAAAGTCACGAAATCGTTGTAACATAAGTGCAGGTGATTGAGTTATTTGAAAGTGCAAACGTTGTAGTGGTAAACACTCTGAAAATCAATCGATAGCAATGTTGAGTATCTGCCAAAAAAGAGCATGTTTTTTTTCTTACTTTAAATTAAAATGAACTCATTTTTAACGAAATGATAAATCGTGTCTCAAATGCAAAGAATTGTTTGTAGCTAGGATTTTCTTTTATAGCTTTGAAATAGAATTAAATACATTTAATTATGGCTATTAAAAAACAATACTTAAAAAGCAAACCAGTATGTAAAGTCACTTTTTCTGTACCTGCTGAAGAAGCTAAAAAAGTAACAGTAGTAGGAACCTTTAACGAGTGGAAAGAGAAAAAAGATTTTCAGCTTAAAAAGTTAAAGAACGGGACTTTTAAAGGTACTGTAGATTTAGAAAAAGACAACTCTTATGAATTTAGATATATTGTAGATGGTACATATACCAACGACGAAGCTGCAGATGCCTATGCATGGAATGACTATGCAGGAGCTGAAAACAGCGTTTTAAATTTATAATTTTGAAAAAACAGATTAGAAGAAAAGCTTTCAAAAATTGAAAGCTTTTTTTGTTTTGTATAGTTTTATCTATTACTAAGATAAACAGGTATTGAATAAGGAATAATAACAGGTTTCCCTTTAATTTTACCAGGAGTCATTTTTGGTAAACCATTAATAACCCTTACAGCCTCTTTTTCAAGTTTTGGGTGAGGACCTCTTGCTTTAGCTTCTATAATTTCCCCTTCTTTATTTAATTTGAAAATAATATAAACGGTATAATCACTTGCTGGCAGGTCAAGGCTTTTAAATACATCAAGATTGTAGTTTTTAGTGATGAATTTTGAAATTTTATCTGACATGCATTTTTTTAGTTTTTTATTACTTCGTTTTCGCTCACAACCAGGATAAATAGGAATTTCATCAAGCACTATAATTTCAGATTCGTTTTCGCTCTCAGGTTTAGTGATTGAATCTTGAGCATTGCTTAGACTAGTAAGAAATAAAAAGCAAGTAAAAAAGACTAGTGTTTTAAGCATGTTTATACAGCAACAGCACCTTTAATATGTGGGTGTGGATTATAATCCACTAAAGTGAAATCGTCAAAAGTAAAGCTAAAAATATCCTTTACTTCAGGATTCAAAATCATTTTTGGTAATGGTCTTGGGTCTCTAGAAAGTTGCAATTCTAGTTGCTCGTAGTGGTTGCTGTAAATATGAGCATCACCAAAAGTGTGTATAAATTCTCCAGCTTCATAACCACACACTTGAGCCATCATCATGGTAAACAATGCATAAGACGCAATATTGAAAGGAACGCCTAAAAATATGTCAGCACTACGTTGATAAAGTTGACAAGATAGCTTTCCGTTTGCTACGTAAAATTGAAAAAACGCATGGCAAGGAGGTAATGCAGCTTTACCGTTTGCAACATTTTCACTAAAGCTTTTAGAAGTGTCAGGTAGCACTGAAGGATTCCAAGCTGAAACTAACATTCTTCGGCTATTTGGGTTGGTTTTAAGTGTTTCAACCACTTCCTTTATTTGGTCAATTTCGTCACTATTCCAATTGCGCCATTGATGACCGTAAACAGGTCCTAAGTCTCCATTTTCGTCAGCCCATTCGTTCCAAATACGAACGCCATTTTCGGTTAAATAGTTAATGTTTGTATCACCTTTTAAAAACCACAGTAACTCATGAATTATTGACTTAAGATGTAGTTTTTTTGTTGTTACCATTGGGAAACCTTCACTTAAATCAAAACGCATTTGATAACCAAAAACACTTTTTGTTCCTGTTCCTGTTCTATCTCCTTTTTCGTTTCCGTGTTCTAAAACGTGTTTTACTAAATCTAAATACTGCTTCATAATCTATTCCTGCGAAAGCAGGAATCTGTTTTTTAAGTTAGACATTTGCTGAAGAAATTTCAGTGCATACGAAATTAATAAAAAAGAAATGCTGTTTTTATATTTGATAAACGATAGATATGAAAAAGTTATTAACGAAGATAAAGCACTTGTTTGTACACTTCGATTCGATGCTTATTAAAAGATTTCTGCTTTTGCAGAAATTGTTTAACCTATAATCATACCAGCAATAGTTGCTGAAATCAATGATGCAATTGTACCTCCAATTAAAGCTTTCATCCCAAATTTAGATAAGGTTTTACGCTGTCCTGGAGCTAAAGAACCAATACCTCCAATTTGAATACCAATAGATGCAAAATTAGCAAAACCACATAGCATGTAAGTTGCCATGATTATTGATTTTTCGTATGTTAAATGAATTGAGTTTCCTGCGTTTTTAAGGTCTGCTAATTGAATGTATCCAACAAATTCACTTGCAGCTAATTTAATACCTAGCAACTGTCCCATAAGTGCCATGTCTTCTTTGGCAACACCAATTAACCACATTAAAGGAGAGAAAATATAGCCCAAGATAAACTCTAATGATAAACTCTCATATCTAGTATTTTCAACAATCCAAGAGTTTAAACCAGTAAAATATCCTATTTTTCCAAATCCATAGTTAATCATAGCTATAAACGCTACAAACACCAAAAGCATAGCGCCAACATTAACGGCAAGTTTTAAACCTTCGGTAGTTCCATTAGCAATAGCGTCTAGTATATTTGAACCAATTTTATCTTGAGATACAGAAACATCTGTATTTACCTCTTCAGTTTGTGGGTAGAGTATTTTTGAAATAACAATAGCTCCTGGAGCAGCCATTACTGATGCCGCTAAAAGGTGTTTTGCGTAAAATAGTCTTAATTCAGGATCATCACCACCAAGAAAACCAATGTAAGCTGCAAGTACAGCTCCAGCAACGGTAGCCATACCACCAATCATGACAAGTAGCATTTCGGACTTGTTCATTTTTTCTAAGTAGGCTTTAATTAATAAAGGTGCTTCGGTTTGTCCTAAAAAGATATTTCCAGCAACACTTAAACTTTCAGCTCCTGAAATTCTTAAGGCTTTTGAAAGTAACCAAGCCATAGCCTTAACAACTTTTTGAATAATTCCTAAGTAAAATAAAACCGATGTAAGTGCCGAAAAGAAAATAATTGTTGGTAGTACTTGGAACGCAAAAATAAACCCAAAGGTATCCATATCAACCACTAAGCCTTCAAATAGAAACTTACTTCCTGCTCTTGTGAAATCTAATATTTGAACAAATATTTTTCCAATAAAGTCAAAAATAGTTTGGACAAATTCCACTTTTAATACTCCAACAGCAATTAGTAGTTGAAAAGCTAGACCAATACAAACGATTCTCCAGTTAATAGCTTTTTTATTACTACTGAATAAAAAAGCAATAAAAACCAAACTTATCATACCTAATACACCTCTCCAAAGACTAGTGAAAGAAAACCCTTGACTAGGAATAATTGTGCTTTCAGGTGTAGCGTCTTCAGTTGTAGTAACAGTATTTTCAGTATCTACTACTTCAGTAATTTCATTAATTGAATTTATAGAGTCTGTTACAATTTCTGTAACTTGTTCAATAGTATCTAATTGAGTAGTTGTTTCTGGATTTTGTGATACGGTTAGGGTTGTAAAAAGAAAAAATAGGGCAACAAAAAACAAAAACTGCTTTCTCATAATTTAAAATAGGTATTACTCTCGTTTTGAGATTTCGTCACGAATATTTGCTGCTTTTTCATAATCTTCATTATTTACAGCTTCGTCTAAAAGTGAATGTAATTCTTCAATAGATTTATCTTTGTAGCTTTCATGAACGCTAGCTTCAATTTCTTCAGCAACTAATTCATCCATTAAGATACTATCTTCTTCTTCGTCTTTTTTAGGATTTACTTTTAAGTAAATACCTGCTTTGTCTAAAATATTTTTGTAAGTAAAAATAGGAGCGTTAAAACGCAAAGCTAAAGCGATGGCATCACTGGTTCTTGCATCAATTATTTCCTCTATTTTATCACGTTCACAAATTAAACTTGAATAAAACACACCATCTACCAATTTGTGGATGATAACTTGTTTAACAACAATATCAAATCGGTCAGCAAAATTTTTAAAAAGGTCGTGTGTTAAGGGTCTAGGAGGTCGTATTTCTTTTTCTAAAGCAATGGCAATTGATTGTGCTTCAAAAGCACCAATAACTATTGGAAGTTTTCGGTCACCATCTACTTCGTTTAAAATCAAAGCGTAAGCGCCATTTTGAGTTTGGCTGTACGATATGCCCTTTATGTTAAGACGAACTAAGCTCATAAATTTAAAAACACAAAGAACTGTTTAAATTAGGACTTTACCAAACTGAAATTAACAGATTTGGAGATTTAGACCAAATTCAAACAGTCCTTTAACAATACAATTTATAAAAAATTATTTATTGCTGAGCTTTAAATTCCTTTAATTTCTCTATTAGTTTAGGTACAACTTCAAAGGCGTCACCCACAATTCCGTAATCAGCAGCTTTAAAGAAAGGTGCTTCAGGATCTGTGTTGATAACTACTTTTACTTTTGATGCGTTGATACCTGCTAAATGCTGAATAGCTCCAGAAATTCCAACTGCAATATATAAGTTTGATGCTACTGGTTTTCCTGTTTGTCCTACGTGCTCACTGTGTGGTCTCCAACCTAAATCACTTACAGGTTTAGAGCATGCTGTAGCAGCACCAAGAACATCTGCTAATTCTTCTATCATTCCCCAGTTTTCTGGACCTTTTAATCCACGTCCACCAGATACTACAACTTCAGCATCTGCAATAGTAACTTGACCTGTAACTTTATCTACAGCATCAACTTGTACTTTTATTTCTGGAATTGAAGCTGAAAAATCTTCAGCAGCTGCACTTGCAGTATTTTCTTTTAATCCGAAAGCATTTTTTGAAACTGCTACTAATTTAACATCAGAGTTAATTGTAGTCATGTTAAATGCTTTGTTTGTAAACGCAGTACGTTTTACTGTAAATGGCGACGTGCTAGAAGGTGCTTCAACCACGTTTGATGCAAAACCTGCATTTAAATCTACTGCTAAAAGAGGTGCTAAATACTTGCTGTCTGCACTTGAGCTTACAATAACAACTTTGGCATCTTCTTTTTCTGTAGCTTGTTTTATAATGCTTGCATAGGCATTGGCATTAAATTTATCTAAATTAGCATCGTTAACTTTTAATACTTTGTCAACACCATAGTTTCCTAAAGCTGATGTGTCATCGGCATTTATAGTAACTGCAGTTACTGTTGTTCCCATTTGGTCTGCAACAGCTTTTGCATAAGAAGCAACCTCAAACGCTACTTTTTTAAATTTTCCTTGTTCTGATTCTGTATATACTAAAACTGACATCTTTTCTTTTTTGTACGTTAATTAAATGACTTTTGCTTCGTTGTGAAGTAGGTTTACTAATTCACCAACATTATCTGCATCTACTAAAGTAACAGCACCTTTTGGAGCTGGTTTTTCAAACTTAACTGAAGCTGTTTCAGCTGATGCATCAACAGGTTCTACAACGTTAAGAGGTTTTTTACGAGCCATCATAATACCTCTCATATTAGGAATACGTAAGTCACTTTCTTCAACAAGTCCTTTTTGACCACCAATTACTAATGGTAAAGTTGTAGACACAGTTTCTTTTCCTCCATCAATTTCTCTTACTGCTTTTGCCGAAGTTCCATCAACCTCAAGGCTAATACAGTTGTTTACAAAATTTGCGCTAGTTAATCCAGCTAACATTCCTGGAACCATGCCTCCATTGTAATCAATAGATTCACGACCAGCAATTACTAAATCGTAACCACCATTTTTTACAACATTTGCCAATTGCTTTGCGACTGCAAAACCGTCTGTAGCTTCAGTGTTAACTCTTATAGCTGTATCTGCTCCAATAGCTAAAGCCTTACGAAGTGTAGGCTCAGTTTCAGGACCACCAACATTTACAACATCTACGCTAGCACCTTGTTTTTCTTTAAACCACATAGCACGAGTTAATCCAAATTCGTCATTAGGATTGATTACGAATTGTACACCATTTGTGTCAAATTTTGTGTCGCCATCCGTAAAATTAATTTTTGAAGTCGTATCAGGTACATGACTAATACATACTAATATTTTCATATCGTTATTATTATGTTTTACACTAAAAAATTTTTGAGGTTACGAAGTTAATTATTTTAATTTGAATATTTACTATGCATGCATAATATTTTTTTCTTTTTAAAGATAATTTCAAGATCGATTGATGAAATTTTGAAAAAAGATGTACAAATTTTAAGAATTCTTTAAAACAAAATACGATTTGAGTGTTTTAAAATAGCATCAATTTAAAAATGAAGACCCAATAAGAAACAATGTATTATTATAAGGTGTATTTTTTATGAAATATTCCTATTTTTGCTTTCCGATTTAAAGAGATAATACATGAAAACTATTCAATTTAGAGAAGCAGTTTGTGAAGCCATGAGCGAAGAAATGCGTCGTGATGAAAGCATTTACTTAATGGGTGAAGAAGTTGCTGAATATAATGGTGCATATAAAGCATCAAAAGGTATGTTGGACGAGTTTGGTCCTAAACGTGTTATTGACACACCAATTGCTGAGCTTGGTTTTGCAGGAATTGCAGTAGGCTCAACAATGACTGGTAATAGACCAATTGTAGAGTATATGACATTCAATTTCTCTTTAGTTGGTATTGACCAAATTATAAACAACGCAGCAAAAATCAGACAAATGTCAGGTGGACAATTTAAGTGTCCAATTGTATTTCGTGGACCTACAGCTTCTGCAGGACAGCTAGCTGCAACACACTCTCAAGCTTTTGAAAGCTGGTTTGCAAACACACCAGGTTTAAAAGTTGTTGTGCCTTCAAACCCTTATGATGCAAAAGGATTATTAAAATCTGCTATTCGCGATGACGATCCAGTAATTTTTATGGAAAGTGAGCAAATGTATGGTGATAAAGGCGAAGTTCCTGAAGGCGAATATTTAATTCCGTTAGGAGTTGCAGATATTAAACGCGAAGGAACTGATGTTACTATCGTTTCTTTCGGGAAAATCATCAAAGAAGCTTACAAAGCTGCTGATGAATTAGAAAAAGAAGGAATTTCTTGTGAAATTATCGATTTACGTACTGTACGTCCAATGGATAGAGCAGCAATTATAACTTCTGTAAAGAAAACAAACAGACTAGTAATTCTTGAAGAAGCATGGCCTTTTGGTAATGTGTCTACTGAAATTACATATTTAGTACAGTCTGAAGCGTTTGATTATTTAGATGCTCCAATTGTAAAAATTAACACAGCCGATACACCTGCTCCTTACTCTCCAGTACTTCTGGAAGAATGGTTACCTAACAGTAACGATGTAATAAAAGCAGTAAAAAAGGTAATGTATAAATAAATCGCATTTTTTTGCGTTATATAAACTTCATTGGCAGTATTGTTGATGAAGTTTTTTGCTTATGAAGATAAAATTAATAGCCCTATTTTTTTGCTTAGGAATTGCTAACGTATTGGCACAGACCAAAGTTAGCGGTCATGTAGTAGACGAAAACAACGATCCAGTTGCTTTCGCCAATGTGCTTTTTAAAGGATCTACCGAAGGTACAATCACTAACGAAAATGGTAAATTTTATCTTGAATCTGAAACTACTTGGGATGCTCTCATCGTTTCTTTTTTAGGTTACGAAACTTTAGAGTTGCCACTTGCCAAAAGAGTAAACTACGAGCTCAATTTGGTTTTAAAAGAAGAAGCCGATGCACTTGATGAGGTTGTAATTGTTACAGGAAAGCAATCTAAAAAAGCCGAAGAAAATCCTGCCATTGCCATTTTAAAGAAAATATGGGAACACAAACGTAAAAACGGACTCAATCAGTTTAAGCAATACGAGTACGATAAATACGAAAAGGTTGAGTTTGACTTAAACACTATTGATAGTGCACTTATAAAAAGCAAGCTGTTTAGAGGTATGGAGTTTGTTTTTGAAGAAGTAGATACCTCAAGAGTAACAGGAAAAACCTACTTGCCAATATTTATTAATGAAGCCGTAAGTAGAGTATATGGCGATAATGTGCTAGACAAGGAGAAAGAAGACTTAAAAGGAAATAAAAATTCTGGTTTTAGCAACAATCAGGTGATTATCGATTTTGTAGACGACCTGTATTCCGATTATAACATTTACGACAACTACCTTAAGTTTTTTGATAAAAGCTTTGTAAGCCCAATTTCTAAAACAGGAATAAATACCTACAACTACGTGCTTTCTGATAGTTCGTTTATTGATAACAAATGGTGTTACAACATTATTTACTATCCACGTAGAAAAAACGAACTTACTTTTAAAGGTGATTTTTGGGTTGCAGATACTACCTATGCTATCAAAGAAATTAATCTGCAAGCCTCTAAAAGTGCTAACATAAACTGGGTAAAAGAAATTTATATAGAACAAGAGTTTGAAGTCCTTAACGACTCGTTGTTTTTGATAAAGCGCGATTATTTTATGTCAGATTTTGCGCTGAACAAAAAAGAAAAATCTCGTGGAATTTACGGTAAGCGTACCACCTTGTATGATAATTACGAGTTTGATAAACCAAAAAACGAAAAGTTTTATAGCGAAGAGGTTTACAACTACAATGAAGACGTTTACAATCGTGATGATTCCTTTTGGGAAGAAAACCGACTAGAGTCGCTCAACAAAGACGAAAAAGGTGTTTACAAAATGTTAGACACTTTAAAAACCGTAAAAAAGTTTAAACGACTTTACAATATTGGTAGCGTGTTAGCTTCAGGTTACATTGAGTTTCCGAGTATTAATTTTGATTATGGACCTATCTTTTCAACGTTTGGATATAATGAAGTAGAAGGTGTAAGGGTAAGAACAGGAGGACGTACCTATTTTGGACCAAACGACCTTTGGAGGCTCGAAGGGTTTTTGGCTTACGGTTTTAGAGACGATAAGTTTAAATACGGTATCTCAGGAAAATGGTTGGTAGATAAAAAGAATCGTATTATTCTCTCTGGTGGAAACCGAAGAGATGTAGAGCAAATAGGAGCGAGTTTAACCAATTCAACCGATGTTTTAGGACGTAGTTTTGCCTCATCAGCTGTGGTTGGTACAAGTCCTAACGATAAACTTTCTAGTATTAATTTAACTACGCTTTCACTGGAAATTGAGCCAGTAAAAAACCTTGTGTTTAGGCTAGGAGCTAACTATAGAACTTTAGAGTCGGCTTCAGAAACTTTTAGTCTCGATTATTTTGATGAAGAATCTCCTACAGGAATTTCATCTGAAATAAGACAATACGAAAGCACGCTTTCGGTATCATATTTTCCAAAACGAAAAATGACAGGTTTTGGTGTAGAACGCAGAAATGCTAATGATAATTATGCAAGCTTGTTTGCTCAATTAAGCAAAGGAGATCGTACTGTTTTTGGTAGCGATTTTGACTATACCAAATTGCAGTTTTCATACATACAACCATGGCAAGTTGGTGGTTTTGGTCGCTTAACCACAACTATCGAAGCAGGTAAAACCTTTGGCGAAGTTCCGCTTGGGTTGTTAAGTGTAGTTCCTGGTAACCAATCGTATTTTTCTATTTACAACACCTTTTCGCAGTTAGATTTTTATGAGTTTGTAACTGATACCTATTCGTCATTGCATTTAGAGCATAATTTTAACGGTCGATTATTTTCGCGTATACCATTTCTTAAAAAGTATAACCTAAGAGCTATTGTTGGCATACGTGGAGTTTGGGGAGAAATTTCACAAGAAAACCGTAACCTTAATGCTTCAGGTTTAATCTACAACGCACCAAGTGATGAGGTGTATTACGAATACAGTGTTGGAGTAGGTAATATTTTTAAAATACTACGTATAGACTTCAATTTTAGAGGGAATTATCTCGATACACCTGACGCACGAAAGTTTGGTGTTACAGGAAGTTTTGGGTTTTATTTTTAGGAGGTTCGTTTAACGGTTTGGCTATGAGCAGGTGGGCTTTAAAAGCTACTTACCTGTCAGCCGAGACCATAGTTTTTTAAAAGTATTATCATTTCGTTTAGCACTGTTCGCCCGCTTGCTTATAGGCTTTGTTGTGCACTGGCTTTTTTCATTTTTTTCTTTTAGCATTCCATTCTCTTGGACTTCAAGATGTTTGTTGTTGTCGAGGAATTCTTGAAATGAACCGCCTTTTATTTCCTTCGTTACAAGGTCGAGTTCGAAGTCAGACCAAGGTTGGTTGGAATTTGTCGGGTCATAAGTTTGTCCACTTATTTTGTTGTCAACGAGTTTTAAGTCTTTGATACCGTCCCAAGAAATTCGGTCGCTTTTCCAAATTTCACCTGTTTGATTGTCGAGCACCAAAATGTGAATGTCGTCTGAACAAATCAGGCTTCCGTCTTCCTTTTGGATAACGTCTTTGATTGTCAGTCCGAAAGTTATTTTGGGTATCTGTTCGTCAGGACTCATAATGTATCCTTGTCCACCTGCGAATACGACAAAAATGTTATGTTCTGGAAAGTCGAAGATGTTGTAATAGTTAGTCCAACCTGGTCTGAAATTGGCGACCCATTCTTCTCCGTCTGACTTCTTGAATTTTACGACATATCCTTCCGAGTAAAATGGTTCTTCGTCAGCCGAAATTGGAATGTACATCGGTCCGTATGGTGGAAGTCCATTTAAAATCTCATATCGTTTTTCTGTCGTCATTTAGTTTCTTGGTGTCGTTCTTTTAGCTTGTGCACAATTATAAGATATGGATTAATCCAAATAATTCATATCCACTGTTAAATTACGGTTATTTTTTTGATAAAGTCAAGGGTAATTAATTGCCATAACTCAAACATTACATTATATTTGCAGCCCGAAAAACAAATATAAAATATGACAGCAGCAGGAAAATTGACCTTTGATGTACTAATAGAAATCCCTAAAGGAAGTAGAAATAAATACGAATACGATTTTGAACTAAAAAAAATTAGATTTGATCGTATGTTGTTTTCATCAATGATGTATCCTGGAGATTATGGGTTTATTCCTGAAACTTTAGCTTTAGATCAAGATCCTCTAGACGTTTTAGTATTAGGAACAGAGCCAACATTTCCAATGTGTGTTATGGAAGTAAAACCAATAGGTGTGTTTCACATGACAGATGAAAAAGGACCAGATGAAAAATTAATATGTGTGCCAATTTCTGACCCAATCTGGAATAAATACAACGATATTGAAGATTTAAACCCACATAGAATTAAAGAAATTGAACACTTTTTTCAGGTTTACAAAGACTTAGAAGAAAAGAAAGTTGACGTAGGTGGTTGGGGAAATGCTAAAGAAGCATACGAAATCCTTAACAAATGTGTGGAGCGCTACGAAAGCAGTGAGCACAAAGCAAACGGTAACTTTACAATATAAAATAGCTTGTAACATAGCAATTTAGAGCCCTTACACTGCAGAAGTGTAAGGGCTTTTTAATATTAATCCATTTTGTTACATTTGTTAAGATACAAACTAATCAAATTAATAAAATATGGAATCAAATATGATTTTTGTGCCAATGATATTGGCAATTGTAGGATTACTGTTCATGTTCGTAAAGATGTCTTGGGTTAAAAAACAAGCACCTGGAAACGAAAGAATGCAAGGCATTTCAAAATCAATTAAAGAAGGTGCACTAGCCTTTTTAAATGCCGAATACAGATTGTTAGCAATATTTGTTGTTATTGCATCTGTAGCTCTTGGAGCAATATCTTACTTTGTTGATACTACACATTGGATTATAATAGTAGCTTTTATTATAGGAGCTATTTTTTCAGCTCTTGCAGGAAACATTGGTATGCGAGTTGCAACCGAAGCCAACGCACGTACTGCCGAAGCTGCAAAAACAAGCTTACCACAAGCGCTTAAAGTGTCGTTTGGTGGTGGAACAGTAATGGGACTAGGTGTTGCTGGTTTAGCAGTACTAGGACTTAGTTTACTGTTTTTTGTTTTTATGAAAATGTTTATTGTTGGCGAAGCTTCTTTTTATGACGAAATGACTATTGCTCTAGAGGCATTAGCAGGTTTTTCATTAGGAGCCGAATCTATTGCACTATTTGCACGTGTAGGTGGTGGAATTTACACTAAAGCAGCTGATGTTGGTGCAGATTTAGTTGGTAAAGTTGAAGCTGGTATTCCTGAAGATGACCCTCGTAATCCTGCAACTATTGCAGATAACGTAGGAGATAACGTTGGTGATGTAGCTGGTATGGGAGCCGATTTGTTTGGTAGTTATGTAGCAACAGTATTAGCTGCTATGGTATTGGGTAATTACTTAATTAAAGACATGTCAGTAAATACACCTTTTACTGACGACTTTAATAATATGGGACCAATCTTGTTGCCAATTGTTATTGCAGGTGTAGGTATTTTAGCTTCAATTATAGGAACGTTTTTAGTGAAAATTTCTGGTAATAATGCTAAAGAAGCTCAAGTTCAAAAAGCATTAGACACAGGAAACTGGGTAGCTATCATTATAACTTTAGCAGCTAGTTTTGGTTTAATTAAATATATGTTACCTGAAACTATGAGCATGAAGTTCTTTGGTGAAGGTTATGTAGACGTATCATCAATGAATGTATTTTGGTCAGCATGTATAGGATTAGCTGTTGGAGCATTAATTTCGGTAGTTACAGCTTATTTTACATCATTAGGTAAAAAGCCAGTTTTAGATATAGTACAAAACAGTTCAACAGGAGCAGCAACAAACATTATTGCTGGTTTAGCTGTAGGGATGAAATCTACATTTGCATCAGTAATTTTATTTGCAGCTGCAATTTATGGATCGTATGAATTAGCAGGATTTTATGGTGTTGCTTTAGCAGCATCTGCTATGATGGCTACTACAGCTATGCAGTTAGCTATTGATGCTTTTGGACCAATTGCAGATAACGCAGGTGGT
Source organism: Gaetbulibacter sp. NE (assembly GCF_025548475.1). Lineage (NCBI taxonomy): Bacteria > Pseudomonadati > Bacteroidota > Flavobacteriia > Flavobacteriales > Flavobacteriaceae > Gaetbulibacter > Gaetbulibacter sp. NE. Next base: position 93,340 of record NZ_JAOQHY010000009.1, on the reverse strand, counting down.
GTTGCTGAAATGAGCGAACTAGATCCTGAAGTGCGTGAGCGTACAGATATTTTAGACTCAGTAGGAAATACAACTGCAGCTGTTGGTAAAGGATTTGCTATTGCTTCTGCTGCATTAACTGCATTAGCATTATTTGCTGCGTATGTAACGTTTACAGGAATTGATGGAATAAACATCTTTAAAGCTGATGTATTGGCAATGTTATTTGTTGGAGGAATGATTCCTGTAATCTTCTCAGCTTTAGCAATGCAATCAGTAGGAAAAGCTGCAATGGAAATGGTGCATGAAGTGCGTCGTCAGTTTAAAGAAATTCCAGGAATTATGGAAGGAACAGGAACTCCTGAGTATGCAAAGTGTGTTGATATTTCTACACAAGCAGCATTAAAAGAAATGATTTTACCAGGTTTAATTACCATTATTACTCCTATACTAATTGGTTTAATTTTTGGAGCTGAACCATTAGGAGGTTATATGGCAGGAGTATGTGTAAGTGGTGTAATGTGGGCAATCTTCCAAAACAATGCTGGAGGAGCTTGGGATAACGCTAAAAAATCGTTTGAAGCTGGAGTTGAAATTAATGGTGAAATGACTTATAAAGGAAGTGATGCGCATAAAGCTGCTGTAACTGGTGATACTGTTGGAGATCCTTTTAAAGATACATCAGGACCATCAATGAATATTTTAATTAAGCTAACATGTTTAGTAGGATTGGTTATTGCTCCAATTTTAGGTGGTCATACTGCTGAAACTGGTTTAGCAGGTAACGATGATATTACTAAAGAAATTACCGTTGAAATTAATGATGAAGGAACCACAGGAACTGCTGTAGCTGTTTTAACTAAAACAACAACTGTTAATGGAGAAACCACTACTGAAGAAAAAATTATTGAAGGTACTCTTGAAGAAGTTGAAGCTAAAGTAGAAGCAATGAACAATGATAAGACTGTTGATGATGTTGAGGTTAAAATTAAGAAAACAGTTACTGAAGAAATTGAAAAACAAAGCTAGTTTTCAAAAGTTATACTACAAAAAAGCCACATCAATTTGATGTGGCTTTTTTGTTTGTCTTTTATTCTTTAAAATAAACCGTTTATTTCGGCATCTATTTTATTAATTATAAAACCAAGGTCTTCAGGGTTAGCAACAAAGTCTAGGTTATCTACATCAATGATAAGTAGTTTTCCTTTGTCGTAACCATGTATCCAAGCTTCGTAGCGCTCATTTAATCTACTTAAATAATCAATACTGATTGAGTTTTCATAATCGCGTCCACGTTTATGAATTTGTGATACTAAGTTTGGGATAGTGCTTCTAAGGTAAATTAACAAATCAGGACCTTGAACAAGAGATTCCATTAAATCAAAAAGTGAACGATAGTTCTCAAAATCTCTATTGGTCATCAATCCCATAGCATGAAGGTTAGGCGCAAAAATATGAGCATCTTCATAAATGGTTCTGTCCTGTATAATGTCTTTTCCGCTTTGGCGAATTTGTAATACTTGTCTAAATCTGGAATTTAAAAAATAAACCTGCAGGTTAAAACTCCAACGCTCCATCTGGTTGTAAAAATCATCTAAATACGGATTGTCTACTACGTCTTCTAATTGTGGTTCCCAGTTAAAATGTTTGGCTAATAATTTGGTGAGAGTTGTTTTACCTGCACCAATGTTTCCTGCTACTGCAACATGCATGTTTATTTAATTTTTAGTTGGAATTTACTTAGGATTTTGCTGTCGTAAATATACAAGGTTTCATTGGCCAATAAAAACTGATTTATTAACAATTTTGACCTTTGAATTGGTACAACATCTTGACTATTACTTGCTAAAAAGTAGAGTTGATTATCAGTTTTTAAAACCACATTTTCATTATTTAAAGCCATTTCAGTGAAGCCTTTATTTTCCATTTTAGAAATAAGACTTCCTAAATAATTGTACTTGTACAAGTACTTTTCGGTAAGCATCCAGCAATAGTTGTAGTTGCTTTTTAGATCGAGTACATTAGATTGTACAGGAAGCGATCTTACCTTAACCTTGTTCATTTTATAGTCATAAAGTTCAAGTTGTTGTAAATCTTGATTAAAAACCCAAAGCGAATTGTCAAAACCAGTAGTAATATGTGATACATTTTTATAAGGTTGCATCATATTAAAATCTATTTTGAAAATTTCGGCTAAACGATTATCAAGAATAACCACTGTATTGAAACTCTTGTAAAACAGATTAATTTTTAATGGATTAAAAGCATTAGCAGAAGTAATGTTTCCTAATTGAACATTGCTGTAGTTTATTGATTTATTATTTGAAGTTTTATAAAACGTATTGTTTTTAATATGGTAAAGCGTTTCAAAATCGTCAATACTAATAATCGTTTCCTTTTCAAGTTTTAAGCTATTTATAAGCTTTATCTGTATACTATCTTGAGCATAACCAGAATATATAAAAAATAAAAAAATGTAGCTAATCTGTTTCATTGTGAATTGAAAAGTACAAAAATCAAACCACTTTTAACAAATTAATTTATACCCAAAGCCTCTTACGTTTATGATTTGGATAGTGTCGTCTTTAGATAGTTTTTTTCGAAGTTTAGTGATAAAAACATCCATGCTTCTTGCAGAGAAAAAATCGTCATTTCCCCAAAGTTTATTCAAGATGATTGACCTGTCTAAAACCTGGTTTTTGTTTTTAATTAAATGAAATAGTAAATGCGCTTCTCTATGTGTGAGTTGTAATTTTTCTTCAGCGTTAAATTGAAGTGTTTGCTTTGGGAAATCAAACGTATAATCTCCAATTTTTAATACTTCTGAAGTTTTTTGAACTTGTGTTCTGTTAAGCAAATTGTTAATTCTTACAATAAGCTCTTCCATGCTAAACGGTTTTTTTAGGTAATCATTTCCGCCTATGGTAAAACCCTCAACAACATCTTGTGTTTGCGATTTGGCAGTTAAAAAAATAATAGGAATTGTATCATCAATTGCTCTAATGTCTTTAGCTAATGTAAATCCATCTTTTTTGGGCATCATAACGTCCAAGACTAAAATTTCTGGAGTTTCAGATTGGTATTTTTCAAATGCATTTTCGCCATTATCACACAAAATAACATTAAAGTCTCTGGTTTCAAGACTTTCCTTAATAATTTGACCAAGTGCTGGCTCATCTTCGGCTAATAAAATGGTGGTTTTAGGCATTTGGTAATGTTATTTTAAATGAGGTAATGTTATTTTTTAAATCAACAGTGATAGTTCCGTTGTGTTTTTCTGCAATTTTCTTGGTGTAATACAGTCCAATTCCAAAGCCTTTAACATCATGAGTGTTGCCTTTAGGAACTCGGTAAAATTTCTCAAAAATCTTGTCTTTATTAGCTTTAGTTAACGTGTTTCCATTGTCAGAAATAGTAATGGTAAACGCAAAATGATTTTGTTCGAGCGAAATTAAAATCGCATCTCCACCATATTTTATAGCATTGTCAATAATGTTATTGATGGCATTTTCAAAATGGAACACATCTACTTTTGCCGAAATGTTTTCAGGTATATTGAAAGTTATGGTTTTGTCACTGTTAAGTTGATGTTTTTCAATACTCGTGGTCAAAATTTCCGAGATGTTATAAGTGTCTTTGTTGAGCTCAAGATTTTCACTATCAAGTGTAGCGGTTTCTAGTAACTTTTCAACCATAGTGTTCAATTTTGAAAGCTGCGTGTTTGATAAATCTAAATACGTTTTTGTTTTAGCTTTATCTTCAATAACATTAAAGTTTTGAATGCTTTCAAGTGCAACACCAATGGTGGCAATAGGTGTTTTGAATTCGTGTGTAATGTTGCTAATGAGGTCATTTTTTACTTCAGCTAATTGTTTTTGGTGCTTGATTATTTTAAGTAAATAAAACAAGCAGCTTATCACTGCCAGAATTAACAATGTGGAAATTAAAATACCACTAAAAATGCGTTTTAAAATAAGCTTTGTTTGGTTTTCAAAACTTAAATTTAGAGAGCTTCCTTTAGGTAATAATGTAGATTTTGAATCAACGTTTAAAATGTTTTTTGAATCGGTTATTGTGTCTTTTGCCTTCTTTGTTTTGTCTCTATTAAAATCAAGTGTGTAATCAATAGCGATGTTTTTTTGAGATAAGTCAGTAGTTATTAAACTGTCAATTTTTTTAACATCAAGCGTGTCATTTGAAATTGAAATAACTACTTTAGACGTTAGTAATTCAAACCCTTTTACTTTTATAGAGTCTTTTTTTATGTCAATAGAGTTCAGTTTTTTGTGATCCCATTTTGCATTTAAAATCGAATCTACATTAGCACCTCTGTAGATAGAAATACCATCAGTAGTTTCAAGATTAAGGCTATCAAGGTTTTTAAACTTTTTTTGGGTAATATCAATTTGCTTTAAAATGGAGTCAAACTTATGGTCTTCGGCAAAAAAGTCGTCCTTGTCATTGCCTTCAAAAGCAAATCCAATGGTGGTTTGTTCAGCAAGGTTAACATAGTAATCATCAACAGCTTTATCTAAACTTACCTGAACATCTTTAATAAGCTGTTGCTTGTTGGCTAAATAGTTTTTATAATTCCAATACACTTGTATCGCAATAGTACTGAGTATTACGGTAACTATGAAGTATAATATTATTCGGTATCTAGAATTATTCATAGGTCAAAAGTAAATGTTAAAGTAGATAAAAACTAATCGGTTAACACACGTTAACACTGGTTAACTTAATACTCATTTGGGTTGGTTTAAGTTTGTAGAGTATTAATCAAAAAACGAACATAAATGAAAACACTAATTACCACGATTACTTTTTTAATTGCATTTACATCTTTTAGTCAAATAAAGGAACTACAAAATGCAGATGAAACTTTAGCAACAACAATTCAAAGTATTGAAGTGTCAATAACTATCGATTCTGTTAAAGAGTTGGAAAGCACATTTAATCTTAATGATATAAAAAGTATCGTTGACGACATGAGTCCTGATGAAAACATTTCATTTGAGATAAAATGTAAAGGTAAGCCAATGTCTAATGGAAAAGAAGCTTCTGCAACTTATAAAATCACTGGAAAAGCAGGAGAGAAAGAAGCATTTTATAACAACATCAATACTATAAAAAAAATAGTAACAGACTATTATAACAATCAATAAATAAGACCATGAAAGATATAGTAAAAGTTTTAATTGCAATAGTGCTTTTAGCGTCTATAAAAAGTCACGCTCAAGAGTTTACAGGAGTTGCAACCTACAAGTCAAAACGAAAAGTAGATATTAAGCTAGACAGTACTCAGGTAAACTCTGAAATGCATCAAAAAATGATGGATATGCTTAAAAAGCAGTTTGAAAAAACGTACATACTTACGTTTAATAAAGAGGAATCGGTTTATAAAGAAGAAGAATCGCTTGGAGCTCCTCAACCTGGTGGGATGGAAGTAGTAATGATAAACACAGGAGGAGCAGATGTGCTGTATAAAAACACAAAAGAAGAACGCTACACTAATCAAAATGATGTGTTTGGAAAAATTTTTTTGATAAAAGACGAGCTAAAAAAACTTGATTGGCAATTTGGCTCAGAGACTAAAAACATTGGCGAATACACTTGCTATAAAGCAACCATAACTCGCGAGCGACCAAAAATTGTTGGAGGTATTAGTGTTAATGGTGATAAAGATCTAGATGAAGAAAAAGAACCTGAAATGGAAACCATAACTATTACAGCATGGTATACGCCTCAAATTCCTGTAAACAATGGTCCTGGTAATTATTATGGACTTCCAGGTTTAATTCTTGAGGTAAACGATGGGTCAGAAACTGTTATTTGTAGTAAAATAGTGCTCAATCCAAAAAATGAAGTTGAAATCACTGAGCCTAAAAAAGGTAAAAAAGTGACTAAAGAAGAGTTTGATAAAATTATGGAAAAGAAAATGGAAGAAATGAAAGAACGTTACAGTCCAAGAAGAGGAAAAGGTGATGGACAAGAGATTGAGATAAGAATAGGAGGTTAATTTTTTATTGGATTTTAACATTTTACAATTAAACTTTCAATTGTTTTAGATGTCTAACAATAGTTAAAACTGTATTTTTAACACAAACTCTTTAGACTTAAAACAATGAAATCAATCTCAATTAAACTTTGTGTTGTATTAATTACACTATTCAGTAACACGCTTTTAGCACAAGAATTTCAAGGTAAAGCAATTTATCAATCCAAGACTACAGTCGACATGGATAATTTTGGAGGTCGACAAATGAGCGAAGAACAAAAAAAGATGATTACTGAGCGTATGAAAAGCATGCTCGAAAAAACCTTTATACTAACCTTTAATAGAACAGAGTCTACATATAAAGAAGAAGAAAAGCTAGAAACACCAGGTTCAGGAGGAGGTCCATGGAGAGGAATGATGAGTAGTTTTACAGGTGGTCCGCAATACAAAAATGTGAAGGAATCTAAGCTTTTACAAGAACAGGAGTTTTTTGGAAAACAGTTTTTAGTTGTTGATGAGCTTGAAACTCTAGAGTGGAAAATGGAGGGAGAAACCAAGCAAATTGGTCAATACACTTGTTATAAAGCTACAGCTGTAAAAAAAGTAGATGAGATGGATTTTATGAATATGCGAAGACGAAGAGATAGAGGCAATGACGAAAAGGAAAAGGCAGAAAAATCTAAAGATTCAGTAGATAGAGATGATCCAATGAGTGAGTTGGAAGTGCCAAAAGAAATAACCATTACAGCTTGGTATACACCACAAATCCCAGTGAACCAAGGTCCAGGAGAATATTGGGGATTACCAGGTTTAATTCTTGAGGTTAATGCTGGTAGAACAACAATATTGTGTTCAAAAATTGTAATGAATCCTGAAGAAAAAGAAGAGATTAAAATGCCTTCAAAAGGTAAAGAAGTAACAAGAGAAGAGTACAACCAAATCATGAAAGATAAAATTGAAGAAATGCGCGAAATGTATGGAGGCAGAGGAGGTCGTGGTAACAGACGTTTCTAATCAATTCACTTTTAAATAATCCCAACTAAAAAATCAAATGAAAAAAATCTTTATGTTCATGCTGCTCTTAGCAGCAAGCAATTCCTTTGCTCAAATAAAAGTAGAAGGTGTAGTAAAAGACAGTATAGGAACTCCGCTTGAACTTGCTAATGTTGTTGCAATCAATCAAGAAACAAAAATTTTGGAGTCTTATGCTGTAACTAATGATAAAGGACTTTTTAAACTTTCGTTAGATAAAAATTCAGCATACAAAATTCAGGTGAGTTACATTGGAATGAAAACTTACGAAGAGCTGTTGAACACTAAAGAAGCCGATTTAAAAAAAGACTTCACTTTAAAAGTTGATAATAGTTTAGATGCGGTTGAATTGGTTTACGAAATGCCAGTAACAGTCAAAGGAGATACGTTAGTTTATAATGCTGATTCCTTTAAAAATGGAACCGAACGGAAGCTAGAAGATGTCCTTAAAAAACTTCCTGGAGTTGAGGTTAATGACGACGGAACCATTGAGGTTGAAGGGAAGGAAGTGAGTAAATTAATGGTAAATGGAAAAGATTTTTTTGATGGTGACACAAAATTAGCGACCAAAAATATTCCTTCTAATGCAGTAGATAAAGTTCAAGTACTCCGTAACTATTCTGAAGTTGGTCAGCTTAGTGGTGTTCAAAACAATCAGGATAACGTTGCAATTAACATTAAGTTAAAAGAAGGAAAAGAGAATTTTTGGTTTGGTGATGTTACATTAGGAGCTGGTACTGCACCTTCACCTAATGATGAGTTGTATTTGGTGCAACCAAAACTATTTTATTACAGTCCAAAATACAGTGTCAACATCATTGGAGATATGAATAATGTTGGTGAAGTTGCTTTAACTAATAGAGATTTAAGAAACTTTGGAGGTGGTTTTCGAATGCCAAGTAGAACTAGTGGGACTAGTATTAATTTAGGAGATAATGGATTAGGAGGGTTAACAAATATCTCAAGAGCTCAAGAAGTTGTTACAAAACTTATTGCAACTAACTTTAGCTATTCGCCTAAAAAATCATTGGATTTTAGCGGTTTTCTTATTTACAATAGTTCTAGAATGCGAACTAGAGAAGAGAGTTTTATAGATTATATTGAGTTTGAAGACGACCCAAATACACCAATAGACGAGTCGGCAAATATTCCTCCAGATGAAGCTACTGTACAAACAGGAAGAGAGGCAACAAACCAGTTCTTGGCAAAGCTTAGCGCTAAATACCAACCAAACGTTAATAATCAATTAGATTATGACGTGTTGGCACGTTTTTCTGATGATGAAGAGCGCCAAAATTTATTTTCATCTGTAGTAGGAAATACTGATCAGGTTGACACAGCTTCGCCATTTAGTATTAATCAGAATTTTAACTACTACTACACGTTAAACGAGAATAATATTTTTGCTCTAGAAGCGCAACATTTAATAAAAGACGAAGATCCGTTTTACAATGCACTATTGGTTAACGACCCAACAAACAATGATGACGAAGAAAACCAAGATGCGTTTGATACTACAGCTTCAGGATTAGGGCTAGATTTAGACCAGTTTTCATATAATTTAAATCAAGACCGTCGTGTAAAATCCAACCAATTAGATGCTAAATTGGATTACTATAATATTTTAAATTCAAAAAGTAACATCAACTTTACCTTAGGGACGATTTTAAGTAATCAAAAGTTCAATTCTAATATCTTTCAGTTTTTAGATGATGGATCACAGTTAGACCCAACACCTCAGGTTACTGATGCAGAGGGTAATATGCTGACTGCAATAAATGATGTAGAGTATAATTTTTCTGATATTTATCTTGGTGTACATTATAGGTTAAAATCAGGGAAATTTACCTTTACTCCAGGATTGTCGTTACATGCATACAGTAATAAAAACACACAAGCTGGAGAAACCTTATTTGACGATAATTTCTTTATGGTTTTACCAGATTTTGAAACCAGAATTCAATTTAAAAAGAGTGAAAGCTTAACCTTTAATTACCGAATGAATACATCGTTTACTGATGTTACTAACATAGCTGAAGGGTTAGTGCTTAACAATTACAATAGTATTAATTATGGTAATGCAGAATTGCAAAATGCCCTTTCACACAATTTGAGTTTGTTTTATCATAGTTTCAATTTGTTTAATTATACCAATGTGTTTGCTGGAGCAAATTATAGTAAAAACATAGATCAAATACGTCCATTAACCAATTTTGAAAATGTAATTAGAACAAGTACTTATTTCAATTCTGGTTTTGCTGACGAAAGCGCATCCCTTTTTGGTAGAGTGCAACGTACCTTTGGTAAAGTAAGAGCAAGTTTAAGAGCAAATTTTAATTACAGTAAAAACAACCAATTTGTTCAAGGAACTCAATCTGTAAATGAGAGTTTTTCACAAAGCTATACTCCAGAAATTAGAACAAACTTTAGAGAAGCACCAAACGTATCGTTTAGGTATGCATATAGTGTGTCTAAAAATGACCAAGGAACAAATAGTGTAACTTACACCACAAATGCACCTTCAATCGAGTTTGATGCTTATATTTGGAATTCGGTATCGTTTTTAACAGACTTTACCTATAACGAACAAGATAATGGTGAAGGACAAAAAGATGTTTTTAGAACTTGGAATGCTTCATTACGCTATAGAAAAGACAGAGATGCTAAATGGGAATACTCACTAATAGCTTCAAACTTATTAGATATCGATTCTAATGTTAGCAATGGAGCAGGAAGTATTTCGGTATTCAGTTCTGAAACGTTTATTCAACCGCGTTTTATAACTTTTAGATTACAATATGAGTTGTAAAAAGTAATATTTTTTACAAATTGATAAATTATTGTTTGTTCAGAACAAAAACAATAATATATTTGCCAACGGTTTTGGGGAGATACTCAAGCGGCCAACGAGGACAGACTGTAAATCTGTTGTTTTTTAACTTCGCAGGTTCGAATCCTGCTCTCCCCACGAATAAATACAAAGAGCAAGCAAAACATAAAGCTTGCTTTTTTGTTTTGTGGGTCTTTGTGTTTTCAAAGCGTAGCTTTGCAGGATCAACGCAGTTAATCCTCAATAAAAAGAACAGACTCTCCTATGAATCTCATTAAATTATTTTAGCAAGCAAAACATAAAGCTTGTTTTTTTTGTTTTGTGGGTCTTTGTGTTTTCAAAGCTTAGCTTTGCAGTATCAACGCAGTTAATCTTCCATAAAAACTTACTAGTTTCTCTCCAGTCTTAACGTTTATTTAGAGGCTCAATTTTAAAAATAGTTTTAACTTACGTTTCTTAAAATTAATAGCAAATCCATAAATGTATGATTTCAAATAAAATAATTAGAAATACTTTTCTAGCCTTGTTTTTAATGACGTTTTCAGCGTATTCTCAAAATAAAGAGGAAAACAAAGTAGTTGAGGACATTATTAAAGAAGCAAATGAAAATTCACAATTAGAATCCTTAGCACACCATCTATTAGATGTAATTGGTCCAAGATTGGTTGGAACACCTCAAATGAAACAAGCCAATGATTGGGTGGTTGATACCTATGATGATTGGGGAATTTCTGCAGAAAACGAACAATGGGGAGAATGGAAAGCTTGGGAAAGAGGCATTACTCATGTGGATATGGTATCACCAAGAGTGCAGTCGTTAGAAGGAATGCAGTTAGCTTGGAGTCCAAGTACACCACAAGAAGGTATTACTGCTGAGGTAATTGCTATACCTAGAATTAAAGATTCTTTAGATTTTGTAAAATGGTTGCCAAATGTAAAAGGGAAGTTTGTACTAACTTCTATGAAACAAATTACAGGACGACCAGATGAAAATTGGGAAGAATTTGCAACCGAAACATCCTATGAACGCATGAAGCAGCAACGTGATTCATTGACTAAAGAATGGTTGCAAAATATAGCAAGAACAGGTTATGGTCGAAGAGGTATTATTAAAGCTTTTGAAGATGCAGGAGCAGCAGGAATATTGTCTTCATATTGGTCTAAAGGGTTTGGTGTGAATAGAATTTTTAGTTCGCGTACTGAGAATATCCCAACTTTAGATATTGAAATGGAAGATTACACAATGCTTTACAGACTTGCTGAGAGTGGTAATACGCCAACTTTAAAAGTTGTTGCACAATCCAAAGATTTAGGAGCAACACCAGTTTTTAATACTATAGGTAAAATAGAAGGAAAAGAATTGCCAAACGAATATGTTATTCTTTCAGCGCATTTAGATTCTTGGGATGGCGCAACAGGAGCAACCGATAATGGTACAGGTACTATTTTAATGATGGAAGTGATGCGAATCCTTAAAAAAGTATACCCTAATCCAAAACGCACTATTTTAGTTGGACATTGGGGAAGTGAAGAACAAGGTCTTAACGGATCAAGAGCGTTTGTTGAAGACCATCCTGAAATTGTAGAACATGTACAAGCTGTTTTTAATCAGGATAATGGTACAGGTCGCGTTATAGAAATTTCTGGTGCTGGATATTTAAATTCATACGACTATATTTCGAGATGGATGTATCCTGTTCCAAGGGAAATAAAAGGTCAAATAAAAGCCGATTTCCCTGGTTCGCCTAGTAGTGGAGGTTCAGATAATGCATCTTTTGTAGCAGCTGGTGTTCCTGCATTTTATTTGAGTGCTTTAGATTGGTCATACCGAAAATATACGTGGCATACCAACAGAGATACTTATGATAAAATCGTTTTTGATGATGTTAGAAGTAATGTTATTTTAACTGCAATTATGGCTTATATGGCATCAGAAGATCCTAACCTAGCTTCAAGAGAAAAAATTGTATTACCTATTGACCCAAGAACAGGAGAACAAAAAATATGGCCTGAGCAACGTTCACCAAAGCGAAGAGGAGGTTTAGATGATTAAATCTAAATTAAAAGTATATGTGTTAGTTGTTGCTTCTTTGTTGGTTTTGACCTGTAAGGAAAAAGAAGTAGCAGCACCTTTTCATGTAGCAAATCTTTTTGATAGTAACCAACCCAATACACTTGGGCTTACTGAGGCTAAAAACAAAGAAACAGTTACTATTTTTTCACCTACAGAGAACGACAATAAATACAATCATGGAGTGGTATTATTTCCTTTTAAGCACATGCTCTATGCACAATGGCAGAGTTCTTCAGTAGATGAAGATGGAGAAGATACTCAAGTGTTTTATTCTAGAAGTTATGACGGAAAAATTTGGAGCAAGCCTATTGCATTAACATCAACATCTAACTCAAAAATCACTACAAGTGGAGGTTGGTGGAGTAATGGAGAAACTCTTGTGGCTTACATTTGTGTATGGCCAAAAGACGAAGCTAATCCTAAACAAGGTTATACAGAGTACATGACTTCAAGTAATGGAGTAGATTGGTCAACTTCTCAAAAAGTTACAGACAAATTAGGGAATCCTATTTTAGGAATCATTGAGCAAGATGTACATGCAGTGCCTAATAGAAGAGTTGTAACTGCTTTTCATATGCAACCTGGTTTAAAAATCACACCTTTTTATACTGATGACCCTTTAGGAATATCTGGTTGGCAAGCAGGAAAGATGAAAAATTTGCCTTCTGATAAAAATATGAGTAGAGCAATTGAACCTAGTTGGTTTTACAGGAAAAAGGACAAAGCTATAGTTATGGTGTTTAGGGATCAAGAAAGTACGTTTAAAAAACTGGCATCAGTAAGTTATGATAATGGAGTAACATGGACGATGCCTCAATTGGTTGATACTCCTGACTCTAGAGCAAAACAGAGTGCAGGTAATTTACCAGATGGAACTGCGTTTATGGTGAATAATCCTTCAGGAAGCAAAACAAGAATTCCGTTGGTTGTAACACTTAGTGAAGACGGTTTTTTGTTTGATAAAGCCTTTTTGCTGCGTAGCGGAAACGAATCTGATTTACAACCTATGCGATTTGAAGGAAAATATAAACGAGTAGGTTATAGCTACCCTAAAAGTGTAATTTGGAATAATTACCTTTATGTGTCTTATGCTACAAATAAAGAAGATGTAGAATTAACCAGAGTTCCTATTGAGAGCTTGAAGTAGTTTTAGTGCTAGCCTAGTGATAGAAATTTAGTTTTGGTTTTTGTTGTGCTCTTTTATGGTTTCCCAACGTTTTGGGTCAACCATTTTCCAGTAAACTTCATAAAAATCTTCATTCTCTAAATCCTGATTTTTCAATAACTCAGCAAAAAGGTTGGTTAGCTTTTCTTTTTCAGGAGAATTTTCTGAAAGTAGGTCAACTTCATTGTTGTCAAAAACCATTATGGAGGCATAAATATGTTTCCAACTTTCAAGTCCATTGGTCATTATGGTGTATTCTTTTCCGTTGTTAAATAAATCAACATTTTTCCAAACTAAAATAGGGTGGTTTTTATTGCTAGGGTAAATAGGTTTGTCCCATTTTCCATACCTATCAAACATGACTTTGTGAGTGTATAAGGCAGAATAAACACATTCAAATCTTACTTCGTTATAGCTTATAGTCTCATTTTTATAAATAGTTTTGTATTTTTCATTAAGGATTTTTGTGAACTTGTTTTTATAAATTTTTGGACATTGTTCTTCTTTTTTTACTTTTTGAGAAGAACAACCTAAAAGGCAAATTGAAAATAAAAAAATGTAAATTTTCATAAGTTTGAAAAGCAATGAAAATGCTATAAATGGTTTGTTGTGCTAAGAAACGAAATTCGTCTTTTTTTATATAACAATCAAGCAACAAAAAACCTCATAATTAAATTATGAGGTTTTTTTGAGCTTCAATAATAGTTTATAAGCCAAAAGCAGTTTTAACTTTGTCTACATAATCAAGTTTTTCCCAAGTAAACAATTCAACATCAACTGTAATTGGTTCACCATTTGGTTGTTCAAAGGTTTTAGAAACAGTTTCAGGAGTTCGTCCCATGTGTCCATAAGCAGCTGTTTCACTATACATTGGTTGTCTAAGTTTTAATCGAGATTCAATAGCAGCAGGACGCATATCAAAAATTTCAGAAACCTTATTGGCAATTTCTCCGTCAGTCATATTAAACGGACAAGTACCGTAAGTGTCAATGAAAATTCCCATAGGTTCAACCACTCCAATAGCATAACTTACTTGCACTAAAACTTCATCGCAAACACCAGCTGCAACTAGGTTTTTGGCAATGTGTCTGGTTGCGTAAGCTGCACTTCTGTCTACTTTACTTGGGTCTTTTCCGCTAAAAGCACCACCACCATGGGCACCTTTTCCGCCATAAGTATCAACAATAATTTTTCGTCCTGTTAAACCAGTGTCACCATGTGGTCCACCAATAACAAATTTACCAGTTGGGTTAATGTGGTAAGTAATGTCATCATTAAACAAGGCTTGAATGTCTTCAGGTAATTTTGAAATAACTCTAGGAATCAGAATATCGATAATATCTTTCCTTATTTTTAAAAGCATTGCTTCATCATTATCAAAATCGTCATGCTGTGTAGAAATTACTATAGAGTCTATACGTTGAGGTATATTGTCATCACTATATTCAATGGTAACCTGACTTTTAGAGTCTGGTCTTAAATAGGTGATGTCTTTTTGTTCTCTTCTTAAATCAGCAAGTTCTTTTAGTATTCGGTGAGATAAATCTAAAGCAAGAGGCATAAAGTTTTCAGTTTCTCTTGTTGCGTAACCAAACATCATTCCTTGGTCACCAGCACCTTGTTCTTCTTTAGAAGCTCTGTCAACACCTCTGTTAATGTCATCTGATTGCTCATGAATAGCAGATAAAACACCACAAGAATTTCCGTCAAACATATATTCGCCTTTAGTGTAGCCAATAGCATTAATAGTATCTCTTGCTATTTTTTGAACATCTAAATAAATATTCGATTTTACTTCACCAGCAAGTACTACTTGTCCTGTAGTTACTAAGGTTTCGCAAGCTACTTTAGACTCAGGGTCAAAAGCTAAAAAGTTGTCTATTAGTGCGTCGCTAATTTGGTCTGCTACTTTATCTGGATGTCCTTCTGATACACTTTCAGATGTAAATAAATACGCCATAAATAATAAATGTAATATTACGAAGGGATTTGACGAAAGCGTCAAAGGAAGTTTACACTGTCCTTTAGCATTTTTTAATGAGGTTGCAATCAGTCAAATCTCTCCTCTAAATTTGGCTACAAATGTACAGATAAAATTATAATGGCAAAACGCTTTGAGTAAAAAAGAAACCTTTGGTTTTTATTCATTTAATTAAAAGGTGGACCATTATTGATGAATAATGGTTTTCAGAAAAATGGAATAGAATCTCGATTTTAAAAAATAATTTTCAGTTTAATAGCATTTAATTCATAATTCTGCAAAATTCAGAAAAGGCTCTTGTCTTTTGCTCTAGCTTGAGTATTTTTATAGTTACCATTTATAAGATTTAAAATTATGTCTACACCACCTAAATTAACCCGATTTAAGCAAAATGTACTCTCTAAGTATCAGATATACAATAGTATATTTATGACTTTGCCGTTTGATGCTATTTCAAAAACAGGTGTTTTGTTACCTCTGTTTCATGAAACCTGTAAAAAGGGCTTTGAAAATGGAGATAACCCAACAACCATTGTAGATACTTTTTTTAAAAAATATCAAGCGAGACGCTCACACGAAAGCCAAATAAACTTGCTTTTTAGGTTTATACAATACATTGAGAGGCAAGTGGTGCTTTTTGATGCTATAGAAGACGCAGCGTTTCCAATTGTGAATAATATGGATGGTATTGGTACGCTGAGAAGCTTGAAAGAGTCTGTAGTGTCAGAGCATAATGCTGAGATGCTTCAAAAATACCTCGAAGAATTTAAAGTGAGAATAGTGCTTACGGCGCATCCTACGCAGTTTTATCCAGGTTCGGTTTTAGGGATTATTACCGATTTGTCTGCTGCTATTAAAAACAACGATTTGTTGTTGATTAATGATTTGTTGGCGCAACTAGGTAAAACACCTTTCTTTAAACATAAAAAACCAACACCTTATGATGAGGCTGTAAGTTTAATATGGTATTTAGAAAACGTGTTCTATCATTCCTTTGGAACAATTTTCGATTATATTCAACAGAATATTTTTGATGATAAACCTGTTAAAAACGATATTATAAATATTGGCTTTTGGCCTGGTGGTGATAGGGATGGTAACCCATTTGTAACTCCAGAAATTACGAAACAAGTTGCAAAACGTTTAAAGCAAACAGTGCTTAAAAACTATTACAGAGATGTAAGAAAGTTGAGAAGAAAACTAACATTTAAGGATGTTGAAGATAAAATCACAAGTTTAGAACATAGACTGTATAACGCGTTTGTTGATGCCGATTCAAAGTCTATCATTCAGTTAGATGAGTTTGTGTCTGAACTTAAAGACATCAAAAATATTTTAAATAAAGAGCACCAGTCTCTATATGAAAAAGATGTAATTAGTCTTATCAATAAAACGCATCTTTTCGGTTTTCATTTTGCTAACTTGGATATAAGACAGGATAGTAGAGCGCATGATAAGGTGTTTACTGCAATGGTTGATAAACTTATTGAAAGCGGTAGTGCCATTTTTCCAAAAGATTATAATACGTTGTCTCCTGAAAAGCAAGTTGAAGTGCTTTCTAAAGTTGAAGGAAGTGTCGATTTAGGCTTGTTTGAAGATGAAGAAGTGCTAAAGACTTTAAATACCATCAAAGCAATAAAAGAAATTCAAGATAATAATGGTGAAAGTGCCGCAAACCGATACATTATAAGTAATAACCAAACGACTTTAAATGTAATGCAGCTATACGCTATGTTAAAATTGGTTGCGTTTCAAGATAAACTTACTGTAGATATTGGTCCTCTATTTGAAACCATAACAGATTTAGAAAATGCGCATTTGGTAATGGAAGAATTGTATACTAATCCAGCTTACAAGGCACATTTAAAATCTAGAGGTAATAAACAAACCATTATGTTAGGGTTTTCTGATGGAACTAAAGATGGTGGTTATCTTATGGCAAATTGGGCAATCTTTAAGGCAAAAGAGCGATTAACTAAGGTATCTAGAAAGTATGATGTTACGGTTATTTTCTTTGATGGTAGAGGAGGTCCACCTGCTAGAGGAGGAGGTAAAACACATCAGTTTTATGCATCTTTAGGTCCAACGATTGAAGATAAAGAAGTGCAGTTGACTATACAAGGGCAAACCATAAGTTCAAATTTTGGAACCTTAGATTCGTCACAATACAACTTAGAGCAATTGATAAGTTCTGGTATTTATAACAGAATGAACGAGAAGAACAATTTGTTGTCTGAAGCGAATACAGCAGTAATGGACGATTTGGCAAAAATCAGCCTAAAAACTTATATGGATTTTAAAGGTCATCCAATGTTTATTCCTTATTTGGAGCGTATGAGTACTTTAAAATATTACGCCAAAACCAATATTGGAAGTAGGCCTTCAAAAAGAGGAAAATCTGATGCTTTGGTGTTTTCAGACTTGAGAGCAATTCCGTTTGTGGGTTCTTGGAGTCAGTTAAAGCAAAATGTTCCTGGATTTTTTGGGGTTGGTACAGCTTTGAAGCACTATGAGGATAATGATGAGTTTGATAAAGTAAAGAAGCTGTACAATGAGTCTAGCTTTTTCAAAACTCTTATCGAAAATAGTATGATGTCATTATCTAAATCGTTTTTTGATTTAACAAAATATATGGCTGAAGACGAGGAGTTTGGAGAGTTCTGGAAAATTATTTATCAAGAATATGAAACCACTAAGAGGTTGTTGTTAAAGCTTACAGGATATAAAACTTTAATGGAAAATGAACCGTCTGGTAAGGCTTCAATTGAAGTTAGAGAGTCTATTGTGTTGCCTCTGTTGACTATTCAGCAGTATGCACTTAAAAAGTTGCAAGAACTTCAAAAAGAAAAAGTAAAAGATGAGGCTCAAATTAAAATTTTTGAAAAGATTGTTACGAGATCCTTATTTGGTAATATAAACGCTAGTAGAAATTCAGCTTAGTCTTTCTTTCTTCTTAATATATGATAGTAAAAAACCTCGAAGATATTCTTCGAGGTTTTTTGAGCAATTAATAATTAATAGTAATTAATTGTTGTAGGAATTTCATGTAGATTTCGATGTGTCTATTCATCGTATTCTCTCTGTCTTTTTCCTGGATAGGCAATTGAACCATGTTCAGAAATATCTAAACCTTGTATTTCTTCTTCTTCTGTTACACGTAACCCAAAAGTATACTTAAGAATACCAAATACAATTATAGATAAAACGATTGCCCAAACTGCGTAAGCTAATACTCCAATGGCTTGTGCGCCTAATTGCGCAAATCCACCTCCATTAAATAGTCCAATACCAGTATCACCATCAACACCCCAAAGACCAATAACTAAAGTTCCCCAAGCACCAGCTACACCATGCACTGATGCTGCGCCAATTGCATCATCAATTTTAAGTTTCTTTTCAATAAATTCAATAGAGAATACCACAATAACGCCTCCAATTAAACCAGCCAAAAGAGCTCCGCCTGCTGTCATGTTTCCGCAACCAGCAGTAATGCTTACTAAACCAGCCAAAGCACCATTTAAGGTTTGGGCTAAGTTTGGTTTTCCGTACCAAATCCATGTAGTGATAAGTGCTCCAAGACCACCTGCTGCAGCTGCAAGGTTAGTAATTAAAACAACTGTTGAAGCTGCTGAAGAGTCATCTCCTCCCCAAGCTAGTTGAGAACCTCCATTAAATCCAAACCATCCTAACCAAAGAATAAATACTCCTAAAGTAGCTAGTACTTGGTTGTGACCTGGAATAGGGATTACTTTTCCGTCTACAAACTTCCCGATTCTTGGACCAACCATAAAGGCAGCAACTAAAGCTGCCCATCCGCCAACTGAATGTACAATAGATGAACCTGCAAAGTCAATAAACTCAGCTGGCATAGATTCGCTGTTTAACCATCCTCCATTCCATTCCCAGCCACCTGCGATTGGATATATAACAGCTGTCATAACTATCGAGAAGATAGCATAAGTTGTGTATTTTGTTCGTCCTGCAATGGCTCCAGAAACTATTGTTGCTGCTGTTGCTGCGAACATGGTTTGGAAGAATAGGTCAGCACCTTCACCTTGCATTAATCCGCTCCAAAAAAACCATCCGTTTTCTGAATCTCCATACATTAATGAGTATCCAATAAACCAAAATGATATTGAACCTACACAGATGTCTAAGAGGTTTTTCATTGCTATGTTTACAGCGTTTTTAGATCTTGTCATTCCGGATTCTACAAGAGTGAATCCAGCTTGCATAAAGAATACTAAGATACCTGCAAGAAGCATCCATAGCATACTCATGTCTCCTTTTATTGCGCTTACAGCATCTTCCAGATTTTTTGTGGTAGCTGTAGCATCTTGCGCTAATAAAAAGTGTGTAATTGAAAATAAAGTTGTCATTATAAAAAAATTAAATATTATTTAGTTTAAGAGTAGTAGTTAAGTTCATGGTGGATTTAAAATGCGTAAATCGCAGCTAAAATAAATGAGCTAAGGCTTTTTGTTGGCATTAAATCGGTATCAACAAAAGCATCATCAGAAGCACTGTCGAGTCTTAACTCAGGTTTTATAGTTAGGTCTCCAACAACGTAGCTTCCTGTTAGTGTAGCGGCAATTACGCTAGAGTCTTCAACACCTGTTCCAATTGCTCCAAAATCGCCACTTTCAACAAAATATTCACCTCTTAGTCCAATTGTAAATTTGTCAGAAGTAGAGTATTGAGGGTAAATAGCTCCACCTGCAAAACCAACTCCGTCGTTGTCAAAGTAAGCACCATTGATTCCTAAGTAAAAATCATCAGACAGATCAAAACCACCTGTGAAGTCAATTTCAAATGCGCCATCGTCAGTAATGAAGTTTAAGTACTGTCCTTTGTATCCTACTTGAGCACCAAAAGCATATTTTCCATTTGGATTATATTCTGTGGCATCTGTTGGATTCATTACAGCTAGCATAAAGCTAAAGTCGTCTGAAATGGCAAAGTCAGCTTTAAGACCTGTATGGCTAAAAGGACCGTAAGAAAATAGGTAAGAAGTGCTATAGTTGAAATTTCCTGTTGGAGAAATAACTTCATAGCCTAAAAAAGTGTTGAAATTACCAAAAGTAAGAGTTACTGTTTCGCTTACATTCCAATAAGCATAGAGCTGATTTACAATATTGGAACTTCCTCCTGGTCTTAATAAAGGAGAATTGAAAATAGCGTCTTCACCTCTTGGTCCAAAGACTAAATCGGCAACAAAGCCTACCTTTGCGCCTTCGTATGAAGCTACAACATTAGCCATGCCTAAGGCAAAACCAGGTAAATTAGCAAAAGAGGAACCTGGATAAATGGCGTTTTCGTCGTTGGGTGCTCCAAAATTAACTCGATAGTATGCATCGATACTACCATTAAATGAGAATTTTTTCTTGTCCTCAGTTTCTTCTTCTTGAGCTTTCAAGTTAAAATTCACTACAGTCATTAATAGCAAAACGAGAGTAATTCTTTTTTTCATAATAAGTTAGTTTTGTTTAGAGAGGTAAAACTATGTAAAAACATTATTTACCCCTAAAAAAATAGGGTTATCAATTGTATTTTTATTATATAATTAAATTATACCCTAAAAAAATTAGGGTTAAATAATTTATATTGATTTTTTTAAGGATTTGAAAATGTGTTTTTTGATAAAAATTTAATTTTATTCAAAAAAAGATGAAAATATCGCATGTAAAATTTATTTTGATTGATTGATTTTCATTAAAATGATTTTTTTATTGAAAAATAACCATTGCGAATTTTGTATTTTAAGAGGTGGTTTTTTGAGAGATTCTAATTATAAAACCTTTAAAATAAGGATGTCGTAATAATAAAGAGAGTGTTATTATTTATGGTAAAATACCTTATATATTAGTAAGTCCTAAGTTTAAAATTAGCAAAAAGTAGTAGGTTATTATGGAAAAACAAGGACTATATTTACCAGAGTTTGAACACGATAATTGTGGAGCAGGATTTATTTGTAGTTTAACAGGAAATCGCTCTAATGATATTATTCACAAAGCATTAGAAATTCTTGTTAAACTTGAACATCGAGGAGCTGTAAATGCCGATGGTAAAACAGGAGATGGTGCAGGTATTTTAATTGATGTGCCTCATGTGTTTTTTAAGGAAAGCTGTGATTTTAATCTTCCGGAGTTAGGCAGTTATGCTGTTGGTAATATGTTTTTACCAAAAAAGGAAAACCAAATGCAATATTGTATTAATGTTTTCGAGGATGCTATAAATAATCAGGGGCTTAAAATTTTGGGCTGGAGAAATGTGCCTGTAGATAGTTCGGTTTTAGGGCAAGTTGCTGCAACTGCAGAGCCTTCTATAAAACAAGTATTTGTTGGTAAGGCAAGCGAGGAACAAACCGAGTTTGAGTTCAACTTAAAACTTTTCGCTGCGCGTAAAATTGCAGAGCATGATATTTATGGGTCAAAACTATCACAAGCGTCATATTTCTACTTTCCAAGCTTATCTACAAAAACGATTATATATAAAGGACTTCTAAAACCCGAAGACATCAGTTTGTATTATAAGGATTTAATGAATCCGTTATTAGATGCTAAACTGGCTTTGGTGCATCAACGATTTTCAACCAATACATTTCCTACTTGGGATTTAGCACAACCGTTCCGTTATATGTGTCACAATGGTGAAATCAACACACGTCGTGGTAATGTGTCTCGCATGTTTTCTCGTGAAGAACTTATGCAAAGCGATTGGTTTGGACCAGATATAAAAAAGATATTTCCAACGGTTTTAAATGGGAAGTCAGATTCTGCTCAAATGGATATGGTTGTAGAATTGTTATTAATGACTGGTCGTTCGCTTCCTGAAGTTATGATGATGTTGGTGCCAGAAGCTTGGGAAAAATACAAGGACATGTCTGACGAGAAAAAAGCCTTCTATGAATTCAACTCTTGCCTTATGGAGCCTTGGGATGGTCCTGCGTCTATTCCGTTTACGGATGGAAATTATATAGGTGCGGTTTTAGATAGAAACGGATTGCGACCATCGAGATATACGGTTACAAAATCAGGTTACGTGATTATGTCTTCTGAAACCGGAGTTATGGATATAAAGCCTGAAAATGTTGAATATCACGGACGTTTAGAACCAGGGAAAATGTTTTTGGTTGATATGAACGAAGGTCGTATTGTAAATGACGAAGAAATCAAAAATAAAATCGTTAGTAAGTATCCTTATCGTAAATGGTTGGATGAAAATTTAACCAGACTAAAAGATATAAAGTATAGTGATTACGAAATCACGCATAACGAGATTGAACTAAACACGCGCCAGCATATATTTGGATACACGCAAGAAGATGTAAATACCATTATTCTGCCAATGGCATCCAAAGCAAAAGAGCCAATTGGTTCAATGGGTTCTGATACGCCAGTTGCAGTGTTGTCAGAGCGTCCGCAGTTAATCTATAATTATTTTAAGCAGTTGTTTGCACAGGTTACCAATCCGCCTTTAGATGGTATTCGAGAAGAAATGATTACAGATATCAGTTTAACTCTGGGTAGCGATTACAATCTGTTTGATATTAACGAAAAGCACTGCCGAAAATTAAAAATTCAAAATCCGGTTATTTCAAAACAAGATTTAGATAAACTCATTAATTACAAAGGCAAAGAAGATTATAGTGTTGAGGTTATTTCAATGCTTTATGATGTGAATGAACGTGCAAATGGTCTAGAAAAATCACTTGAAAGGTTGGTGCAACAAGCATCAAAAGCTATAGATAATGGTGTGAGTATTATTGTGCTTTCTGATAGAAATGTCACTCAAGGAAAAGCGCCAATTCCAGCTTTATTGGCTTGTTCTTATGTAAACCATGGTTTGTATGGTTTGGGTAAACGCTCAAAAGTAAGTTTGATAATTGAGTCTGCCGAACCTCGCGAAGTGCATCATTTTGCACTATTGTTTGGGTTTGGAGCTAGCGCAATCAATCCGTATATGGTAAATGAAATTATCGAAAGTCATTTACCAGATTTAAATTTAGAGCTTGAAGAAGCAATTCAAAATTACAACAAAGCCGTTGGTCAAGGTATTTTAAAGGTGATGAACAAAATAGGGATTTCAACATTAAATTCTTATCGAGGTGCGCAACTGTTTGAATGTATCGGAATCAACTCAAATGTCGTAAATAAATATTTTCCTAATACACCAACACGAATTGAAGGCGTTGGACTTATGGAGCTTGAAAAGGAAATCTACAAGCGCTATCAAGTGGCTTTTGAAACGCAGGATATTGCTGGCGATTTAGACTTGCAAATTGGTGGCGAATACCGTTGGAGACGTAATGGCGAAAAGCACATGTTTAATCCGTTATCGGTTGCAAAATTACAACAAGCAGTTAGAGAAAATAATCCAACAACCTATAAAGAATATTCAGAGTTGGTAAACAATCAATCCAAAGCATTAATGACTATTCGTGGGTTATTTGAGTTTACAAATTACGATCCAATTCCTATTGAAGAAGTTGAGCCTTGGACAGAAATCGTGAAACGTTTTAAAACAGGAGCTATGTCTTATGGTTCTATTAGTAAAGAAGCTCATGAAAATTTAGCCATTGCAATGAATCGTATTGGTGGTAAAAGTAACTCTGGAGAAGGTGGCGAAGATGAAACACGCTTTTATAAAGATGCTGCTGGCGACTGGAAAAACAGTGCAATAAAGCAAGTGGCTTCAGGTCGTTTTGGCGTGACTTCTAACTATTTAACCAATGCCAACGAAATACAAATTAAAATAGCGCAAGGCGCAAAACCAGGTGAAGGCGGACAATTGCCAGGACCAAAAGTAAATCCGGCAATTGCCAAAACAAGAAATTCCACACCTTATGTAGGATTGATTTCACCACCACCACATCACGATATTTATTCTATTGAAGATTTATCGCAACTTATTTACGATTTGAAATCTGCTAATAGAGAAGCACGTGTTAATGTGAAATTAGTGTCAGAAGTTGGAGTAGGAACAGTTGCTGCTGGTGTTGTAAAGGCTAAAGCAGATGTTGTTTTAATTTCTGGTTTTGATGGCGGAACAGGAGCATCACCACTAACATCTTTAAAACATGCAGGTTTACCTTGGGAATTAGGAATTGCTGAAGCGCAACAAACGTTGGTAATGAACGATTTAAGAAATCGTGTGGTTTTAGAATGCGACGGACAATTAAAAACAGGACGAGATGTTGCCGTAGCGTGTTTGTTAGGAGCTGAAGAATTCGGTTTTGCAACAGCACCTTTGGTAGCTTCGGGTTGCATCATGATGCGAGTGTGTCATCTTAATACATGTCCTGTCGGAATAGCAACGCAAAATCCAGAGCTTCGTAAAAAGTTCAAAGGAAAACCAGAGCACGTTGTGAATTACATGTATTTCATTGCTGAAGAATTACGTCAAATCATGGCAAAACTTGGTTTTAGAACCGTTGATGAAATGGTTGGTCAAGTGCAAAAATTAAGTCGAACAAAAGCTATCGAGCATTACAAAGCTAAAGGTTTAGATTTAACACCAATTCTTCATCAAGTACCTGCAAAACCAGGAACAAAACTATATAATACAACAACGCAAGATCATGATTTAGAAAAGCATTTAGATTTTAAAATTATTGAGAAATCGCATCCAGCGTTATTCCGTAAGGAGAAAACATATTTAGATTTCAATATCCGAAATGTAAATCGTGCTGTTGGTGCAATAATAAGTAACGAAGTGTCCAAGATTTATGGTGCTCAAGGCTTGCCTGAAAATACGTTGAACCTAAATTTTACAGGTTCAGCAGGACAAAGTTTTGGAGCTTTTGCAACCAAAGGATTGACCATGATTGTCAATGGAAATACCAACGATTATATGGGTAAAGGATTGTCAGGGGCTAAATTGGTTGTTCGTGTTCCTGAAGACTCAACCATTGTTCCTGAGGATAACATTATTACAGGAAACGTAACCTTGTATGGTGCGACTTCTGGTGAGGTTTATATCAATGGAAAAGCAGGAGAGCGTTTCTGTGTTAGAAATTCTGGAGCGCAAGCGGTTGTTGAAGGTATTGGCGACCATGGTTGTGAGTATATGACAGGTGGAGTTGCTGTGATTTTAGGTGAAGTTGGAAGGAATTTTGGCGCTGGAATGAGTGGTGGAATCGCTTATATTTTAGACGAAAACAAAACTTTTGAAAGTAGATGTAATGACGAAGGATTAAATATCGATCCAGTTACAAATGCAGAAGACATCAAACAGTTAAAAGAATTGATTGAAAACCACTACAATGCATCGTTAAGTCCGTTAGCGCAACGCATTTTGGAACAATGGGAAAACTACTTGCCTAAATTCTTAAAAGTACTTCCAGAGGAATATCGTCAGGCATTAATCAAATTAGAACAAGAAAAATTAGTAACGCAATAAATCATGGGAAAAGTAACAGGATTTTTAGAGTATAAAAGAGAGGTTGAAGATTACAAACCTGTAGAAGAGCGTTTAAAAAATTATGAGGAGTTTGCTGTTAAAATGGCAAAAAGTCGAGTGGAAAATCAAGGCGCTCGCTGTATGGATTGTGGTATCCCTTTCTGTCATAGTGGTTGTCCTTTAGGGAATTTAATACCAGATTTTAACGATAAGGTTTATAACGGAAAATGGAAAGAAGCTGCCGAAATTTTACATGCAACCAATAACTTTCCGGAGTTTACAGGGCGTTTGTGTCCAGCACCTTGCGAAGAAGCTTGTGTGCTTGGAATTAACGAAGATCCAGTAGCTATTGAAAATATTGAAAAAAACATTGTTGAAGAAGCCTTTAAAAATGGATGGATTACAGCAAAACCACCAAAATCTAGAACAGGAAAAAAAGTTGCGGTTATCGGTTCAGGACCCGCAGGTTTAGCAGCAGCGCAACAGCTTAATCGTGCTGGTCATTCAGTAACGGTTTATGAGCGTGATGCAAAAGTGGGAGGCTTACTGCGCTATGGAATTCCAGATTTTAAATTGGAAAAAAATATTATTGACCGTCGTGTTGAGGTTATGAAAGAAGAAGGTATTCTTTTTGAAACCAATGCGCACGTTGGTGTAAATGTTGATGCAAGTGCATTAAAAAAAGAACATGATGCTGTCGTGCTATGTGGTGGCGCAACGGTTCGTCGTGGTTTGCCAATCGAAGGAGCTGATGCAAAAGGCGTTTATCAAGCCATGGAGTTTTTAAAACAGAATAACAAACGTGTTAGCGGTGAAAATTTTGATGAAACTGAAATTTCTGCAAAAGGAAAGCGCGTCATCGTTATTGGTGGTGGTGACACAGGAAGTGATTGTATAGGAACAAGTAATCGTCATGGCGCAGTTAGTGTAACTAATTTTGAAATATTAAGTAAGCCAACTATCGATCGTCCAGAAGCTCAACCTTGGCCTTTTTGGCCTATGCGTTTACGAACAAGTACCTCACATAAAGAAGGTGTTGAGCGCGTGTTTAGTATTTCAACAAAAGCATTTAAAAAAGATATCGATGGAAACTTAACAGGTTTGGTGACTTGTGAGGTAGAATGGGTGAAAACTCCAGGGCAAAGACCTCAATTACGAGAGGTTCCTAATAGTGAAAAACATTGGGATTGCGATATGGTACTTTTAGCGTTAGGTTTTACAGGTTCTGAAACAACTTTGGTAGAACAGTTTGGGCTAGAAACCGATATGCGAACTAATATAAAAGCACCAGAAACCAGCTATCAAACTAATGTGAATAATGTGTTTGTAGCTGGTGATATGCGTCGTGGTCAGTCGTTAATAGTTTGGGCGATTTCCGAAGGAAGACAAGCAGCGCATCATGTAGATAAATATCTTATGGGAAAATCAGATTTACCACTTAAAGGCGATGGTGATTTACCTAGAATTTAAGACAGAATTTGCTTTTTTAAAATAAACGTGTCATATTTGATAAGACAAAAATGAACAGACAAATTATTAATATCATTTCTATTATTATCGTTGTGATTATTTCACATCGATGAGGAATGGTATTGTTATAATGTTTTATAAAAAATGCCTTCCTCTTTTCGGAAGGCATTTTTTTATGCATCAAATTCAAATTTTGAACATCATAATCATTTTGATTTAAAATATTGATTTACAGTTTTTTAAATGACTGTTAAAAGTATTGAGTTTAGATGAGGATATTACAATGAAAAAAAAAGAACATTGCAAAAAATTACTTTAGAACAACCAAAAGGTTAGAAGATTAATAAATATAATGAGTAAACTAAATAAATACAGTAAAACCGTAACACAAGATCCAACATTACCTGCAGCACAAGCCATGTTGCATGCCATTGGTTTAAATGATGATGATTTACAAAAACCATTTGTAGGTATTGCAAGTACAGGTTATGAAGGTAATCCTTGTAACATGCATCTCAACAAATTGGCCACTTACGCAAAAAAAGGGACTGAAAAGGCTGATTTAGTAGGTTTGATTTTTAACACCATTGGTGTTAGCGATGGTATTTCAAATGGAACACCTGGAATGCGATTTTCATTACCATCAAGAGATCTTATCGCAGATTCTATGGAAACTGTTGTTGAAGCTATGAGCTACGACGGATTAGTAACTGTAGTTGGCTGTGATAAAAATATGCCAGGAGCACTTATGGCAATGTTGCGCTTAAACAGACCTTCTATTTTGGTTTATGGCGGAACCATTGCTTCAGGCTGTCATGAAGGAAAAAAACTAGATATCATTTCGGCTTTTGAGGCTTACGGACAAAAAGTTGCAGGAACAATAGATGAAACAGAATATAAAGAAGTAGTGCATAAAGCTTGTCCTGGCGCTGGTGCTTGTGGTGGTATGTACACAGCAAATACAATGGCTTCTGCTATTGAAGCTTTAGGGATGTCGTTGCCTTTTAATTCTTCAAACCCTGCAGTAAGTAGTGGTAATATTAAAGAAGAAGAAAGTGTTAAAGCAGGTGAAGCTATGCGATTGCTTTTAGAGAAAGATATTAAGCCTTCAGACATTGTTACCAAAGAATCTTTAGAAAATGCTTTCAGATTGGTGACTGTTTTAGGTGGATCAACAAATGCTGTTTTACACTTTTTGGCCATTGCAAAGGCTGCAAAAGTTGAATTTACTTTGAATGATTTTAAAAGAATAAGTGACACCACGCCATTATTAGCAGATTTAAAACCTAGTGGAAAATATGCTATGGAAGATTTACACAGCGTTGGTGGTATTCCTGGAGTTTTAAAGTACATGTTAGATAATAACATGCTTCATAAAGATTGCCTAACCGTTACAGGAAAAACAATCGCAGAAAATTTAGAAAACGTACCAAACCTTATTGAAGGACAAGACATCATAAAAACATTAGATAAGCCAATCAAAGATTCAGGGCACATTCGTATTCTTTTCGGAAATCTAGCTACAGAAGGTGCTGTTGCAAAAATAACAGGTAAAGAAGGCTTGTTTTTTAAAGGTGTTGCTAATGTTTTTAATAGCGAAAAAGAGGTTAACGAAGGAATAAAATCTGGAAAGGTTAAAAAAGGAGATGTGGTTATTATTCGTTACGAAGGTCCTAAAGGAGCACCTGGAATGCCAGAAATGCTCAAGCCAACATCGTCGATAATGGGAGCTGGTTTAGGAAAAGATATCGCATTAATAACTGATGGAAGATTTTCAGGTGGCTCTCATGGTTTTGTTGTTGGTCACGTTTCACCAGAAGCTCAAGTAGGTGGAAATATTGCTTTAGTAGAAAATGGAGACATCATTGCTATTGATGCTGTAAACAATTCGATAAACATTGAAATTTCTGAAGAAGAATTAGCAAAACGAAGAGAAAAATGGGTAGCACCAAAATTAAAGTTTGATAGAGGTGTACTTTACAAATATGCAAGAACAGTATCATCTGCTGCGCAAGGTTGCGTAACAGATGAGTTTTAAATACGTAGACTATGGAGAATACTCAAACAATCACAAAAGACGAAAAACAAGTGGTAACATCAACGCGCATTTCTGGAAGTGAAGCTGTGGTGCGTTGTTTATTAGCAGAAGGCGTCGAAACGGTCTACGGTTATCCAGGTGGCGCAATTATGCCAATTTATGACGAATTATATAAGTATCAAGATAAACTACATCATGTACTAACACGTCATGAGCAAGGAGCAACACATGCGGCTCAAGGTTTTGCACGCATTTCGGGAAAAGTTGGTGTAGCAATGGCTACGTCTGGTCCTGGAGCTACCAATCTAATTACAGGTATTGCTGATGCGCAAATAGATTCTACACCTATGGTTTGTATTACAGGTCAAGTCGCATCACATTTATTAGGTAGTGATGCGTTTCAGGAAACTGATATTATTGGCATTTCTACACCTGTAACCAAATGGAATCATCAAATCACAAAAGCATCTGAAATTCCAGAAGTATTAGCAAAAGCATTTTACATTGCTAAAAGTGGAAGACCTGGACCTGTGTTAATCGATATTACTAAAGATGCACAATTTGAAGAATTCGATTTTGAATATAAAACTTGCGAAGCAATTCGTAGTTATAAACCTGTTCCAGAAACACAACCAGAACAAGTAAAAGCTGCTGCTGACTTAATCAATAGTGCGAAAAAACCAATGATTGTTTGGGGACAAGGCGTTATTTTGGGTGAAGCTGAAGAAGAATTAAAAGCAGTGATTGAAAAAGCAGGAATCCCTTCGGCTTGGACTATTTTAGGTGCTTCCGCAATTGCAACATCACATCCTTTAAACATTGGCATGGTTGGTATGCATGGTAATTATGCGCCAAATAAATTAACCAACGAGTGCGATGTGCTTATCGCAATTGGCATGCGTTTCGATGATCGAGTTACAGGAAATTTAGCAACTTATGCAAAACAAGCTAAAGTCATTCATTTTGAAATTGATCCTGCTGAAGTTGACAAAAACGTAAAGACAGACATTGCTGTTTTAGGTGATGCCAAAACAAGTTTAGCGGCTTTGTTGCCACTTTTAGAAGCAAAATCACATGATAATTGGCACAATGAGTTCAAAAAGCTATATGATGTAGAATTTGAAAAAGTCATAAAAAACGATTTGCATCCAACCAAAGAAGGCTTAACAATGGGTGAAGTTTTAAAGCAAATCAATACCGAAACCAAAGGCGAAGCAGCTATTGTTAGCGACGTTGGTCAGCACCAAATGATTGCTTGTCGTTATGCTGATTTTAAAGTTTCTAAAAGCAACATTACATCTGGTGGCTTGGGCACAATGGGATTTGCATTACCAGCTGCAATTGGTGCTAAAATGGCTGCGCCAAATCGTGAAGTTGTGGCTATAATTGGAGATGGAGGCTACCAAATGACAATTCAAGAATTAGGCACTATTTTTCAAACGCGTGTTCCTGTGAAAATAGTGGTTTTAAATAACGATTTCTTGGGAATGGTTCGTCAATGGCAACAACTGTTTTTTGATAGGCGTTACGCATCAACCGAATTGGTTAATCCAGATTTTGTTCAGATTGCAAAAGGGTATCATATAGATTCTAAACGTGTCACAAAACGAGAAGAATTAGCTGATGCCGTTAAAGAAATGATAGCAAGTGATTCGGCTTACTTCCTAGAAGTTTGCGTAGAAAAAGAAGATAACGTATTTCCAATGATACCAACTGGAGCTTCGGTTTCAGATGTAAGATTAAGTTAATTATGAGTCAAGAAAACCAAATATATACTGTATCTATTTACACCGAAAATAATATTGGATTGTTAAATCGAATTTCGGCAATTTTTCAGCGTCGTCATATCAATATTGAAAGTATTGTGTCTTCTATTTCCGAAATAAAAGGCGTATCGCGTTGGACAATTGTTGTAAAAGTTACCGAAGAACAAATCAAGAAAATCATCGGTCAAATAGAAAAGCAAGTTGAAGTCATTAAAGCGTTTTATCATACAGATGATGAAACCATTCATCAAGAATCTTGCTTGTTCAAAATAAAATCAGATTTGTTGTTTGACGAACGTCAAATTCAAAATATCATTAAAGACAGTAACGCTAATATTGTTACTGTAAACAAGAAATTCTTTGTCCTTGAAAAATCAGGAAGGCGACAAGAGTTAGACGAATTACATCAAAAATTAAAGCCCTTTGGTATTATGCAATTTGTACGATCAGGACGTATTGCTGTGACCAAAGACGAAATGAAAATATCAGAAATGCTACTAGCATTCAAAAACTAAAACACACACCATGTCAAATTATTTTAACACATTATCATTAAGAGAACAGTTAGCACAATTAGGAAAATGTAGATTTATGGAAGCGTCAGAATTTGAAGATGGCGTTGAAGTTTTATTAGGAAAGAAAATCGTAATCGTTGGTTGCGGTGCACAAGGACTTAACCAAGGCTTAAATATGAGAGATTCCGGATTGGATATTTCTTATGCTTTAAGACCGCAAGCCATTGCCGAAAAGCGCCAATCGTATGTACAAGCAACCGATAATGGTTT
This sequence comes from Gaetbulibacter sp. NE, assembly GCF_025548475.1. NCBI lineage: Bacteria > Pseudomonadati > Bacteroidota > Flavobacteriia > Flavobacteriales > Flavobacteriaceae > Gaetbulibacter > Gaetbulibacter sp. NE. Next base: position 61,821 of record NZ_JAOQHY010000009.1, on the reverse strand, counting down.
CAACGTTGGAACATACGAAGAGTTAATTCCAACAGCCGATTTAGTACTTAACCTCACACCAGATAAACAACATACCAATGTGGTGAACGCTGTCATGCCTTTAATGAAAAAAGGAGCGACCTTAAGCTACTCGCACGGATTTAATATTGTTGAAGAAGGTACGCAAGTTCGTGAAGATTTAACCGTAATTATGGTAGCGCCAAAATGCCCTGGAACCGAAGTTCGTGAGGAATATAAACGTGGTTTTGGTGTGCCAACGCTTATTGCAGTACATCCAGAAAATGATCCGCAAGGAAAAGGATTGGCACAAGCAAAAGCCTATGCAGTGGCAACAGGTGGCGATCGTGCAGGTGTTTTAGAGTCTTCTTTTGTTGCTGAAGTAAAGTCTGATCTTATGGGTGAGCAAACCATCTTGTGTGGTGTGTTACAAACAGGTTCAATTTTGTGTTTCGATAAAATGGTTGAAGAAGGTATCGAGCCAGAATATGCGGCAAAATTGATTCAATATGGTTGGGAAACTATTACCGAAGCTTTAAAACATGGTGGTATTACCAATATGATGGATAGATTGTCTAACCCAGCAAAAATTGAAGCGTTTAAACTTTCGGAAGAATTGAAAGTGATAATGGCACCATTGTTCCAAAAGCATATGGACGACATCATTTCTGGTCATTTTTCTAAAACCATGATGGAAGATTGGGCAAATGATGATATTAACCTTTTAACGTGGCGTGAAGCTACAGGTGAAACAGCTTTTGAAAAAACACCTTTAACGTCTGAAACTATTTCAGAACAAGAGTATTTTGACCACGGAACATTATTGGTTGCGTTTGTAAAAGCAGGTGTTGAATTAGCTTACGAAACAATGGTAAGTGCTGGAATTATTGAAGATTCTGCGTATTACGAATCGCTTCATGAGTTACCATTAATCGCAAATACCATTGCTCGTAAAAAGTTATACGAAATGAATCGTGTGATTTCAGATACTGCCGAATATGGTTGCTATTTATTCGATCATGCAGCAAAACCATTGTTGGTAGATTTCATGAAAACCGTTTCAACCGATGTTGTCGGGAAACCATTTGCAACTAAAAATGATGTTGATAATATTGAATTGATAAAAGTAAATGAAGCTATAAGAAGTCACTCTATCGAAACTGTAGGTAAACGTTTACGTACAGCAATGACAGCCATGAAAGTGATAAAAACCGAAGATGTAAAAGCCGAAGCTGTTTTATCTTAATACAACAAATGAAAGATACACAAACCACATATTTTCCAACATTAGAAGCGGTAATTGCTGCTGCCGATAAATTGAAATCGGTAGTAAATCAAACACCATTAACCTCAAATTTATACTATTCAAAACTGTACGGTAGCAACATCTTGTTTAAGCGTGAAGATTTGCAAATGGTACGTTCGTATAAAATTCGTGGTGCTTACAATAAAATGGCTTCATTGTCTCAAAGTGAAGTGAAAAATGGTGTGGTTTGTGCCAGTGCAGGAAATCATGCGCAAGGTGTGGCTTTATCTTGCAAATTACTTAAAATTCACGGTACAATTTATATGCCTTCACCAACACCAAACCAAAAAATAGAACAGGTAAAAATGTTTGGCGAAGACTATATTAATGTCGTTTTAGAAGGTGATACGTTTGATGATTCTTACTATGCTGCTATGTGCGAGCAACAAGAAACAGGCAAGGCTTTTATTCATCCATTTAACGATGAAAAAGTTATTGAAGGACAAGCAACCGTAGGTTGGGAATTGTTTAACCAAGCACCAAAACCTATAGATTATGTTTTTGTACCAGTTGGTGGTGGTGGATTAGCCTCTGGTTTGTCAACTATTTTTAAGCAATTGTCCCCAAACACAAAGATTATAGGTGTTGAACCAACTGGCGCACCATCAATGTCAACATCAATTAAAAACGATGAGAATACAGAACTCGAACACATTGAAAACTTTGTAGATGGCGCTGCAGTAAAAAAGGTAGGTGATAAAACTTTTGACATTTGCAAGCAGAATTTAGACGATATGATTACCATTCCTGAAGGGAAAATTTGTCAGACTATTTTAGAGCTTTACAATAAAGAGGCTATTGTAGTTGAGCCTGCTGGCGCGTTGAGTATTGCAGCTTTAGATGTGTTTGCTGAAGATATCAAAGGAAAAAATGTTGTTTGTGTAATAAGTGGTAGCAATAATGATATAACACGTACTGCCGAAATAAAAGAGCGTGCATTGTTGTATTCAAATTTGAAGCACTATTTTATTGTGAAATTCCCACAACGTGCTGGAGCTTTAAAAGAATTTGTGGTAGATATTTTAGGCCCAAACGATGATATTGCGCATTTTGAGTACACAAAAAAATCCAATCGCGATACTGGTTCAGCAGTTGTTGGTATTGAGCTAAAATCTCAAGAAGATTTAGAACCATTAATCACTAAAATGAAAAACAGAAATTTTTATGGTGACTATCTCAATAATAAACCTGATTTATTTCAGTTTTTAGTCTAATTTTTTAAACTTTAAGCAGTTATAAGTGCTTATTTTGACAAAATCATAAAATTTGATTAAAATCAACAATTTTTAAACCGTCGTATTTAATTTATTTATAGTTTAGCACTATGAATTTAACAAAAAATAGAAATAGGGAAATCCAACCCACACGCTCTACACTTCGCGAGCGACGTCGCTAATGCTCAAAATCAAGCAAATTAGTTACACATTTTTATTTTTTTACCACATTGAACAACCCTTTACAGATATCATTTTTAAAACATCAAGTTATTACTCTTAATAACCATGTTTTAGTACGCCGACGTTTTCCACGTCGCCCGTAAGGGTATGTCTAATTTTTCGGAACTTTAGGTGTGTCCAGTTCCTCTTTCAAAAAAATAATTCCTGATAAAAGGAATCTCAAAAAAACAAAAAACTAGAATTATTAATAAATATAACCGTAATCACGGTCTGTATTATGGAAATTGTTATTGCTAACAAATCGCATAGCGTTTATGCCGAAATTATTTGCGAAACCATTGCCGAAGCTGCAAAAGTAAGAGGTACAGGTATTGCAAAACGAAAGCCAGAATATATCATTACCAAAATGGAAAATGGTAATGCTGTTATCGCATTAGATGGCGATAAATTTGCTGGTTTTTGCTACATAGAACAATGGAGTCACGGAAAATTTGTAGCAAATTCTGGACTAATTGTTCATCCAGATTTCAGAAATATAGGTTTGGCTAAACAAATCAAAAAGAAAATTTTTGAGCATTCGCGTACCAAATTCCCAAACGCAAAAGTGTTTAGTATCACAACAGGTTTAGCTGTTATGAAAATGAATAGCGAATTAGGTTATAAACCTGTAACGTTTTCGGAATTAACGGACGATCAAACCTTTTGGAATGGCTGTCAAACCTGTAAAAATTATGATGTTTTACAACGTACAGAACAAAAAATGTGTTTGTGCACAGGTATGTTATACGATCCTTTAAAAGAGGAAAAAACAAGCAATCATAAATTCGACAAAAAAGTCTGGACGCGATTAAAAAGCATTAAACAAACCAGATTTCTAAAAAAAGAAAAGCAAAATGAGTAAAAAATTAGTCATCGCATATAGTGGCGGATTAGATACATCGTATTGCGCAGTTAGCCTATCAAAAGCGGGTTACGATGTGCATGCGGTAAGTGTAAATACAGGCGGATTTACAAAAGAAGAAATTAACAAAATAGAAGCAAACGCCTATAAAATGGGTGTAGCTACTTACAAAAATATAGATGCTATTGCGTCTTACTATAATAAAGTAATTAAGTATTTAATTTTTGGCAACGTTCTTAAAAATAATACGTATCCATTATCGGTAAGTGCAGAGCGTATTATCCAAGCAATCGAAATTATTAAATATGCTAAAAGTATAGATGCTAAATATATTGCGCATGGTAGTACTGGCGCAGGAAATGATCAAGTGCGTTTTGATATGATTTTTCAAACTTTAGCACCAGAAATTGAAATTATTACACCAATTAGAGATCAAAAATTAACCAGACAAGAAGAAATCGATTATCTAAAAGAAAATGGTATTGACATGTCTTGGGAAAAAGCTAAATACTCAATAAATAAAGGACTTTGGGGAACAAGTGTTGGCGGATCAGAAACCTTAACTTCTGATAAACCTTTACCAAGCGAGGCATATCCATCGCAATTAAAACATTCAGATCCAGAAAAAGTCTCGTTAACCTTTTTAAAAGGTGAATTGACTGCAGTAAACGGAATCGAAAACAATCCAGAAGTCAATATTGAAGTCTTAAATACGTTAGCGTCTGCCTATGCAATTGGTCGCGATATTCACGTTGGCGACACCATTGTCGGTATAAAAGGTCGTGTAGGTTTTGAAGCTGCTGCTGCTCTAATAATCATCAAAGCACACCATTTACTAGAAAAACATGTATTAACCAAATGGCAATTACAGCATAAAGATAATCTGTCTAATTTCTACGGAATGCATTTGCACGAAGGTCAATATTTAGATCCTGTAATGCGAAATATGGAAGCCTTTTTAAAAAGTAGTCAAGATAAAGTTTCTGGTGATGTTGTGGTGACTTTAAAACCTTACCATTTCACATTAGATGGCATTACTTCAAAACATGATTTAATGAGTGCGAAGTTTGGAAGTTACGGTGAAGAAAACAAAGGTTGGACTGCTGAAGACGCTAAAGGATTCATTAAAATTTTCGGTAATCAAAACAAAATCTATCAACAAGTAAATCAAGAGTTATGATTAAAGCAGGAATAATTGGTGGCGCAGGATACACAGCAGGTGAGTTGATTAGAATTTTAATCAATCATCCTGAAGTGAATATAGATTTTGTGTACAGCACATCCAATGCAGGTAATACTATTGGTAAAGTACATCAAGATTTAATTGGTGAATATTTAGAATTTTCTAATAAAATCAATCCACAAGTTGATGTTGTTTTTTTATGTTTAGGTCACGGAAATTCTAAAGCATTTTTAAGTAAAAATGAATTTTCAGCTGAAACCAAAATTATAGATTTAAGTAATGATTTTAGGCTTGAAAAAGATAAGATTTTCAATGGAAAATCATTCGTTTACGGTCTACCTGAATTAAATAAATCAGACATAAAACAAGCGGATTATATTGCAAATCCTGGTTGTTTTGCAACTGCAATTCAATTAGCATTATTGCCTTTAGCAAATGCAAAATCATTAATCGAAGGTGTACATGTAAATGCAGTTACAGGTGCAACTGGTGCAGGAACATCATTATCTGCGACTACGCATTTTACTTGGCGTGACAACAATTTTTCATATTACAAACCTTTTACACATCAGCATTTAGGTGAAATTAATCAGTCGGTGAAACTGTTACAAGATAATTTCAATGCACAGATCAACTTTATGCCAAATCGTGGTGATTTTTCAAGAGGAATTTTCGCAACGCTTTACACAAAATTTGAAGGTGGTTTAGAAGATGCCAAACAACTGTTTAGTAACTATTATAAAGACGCAAAATTCACTTTGATTTCAAATGAAGATATTCATTTAAAACAAGTTGTCAATACCAATAATTGCATACTTCATTTACATAAACACGAAGATAAATTATTGGTTACAAGCATTATTGATAATTTACTAAAAGGCGCGTCAGGACAAGCCGTTCAAAACATGAATTTAATGTTTGGGTTTGAAGAAACAGCTGGTTTAAAATTAAAGGCGAGTTATTTTTAAAACGACGTCATTGCGTTAGCGATTGAAGTAGCATCCTTTTTATTTGCCGCTTCGAGCGCAGTCGAGAAGTTGTCAAATAAAAAGATATAACGGAAAGCGCGACCCTCGTGGTAACGCCAAAAACATCAATTTACAAAATAGATTCCTGCCTGCGCAGGAATGATAAAACAACCAAAAAAATGAAAATAGCAATCATAGGAACAGGAAATTTAGGGAAATCGATAGCCAAAGGATTAATCACCAACAATGCGATTACGACTCTGTATTTAACAAAACGAAATGTGGATAGCATATCTGAATTTGATGGTTATAAAAACGTGACGATTACAACTGATAACGTTTTGGCAGTACAACAATCGGATATTTTGATTTTTGCGGTTCAGCCAGCACATTTCGAATCGATTTTAAAGGACATTAAACCTTTTTTAACCGAGAAGCATGTCGTAATTTCTACAATTACAGGTTATACCATTCCTAAAATTGAAGCACAAATTGGGACTGATCAATTTATCATTCGTGCTATGCCAAATACAGCAATTGCAGTTGGCAAATCCATGACCTGTTTGTGTAGCAATTTGCAAGGCGAAAAACGAATTAAAATTGCGCAAGCTATTTTTAATCGTTTGGGACATTCGTTAGTAATTCCTGAAGCGAAAATGCAAGCAGCAACAGTAGTTTGTGCTAGCGGAATTGCCTTTTGGATGCGCTTGATTAGAGCGACTACACAAGCGGCAATTCAGTTGGGATTCGACTCTAAAGAAGCACAGGAATTAGCGATGTACACATGTGAAGGTGCAGCTAATTTATTAATCACAAATGGCAATCATCCAGAAGAAGAAATTGATCTTGTAACTACGCCAAAAGGTTGCACTATTGAAGGGTTGAACGAAATGGAACACAAAGGATTAAGCTCATCTTTAATTCAAGGCATGGTCGCATCGTTCAACAAAATTAACAACATTAAAAAGGAACAAATATGAGTTTGTTTAACGTTTATCCACTTTTTGATATTACACCTGTAAAGGCTAAAGACGTCTATGTTTACGACGAAAATAATGTGGAATATTTAGACTTGTATGGCGGACATGCAGTGATTTCAATTGGGCATTCGCATCCAAAATATGTATCGGCAATTTCTAATCAAGTGTCAAAATTGGGTTTTTATAGTAATGCGATTCAAAATCCGTTACAAGTTGCTTTAGCGGATAAGCTAGAAGCGCTTTCAGGATGTAAAGAGTATCAATTATTCTTGTGTAATTCTGGAGCAGAAGCGAATGAAAACGCTTTAAAATTAGCATCCTTTCACAACGGAAGAGGTAAAGTGTTAGCTTTTAAAAATTCGTTTCATGGTCGTACATCTGCAGCAGTTGTAGCAACCGATAACCCTAAAATTGTGGCGCCAATTAATGCACAACAAGACGTTGATTTTGTTGAGTTAGGCGATTTAATTTCAGTTGAAAATATTCTGAAAGCAAACCAAACTTGCGCAGTAATCATTGAGTGTATTCAAGGTGTTGGCGGATTGGATGAAAGCACTACCGAATTTTATCAAGGTTTGGAAGCGTTATGCAAGCAATACAACACGATTTTAATCGCAGACGAAGTGCAATCTGGTTTTGGTAGAACGGGTGATTTTTTTGCTTTTCAAAAACACAATATTACGCCAGATATAATTTCAATTGCAAAAGGTATGGGAAATGGTTTCCCTATTGGTGGTATTTTAATTCATCCCAATATCAAACCTAGTTTTGGTTTGTTAGGTACAACCTTTGGTGGCAATCATTTGGCTTGTGCAGCTTCACTTTCGGTTTTAGAAGTTTTAGAGGAAGAAAAACTGCTAGAAAATGCAAATGAAATTTCAGTTTATTTTATTGAAAAAGCTAAAGAATTACCAAGCTTGAAAAGTATTAAAGGTCGTGGATTAATGTTAGGATTAGAGTTTGATTTTCCTGTTTCAGAATTAAGAAAACAACTCATACACAAACATCATATGTTTACAGGAAGCGCCAAAAACCCTAATCTTTTACGAATTCTTCCACCATTAACCATTCAGAAAAAACACATTGATGCCTTTTTTGAGGCTTTGAAAATTGAGTTAAATACATAAAAACCTCTCGATTGCGCTCGAGGAGACATTTTTCTGTCAGGTCGAGCGCAGTCGAGACCTAATTATTATGAAAAAATACACCGAAATAAAAGACATTTCTAACCTAAACGAAACTATAAAGGAAGCTATTTTATTAAAAATGAATCCTTATGAATTTCAAGATTTAGGAAGACATAAAACCTTGGTCATGTTGTTTTTCAATGCCAGTTTACGTACCAGATTAAGTACCGAAAAAGCAGCAAAGAATTTAGGAATGGATGTGATGGTTTTAAACGTTAATGATGCTTGGCAATTAGAATTTGAAGACGGAACCGTTATGAATGCCAACACATCAGAACACGTTAAAGAAGCAGCGCAAGTGATTTCGCAGTATGCAGACATTATTGCGGTTAGAGTATTTCCAACATTAACAGATAAAGCCAAAGACCAAAGCGAATACATTTTAAAAAGTTTTGAAAAATATGCTACAGTACCAATCGTTAACATGGAAAGTGCGACAGCGCATCCATTACAAGCTTTGGCAGATGCGATTACGATTACTGAATTGGCAGAAAAACCAAAACCTAAAATCGTTTTGTCTTGGGCACCACATCCTAAAGCACTACCACAAGCTGTGGCAAATTCGTTTGTGAAAATGATGCAAAATTTAGAGGTTGATTTTACAATAACGCATCCTGAAGGTTACGAGTTGGACAAAAAGATCACTAAAGAAACACCAATAAATTACAATCAAAAAGAGGCTTTACAAGATGCCGATTTTGTATATGTAAAAAACTGGAGCAATTTTAACAACTACGGAAAAGTTTTAAATCAAGATGAAAAATGGATGATGACACAAGACAAGTTAGGCAATGCCAAATTCATGCACTGCTTGCCAGTAAGACGTAATGTTGTTGTTGAAGATGCAGTTTTAGATAGTGAAAATTCAGTAGTCATAAAACAAGCCAATAACAGAACATTTTCAGCTCAAATTGTGTTGAAGCAGATTTTAGAAGGATTAAGATGAAAACACTAAAAATCATAAAAATAGGTGGAAACATCATCGATAACGAAGATGCATTACAAGCATTTTTAAAAGATTTTTCTACGATTGAAGAACCTAAACTATTGGTACATGGTGGAGGAAAATTGGCAACAAAACTTGCCAACCAAATGCAAGTAGAAGTAAAAATGATTGATGGTAGACGCATTACAGATGCTGAAACTTTAGACATTATTACTATGGTTTACGCAGGCAAAATCAATAAAAATATAGTCGCAGAATTGCAAGCAAATAACTGTAATGCAATTGGATTTTCTGGTGCAGATGGCAACACGATTGTATCAGATAAAAGACCTGTAAAAACTATCGATTACGGTTTTGTTGGTGATGTAAAACAAGTGAATACAAAAAGTTTAGAATTACTCTTAAATAATAGTATAACGCCTGTGTTTTGTGCAATTACACATGATAAAAATGGACAATTATTAAATACCAATGCAGATACAATTGCTTCAGAATTAGCTATAGGATTATCCGAAATTTTCAATACAGAATTATATTACTGCTTTGAAAAAAACGGTGTTTTAAAAGATGTCAATGATAATCATTCAGTGATTGAATCAATAACTTCAGAAAATGTTCAGCAATTGATAGACAATCAAATTATATCAGAAGGTATGCTTCCAAAAATTAATAATTGCATGCATGCTGTCAAACATAATGTTCAAAAAGTATGCATTGGAAAACCAGAGATGCTTTTCGATAAAAACTTAACCTACACAACCATTTCAAAATGATAGAAAGATTAACCACAACAGCAATTAAACTATTAAAAACGCTTATTGAGACACCTTCGTTTTCATCCGAAGAAGACCAAACTGCGCAACATATTGAGCAATGGTTTCAGCTTCAAAACATACCATATCAACGCACAAATAATAACGTTTGGGCAATCAATAAACATTTTGATGAGACTAAACCAACGTTACTATTAAATTCGCATCACGATACGGTAAAACCAAATAATGGCTACACTAAAGATCCGTTTAAAGCGATTGTTGAAGATGGAAAACTGTATGGTTTAGGCAGCAATGATGCTGGTGGTTGTTTGATAAGTTTGCTGGCGACATTTGCTTATTTCTATGAGCAAAAAAATCTGAAATACAATTTAGTTATTGTTGCTTCCGCGGAAGAAGAAAGCAGTGGCGACAATGGTTTAAATAGCATGTTAAGTGTTATTCCAAAAGTAGATGTTGCGATTGTAGGTGAACCAACCTTGATGCATTTAGCTGTTGCCGAAAAAGGTTTGGTTGTGTTTGATGCTGTAATAAAAGGCACGCCAAGTCATGCAGCACATCCAAATGATGATAATGCAATTTATAATACAATTTCGGTATTGGAATGGTTTAAAAATTATGAGTTTGAAAAAACGTCTGAAGCTCTAGGCGAAGTGAAAATGACTGTGACACAAATCAATGCTGGCAAGCAACACAACGCTGTTCCTGCGAATGTTGATTTGGTGGTTGATGTTCGTGTGAATGATAAATATTCTAATCAAGATATTGTAGATATTTTACAACAAGAAGCGCCTTGTGATAGCATCATTCCTCGAAGTATAAAACTGAATTCATCGTCCATTCCAATGGATCATCCTTTGGTAAAAGCTGGAATTGAAATTGGAAGAAACACTTACGGTTCGCCAACCTTATCAGATCAAGCGGTGTTAAGTTGTCCATCGTTAAAATTAGGACCAGGAGATAGCACACGATCGCACAGTGCAGACGAATTTATTTATATCAATGAAATTGAAGAAGGCATAAAGATTTATATTGAATTGTTAGAGAAAGTATTATAATGTCAGGTCGAGCGCAGTCGAGACCTAATCAACCTCTCGACTGCGCTCGAGGAGACAAAAGTTTAATTAAAAAGAAAGCAGAGATTCCTGCTTTCGCAGGAATAAATTATGAAACTCTGGGATAAAGGAATTAGCATAGACAAAAAAATAGAACAATTTACGGTTGGTAACGATCGAGACATCGATTTGCACATAGCAAAATACGATGTTCAAGCCTCATTAGCACATGCTAAAATGTTGCAAACGATAGGCATTTTAACTGCTGAAGAATTGCAATTATTAGAAAAAGGACTTCAAAATTTAGCATCACAAATTGAAAACGGAACATTTACCATAGACAATCAATTTGAAGATGTACATTCAAAAATTGAATTTGAACTCACCAAAACCTATGGTGACGTTGGTAAAAAAATCCATACAGCACGATCTAGAAACGATCAAGTTTTGGTGGCGTTACAACTATTTTATAAAGCTGAATTAATCAATATAAAATCTAAAACAAAAGACTTTTTTGAAACGCTATTAGAGTTGGCTGAAACACATAAAAAAACACTATTACCTGGCTACACGCATTTACAAGTTGCGATGCCATCATCTTTTGGGTTATGGTTTTCTGCCTACGCAGAAGTCTTAATTGATGATGTGTATTTGTTAGATGCAGCGTTAAAAACCGTTGATCAAAATCCGCTTGGTTCTGCAGCTGGTTACGGAAGTTCATTTGCAATTGATAGGCATTTAACTACAGAACTTTTAGAGTTTTCAACTTTAAAATACAACGTCGTTGCTGCACAAATGAGTAGAGGGAAAAGTGAACGTACTATTGCATTAGCATTAGGTAGTTTAGCCAATACTTTGGCGCGTTTTGCTATGGATATTTGCCTGTATATGAGTCAGAATTTTGGCTTTATCAGTTTTCCGGATGAATTAACTACAGGAAGTAGTATTATGCCTCACAAAAAAAATCCAGATGTTTTTGAGTTGATTAGAGGAAAGAGTAACAAAATTCAAGCTTTATATCATGAAATGGTTTTAATAACCAATAATCTGCCAAGTGGTTATCACAGAGATTATCAGTTGTTAAAAGAAAATATGATTTCTGCCATTAAGGATATGCAAGATATTTTAGAGATTTTCAACTATTCCATTAAACAAATAGAGGTGAAATCTATCGACTTAAACGATTCAAAATATCAATATTTATTTACGGTTGACAACATCAATACACTAGTTGAAAACGGTATGAGTTTTAGAGAAGCCTATCAAAAAATTGGTAACGAGGTGCAAAACGGAACCTACAAACCTGATACCTCAAAACAGCACACGCACATTGGTAGTATTGGCAATTTATGTTTAGAGAACATAAAATCGAAGTTTCCTGAATAAAAAAGCACCTCTTTGGAGGTGCTTTTCTGATTTTAATCAAAATAATTAATCACTCTAAATAATAGTAGATTGACCCAAATGAATATTCGCGAAATTTAGGTTACTATCTTTAGGGTTATTAATAAAGTCTTCAATAAAGTCTCCAACTTTACTTGTTGTTATAGTATTGTTTTTACTGTTTAAATCAGGTGTTGTGATTTCTAGTTGTAACGATTTTTCAACAGCTTCTCTAACCATTTCAGCTTCTTCATGTAACTCAAAATGATCAAGTAACATAGCAGCCGATAAAATAGAAGCTATAGGGTTTGCAATACCTTTTCCGGTAGCTTGCGGATACGAACCATGAATAGGTTCAAACATCGCGTGTTTATCACCAACCGATGCCGAAGCTAACAATCCAATGCTACCACCAATAACACTGGCTTCATCACTAATAATATCACCAAACATATTTTCGGTTAAAATAACATCAAACTGTTTTGGGTTTAATATCAATTGCATTGCAGCGTTATCTACAAACAAAAAGTCTAATGCTACATCAGGATAGTCTTCAGCAACTTGTTTTACAACATTGCGCCATAAACGAGACGTTTCCAATACATTGGCTTTATCAACAAGTGTTACCTTTTTTTGTCTTGTTTGTGCAGCTTTAAAAGCTAAATGCGTAATACGCTCAATTTCTTCACGAGAATATTCACATAAATCTGAAGCGATATTACCATCTTCACTTAATTGTTTTTCACCAAAATAAATACCACCAGTCAATTCGCGATAAATACTAATGTCAGTGCCTTTAATGTTTTCTTCCTTCAATGGCGACTGACTTAAAAGCATATCGTAAGCCTTAACAGGCCTAATGTTTGCATACAAACCAAGCTCTTTACGTAGCTTAAGTAATCCCTGTTCCGGACGCACTTTTGCATTAGGATTATTATCATATTTTGGGTCGCCAATGGCACCAAACAATACAGCATCGCTGTGTTTGCACAAATCTAGCGTAGCATCAGGAAGCGGTTCTCCAGTTTCATCAATGGCTATTGCGCCAACTGAAGCCGATTTAAAATTAAACGTATGGTCAAACTCTTGAGCTATCGCTTTCAATGTCTTGATGGCTTCTTTTGTAACTTCTGGACCAATACCATCTCCTGATAAAACTGCAATATTTAATTTCATAGTCATTTCCTTCGAAAGCAAATCATACTGCTCTCTTTATTTAGTTATTATTTTGTTGCTTTTTTTGGCGTTACCACAAGGGTCGCGCTTTCGGCAGTCGCTTCCAGATGGTTACAATCTGGAGAGCTTCAACAAATGCCTCAATCGCTAACGCGATAGCTCAAAAGCTTCTATTTGTTCTTTTTTACTTAATAGATAATCAATATCATCATAGCCATTAATCATACAAGTTTTCTTGTAAGGATCAATGTCAAAATCGGTTTGCAAATTTGTGCCATCAACCATTAAGGTTTGTGCTTCTAAATTCACGGTTAATACTGTTTCAGGATTGGTTTTAATAACCTCAAACAAATCTTTTAAAAATCCTTCAGAAACTTGTAATGGCAACAAACCATTGTTTAAAGCATTGCCTTTAAAAATATCGGCAAAAAAACTAGAAACAATCACTTTAAAGCCATAACCAGCAAGCGCCCAAGCAGCATGCTCACGACTAGAGCCGCAACCAAAATTATCTCCAGCAACCAATATGCTACCATGATATTTTGGGTTGTTTAAAGCAAAGGCTTCGTTGATGTTTCCTAGTTTATCAAAACGCCAATCTCTAAATGCATTATCACCAAAACCTTGTTTGTCGGTTGCCTTTAAAAAACGCGCTGGAATAATTTGATCGGTGTCAATATTCTCAATTTCCAACGGAATGGCAGTACTATGTAAAGTTGTAAATTTTTCCATACTATTTCCTGCGAAAGCAGGAATCTCTTTTTAATATTATTTTGTCAGGTCGAGCGCAGTCGAGACCTAATATTAATTTATTTTAAGAATGAGACCTTTCGACTGCGCTCAAGGTGACATTCGTTTCGTTTAACGCTTTAGTGACATCAACAATTTTTCCTTCTATAGCAGTTGCAGCGGCAACTAAAGGACTTGCTAAAATAGTCCTTGCGCCTTGTCCTTGTCTACCTTCAAAATTTCTATTTGATGTTGAAACACAGTATTCGCCTTCAGGAATTTTATCATCGTTCATAGCTAAACACGCACTGCAACCAGGTTGTCTTAATTCAAAACCAGCAGCTTCAAATACTGTTTTTAAGCCTTCTTCTTCTATTTGAGATTCTACTTGCTTACTTCCAGGAACTAACCAAGCAGTTACATTTGGTGCTTTTTGCTTGCCTTTTATATAGTTGGCAGCAACTCTAAAATCTTCAATTCGGGAGTTGGTGCAACTTCCTATAAATACGTAGTTAATAGGCTTGTTTAGCATAAATTCTCCTTTTTTAAAGTCCATATATTCCAAAGACTTTTCAAAAGAAGCATCGCTTAAATCTGGGATTTTGGCATTTATTTTTATACCCATTCCAGGGTTGGTGCCATAAGTAACCATAGGTTCGATGTCTTCAGCATCAAACGTATATTCTTTATCAAAAGTAGCATCGGCATCAGTAGGAAGTGTTTTCCAGTAAGCAACAGCTTTCTCAAAGGCTTCACCTTGAGGCGCAAATTCTTTCCCTTTTACATAGGTAAAAGTAGTTTCGTCTGGCGCAATCATGCCACCACGAGCTCCCATTTCAATACTCATATTGCATACAGTCATTCGGCCTTCCATACTCATGTTTTCAAAAACATCACCAGCATATTCACAGAAATAACCAGTTCCTGCATTTGTGCCAATTTTTGAAATGATGTATAAAATAACATCCTTTGGTAATACACCAGGTTTTAGGGTTCCGTTTACAGAAACACGTAAGCTTTTAGGTTTTGTTAAAAGCAAACATTGGCTAGCAAAAACTTGTGCAACTTGACTTGTGCCAATACCAAAAGCAATGGTTCCAAAAGCGCCATGCGTTGAGGTGTGGCTATCGCCACAAACCATAGTCATTCCAGGTTGCGTAATACCAAGTTCTGGAGCCATAACGTGAACAATACCATTGTATTTATGACCAAGACCGTAAAGTGTAATGTTGTTTTTATCGCAGTTTTCAGCCAATTGTTTTAATTGGTTCCTGGATAATTCGTCTCTTACTGGTAAATGTTGGTTTTGTGTTGGTGTATTGTGATCTGCAGTTGCTATAATTTGATTTGGTCTAAAAATAGGAATGTTACGTTCTTCAAGCTCATTAAATGCTTGAGGACTCGTAACTTCATGAATTAAATGTTTGTCTATATATAAAATTTGAGGGCCGTTTTCAATAGAATCGACCACATGTGCATCCCAAACTTTATCGAATAATGTTTTTCCCATAGTTGTTTTCCGCGAAAGCGGTACTCTTTTTTAATTAAGCCGAAATGATTTGTTGATACACGTTGCTTGTTTCAATAATTTGATGAATATCGCTATCATTGACTTCCTTTTTCTTATCTGCAAAAACCAAGAAGTTTTGATAAATATCATCAAGCTGTAATTTGGTTAGTTCGTAACCAATATTTTTCGCGCGATACGCTAAAGCAGCTCGACCACTTCTAGCTGTAAGTACAATTGCAGACTCGGTAACACCAACATCTTTTGGGTCTATAATTTCGTAAGTTTCACGGTTTTTAATAACACCATCTTGATGAATTCCAGAGCTGTGAGCAAAAGCGTTACTACCAACAATAGCTTTGTTAGGTTGAGAGTAAACACCCATTTGTTCTTGTACTAATTGGCTAATGCCATAAAGTTCTTGTGTTACAATACTTGTGTCTAAATTTAAATAAGGGTGTTGTTTTAAAATCATGACGACTTCTTCAAGAGCTGTGTTTCCAGCACGTTCGCCAACACCATTAATAGTGCATTCTATTTGGCGAGCACCATTAATAACACCTTCTATAGAATTTGCTGTGGCTAATCCTAAATCGTTATGGCAATGACAAGATAAAATAGCTTTGTCTATGCCTTTTACATGTTCTTTTAAATATTTTATTTTGGCACCATACTCACTAGGTAAGCAGTAGCCTGTAGTATCAGGAATGTTTAAAACCGTTGCTCCAGCACTAATGGCAACTTCACAAACTTTAGCAAGGAATTCGTTATCAGTTCGTCCAGCATCTTCGGCATAAAATTCTACATCTTCTACAAACGATTTAGCGTATTTTACAGCATTATAAGCACGTTCTAAAACTTTTTCGCGCGTAGAGTTAAATTTGAATTTTATATGTGAGTCTGATGTGCCTATTCCTGTATGTATTCTTGGTCTAACAGCTGTTTTTAAAGCTTCGGCAGCGACCTTAATATCATTTCCAACAGCACGTGTTAGTCCACAAACGGTAGCGTTTTTTACAATTCTTCCTATGGCAGCAACAGCTTCAAAATCTCCAGGGCTAGACACAGGAAAACCTGCTTCAATAATATCAACACCCAACGTGTCTAATCGTTCAGCAATGACCAGTTTTTGACTTGTGTTTAATTTACAACCTGGAACTTGCTCACCATCGCGAAGTGTTGTATCGAAAATTTGTACTTTATCTTTAGACATTAAAAAATAAATTTTTGTATTGTCTTACGAATTTATACTTTGGATTTATGATAGCGTATAAACTCGCAACTTTGTTTACGATGTTCAAATGCATTATTTTAATTTACAACACTGTATTTCAATTAGTTAATATTTAATTTGTTTGATGACTAAAGACCAAAAAGATAATTTGTTTTCGTTGGTAAAATCCATGACCAAATCTGAAAAACGCCAATTTAAATTGTATGTTGGCAGATTGGGTGTGAATGATGATTCAAAATTTTTGAATTTGTTTAATGTTATGGATAAGTTGTCATCGTATGATGAGGTTGCTATTTTAAAAAATGCCAATATTAAAAAGCAGCAATTAGCTAATGTAAAAGCGCATTTGTACAAGCAAATTTTAATTAGTTTACGTTTGAGTCCGTCGCACCAAAACACACGTTCTCAAATAAGAGAACAGCTAGATTTTGCGTCTATTTTGTATCATAAAGGTTTGTATAAGCAGGCGTTGAAAATTTTAGATAAAGCTAAAGATGTTGCGATACAGCATGAAGAAAAAAATCTAGCTTATGAAATTGTAGAGCTAGAAAAGGTTATTGAATCGCAGTATATTACACGTAGTATCAGTGGTCGTGCAGATGAACTTACAATACAAGCCAAAGAGTTGAGTCAAGCCAATGTGATTGCCAGTAAACTCTCAAATTTATCTTTGCAGTTATACGGACTTTTTCTAAAATTTGGTTACGCCAAAAACCAAGATGATGCTAAAGAAATACAAGACTATTTTAACGCCAGATTACCTAAATATGACATTTCACAGTTAGGTTTTAGAGAAAAATTATGGTTGTATAAAGCCTATTTGTGGTATAGTTTTTTAATGCAAGATTTTTTAAACTGCTATAAATTTGCTTTAAAATGGGTGTCTCTTTTTGAGCAAAATCCTGAAATGATTCACCTAAATCCTGTGTTTTTTATAAAAGGAAATAACTATTTGTTGGAGTCGCTTTTTTACATAAAAAACAAAGATAAATTTAAAGAATACCTCGATAAATTTGAAGATATTATAAATACGCCATCTTTCAATAAAGATGAAAATGTAGAAGCTTTATCATTCTTATATTACAATGTAAATAGTGTGAATTACTATTTTGTAGATGGTAGTTTTCACGAAGGCTTGCAGTTAATTCCTAAAATTGAAAAAGCACTACCAAAATATCAAGATAGAATAGATGAACATCACACCATGATTTTCTATTACAAGTTTGCGAGTATGCATTTTGGGGCAGGAAATAATCGAGAATGTATTCATTATTTAAATAAGATAATTTCTAATAAATCGCTTTCTATGCGTGAGGATTTACAGTGTTTTTCTCGTGTTTTAAACGTTGTGGCGCATTATGAAGAAGGTTTAGATTATCATTTGGAGCGTTTATTAAGAGATACTTATAAATATCTACTGAAAATCAATGACTTAAACGAGGTTCAAAAAGAAATGATTAGGTTTATTCGAGGACTTCAAGACATTTTTCCGCATGATATTAAAAAAGCATTTGTTAAGTTTCATAAACAGCTTAAGCAATACGAAAATCATCCTTATGAGCGTCGTGCATTTTTGTATCTTGATATTATTTCTTGGTTAGAAAGTAAGATTGAAAACAAGCCTGTAGCACAGATTATTAAAGAGAAATATTTAGAACAATACGCCTGATTTTTTAAAGAGATTTTATAAAAAAAATCAAAATTATTTGGATATTAAAATTTTCTAACTGAATATTTGCACTCACAAAGTTCAAATTACTTATTGAAATGTTATCAAGAAAGGTGGAGGGAATAGACCCTATGAAACCTTGGCAACCCTCGAAGTTCCTGCGAAAGCAGGAATCTAAATCGAGAAGGTGCTAAATTCTACTTTTTGTTATTTCGAGTATAATCGAAAATTTCAATTAGATAGATAACACAAAACTAATTACAGTCCTGTAATTACGTAATTTCTTTTTAACATATTCTATTTAAGTCCTCACAAAAGAGGTGTTTTGACTTTTTGATTTTTTAAAATTTATAAATCAAACATGAGCAAACTTAAATATGTTTTATTAGACAATGTCTTGCTAGAAAACAATGTGAGCATTAAAATTAAATTGTCTTATCAAACCTTTGGAAAACCTTTAGGAGAAGCACCCATTGTAATGGTAAATCACGCACTTACCGGAAATAGTAATGTTGCTGGTAAAGATGGTTGGTGGACAGATTTAATAGGCGATAACAAAGTTATCGATACTCAAAAATATACCATTTTAGCATTCAATATTCCAGGAAATGGTTACGACGGATTTGCGGTTGAAAACTACAAAGATTTTGTAGCAAGAGATATCGCGAACATATTTCTTTTAGGCCTAAAAGCATTACAAATTGATAAACTTTTTGCGCTAATTGGAGGTTCGCTTGGTGGTGGAATTGCTTGGGAAATGGCGTTTTTGTCACCAAATCTAGCCGAATATTTAATTCCTGTGGCAACCGACTGGAAATCTACCGATTGGTTAATTGCCAACTGTCAAATTCAAGAGCAATTCTTGGTGAACTCAAACAATCCGGTTCACGATGCACGCATGCACGCGATGTTGTGTTACCGAACGCCACAATCGTTTAAAGAGCGTTTTCAACGTAGTAAAAATGATGATTTAGAAATCTTTAATGTGGAAAGTTGGTTGTTGCATCACGGAAAAAAACTGCAAGAGCGTTTTCAACTATCGGCTTACAAACTCATGAATCAATTACTAAAAACCATTGATGTTACGCGTGGTAGAGGCGATAATGTAAATGTATTGGATATCATAAAATCTAACATTGCCATTGTTGGTGTAGATTCCGATTTGTTTTTTACCGCTGAAGAAAACCGCGAAACACAACGCCAATTGGCATTAACGCATCCTAATGTGACCTACAGTGAAATTCATTCCAGTCACGGACACGATGCATTTTTAATAGAATTTGAACAATTAGAACAGATTATAGAAGGCATTTTTAGACCTGAAACCAAAAATAAAAGAATGAAAGTATTAAAATTTGGAGGGAAATCGCTTGCTAATGGCGACGGATTAAACCGCGTGTTGTCAATTATAGAGCATAAAGTAAATGAAGGCGAGCGTATTGCGGTTGTGGTTTCAGCTAGAGGAAAAGCAACTGATACTTTAGAAGCCATTTTGGAGAAAGCAGCCAAAAAACAAGACTATCAAACTGCTTTTGAAACGTTTAAAAATTATCAAACAGAACCATTACCAGGTATTGATTTTACTGAAGAATTTTCAGAATTGAACAACATTTTTGAAGGTGTTAAACTGCTTGGTGATTATAGCGATAAAATTAAAGCGCAAGTATTATCCTATTGCGAATTATTATCTGTGAAATTGATTTCAGAATTATTAAAATCAAAAGGTGTTAACGCTAACCCAACAGATGCCAGAGTTTTGATAAAAACAGATGCTGATTATATAAATGCACAACCTCAAGATAAGCAATCTAAAGACAATGTTTTGGCGCATTTTAAAAGCTATAATGGTACAACTGTAAACGTTGTAACAGGATTTATCGGCTCTAATAAAAATGGAGAAACGACCTTGTTGGGAAGAAATGGAAGCAATTATTCAGCGTCATTATTGGCAAACTATTTAGATGCCGAAGAACTGCAAAATTACACGCATGTAAATGGTATTTACACAGCAAATCCAGATTTGGTAGAAGATGCCCAAAAAATTAGGGAGTTATCCTTTAACGAAGCTAACGAATTAGCGAACTTCGGTACAAGCGTTTTACATGCCAAAACCATTATTCCGCTAGTTGAAAAGAATATCAATCTTCGTATTTTAAATACGTTCAACCCTGAAGATGAAGGGACGTTGATCACAGCAAAATCAAGCAACAAAGAGGTTACGTCTTTGTCAGTTCTAAAAGATGTTGCGCTTATAAATTTAGAAGGTCGTGGTTTGCTAGGTAAAGTTGGTGTTGATGCGAGAATTTTTAAGGCGTTGAGCAATTATGGAATTAGTGTGAGTATTGTATCTCAAGGATCTTCTGAAAGAGGTATTGGTTTGGTGATAAATTCCGCACAAGCTACACAAGCGGTTATTGCTTTAGAACGTGAGTTTGAAACTGATTTCTACTCAAAGGATGTCAATAAAATTGAAGTGGTAGATGACGTTGCGGTGATTTCAATAATCGGTATCGAGTTAAGTTCGTTTCATAAGCCATTCAATGCGTTAATTAAAAATCAAATTACACCGTTGTTGTTCAACAATACGGTTACAGGACGTAATGTGAGTTTGGTGGTTAAAAAGACACAATTACATAAAGCTGTAAATGTAATTCATGGTGAAATTTTCGGAATTTCAAAAAAGATAAACATCGCCATTTTTGGTCACGGATTGGTTGGTGGCGCTTTGATTAATCAAATTTTAAAATCAAAAACAGAGATTGAAAAGCGTAAAGGCATTAACTTAAATGTGTTCGCCATTGCCAATTCTAAAAAACTATTGTTGGCAAAACATGGCGTTTCAGAAAACTGGAAAACCGAGATTACTTCAGCTGAAGAAAATTATAATATTCAAGACGTTATTGAGTTTGCTAAAGCGCATCATTTTGAAAATCTTATTGCTGTTGATAACACAGCAAGTAAAGTATTTCATGAGAATTATAAACCTTTGGTAGAAGCAGGTTTCGACTTGGTATCGTCTAATAAAATTGCCAATACCATTTCGCATGATTTTTATGCAGATTTACGTCAACATTTAAAAGAAAACAACAAGCAATACTTGTACGAAACTACGGTTGGCGCAGGTTTACCGTTAATAGATACTATTAAACTTTTACATGAATCTGGTGAGAATATTACACGTATTCGTGGTGTGTTTTCAGGAACGTTAAGTTACTTGTTCAATAACTTTTCGGTTCAGGATAAACCATTTAGCACCATTGTTCAAGAAACGATTGATAAAGGCTTTACCGAACCAGATCCACGTGAAGATTTTTCAGGAAATGATGTGGCAAGGAAACTACTTATTCTAGCTCGCGAATTGGATTTAATAAACGAGTTTGACGATGTTGCTGTTCAAAATTTAATACCTGAAGCATATCGTGATATTTCGGTTGCAGAATTTTTACAGCAATTAGATGTTCTTGATTCAGAATTTCAAAATATAAAAGATACACAACAACCAAACCATGTATTGCGATATGTTGGTGATTTATCAGGAGATTTACAACAAGACAAAGGAAATCTAGAAGTGAAATTGGTGTCAATTCCTGAAGATAGTGCTTTAGGGCAAGTAAAAGGAGCTGATGCTATTTTTGAAATTTTCACAGAATCGTATGGCGAACATCCTATTGTAATTCAAGGAGCTGGAGCAGGCGCAGAAGTTACTGCAAGAGGTGTTTTTGGTGATATTTTACGCCTTTCAAAACATATTAACTAAAAGAAAAAAACTAAAGATAATGAGCAAAGAAAACCATTTTGAAACCCAAGCGATACGCACACAAATGGAGCGTTCGCAGTATTTAGAGCATTCAACACCATTGCACTTAACCAGTAGTTTTGTGTTTGAAGATGCCGAAGATATGCGTGCTTCATTTGCCGAAGAAAAAGAGCGTAATATTTACAGCCGATTTACAAACCCAAACACGTCAGAATTTGTAGATAAAATTTGCAAGTTAGAAGGTGCTGAAGCTGGTTATGCATACGCAACAGGAATGTCGGCTGTGTTTTCAACATTTGCAGCTTTGTTAAATGCAGGTGATCATGTGGTGTCTTGCCGAAGCGTTTTTGGGTCAACACATAGTTTGTTTACCAAATTTTTACCAAAATGGAATATTGAAACGAGCTATTTCAAAGTAAATGAAATTGATAAGATTGAAAGCCTTATTCAACCAAATACTAAAATTCTCTATGCTGAAACACCAACCAATCCAGCGGTTGATATTTTAGATTTAGAGTTGCTAGGAAACATCGCCAAAAAACACAATTTACTATTGGTTATAGATAACTGTTTTGCAACACCATATTTACAAAACCCTATTAAATTTGGAGCAGATTTGGTTATTCATTCAGCAACTAAATTAATAGATGGTCAAGGTCGTGTTTTAGGTGGTGTCACTGTTGGTAAAGCCGATTTGATTAGAGAAATTTATCTGTTTTCAAGAAATACAGGTCCAGCATTATCGCCGTTTAATGCGTGGGTATTATCAAAAAGCTTGGAGACACTTTCTGTTCGAGTTGATAGACATTGTGAAAATGCGTTAAAAGTAGCAGAGTTTCTAGAGTCGCATAAAAATGTGCAATTGGTAAAATATCCGTTTTTAAAATCGCATCCGCAATATGACATAGCTAAAAAGCAAATGAAAAAAGGCGGTAATATTGTTGCTTTTGAAATAAAAGGAGGTATTGAAGCTGGAAGACAGTTTTTAAACAAATTGCAACTATTGTCATTGTCAGCAAATTTGGGAGATACCAGAAGTATAGCAACGCATCCAGCATCAACAACACATAGTAAATTGAATGAAGCTGATAGACTTGAAGTTGGAATTTCAGATGGTTTGGTGCGTGTGTCAGTAGGGTTGGAGCATTATGAGGATATTATTGCCGATTTAAACCAAGCGTTAGGTTGATAACAGATTTTGGTTATCTTTGAATTTATGCTTTCAAAGAAAACCAAATATGGCCTAAAAGCGCTAACGTATTTAGCACGACAGGAAGGAAACAAACCTGTTCAAATCAGTGCTATTTCCGAAAGTGAAAATATCTCCAGAAAATTTCTGGAGAGTATTTTATTAACGCTTCGTAAGAATGGGTTTTTAGGGTCTAAAAAAGGTAAGAATGGAGGTTATTATCTTCTTAAAGATCCCAAAGATATTAAAATGGCACCAATAATGAGAATCCTTGAAGGTCCTATTGCTATGGTGCCATGCGTGAGTTTGAATTTTTATGAAAAATGCGATGATTGTCCAGACGAAACAGCCTGTGCTGTTCATAGCTTAATGATTGAAGTTAGGGATAGCACACTGCAAATTTTCAACAATAAATCATTGGCAGATTTACTGTAAATCAACACTTTTTTAATTAACGCAAAGGATAACTTTAACGATTTTATTCAAATTTTAACCTAAATAATACCTGCTAGGTAAATATTTTTATATAGTTTTGTTTTTAATTCCTACTATTCCGATAGGAATATAGTAAAAATAAAAAAATAGATGATAGGACAAACGATAGATATAGCATATTGGAACCAAGTATTAAAAGATAAAACACCTGATGAAATCATTGATTGGGCATTGCGATTAACAAACAATAACATAGTAACAACAAGTTTTGGTGTATACTCTGAAGTTTTGTTAAGTACCATAACCAAGCATAGTAACGACATAAAGGTAATTTGGTGCGATACGTTATACAATCAACCAAGTACTTATGAACATGCTAAAAATATTACAGAGAAGTATCATTTAAATCTTCGCAAGTATCAATCGTTATTGAGTAAAGAAGAGGTTGAAAAAACTATAGGTTTTCCATCATTAGAAGATGATAATTTCGATCAGTTTTCAGAAGTTGTAAAATTAGAACCCTTCAAAAGAGCTTTAAAAGAACACAATCCTGAAGTATGGTTTACGAATATTCGTGTAAGACAAACCGAGTTAAGAAATAAGAAAGATATTTTAAGCTTAAGTAAAAACGGCATTTTAAAAGTGAGCCCATTTTACTATTGGACAGATGCCGATTTAGACGCTTATGTTGCAAAGCATAATTTAACCAAAAACGTCGATTATTTCGACCCAATAAAAGCACTTCAAAGTAGAGAGTGCGGAATTCATTTACAATAAAAAAAGCGACGCACCATGCAGAGTTTTAGAACAGAAATAGAAAATCCAGTTGTAGAGAAAGACATTATAGAATTAGCCAGAAAAATTGAGCTATTCCATAATGGAAACATTGATGAAGAAAAGTTTAGAAGCTTACGTCTTGCTCGTGGTGTTTATGGGCAAAGACAGCAAGGTGTACAAATGATTCGTATAAAATTGCCTTATGGAAAAGTATTAAGTAAACAATTACGCCGAATTGCAGATGTTTCAGACGAATATTCTCGCGGAAGGTTGCACATTACAACTAGACAAGATATACAAATTCATTACGTAGATCTTGATAGAACACCAGAACTTTGGGCAGAATTAGAACGTGACGATGTAACCCTTCGTGAAGCTTGTGGTAATACGGTAAGAAATGTAACAGCAAGCGAAACTGCCGGAATTGACGTAAACGAACCTTTTGATGTGTCTCCTTATGCGGATGCCTTGTTTAAGTTCTTTTTGCGTAACCCAATTTGTCAAGAAATGGGACGTAAGTTTAAAGTGTCTTTTTCAGCATCAAACGAAGATACAGGATTGTCTTACATGCACGATTTAGGCTTTATCGCAAAAGTTGAAAACAATGTACGTGGCTTTAAAGTGATGCTTGGTGGCGGATTAGGTTCGCAACCACGACATGCCGATGTGTTTTATGAATTTTTGCCTAGTGATAAAATTATTCCAGTAATGGAAGGTGTTTTGCGCATCTTTGATCGTTATGGAGAACGTAAAAGTCGTGCAAAAGCGCGTATGAAATTCTTAATAAAAGATATTGGTTTAGAAGAATTTAAGCGACTTGTAGCAGAAGAGCAAAAAGCAATTGAATTTGCTTCGGTTCCAATTGATGCAGGAAATTATCCAGTTTCCAAACCATTAAATGTTACTGCACCAAAAGTTGATATAAAAGACGAAAAAGCATTTCAAACTTGGAAAAATACCAATGTTATCAAACAAAAACAAGAAGGTTATGTAGCGATAGGAATAAAGGTGTTGTTAGGTGATTTTTATACAGACAAAGCACGATTGTTAGCTAATTTAGTCGAAGATTTTGCAGCAGGAGAACTACGATTAAGCTTACGCCAAAACATATTAATTCCGTTTGTTAAGGAAGATTTATTGCCATTTTTCTATCAAGAATTATCCAAATTAGGTTTTGCAGAAGCTGGTTACAACAAAGCAGTAGATATTACAGCTTGTCCAGGAACAGATACTTGTAATTTAGGAATAGCAAGCAGTACAGGAATTGCCGAAGAATTAGAGCGCGTCATTAAAACTGAATATCCACAATACTTAAATAACAAAGATCTTGTAATTAAAATTAGCGGTTGTATGAATGCTTGTGGTCAACACAATATGGCAAATATTGGATTTCAAGGTATGTCAATTCGTACACCAGATAAATTAGTTGCGCCAGCATTGCAAGTTCTTTTAGGTGGTGCAAACAAAGGTAACGGTCAAGGTGTTTTTGCAGACAAAGTAGTAAAAGTTCCAAGTCGTCGTGCACCAATAGCGTTGCGTCGTTTGTTAGACGATTTTCAAATTAACGCAAATAACCTGTCGTTTGAAGATTACTATCAAGACAAAGGACAAATGTATTTTTATGATATGCTTACAGACTTATCAGATGTAAGCAATTTAACTCAAGAGGATTTTATCGATTGGGGAAATACCGAAGTTTATAAAAAAGCAATTGGTATTGGTGAGTGTGCTGGTGTAGTTATCGATTTAATTTCAACTTTATTTTTAGAAAGCGAAGAAAAACTAGAGTTAGCAAAAGAAGCTTTAGAGAACAACGTGTATTCTCACGCCATTTATCACACGTATAATGCGTTTGTAAATTCAGCTAAAGCAATATTGCTAACAGAAAATAAATCTACTAACTCTCAAGCAGGAATTATTAAGCAGTTTGATGAAGATTTTGTAGCAACAAAGCGTATTCCGCTTGACGTATCATTTTCAGAGTTGGTATTTCAAATTAAAGAAAACGCTCCAAGTAAAGCATTTGCAGAGCAATATTTTAAAAGTGCTGAAGCCTTTTTAAAAACAGTAAAAACTTATCGTGAAAACGATCAAAAAGTAGCATGATGATGAAGACAATAATTCCAAAATTAACCATTGTTGGTGCAGGACCTGGCGATCCAGAATTAATAACGCTTAAGGCTATTAAAGCAATTCAATCGGCAGATGTAATTCTCTACGATGCTTTAATAAACAAAGACTTGCTTGACTATGCGTCAAAAAAAGCAGAACTGATTTTTGTTGGTAAACGTAAAGGTTGTTATGCTTATCAACAAGAACAAATTAATGAGTTAATCGTTCAGCGAGCAAAAACAAAAGGACATGTTGTAAGATTAAAAGGAGGCGATCCTTTTGTATTTGGTCGTGGTGCAGAAGAGATAGATTACGTGAAGCCTTTTGGAATAGAAACTTATGTGGTGCCAGGTATTTCTTCAGCTTTAGCTGTGCCAGCATTTCAAGGTATTCCGTTAACAAAACGTGGTGCTTCAGAAAGTTTTTGGGTAATCACTGGTACAACAAAATCTCATAAAATGTCAAACGATATTGTCCTTGCAGCAAAATCTACTGCAACTGTAGTAATCCTTATGGGAATGGGCAAATTACAGCAAATTATGGATGTGTTTTCTTCTGAAGGCAAATCAAATACTGCAGTAGGAATTATTCAAAACGGTACAACAAAAGATGAAAAATTTGGCATTGGAACTGTAAATACAATTTGCGATGTAGTTAAAAAACAGCAACTGTCTAATCCAGCAATTATTGTAGTTGGTGATGTTGTAAAACAACGCGTTGCACTTAATTCAATCGCTAAACAAGTAGAAACTTTAAAAGTAGCATAACCATGAATGAAAGAAATAATTTATACCCAATTTTTATAAAAATGCACAGCATTAATACGCTAATTGTTGGTGGCGGTTATGTGGCTTTAGAAAAACTAACGTTTTTGCTAAAATCTAGTCCAAACGCTAAAGTGACAATGGTAGCTAATTTTTTTAGACCAGATGTGATAACATTAGCAAAGCAGTTTGATGTTAAGTTAGTTAAGATGTCTTATCATGATTCATTTTTATTAGATCAAGATTTAGTCATTGCGGCGACAGATAAACCAGAAGTAAATCAACAAATTTACAACGATGCAAAAGCTAATCATATTTTGGTAAATGTAGCAGATACACCAGAGTTGTGCGATTTTTATTTAGGAGGTATTGTAACCAAAGGTCATGTAAAAGTAGCTATTTCTACCAACGGAAAATCGCCAACAACAGCAAAACGTTTAAGACAGTTTTTTGAAGATGTTATACCAGAAAACATAGACGATTTGGTGCAAAATTTAAACCGATTTAGAAAAACAATTAAAGGCGACTTTGAGCATAAAGTTCAAACCCTAAACAATGTGACTAAAACATTAATTTCAAACAAACAGATTTAAACATGATTAAAACCGATATATTAATAATAGGAGCAGGACCAACCGGATTATTTACCGTTTTTGAAGCAGGATTATTAAAATTAAAATGCCATTTAATAGATGCATTAGCACAACCAGGTGGACAATGTTCAGAGATTTACCCAAAGAAGCCAATCTATGATATTCCTGGATTTCCTGAAATTTTAGCAGGCGATTTAACCAAAAATTTATTGGAACAAGGCAAGCAGTTTGAACCTGGTTTTACGTTAGGAGAACGCGCAGAAACCATAGAAAAGTTAGAAGACGGTTCGTTTATTGTAACAACAAATAAAGGCACAAAACATCATGCACCAGTAGTAGCAATTGCTGGTGGACTAGGAAGTTTTGAACCTAGAAAACCTAAAATTGAAAATCTTGAATTTTACGAAGACAAAGGCGTGGAATACATGATTAAAGACCCAGAAGTGTATCGTGACAAGAAAGTAGTAATTTCTGGAGGTGGTGATTCAGCTTTAGACTGGAGTATTTTTCTTGCTGATATCGCGTCTGAAGTGACTTTGGTTCACAGAAGAAACGAGTTTCGTGGCGCTTTAGATTCTGTAGAAAAAGTAAAAGAGTTAAAACTTTTAGGAAAGATTAATTTAATTACACCAGCTGAAGTTACAGCTATTCATGGTAATCAAAATGTTGAAGGTGTAACTATCGAAAAAGAAGGTGAAGACATACTTTTAGAAGCAGATCATTTTATTCCGCTGTTTGGTCTATCACCAAAACTTGGACCTATTTCAGATTGGGGATTAGAGATTGAAAAAAATGCCATAAAAGTTGATACGTTAGATTATCAAACCAATATTCCTGGAGTTTTTGCTATAGGCGATGTTAATACCTACGAAGGTAAATTAAAGCTGATTTTATGTGGTTTCCACGAAGCAACATTAATGTGTCAATCAGCTTATAAAATTATCAATCCTGGTAAAAAATATGTTTTAAAGTATACAACCGTTAGTGGTGTTGATGGTTTTGATGGAACCAGAAAAGAAGCGCCAAAAGCAGTTGTGCAAGCAATAGATTAATGATTAGTTGCTGTATATTTAGTTGTAATTCCTCGTGGTGAAATTTTTTACTACGAGGTTTTATTTTAATAAAATCTTAAAGCTTGTGATAAACTAAAAATGGAATAGTAATTTTAGCATTCATAAGAAAAACATGCAGATAAATTTACGAATTAAAGAGACCGTTTCAGATGTAACAAAGCAATTGTTTTATGCATTGTTTGATGATGAAGTAAGACAAAAAGAACAACTGAAACAGCTAAAGCCTATATTTAAAACAGTTGTTGAAGACATTACAGATAAAGACTCTGAAGTCATTTGGAGTACTTTTGAAAGTATACTTCCAACGATAAAAAAGAAAATTGAGTTAGATGCCAAAGCTGCCGAAAAAAATGATCCAGCTTGTAAGAGTTTGCAAGAAATTTATCTAGCATATCCAGGCTTTCATGCCATAGCAATTTATAGGATGAGTCACGAATTATTTAAAATGGATTTACCTATTATTTCTAGAATGATGAGCGAGTGTGTTCATGGTAAAACAGGTATCGATATTCATCCTGGAGCAACCATTGGCGATTCATTTTTTATAGATCACGGAACAGGAATTGTAATTGGAGAAACTAGTATTATCAAAAACAATGTTAAAATATTTCAAGGTGTTACTTTAGGTGGCTTATCGGTTAAAAAAAGTTTGTCGCAAACCAAACGTCATCCAACCATAGAAGATAATGTAACAATTTACGCCAACGCAACTATTTTAGGAGGCGATATTGTAATAGGAAAAAACAGCGTTATTGGTGCCAATGTATGGATTACGCAATCTGTTCCGCCAAATTCATTAGTGACCTATAAGTCAGAAATTAATATAAGCACAAGACCATCATGATACAAAGTCAATCAATAACTAATTTAATAGGAAATACGCCGTTAATTGAAGTTCAAAACATCCTAAAAAAAGATGGTGTAAGACTATTTTTAAAGCTTGAAGGAAAAAATCCTGGCGGAAGCGTAAAAGATCGTGCTGCATTTAATATGATAAGCGAAGCTTTAAAACGAGGTGATATTAAACCTGGCGATACTTTAGTTGAAGCAACTAGTGGTAATACTGGTATTGCATTAGCTTTTATTGCGAAATTATTAGGCGTAAATATGATTTTAGTAATGCCTGAAAATTCTACTGAAGAACGAATAAAAACCATGCGAGCTTATGGTGCCGAATTAATTTTAACGTCTTCTGAAGTTGGTATTGAAGGCGCTCGCGATGAAGCCGAAAGACTTCATAAAGAAAACGGCTATTTTATGCTAAACCAGTTTGCAAATGATGATAACTGGAAAGCGCATTACAAAACCACTGGCCCAGAAATTTGGCGCGATACTAATCAGCAAATCACACATTTTGTCTCTGCAATGGGTACAACAGGTACTATTATGGGCGTATCTACTTACCTAAAAGAACAAAATCCAGACATAACTATAGTCGGTGCGCAACCTAAAGATGGTGCGAAAATTCCGGGAATTAGAAAATGGCCAGAAGCTTACAGGCCTAAAATATTTAATCCTCAAAAAGTAGATCAAGTTGTAGAAATAAGTGAAGAAGACGCAAAAAAAACAGCTAATTTACTAGCAACTCAAGAAGGTGTTTTTGCAGGTATGAGTAGTGGTGGTTCTGTAGCATCGGCTTTAAAAATAGCGCAAACTATAGATAAAGGTGTTATTGTGGCAATCATTTGCGATATAGGTGATAGATATTTGTCTTCAGATTTATTTGAATAAATATTGCGATTCAATTTTTTATTACGTTACTTTGTCCCATAGTTCATAATTAATATTGTTTGTTATCACGAAAGGCAGAGGGAATAGACCCGTTGAAGCCTTAGCAACCCTTAATTTTCTTTGATAAGAAATTTAAGAAGGTGCTAAATTCTACCCATTTTTTGGGACAGATAACCCGAGAATTATTCTTCTCTCTTTTCATGATGACATTTTAAAAATTATAAAATGTCAGACATTTTCAAAATATTACAACACCGAATTTTAGTTTTAGATGGCGCAATGGGAACCATGTTGCAGCGCTATAATTTTACTGAAGACGATTTTCGTGGTTCAAGATTCAAAGATTTTAAACATCCATTAAAAGGAAATAACGATTTATTATCGCTAACTCAACCAGAAGCTATTGCCGAAGTACATAGAAAGTATTTCGAAGCTGGCGCAGATATAGTTGAAACCAATACATTTTCTGGTACAACCATTGGTATGGCAGATTACCATATGGAAGATTTGGTGTACGAATTAAATTATGAATCCGCTAAAATAGCTAAACAAGTTGCTGAAGAATTCACAAAAGCCAATCCTGAAAAACCGCGTTTTGTAGCTGGAAGTATCGGTCCAACAAACCGAACGGCAAGTTTAAGTCCAGATGTAAACAGACCAGAATATCGTGCAGTAACCTTTGACGAATTACGCATTGCTTACAAACAACAAGTTGAAGCTTTAATTGATGGCGGAAGCGATATTTTGTTAGTCGAAACTATTTTCGACACACTAAATGCCAAAGCAGCATTATTTGCTATTCAAGAAGTCAAGGAAGAACGTAATATTGACATTCCGGTTATGGTATCTGGAACCATTACCGATGCTTCTGGTAGAACTTTATCTGGGCAAACTGTAGAAGCATTTTTAATTTCAATATCGCATATTCCGTTATTAAGTGTAGGTTTTAATTGCGCACTTGGTGCAGACCAATTACAACCGTATTTAAAACGTTTATCTCACGAAACCGATTTTTATACATCAGCACATCCAAACGCAGGATTACCAAATGCATTTGGCGAGTACGACCAAACAGCCAAACAAATGCAACAGCTTATAGAAAACTATTTAAAAGATGATTTAATAAACATCATTGGTGGTTGTTGCGGTACAACACCAGAACACATAAAAGCAATTGCCGAAGTTGCTTCAAAATATAAACCTAGAACTGTCGGTTCGAGCGCAGTCGAGAACTTTTAATGTATGAAAGAGAACAAAAACCGATATCTAAAACTATCAGGTCTAGAACCATTAATAATAACGCCAGAAAGTAATTTTATAAACGTTGGCGAGCGCACTAACGTTACTGGTTCGCGTAAATTTTTACGATTAATAAAAGAAGAAAACTATGCCGAAGCATTAGATGTTGCGAGAGACCAAGTGGAAGGTGGCGCGCAAATCATAGATGTCAATATGGATGAAGGTATGCTTGACGGAAAACACGCCATGATAACCTTCTTAAATCTTATCGCATCAGAGCCAGATATTGCGCGCTTGCCTATAATGATCGATAGTTCAAAATGGGAAATCATTGAAGCTGGTTTGCAAGTCGTACAAGGTAAATCGGTTGTAAATTCTATCAGTTTAAAAGAAGGCGAAGCGACTTTTATTCATCACGCAAAACTTATCAAGCGTTATGGTGCAGCTGTGATTGTTATGGCTTTTGATGAAGATGGTCAAGCCGATACTTATGAGCGAAGAATAGAAATCTGTAAACGCTCTTACGATATTTTGGTAAATCAAGTTCAATTTCCACCAGAAGACATCATTTTCGATCCAAACATTTTTCCTGTTGCAACCGGAATGGAAGAGCATCGTTTAAATGCTTTAGACTTTTTTAATGCTACAAAATGGATTAAAGAAAATCTACCTTATGCCAGTGTTTCTGGTGGTGTAAGTAACGTGTCGTTTTCGTTTAGAGGAAACAATGTCGTGCGTGAAGCCATTAATGCAGCATTTTTATATCACGCGATTCAACACGGAATGAATATGGGAATCGTAAACCCAACAATGTTGGAAGTGTATGACGAAATTCCGAAGGATTTATTAGAACACGTCGAAGATGTACTTTTTGATAAACGAGATGATGCAACCGAACGTTTACTAGAATTTGCCGAAACCGTAAAAGGACAGAAAAAAGACGATGTAGCAAAGGTACAAGAATGGCGAAGCGAACCTTTACAAGATCGCATTACGCACGCTTTAGTAAAAGGTATTGATGCCTTTATTGTTGAAGATGTTGAAGAAGCACGACAAGCGGTAAACAAACCTATTCAAGTTATCGAAGGTCACTTAATGACCGGAATGAATGTGGTTGGCGATTTGTTTGGAAGCGGAAAAATGTTCTTGCCTCAAGTGGTGAAATCCGCTCGAGTGATGAAAAAAGCAGTTGCTTATTTACAACCTTATATTGAAGCTGAAAAAGATGATTCGCAACGCTCTAACGGTAAAATTTTAATGGCAACCGTAAAAGGCGACGTACACGATATTGGTAAAAATATTGTGAGTGTAGTTTTGGGTTGTAATAATTATGAAATTGTGGATTTAGGCGTTATGGTTCCGCCAGAAAAAATCATTGAAACCGCTAAAAAAGAAAACGTCGATGTTATTGGATTAAGCGGTTTAATTACACCATCGTTAGACGAGATGGTTTACGTTTCGCAAGAAATGGAAAAACAAGGGTTTAATATTCCGTTGTTAATTGGTGGCGCAACAACATCTAGAGCGCATTCTGCGGTAAAGATTGCACCACATTATTCCAATACTGTTGTGCACGTCAACGATGCGTCTAGAGCTGTAACCGTTGTTGGAAATCTGTTGCAGAAGGACAATAATGTTTACAAAGAACAGATTCGTGAGGAATACGAAAAATTCCGTGAGCAGTTTCTAAAACGTGGGAAACAAAAGGAATATGTGTCTATTGAAGAAGCGCGTGACCGAAAGTTTAAAATCGATTGGAACACAACCGACATTGTAAAACCAAAACAATTAGGAATACAAGACATTCAAGATTTTGATATTACGATTTTAGAAGATTATATCGATTGGTCACCATTTTTTAGAAGTTGGGATTTACACGGAAAATATCCAGATATTTTAACCGACGACATCGTTGGTAAACAAGCAACCGAATTGTTTAAAGACGCTAAAGTCTTGCTTCAAAATGTATTTGATGAAAAACAACTGAAAGCCAAAGCGGTTTTTGGATTGTTTCCTGCAAATACTGTAAATGATGATGATATTGAGGTGATAATCGAAGATTGTCATGCTGAACTTGATTCAGCATCTAAAAAAGATTTTGATGGAGTTAATCTTGAGCGCAGTCGAAAGGTTGATTCAACATCTAGCCAAACACCAAACACTAAACACCAATTCCTAACACTGCGTCAGCAACTCAAAAAAAGAGAAGGCGTTCCAAACTTTGCATTAGCCGATTTTATCGCACCTAAAGACACAGGAATTCAAGATTATATCGGCTGTTTTTGCGTGACTACAGGTTTTGGAACCGAACAATTAGCAAAAGAATTTGAAGCGAA
The DNA here is from genome assembly GCF_025548475.1 of Gaetbulibacter sp. NE. Lineage (NCBI taxonomy): Bacteria > Pseudomonadati > Bacteroidota > Flavobacteriia > Flavobacteriales > Flavobacteriaceae > Gaetbulibacter > Gaetbulibacter sp. NE. The sequence continues at coordinate 27,424 of NZ_JAOQHY010000009.1, read as the reverse complement.
TCACGACGATTATAATTCCATAATGATTAAAGCATTAGCCGATAGATTAGCTGAAGCTTTTGCAGAATATTTGCATCAAAAAGTACGTACAGATTTTTGGGGTTATGCATCCAATGAAAATCTAAGCAATCAAGAGTTGATTAAAGAAGCATATAAAGGTATTCGTCCTGCACCAGGTTATCCAGCTTGTCCGGATCATTTAGAGAAAAAGACTATTTGGGGCATTTTAAAAGTCGAAGAAACCATTGGTGTAAAACTAACCGAAAGTCTTGCGATGTGGCCAGCAGCAAGTGTGAGCGGTTATTATTTTGCAAATCCAGAAGCTAAATATTTTGGGTTAGGAAAAATTACCGAAGATCAATTAGAAGATTATGCCAAAAGACGTGGTATGTCAACCGAAGAAGCTCAAAAGTGGCTGAATCCAAACATGTCAGAAAATTAACTAATAATTACAAATAAATTAATATTCGATATTAAATAAATCACTAATCTTGCAGCAACAAATTTGCTATAAAAATGACAAAATTTAAAGTAGAAATACGATTTGCTTTTCAGTTGATTTTAATCACTGGATTGTCTTTGTTGGTTGCATATTTATCGGCTTAAAGTTTGATAAGATTGGTGCCAAACATAGACTATGAAGGTAACCGAACATATAAAGCAAGCCAAAGGAAAAACCTTGTTTTCTTTTGAGATCATTCCGCCACAAAAAGGAAGTAACATTAAAGAGTTATACAACAATATTGACCCTTTAATGGAGTTCAAGCCACCATTTATTGATGTAACAACGTCTAGGGAACAACATGTTTATATAGAAAAAAACGGTTTGTTAGATAGAAAAATTACGCGTATGCGACCAGGAACCGTTGGTATTTGTGCGTCTTTAAAATACAAATACAACGTTGATACAGTTCCGCATGTGTTATGTGGCGGTTTTAGTAGAGAAGAAACCGAATATTTACTTGTAGATTGCCACTATTTAGGAATTGATAATGTTATGGCATTACGAGGTGATGCTATGAGTCATCAAAAGTATTTTGAGCCTTCAAAAGGAGGTCACCAATATGCTAGCGAATTGGTTGAGCAAATTCAAAATTTGAATAAAGGAAAATACTTGCACGATGTTATTGAAGCTAGCGATAAAGCTGACTTTTGCATAGGTGTTGCTGGTTATCCAGAAAAACACATTGAAGCACCTTCATTACAAAGCGATTTAAAACGCTTAAAACACAAAGTAGATTGTGGTGCAGATTACGTAGTGACACAAATGTTTTTTGATAATAAAAAATACTTTGAATTTGTTGAAGCTGCGAAACAAGCAGGAATTACAGTGCCAATAATTCCAGGGATAAAGCCAATTGCGACTAAAAAGCACTTGCAATTATTACCGCAAGTATTTAAAATAGATTTACCAGAAGACTTAATTGATGCTGTTGAGGATTGTAAAGACAATAAAGCTGTGCGACAAGTAGGTGTAGAATGGGCAATTAAACAATCTAAAGAATTACAAAATGCAGGTGTACCAGTATTACATTATTACTCAATGGGTAAAAGTGATAACATAAAAGCAATTGCAGAGCATTTGTTCTAAATATTCTGTTATTTTTGCTTCACTAAATTAAACTATGAAGCAGCTTGTTACCTATACTTTTTTGTTTTGTTGTGCTTTTATTTTTGCACAGGAAAAGCAAACAACATCTACTTTTGATGTCAATTATTTTAAAGGTAATATTGCGCTTCATAATGATGATATTCTTCATTTAATAAATGGGCATCCCGAAGGTTTTATTTTAAGTTGGAATAAAAAAACCTTTGGTCATCAAGCTTGGGAGCAACGTTACAACTATCCTGATTATGGTGTGTCATTTGCTTATCAAAATTTAAAAAATGAGGTCTTAGGAGATAATTATTCCTTGTACGCGCATTACAATTTTTATTTCTTAAAACGTCATTTAATGTTTCGTATTGGTCAAGGGTTAGCCTATACAACCAACCCTTATGATAAGGTTGATAATCATAAAAATATAGCGTTTGGTTCTCGTTTGTTGAGTAGTACCTATTTAATGCTCAACTATAAAAAAGAACGCTTGTTTGATAGGTTTGGGTTTCAAACAGGGTTAAGTCTTATTCATTATTCAAACGCTAATGTAAAAGCACCAAATACTAGTGTTAATTCCATAACCTTTAATGTTGGATTGACGTATAATTTAGAAGAAGAAACTCCTGAATATATCTATAACCTTTCAGAAGAAAAATTCACAGAACCCATAAAGTTTAATTTTGCTTTAAGAAGTGGAATAAACGAAAGTGATGTAGTTGGTAGTGGTCAATATCCTTTTTTAGTTGTTTCTGCTTATGCTGATAAACGTTTAAGCCATAAAAGTGCAGTGCAGCTGGGAGCAGATGTGTTTTTCTCGCAATTCTTGGAAGAATTGATTTACTATAAATCTGTTGCTTTTCCTGAAGATAACGTTAGTGGAGATGAAGACTGGAAACGTGTTGGTGTTTTTGCTGGTCATGAGTTGTTTATTAATAAACTGTCTGTTGTAACCCAGTTAGGGTATTATGTTTATTATCCATATGATTTTGAAGGTAGAACCTATTTTAGAGTGGGAATGAAGCGTTATTTTGGAGATAAAATATTTGGAGCACTAACTTTAAAATCTCATGGTGCAAAAGCCGAAGCTGTTGAAATTGGTATTGGTGTTAGATTGTAAATGCTTGTTATTCTACATTTGATATGGAATATAAATGAAAGCATGCAAATAGATCCTGAATCAAGTTCAGGATGACAAAAAGAGAATAATAAATATTCGTGAATTAGTGGCTAATGAAAAAAATAGTTTACATAGTAAGTTTTATAATGCTTTTTGCTTGTGATAGCGAGGATGCGAGCGACTGTTTTCAAACCACAGGAACCATTGTGCAAGAAGTTGTAGAAGTTGCAACTTTTGATAAAATTTTGGTGAATAGAAATGTGCAGTTGATTTTAAAACAAGACGCTGAAACCACTATTATTATTGAAACTGGTGAAAACTTACTGTCTGATGTTGAAGTAAAAGTTGAAAACGCACAACTTATACTTTCAGATAATAATACCTGCAATTTTGTAAGAGACTACGCTGCAACAAAAGTGTATGTTACAGCACCAAATATTACTGAAATAAGAAGTTCAACTCAGTTTGAAATACAGTCTGATGGTGTTTTAAATTATAATAATTTAAAGTTGCTATCAGAAGATTTTAACGCACCAGGAACGTTTACAGTTGGCGATTTTAGAATGGAACTTAATAGCAACCAAGTTAGAGTTACATCTAACAACATCGCGTCTTTTTACCTTTCAGGAGTAACTAACAATTTATTTGTAGGTTTTTATTCTGGAGCAGGTCGTTTTGAAGGCGAACAACTTATAGCCCAAAATGTTGATGTGTATCATCGTGGAAGTAATGATATGATTGTAAATCCACAAGTAGAGTTAACAGGCAAATTACTTGGTACAGGAAATTTGATTTTAGTAAATCAACCACCAATTGTTGAGGTGGAAGAGTTATATACAGGAGCGCTTATTTTTCAGTAAGTTCAGTAAAGTTGTTTGTTTCCGTAATTGATTTAAACCCATTAATATTTTTTAATTCTTTTAGCCCTTTTTTTGAGCAAAATTTAAAAAGAAGTTCAATATAGATATATCTAATTATTAGCAAATGAATCAGCAATCCTGCAAATTTATCGGGTTGTTTTAAAATTATTGAAAGAGGAATTAATGATAAGATTGTAATAAAAAGTAAAGAAAAAAATGTTTTAGTATATCTGTGAAATTCGATTTTAAGAAAAACTACTTCATTCTCAATCTTTCCATGAAAAGTACAAAATAACCCTAAAATTTTTTTAGATAATTTTACTGTAAATTGCTTGTTTGTTACTTCTCCTATGAAAATTTGATTATTCCAATTAGAGATAAAAATGTTTTTAGGTATAGTTCTACTTTTAATTTCATTAAGAGCTTTTAATGAATTCTGAAACTCAATCTCATAAAACTTTACAGGGAATATAGTCAATATAATGTGTTTGATTAGTTCGTGGTTAAGTAACTAAATTAGCAAACTTTTGTGAACCCGATAAAATTCCGCAGAAATTTTTAAGATTAACCACTTAAATAATAATTGATTATGTGTGGTTTTTATTCAATATTTACTTTTAATTCTTTAATATTATCTAGATTAAATAAGTAATCTCTTTCAATATTAGGATTGGGATAAAATTTAAGATTCATTTTCCTTTCCTGTTCTAACTTTTTACTTATAGAAATGTTAATAGGCAAATTAGGCAAAGGTAATTGTACAATGAACATTGTTTTGGATTTTCCAGTATCTAAAATAAAATTTGATGTCAAACTTTTTATATCCTTATTTTTTAAAATAAAACAACCGCAATAGGATTCTGGTAGGTTTTGTGTTATCCAGAAACCATTTGGATAGATTCTTTGATTAGGTTTTGTTAATTGTTCTCTGACAATGTCATAAGATTTATCTAGAATAAAAAGATAGCCGAATTTTTCAAAAACCATTAGATATGCTGTTTTTAGCAAAGCATATTCTAAATTATCAGGCTTAATTTGTTCTCTCAGTATTGTGATTTGCTCTATTTTTTTTCCTTTCTTTATTCTATCACGTAGAATGTTTGGATTATTATTTTTTAAACTACTAATTAGTTTTTGATTTCCTTCTGTATCTATGGTTATTTCCGCTCTAATAATCTCATTATCTATTTTAATTTCAATTGGAATTGATGAATTGGGAAGTAGTTTAGGTTTGTCTAAATCTCGCATTCTCTTAACAAGATGAGAATCAATTTTATATCCACATTCATTATTGCATTTCTTACAAGTGAGAGTATTAGCTTTTCCTCCTAGACTTTTTGGTGGAGCATCTTCAAGTGTAAGAGGATTTTCAGTATTAATTTCTGTGTGATTACTCAAACATATAGGACATATGTAAACATTCTTTTTACTTTGTACAAAACCATATTCATTCAAAAAGTTGAGATTCTTTATGTATTTATTAAAAATACCAGTCCTCTTAATTTCTTGTTTATTCATGGTTATGTTAAATTACAGCTTACATCTTCTTTTGGTAAATACCTTTTTTTAACTCGTCAACTCCCTAAACAAACTTTCCAGACTCGCATTTTTTTGGTTAAGCTGGAGGATTTTCAGTTGGTTATCATGTGCAAAGTCAAATACATGAGAGCGCATATCTTCAGTAGTTGAAAACGTGATTTCGTAAATAAAATCAAAAGTGTTTTCAACTTTGGTAACCTTTGGGAGCTTCAACAAAAACGCTTCTTCAACTCTGTAATCAAATTCAACAATAACCGTTTGAACTTTTTCGTCTCTTAGGTCTTTAAGTGTTTTGTCGGCTACAATTTCACCTTTATTGATAATAATAACTCTATCGCACATTGCTTCAACTTCTTGCATAATGTGAGTAGATAGGAAAACTGTTTTTTCTTTACCTAAAGACGTGATAAGGTGACGTATGTCAATTAATTGGTTTGGGTCCAATCCTGTAGTAGGTTCATCTAAAATTAAAACCTCAGGATTATGCAACAATGCATTGGCTAAACCCACACGTTGCCTGTAACCTTTAGAAAGTTGACCTATTGTTTTATGCGCTTCGGGAGTAAGACCTGTAAGTGCTATGACTTCGTCAATTCTAGATTTTTCAACCTTATAAACACCAGCATTAAAACTTAAATACTCTTTTACATACATGTCTAAATATAAAGGGTTGTGCTCAGGTAAGTATCCAACGCGCTTTTGAACTTCTTTAGAAGCTGTGTTTACATCAAAATTGCTCACTTTTGCAACACCATCAGAAGCTTCAATATACGTCGTGAGGATTTTCATCATCGTCGATTTTCCTGCTCCATTAGGACCTAAAAAACCAACAATTTCACCTTTATTGACTTTAAAAGACACTGCGTTAAGCGCTTTTTGGTTTCCGTAAGTTTTTGAAATGTGTTCAACCTCTATAGACATAAAAGAAATGTTTATTCAAAAATAGCAATTATATAATTTATGTAATACATTACTGTATAATCTTTAAAAAGTTAAATAATAACTGCAAAAAAGTTTTTTAAGTATTTTGATTTGTGAAAATATTAATTACATTAGCAACTTCATAAACACAATGAAAACAAACAATTATACATATTACAACTGGTTTTATTTCTTTTTTAGCGAAAAGAGCGAGACGTTGTATGTATAATTTAAGGTAACTAAATTTAATATGAGTCTCGATGAAAATCGGGATTTTTTTTTATGATAAAGTCAGTAGCTATACAAGGTATTAAAGGGTCATTTCATCATATTGTATCTAAACAATTTTTTGATGATACTGTGGCTATCGATGAGTGCTTGTCGTTTGATATAGCAGTAAATAGCTTGCTTTCAGGAAAGAGCGATACGGTTATTATGGCTATTGAAAACTCTATAGCTGGCTCTATTATACCCAATTATGCATTAATTGATACTCATAATTTACACATTATTGGAGAGCATTATCTTGATGTGCAACACAACCTTATGGCATTACCAAACCAAGCGTTAAGTGCTATTAAAGAAGTGTATTCGCATCCTATGGCGTTGTTGCAGTGTAAAGAGTTTTTTAAAGCATATCCTCATATAAAGCTTATTGAAGATAAGGATACAGCAGAGGTTGCGCAACGCATAAAAGAACAAAATTTAAAAGGCGTTGCGGCTATTGCTAGTGGATTGGCTGCTGAATTGTTTGAATTGGAAATTTTAGCAGAAAGTATACAAACCATAAAACATAACGAAACACGTTTTGTGATTGTAAAGACGCAAAACTCTGAGATTTCTGAAAGTGATATTAATAAAGCGTCTATCAAATTTGAATTAGACCATAAACGAGGTAGTTTGGCAACTGTGCTTAATGTAATGAGCGATTGTAAATTGAATTTAACCAAAATACAGTCGTTGCCTAAAATAAATTCACCTTGGAAATACGCCTTTTTTGTGGATGTAACTTTTGATGCTTATGAAGACTTTAAAAAAGCAAAATCTATTTTACAGATTATGGCACAAGATTTAAAAATATTAGGAGAATATAAAAATGCAAAGTTATGATTTCAGTAGCTGACAGATTGCATACCGTTGAAGAGTACTATTTCTCTAGAAAACTCAAGGAAGTTAACCTTTTGAAAGAGCATGGTAAACCTATCATTAATTTAGGAATTGGTAGTCCAGATTTGCAACCACCATCTAGAGTGGTATCAGCTATTGTTGATAGTATGCAAGATGCTACAGCGCATAAATATCAAAGCTATCAAGGTTTGCCAGAGTTAAGGCAAACGATGGCAGATTTTTATAAAAAACACTTTAGTGTGTCGTTAAGCCCTAAAACCGAAATTTTACCATTAATGGGAAGTAAGGAAGGGATTATGCACATTTCAATGGCATTTTTAAATGAAGGCGATGGCGTGTTAATACCAAATCCTGGATATCCTACATATACTTCGGTAACTAAACTTGTAGGAGCTACACCTTTGTTTTATGATTTAAAAGAAAAAAATAATTGGTTGCCAGATTTTGTTGCACTTGAAAAAACACATGATTTAAGTAAAGTGAAAATCATGTGGATTAATTACCCACACATGCCAACAGGAACTGTTGCGCCTAATAAGTTTTATGAAGATGTTATTGAGTTTGCAAAACGTCATAATATTCTTGTGGTTAATGATAATCCGTACAGCTTTATTTTAAACCAATTTCCAAGAAGTATTCTTAAGTATAAAAATGCCAAAGACCACTGTTTAGAGCTTAACTCGTTGAGTAAAACGTTTAATATGGCAGGATGGCGAGTAGGAATGGTTATGGGAAAGTCAGAATATTTAGACAGTATCATAAAAGTGAAAAGTAACATGGATTCTGGTATGTTTTATGGTATCCAAAAAGGCGCTATTGAAGCGTTAAACTGTTCTGATATGTGGTACTTAAGCCTAAATAGTGTGTATGAAAAAAGAAGAACACTAGTTTGGGAACTAGCCGAAGCATTGAACTGTACGTATGATAAAAACGCAACAGGAATGTTTGTTTGGGCAAAATTACCAGAGTTTGTAAAGTCAGAAGAATTTATAGACACAGTTTTAAAAAACGATTCCATTTTTATTGCACCAGGAACCATTTTTGGAAGTAATGGAGAAGGATACATAAGGTTTTCGTTATGTGCAGAAACCGAAGAAATTGAAGAAGCAATTGCAAGAGTAAAATGAAAAAAATAGTTGTAATAGGAGTAGGATTAATAGGAGGTAGTTTTGCGCTAGATATAAAGCGTGTTTACAAAGATGCTGTTATTTATGGTGTTGATGAAAGTGATACACATCTAGACGAAGCATTAGAACTTCAAGTAATTGATAAAAAAGCAGAATTAAATGAAATCTCAAATGCCGATTTGGTTATTGTTTCAATTCCTGTTGATGCTACAGTAAAGCATATTTCAAAGGTGCTGGATTTAGTGTCAGATACCACATTGGTTATTGATGTAGGTTCTACTAAAGAAGCCATTTGTGAAGTTATAGATACACATAAAAATCGTAGGAATTTTTTGGCTGCACATCCAATTGCTGGTACTGAGTTTTCAGGACCTAAAGCTGCAAAACAGCATTTATTCAATGGTAAAACCATGATTATTTGCGAAGTAGAAAAAACAGCATTTAAGCTACAGGAGAAAGCATTGCAATTGTTTTCTAATGTTGGTATGCGTATTCGTTACATGAACCCAAAAGCGCATGACAAACACATAGCTTATGTGTCGCATTTATCGCACATTAGTTCATTTATGCTTGGAAAAACAGTTATTGAAAAAGAAAAGAATGAACGCGATATTTTTGATATGGCAGGAAGTGGTTTTGAAAGTACTGTGCGTTTAGCAAAAAGTTCACCAGATATGTGGACACCCATTTTTAAGCAGAACAAAGCTAACGTAGTTGAAACTCTAGAAGAGTATATCAACAACCTTTCAAAATTCAAACAGTTTATGGAAGCTGACAATTTTGAGGCTATTCACAGTGAAATGAAAAATACAAATCATATAAAAGATATTTTAAACGGAATTATATAAAAAAGGAAATGTTATGGAAAACAAGAAAGAATTAAGATCGTGGTTAGATAATTTCGGATTAGACCATCCGTTAGTAATTGCAGGACCATGTAGCGCAGAAACCGAAGAGCAAGTACTAAAAATTGCACACCAACTTAAAGATAGTGATGCAACAGTGCTTAGAGCAGGAATTTGGAAACCAAGAACGCGACCAGGAAACTTTGAAGGTGTTGGAGCTTTGGGTCTTAAATGGTTACAGAAAGCTAAAGAAGAAACAGGAATGTTAACCACAACTGAGGTTGCAAACGCACACCATGTTGATTTAGCATTAAAGCACGATGTCGATATTTTATGGATTGGTGCAAGAACAACTGTTAGCCCTTTTATTGTTCAGGATATTGCTGATGCTTTAAAAGGAACAGACAAAACCGTATTGATAAAAAACCCTGTAAACCCAGATTTGGCTTTATGGTTGGGAGCTGTTGAACGTTTTTACACTGCTGACGTTAAAAACTTGGGTGTAATTCACAGAGGGTTTTCAACTTATGAAAAAACAAGATACAGAAACAATCCAGAGTGGCAATTGGCTGTAGATTTACAAAATCGCTTCCCTGATTTGCCATTAATTTTAGATCCTTCGCATATTGCTGGAAGAAGAGATATTATTTTCGATTTATGCCAAACAGCATTAGATCTTAATTACGACGGAATTATGGTTGAAACACATCACGACCCAGATAACGCTTGGAGTGATGCTGCACAACAGATTACACCTGAGACGCTTGTTCAGTATACAAAAGATCTTAAAATAAGAAAGGAATCTGAAGATGCTGCGGAGTTTAATAACAAGCTTAATACCTTACGTACGCAAATAGACGTGGTGGACCATCAACTTATTGAAATGTTAGGCAAACGTATGAAGGTTGCTGATGAAATTGGAGCGCTTAAAAAATCTAAAAACGTGGCAGTACTTCAGTCTAAACGATGGAACGAGATACTAGGAAAAATGATTTTACAAGGCGAAGAAAAAAATCTTAGTGAAGAATTTATCTTAAGAGTATTTAAAGCCATTCACCAAGAATCTATTAACCATCAGGAAAAAATCATTAATGGATAATTAATAGAAAGCCTCATTAAGAGGCTTTTTTTTATGTGTTTTCTCATTCAAAAGTAGTGTTTACTCATTATGGGTTTTAGTTGATAGTGATTTCAATTAGGTTTGAATCATTAATCAAACTATCACTATTATGAAACCAACAGTATTCTTTTTATTTTTCAGTCTTTCTTTCTCTTTTTTTGGTCAAAACAGTATTAGCGGAACCGTTTATGATACTGAAGGAGTATTGCCTTTTGCTAATGTTATAGTAAAGCATACCTTCAAAGGTGTTATTGCTGATGAGAACGGTAAATTTACAATTGAAGCTAAACCTACTGATACATTACAGGTTTCCTTTTTAGGCTATACACCTAAAGACGTGCATTTGCAAAACATTAAAGATCTTGATGTGGTTTTAGATGGTTATGAATCTCTTGATGAGGTTGTAGTAACGGCATTTGATTCAAGTTGTAGAACAATCCTTACGTGCTGTGGATATTATATTAGCTATGAACACATTTATGAAGAAGCTAAGGGTGTTGAACCAAAAATTTATCCAAATCCTTCAAGTACTGGTGTTTTTAATTTTGTTTCTCAAAGAGACTACCAAACCGTTGAGATTTTAATTCACGATTTTTCTGGAAGGCAAATACAAAAATTGCAATGGAGTAACTTTAACAGAAAAGGACAAATCGACTTATCAGGATATCAATCAGGAATTTATTTAGTAAACATAAAAGCCGATGGAACTTGGCTAGAAACCAAAAAGATAATTAAAGGATAAAAAAAGACCTCGTTTGAGGTCTTTTTTTAATCTTGTGTAGCTTGTTTTTTAAAAACATAACGAGTTATAAAAATACCTTGACCGTCATCTTTTCCACTATCGCTTTCAACAGCACTTGTTACAAATAGCAATTCCCAGCCATCATTAGCCATAGCTGATAATTTTGAAGAAATTATAGCATCATTGGCAGCAATGTTTTGAAAGCGAATACCACCAAGATTGTAAAAGTTTAAAAGTTTGGTTTCTTCAAAATCTTTTACCCTTATGTCTTTACGTTTAGATTTGTTTCTTGTGTTATCTTCTTCTGTTTGTTCAGAGGTAAAGTCTTCGTAGTTTCTTTCAGCTTCCGCAGAAATAATTCTAGAACGACCTAAGCCATTTGGTACTATAGATTCCACGCTAGTTATTACTTTGTATTCTACTTGAGCGCTTGTCTCTAAAAAAGAGAATAAACAAATAACAGTAATTATCAATAAGTTTTTCATATTTGAAAGGTTTAGTAAATTTAAGTTTTAAAGATACATTTTTCTTAAATTTAAATATTGTTAATTTGCTTATTCAACAAAATAATTAATGACAGGAACAGTTTACAAATCTACAGGTAGTTGGTATACCGTAAAAAACAATTTAGGCGAAGTTTATCAATGTCGCATAAAGGGTAAATTTCGTATAAAAGGGATAAAAAGTACTAACCCAATAGCTGTTGGCGATGTTGTAGATTTTGAACTGGAAACCAATAACGACGAAACTACAGGTATTATCAATAACATTCACGATAGGCAAAATTATATTGTCCGTAAATCGGTTAACCTGTCTAAACAAACACATGTTATAGCGTCAAATGTTGACCAAGTGTTTTTGTTAGTGACTATTGATAATCCACCAACATTTACAAGTTTTATAGATCGATTTTTGGTAACAGCCGAAGCTTATTCAGTAAAAACTATTTTACTCTTCAATAAAATTGATTCTTATAGCGACGACACACTAGACGAAGTAAAATACCTAGCGCATGTGTACCGAAAAATAGGCTATGAATGTATCGGTATTTCGGCAACTACAGGGAAAAATATTGATAAGGTTAAGTCTTTGATGAAAGATAAAACGAGCATGTTTGCTGGTCATTCTGGTGTTGGTAAATCTACATTAGTTAATGCAATTGAACCTGATTTGGATTTAAAAACCAAAGAAATTTCAACACAGCACATGCAAGGGCAACATACTACAACTTTTGCTGAAATGTTCGATTTAAGTTTTGGGGCTAAAATTATCGATACTCCAGGTATCAAAGGGTTTGGAGTTGTGGATATGGATAAGGAAGAAGTTGGCGATTATTTTCCTGAGTTTTTTGAGTTGAAACAAGACTGTAAGTTTAATAATTGTTTACATCTTGAAGAACCTAAATGTGCTGTAAAAGACGCACTCGAAAACGATGAGATTGCCTACTCAAGATACCGAAGTTATTTGCAGATTTTAGAAGGTGAAGACGAACATTACCGAACTGATAACTGGGATAACGAATAGTTTATGAAAGCAGTAATACAAAGAGTATCTAAAGCAAGTGTAACGATTAAAGGAGATAAAGTTGCCAATATAAATCAAGGGCTTTTAATTCTGTTAGGAATTGTTGATGAGGATACCAAAGAAGATATTGATTGGTTATCTAAAAAGATTGCTAACCTTCGCATTTTTGCAGATGAAAATGACGTTATGAATAAGTCTGTCATGGATGTTAAAGGTAAGGTAATTGTTGTGAGCCAGTTTACCTTGCATGCAAGCACAAAAAAAGGAAATAGACCAAGCTATATAAAAGCAGCGAAACCTGATGTGGCTGTTCCTTTGTATGAGGAGTTTGTAAAACAAATAGAAACTGATTTAGGAACAACAGTTCAAACAGGTGAATTTGGCGCAGACATGAAAGTTGAGCTGCTCAATGATGGTCCTGTTACAATTATTATAGATACTAAGAATAAAGAGTAATGGCTTCAATATTTGGACATGGTATTGCAGCATTTACAATTGCAAAAGTAGCTTCCAAGAAAGCTTCAATTGGCTTGGTGGTTTTAGCAATACTGTCTTCAATTCTTCCAGATGTAGATGTGTTGGCTTTTAATTTCGGAGTTCCATACGAATCGCCTTTTGGACATAGAGGTTTTACTCATTCCATTTTATTTGCAATTATTTGGGCTTTATGCATTTGCGTGTTGTTTGGTAAGCAAAGGAAAATGCTGTATTTCTTAGTGATACTCTTCAGTACATTGTCTCATGGGATTTTAGATGCATTAACAACAGGTGGAAAAGGTGTTGGTTTTTTTATTCCGTTTGATAATGAGCGTTATTTTTTTCCGTATCAAGTGATAAAAGTATCTCCAATAGGAGTGGAAAGATTTTTTTCAGAATGGGGATTACTAGTCATTTTTAGCGAACTCAAATATGTGTTTTTACCATGTGTTTTAATACTGATTTTTAAATTATTAATAAATAGGTTATTAAAAGAAGATTAATCTTTTGCGCTTTGGTAAATATTTATATTTTTGGTTTTTAACAATTTATTATGCCTACAAAAATTCTTCTTGCCATTGCCTTCTTCTCTATTTCATTTTTATCAAATGCGCAGGACGAAAGCTTATTGGTTGTAGCAACTATTCCATCTGAACTTACAACTGAAGCAAATGCGGTTGTTAGATATAATCATAAAAAGATTGAGATTTCTTCTTTGAAAAGTTTAAGTGTAGCTCATAAAAGAATAGTTACAATTTTAAATAAAGCTGGTAACCGTAATGTTGAAGCTTATGTGAGTTATGATAAAGGAATAGATATTAAAAAAATTGAAGCTAAAGTTTATGACCAATTTGGAAATCAAATAAAAAAGTTTAAAAAATCTGATTTTGAAGATGTTTCTGCCGCAAACGATTTTTCACTTTATGAAGATAGTAGAGTTAAATATTTAAACTACACACCAACTGAATATCCATATACCATAGAGTTTTATTATGAGACTAACACAAATAATACTGCATTTATACCTAGTTGGTATCCCTTAGAAGGGTATTATGTAAGTACGCAAAAAAGTGTATACGAAATTGCTTATGAAACAGGGATTGATATTAAACAAAAAGAGTATAATTTTAAGGGTTATGAAATAGTAAACAATAGCCAAGACAATAATTTACTTTACGAAGTAAATAACATAAAAGCGATTAAATCAGAGGCTTACAGTCCTGATTTCAAAAATATTAGCCCTCATTTAGGGGTCGCTTTAAATAAGTTTCACTATGAAGGTTTTTATGGAGAGTCTAATGATTGGACAAGCTTAGGGAAATGGATGTATGATGAATTGTTAGTAGGTAGAACTGAACTTCCTGAAACAACAAAATCTGAAATAAAAGCATTGGTTATGGGAATAGATGATCCTATTGAAAAAGCCAAAGTAGTATACAACTTTGTTCAGCAAAGAACAAGATATATAAGCGTGCAAGAAGGTATTGGAGGTATACAGCCCATTGAAGCCTCAAAAGTAGATGAGGTTAAGTATGGTGACTGTAAAGGGCTAACCAATTACACCAAAGCTCTTATGGATGTAGTGGGTGTAAAAACAAATTATTCAAGAGTATATGCTTCTAGAAGTACTGTTGATATTGATAAGGAGTTTGTGACTTTTTTGGGTCAAACAAATCATGTAATATTAAATCTTCCAACACCAAATGGAGACATTTGGTTAGAATGTACAAGTCAAACCTCTCCATTTGGTTATAATGCAAATTTTACTGATGATAGAGATGTATTTGTCATTACACCAGAAGGAGGAAAAATAGTTCATACTCAGGTTTATGATGCAGAAAAAAATCTTTTAGAAACAAACTCTACCATCAATTTAAGCCCTAATGGATCTATTGATGCCAAAATTACTTCTAGTGCATTTGGTGCTAGATACGATTATCTCGCTCATACTCGTGGACTTTTAGAAAAAGACCAAAAGCTTTTTTATAAAGAAAAATGGGGATATTTAGGCGATTTGACTATAGACTCAATGAGCTATAATGATGACAGAGATAGTATTGTTTTTACTGAAACTATTCAAATGAAAGCTGAGCGTTATGCTACTAAGGTAGGGAATAGACTCTTATTGCAACCAAATTTTTTTAATAGAGAACAATCAATTCCGAAGCGTTATTCTAAAAGAAAGCTTCCTTTTGAAATTGAAAGAGGCTACATTAACAGAGACTCATACATAATTACTATCCCAAATGGTTTTATGGCTGATGCATTAATTGATTCGGTATCTATTGAAACTAAATTTGGAAGTTATACAATGTCAATTTCAAAACATTCAGATAGTGAGCTGTTCTACAAAAGAGAACTAAGCTAAATAAAGGGATTTATTCACAAAGTGAGTATAATGATTATAGAGATTTTTGGATAGAAGTAACTAAAAATGATAAAGCAAAAATAGTATTAAAACCTAATTTATAAAAAATGAAAAAAACAGTTATTATTTTCTTGTTATTTATAGGACAATTAACGTATTGTCAAAACTATAAGTTTGGGAAAGTTAGTGAAGAAGAACTTTTAGAAACTCAACACCCAGAATATCCTGAAGCAACTGCAGCTATTCTCTATAAGAAACAAAAGATAATGTTTGACTACATACAAGGTAAGGGATTTATTCAAAGCACAGAAATACAAGAGCGAATAAAGATTTATAATAAAGAAGGTTTTGATTATGCTACAAAAATGATAACTCTTTATGATGGAGCAAGTAGTGCTTCCTCTGAAAAGTTAATAGGACTAAAAGCTTACACATACAATATTGAAGGAGGTAAAATCATAAAAGATAAACTAAAGAATAGTGATGTTTTTGATGAAGACACCAATAAGTATCGTAAAACAACCAAGTTTACAATGCCAAATCTTAAAGAAGGCTGTGTTATAGAGTTAGAATATACTATAGAATCACAATTGTTTTCTATAGATGATATTGCATTTCAACAAATGATACCAACCAAAAATTTTGAACTGTCACTAAACACACCTGAGTATTTAATTTATAAGACATTTTTAAACCCAAGAGCAACTTATATTCCGCAATTAACTGAAACAAAAAAGCGTAGAAGTGTTACTATAACAAGTAGAGAAAGATCTCAATCAAGAGGTGGTGGATTAGCTAACTATAGTTCTTCAAAAATTGATTTTAACGATAATGTAGTTGAAGCAAATCTGTCTAATATTCCTCCATTAAAAGATGAGAATTATGTGGACAATTTGGCAAATTACCAATCAAGATTATTGGTTGAGTTAGAGCGTATAGAGCTTCCAAATCAGCCTATAGAATATCTTTCTACAACATGGGAAAAGGTGACAAATACAATCTATGACGATTCAGACTTTGGAGATCAATTAAGTAAAAATAATTACTTTAAAAAAGATTTAGAGATATTAATGTCTAGTAAGCCTACGAATGATAAAATAGAAAAGGTATCCATGATTTTAGATTTTGTTAAGTCAAAAGTAAAATGGAATGAATATTATGGTTATACTGCTGAGCAAGGTGTATCAAAAGCATATAAAGATGGAGTTGGTAATAGTGCTGACATAAATTTAATGCTAACCTCAATGCTAAGATATGTAGGTATGGATGCTAATCCGGTTTTAGTAAGTACAAAAAATAATGGAATTCCATTAGTCCCAACAAGATCAGGATTTAATTATGTTATATCTGCTGTTAATGTTGATGGCAAAATAATTTTAATAGACGCTACAAGAAAACATGGTACCATTGATATTTTACCTACAAATACTCTTAACTGGTTAGGTAGATTAATAAAAGAGGATGGGAGTTCTGATTGGATTAACCTAATACCAGAAGTAAGCTCAAGCGAAATGGTTTCTTTGAACGCCAAATTAGAAACAGACCTTTCAATAAATGGAAAAATAAGACATCAATATACGAACTATCAAGCCAACAGATTAAGAAATAAATATGATGGATATGGTGATGAGAAAGTTATAGAAGCATTAGAGAAAGATAAAGGGCTTATTGAAATTTCAGATTTAAATCTTAGCCAAATAAACGAAGTAGATAAGCCAGTTTTATTATCATATGACTTTAATATTGATGAAGCTATAGAGGATGTTGGAGGAGATTTGTATTTAAAGCCAATGCTGTTCTTAGCTTCTAAAGAAAACCCATTTAAGCAAGACACAAGAATATATCCTATAGATTTTGTGTATCCAATTTCAGATAAATATATGGTGAATATGATGATTCCTGAAGGTTATGAATTAGATGTATTGCCAGAAAGTGTTAAATATCAGTTTAATGGTTCAGACGGAGTATTTACTTACATGGCTAATAAAAATGGAAGTTATATTCAGTTTGTTATAACGTTTGAACTTAATAAAACCTTAATTTTGCCAACCGAATACAAGCAGTTTAAAGAGTTTTATCAATTAATGATTGAAAAGCAAAATGAACAAATAGTGCTTAAAAAAATATAACAATGAATATTGAAAATGCTCAAAAAATAGTTGATGACTGGATAAAAGAACATGGAGTACGTTACTTTAACGAACTTACTAATATGGCTCAACTTACAGAGGAAGTAGGTGAAGTAGCTCGTATTATTGCACGTCGTTACGGAGAGCAAAGTGAAAAAGAAAGCGATAAGGATAAAGATTTAGGTGAAGAATTGGCTGATGTGGTTTTTGTTGTATTATGTTTAGCAAATCAAACAGGAATAGATTTGCAGGCAGCTTTTGATAAAAAAATGGATAAAAAAACCAAGCGAGACCACGATAGACATCACAATAATCAAAAGTTAAAATAAAAATTTATAATTGACACATCGAGTTTTCTCGATGTGTTTTATCAGTTCAAAATGAACATCAAATTATTCAAATCACAAATAAAAACCGTTTCTAGTATCACAATAACAGGTTCTAAGAGTGAATCTAATAGATTGTTGCTGCTACAAGCGTTATATCCTGAAATAAAAATTGAAAACCTATCCAATTCAGATGATAGTGTAGTAATGTCTAAAGCGCTGAGTTCAAATTCGAATACAGTAGTAGATATACATCATGCAGGTACAGCAATGCGTTTTCTTACAGCTTTTTTTGCAACCCAACAAGGTAAAGAAGTGACTTTAACAGGGTCGCAACGTATGAAAGAACGACCAATACAAATTCTTGTAGAAGCGTTGAATCAGTTAGGGGCTAATATTTCTTATTTGGAGAATTCTGGTTGTCCACCATTGCTCATAAAAGGTAAAGCGCTTACTCAAAATAAAATTAGCTTAAAAGCTAATGTAAGTAGTCAATATATTTCTGCACTATTGTTAATTGCACCTAAGCTAGAGCAAGGTTTAGAGTTGACTTTAAATGGCGAAATCACTTCAATTCCTTATATAAACATGACCTTGAATTTGTTAAATCAAATTGGAGTTGAAACATCTTTCAAAAATAATGTCATTACAGTAAATCCGTTAAAGGAGGTTTCAGGGGATAAAACAATAGTTGTGGAGTCCGATTGGTCTTCAGCATCGTATTTTTATAGTATTGTTGCGTTAAGTCCTATTGGAACTCAAGTTAAATTATCTTCATACAAACAAGATTCTTTACAAGGCGATTCAGTTTTAGCTGAATTATACCAAGCATTTGGTGTTAAAACCACTTTCAAAGGACTTTCAATAGTTTTAGAGAAAACATCTCAGCATCAAGCTGAAATTGCTTTTGATCTTGTAAAATCACCTGATATTGCGCAAACCATTGCTGTAACAGCATTAGGTTTAGGTGTGAAATGCGATTTAGAAGGATTGCCTACCCTAAAAATAAAGGAAACAGATAGATTAGTTGCGCTTAAAAATGAAATAGAAAAACTAGGAGGAGATATAGAAGTAACCAACGAAACGCTTCACCTAAAACCGTTTGATGGCAATTTTAAACTAGCAACTATACAAACATATAACGACCACAGAATGGCAATGGCATTTGCTCCATTAGCGTTAAAAACTGAGCTAAAAATTGAAGATGCTATGGTAGTTTCAAAGTCCTATCCAACATTTTGGGACGATTTAAAATCTATAGGTTTTCAAATAAACCAATAATAATCTTTGAATTACTTGACAAACCCTATGTTGAGATTGTATATTTGCCACTTGCAAAAAATAAAACATTGAAATGAAATTATCGCACTTTAACTTTAAACTCCCTGAAGAATTACTAGCCGACAGACCATCTGACATTAGAGATGAGGCAAGATTAATGGTACTTAATAGAAAAGAACAAACAATTGAACACAAACTATTTAAGGACGTTATCGATTATTTTGATGAAGGAGATGTGATGATCTTAAACAATACAAAAGTGTTTCCAGCACGTTTGTATGGTAATAAAGAAAAAACAGGAGCAAGAATTGAAGTGTTTTTGTTAAGAGAGTTAAACGAAGAACAACGCCTTTGGGATGTTCTTGTAGATCCTGCTCGTAAAATAAGAATTGGAAACAAATTATACTTTGGTGATGACGATACTTTAGTAGCTGAAGTTATTGATAATACAACATCTAGAGGTAGAACATTACGTTTTCTTTACGACGGTTCTTACAAAGAATTCAGAAATAAATTAACTGAGCTTGGTGAAACTCCATTACCAAAATACATTAAAAGAGATGTAGAGCCAGAAGACGAAGAGCGTTACCAAACTATTTTCGCTAAAAACGAAGGTGCTGTAGCAGCTCCAACTGCTGGTCTTCACTTTTCAAAACACTTACTTAAGCGTTTAGAAATTAAAGGTGTTGAATTGCCAGAAATTACACTTCATGTTGGTTTAGGAACATTCAACCCTGTTGAGGTAGAAGACCTTTCTAAACATAAAATGGATAGCGAGGAAATTTTTATAGGTCCTGATGCTGTGGAGACTATCAACAAAGGGATTTCAACCAAAAAACGTGTATGTGCTGTAGGTACAACATCTATGCGAGCTATTGAAAGTTCAGTATCGTCTAGTGGTACGCTTAACGAGTTTTCAGGATGGACAAACAAATTTATTTTCCCTCCTTACGATTTTAGTATTGCTAACTGTATGATTACTAATTTTCATACACCAAAATCAACATTATTAATGATGGTTTCTGCTTTTGCAGGTCATGATTTCATGAAAAAAGCTTACGAAGAAGCTGTTAAAGAAAAATACCGTTTCTACACTTATGGAGACGCCATGTTAATTCTTTAATATATTATATAAATCGATAATTATTAAAGCCTTACTAAATGTAAGGCTTTTTTATATGTAGCTTTTATTATTTTTGCAGTATCTATGGAGATTAAAAAGAAAGATATACGTGCGCTTACCAAAGAACAGCTTAGAGACTTTTTTGTAAAAGAAGGCGATAAAGCATTTCGAGGGAATCAGGTGTATGAGTGGCTTTGGAACAAAGGAGCTCACACATTTGAAGATATGACCAATATTTCCAAAGACACCAGAAATATGTTGGAGGATAACTTTGTTATCAATCATATTCAGGTGGATCAAATGCAACGTAGTAGTGATGGTACAGTTAAAAATGCTGTGCGTTTACACGACGGTTTGGTTGTGGAGTCGGTTCTTATTCCTACTAAAACAAGAACTACTGCGTGTGTGTCTTCGCAAGTAGGTTGTAGTTTAGACTGTAGATTTTGTGCTACTGCTAGATTAAAGCGTATGCGAAATTTAAATCCTGATGAGATTTTTGATCAGGTTGTTGCTATTGATAATGAAAGCAGACTGTATTTTGATAGACCTTTGAGTAATATTGTATTTATGGGAATGGGAGAACCACTCATGAATTATAATAACGTACTAAAAGCAATTGATAAAATTACTTCTCCAGAAGGCTTAGGGATGTCTCCAAAGCGAATTACAGTTTCTACTTCAGGAGTTCCTAAGATGATTAAAAAAATGGCAGATGAAGAGGTGAATTTTAAGCTAGCCGTTTCACTTCATTCAGCAATTGATGAGGTTCGTACTTCTATTATGCCATTTAATGTAACATTTCCGTTAAAAGATTTACGTGAAGCATTAGAGTATTGGTATGCTAAAACCAAAAACAGAATCACTTATGAGTATGTGGTTTGGGATGGTATTAACGATACTAAAAAAGATGTAGATGCACTTATTGAGTTTTGCAAATTTGCGCCAAGTAAAGTCAATTTAATTGAATACAACCCAATTGACGACGGTGAGTTTCAGCAAGCAGATAATAAAGCATTGCAAATGTATATTGATATGCTCGAAGCCAATAATATTACTGTTACAGTAAGGAGATCTAGAGGTAAGGATATTGATGCAGCATGTGGGCAATTAGCAAATAAAACATAAAAAAAAGAGCGACTTAATAGTCGCTCTTTTGATTTTTCATAAGGTTTTAAAACATTACTGCTTTAAGACTTTAATAGTTTTGGTGTTTCCGTTTATAGTAACTTTAGTTAAATAAATTCCGTCTTTTAAATCAGACATATTAATTGTTTCTCTATTTAAACTTAAGTTATTATTTATTACTTGTTGACCTAAGATGTTAAATATTTCAACATGTTCTAGAGGAGTGCTAGAAGATTCTAAAGTTAAAACGTCTGTGTCTTTGTTGTAGAAATGAGAGAAAGTATCGTTTGTAACTTCATCAATAGAAGCGGTAGGGTCAGCTTCGGTTGTGAAACTCCAAATTTCAGAAGCGGTTTCGCCACCAATATTTACAGCAATAATTTGCCAGTAATAAGTTGTGTCGAAAGAAATATTGTATATGAAATCTCCATTAGGGAAATTGTTAAATTCTTGTACAGGAGGATTTTCTGTACCAAGAACTAGTCTGTAGCTAGTTGCTGGATCTCCAGTAGTAGGCTCTGTCCAAGAGAAATATATTTTGTTGGGATAATCAATGTCATCTTGTACAAGAGGAACATCAGTTGCTTCATCTGCAGGACTTGGTTCGATAACAGCATCAGGAGCTGAAACAGTTGGTTGTTGTACAACAACATTATCAAAACCCCACCACCAAGAGTAGTCCCCTACCCATCTAAACCTTACTTGGGCATTAGATACGCCAGCTAATTCTGTACTAACATCAATAATTTCACTTCCATAAAGGTATCCATCTGTTGCGGCGGCGGCATCATCATATGTTGCAACTGTTATCCAGCTAGATCCATTGTAAACTTCAACATAACCATAACCACTATATCCAGATAGGTAAAAGTGATTGTAGCTTAATTTGATAGTTGTTAATGTCGAACAGTCAAATGTAGGGCTTTCTAGTGCTGCTTCTTCTGGGCCACCACCATAAGCATCGCTATTAAAAATGGCATAAGAGCCAGAAAAGCCAGCAGGATCATAGAGGTAGCTGTTTGGAGTTGTAAAACCAGCAGGAGTTTGACCTGTGTTTTCAAAGGTCCATACGTTTCCTCCTCCGTTTATGTCATTATTAACCCAGCCAGTAGGTACTGTAAGTCCGCCCTCAAAATCTTCAGATATTAATACCTGTCCAAAAATTATAGAGGAAGTAAAAAATAAAGTAAGTAATAAAGTAATTTTTTTCATAAGCTAGTATTTGAATATTAATAGAATTTATAAAGCTACCAAATAATGAATAGTTATCCTACTCTTTTATGTTAAGAAAAACTAAAAAACATCTAAAATAGTATATCACAAGCTTTTTTAGTACGTTTGTTGTTCTCAATTTTAGTAGCTTTTTAATTGAAAATTACAGAACAAATAAAACAACCTATTGCTTATGAAATGGATCTTTTCGAAGAAAAGTTCCGTTTGTCAATGTCTTCTAAGGTTGCATTACTCAACAGAATTACACACTACATTGTTAATAGAAAAGGGAAGCAAATGCGACCTATGTTTGTGTTTCTAGTAGCTAAAATGATTAAAAATGGCGAAGTTAGTGAGCGAACTTATAGAGGTGCTTCGGTAATTGAATTGATTCATACTGCTACTTTAGTGCATGACGATGTTGTTGATGATAGTAATAGACGTAGAGGCTTCTTTTCTATAAATGCACTTTGGAAAAATAAAATTGCAGTACTTATAGGTGATTTTTTATTGTCTAAAGGATTGTTGCTGTCAATTGATAATAATGATTTTGATTTACTTAAAATTATTTCAGTAGCTGTTCGAGAAATGAGCGAAGGTGAGTTGCTCCAAATTGAAAAAGCGAGACAGCTTGATATTACTGAAGATGTCTATTACGAGATTATTCGTCAAAAAACAGCAACGCTTATTGCGGCTTGTTGCAGTTTAGGTGCAGCTTCGGTAAAACCAAATTCACCCGAAGTAGAAACCATGCGAAAATTTGGTGAGCTTATTGGGATGGCATTTCAAATTAAAGATGACTTGTTCGATTATGGAGATGAAGCTATCGGTAAGCCTACAGGAATCGATATTAAAGAGCAAAAAATGACTTTGCCACTCATTTATGTGCTTAACAACAGTTCAGATAAGGAAAGAAAATGGTTAATAAACTCCATCAAAAATCATAACAAAAACACAAAGCGTGTTAAAGAGGTTATAGCTTTTGTGAAAGCTAATGGAGGATTGGAATATGCAATTGATAAAATGAAACAGTTTCAAACAGAAGCACTTCAAATTCTTGATACATATCCAAAATCTGAATTTAAAGATTCGCTAGAACTCATGGTGAATTACGTGATTGACAGAAAAAAATAATTTTTTTTCATACTTCAGGCAACCATTTTAAAAAAACTTTCGTCTTTATAAATAGAAGACCTTATGAAAGCTATTTTGAAAGTTATTCAATTGCATAATAATAACACTGAGCTTATCAGTAAAGCTGCGAAAAACAATCGCGAAGCGCAACATGTGTTGTACGAAATACATGCGCCTAAAATGTTGAGTGTTTGTAGGTATTATATAAAAGATGTTCAAAAAGCGGAAGAGGTAATGCTAAATGGGTTTTTTAAAGCATTTACAAATTTAAAGAGCTTTAAAAACCTAGGAAGTTTTGAAGGTTGGCTGAGAAAAATAATGGTACGAGAAGCAATATCATTTTTAAGACAGCAAAAGCAAATTGAGTTTTCGGTAGAAGAGGTAACAATGCCTCACGATTATGCAAATAATATCAATACCGAAATTGAAATGGCTGAATTACAACAGTTGATTGATGAATTGCCAGAAGGCTATAAAATGGTTTTTGTAATGTATGCTATAGAAGGTTATAAGCACCACGAAATTGCAGAACTATTAAATATATCAGAAGGAACATCAAAATCGCAACTCTTCAAAGCAAGACAAATGCTTCAAGAAAACATTAAAAAATTAAACACATCTAGTTATGGCACCAATTAAGTTTGAGGAAAATCTTAAGGAGAAGATTGAGGAGCGTACCATACAGCCATCTGAGGCAAGTTGGGATGTTTTGGCAAAACGTTTAGATAATCAAGATAAAAGAAAACCCAAAACGGTATATTTTTGGGTTGGTATTGCAGCAAGCATTGTAGGTGTTGCTTTAGTAACGACATTGTTTTTTAATAATTCAGAATTAGAAAACAGCACACCAGCAATTGTAGATACTGAAACTAAAGAAGAACAATTAAAAGAAGAAGTTTTAAATCCTGTTGAAAGCAAAAAAGAAATAAATACTGTTGCTGTAGAACAAGTTGAAGACATAAAAACTTCAACTGAAAAAATAATTCCTACCCCAAAAAGTGGAGCAGTGGTGCAAAAGTCAACAAGAATTGTAAGTCCTAATACAACGGTTACAATTAAAGAAGCTGTGGCTGCAACCACTACTAAAGAGCAAGAAAAAGTTAAGCACTTAGAGACTCCTTTAAACTCACTAGAGTTTGAAAAAGCTAAAATAAACGATGTAGTTGACGAAATAAAAAAGCTCAACCTCGAAGATGTTACAGTTAGTAATGCCGAAATTGATTCGCTTTTAAAACAAGCAGAACGAGAAATACTAAAAAACAGATTATACAACGAAACCACAAGAACGGTAAGTGCTGATGCTTTACTTCAAGACGTTGAAGATGAGCTAGAGCAATCGTTTAGAGCAAAAGTATTTGATGCTCTTAAAAATAGTTTCGACACAGTAAAAACTGCAGTTGCTGAACGAAATCATTAACACTTAAAAAGAAACATTAATCACAAAACGAACAGTTATGAACACTATTACAAAATGCGTAGTGCTAGTAATCTTATGCCTAGTTGTAGGTAAAATGAACGCACAAGACACAATTCAAAAGTCTAAAAATCAGTTTAAAATTGAGAGCCTTGATGAGTTAAAGAAAAAAATTGAAGAAGAAGAACGCGAGTATCTTAAAAAAGAAGTTGAGGCTATAAATCTTCGATTGGAAAATGGCGAAATCACTCAAGAAAAAGCCGATGCGCTTAAAAAAGAAGTAGCCAAAAAGCGTGCGCTTAATATTGAAAATCGTATTGCAATTATAGATAACAAAATAGAGTTGCTAAAGCGTAATGAAATAGGTTATGATAATTTGGACGACGATAAAGGAGATTATTTCGGATTCAGTTTTGGAGGCGATGGCGAAAGCTTTGCAGGTTTTAGAATAAAGAACAGAAAAAAGTTTCGAAAATACGACAAACGCACAACTAGCGACCTAGTGTTTGCAGCAGGTTTTAACAACGCTATTGGTGACGGACAAAAAATAGGTGATGAATATGGTTTTATGAACTCAGGATTTGTAGAGTTAGGTTGGGCTTGGAAAACCAGAGTATTTAAAAACTCAAATGCCTTACGTTTAAAGTACGGATTCTCTTTTCAGTGGAACAAACTATCGCCTAAAGATGATAGGTACTTTGTGCAAAATGGTAACGTAACTACATTAGAGGAATTTCCGTATGAATTAAAAGAGTCTGAATTTAGAGTAACCAATTTGGTAGTGCCAGTGTATTTTGAGTTTGGTCCATCTAAAAAAATCGAAAAAGACGATTATTTCCGTTATTCAACACACAATAAATTTAAAATTGGTGTTGGTGCTTACGCAGGATTTAACATTGGTACACAGCAAAAACTAAGATATAAACAAGATGGAGATAGAGTAAAAGAAAAAATAAAGCGTAATTACAATACTTCCGACTTTGTATATGGTCTTGGCGCTTATGTTGGTTATGGCAGTATGGGATTATATATGAAATACGATTTAAACCCTTTATTTAAGGACCAAGCGTTTGATCAACACAATTTATCAATGGGTTTACGCTTTGATTTAGATTAAAACAATTATTTGAGTTAGTAAAAAAGCCTCCTTAATTGGAGGCTTTGTTGTTTTTAAGAGCAACACTATGTCCTTCTGCTAATAAATAAATAGTATTAGGGTGATTTTTTTCAATACTCTCAACTACTTTTTTGGGAGTTAAATAAGACTCGTAATAGTAAAATACATTATTATGCATCTCATCTAACTTGGTATAAGTATAGTTGTAACTGTTCTTAATTTTTTGTGCTAAATCATCAAGATTATCAAAAATAATGGCGTTAACTTCATGTTTTAATTTGGGGACAAATAAGTTGGCATAATCACGCTGTAAAATAGGAATTGTACCAACTGACATTGCCTCGTTAATATTATGGCATAAAGCCATAACGTAACCAGGACAAGCCAAAAAGAAATGAAACTTTGAAAACGTTGGTCTTAATTCTTGCATAGGTAATGAAAAATCTTCACGTTTTATCAAAATGCATTTATGGTCTTCGTTACTTGTTAAAAATGCTTGAAATTCATGTGGTTTACTGTAGCTTGTTAATAGGTTTTTGTCGTTTAAAAAGTTGTAAATAGCAATTCTACTTATAATGTTAGGTGAAGTATGCTTAATTCTTTCGTAACCCAAGCTGTCAAAATTTCCAATCATAAAAATTGAAGTTTTTCGCGGCACGTAGTTAATGTTGCTGTTCCATAATTGCCTATGGTACATAAGTGGATGTTGAGCTATTGGTATGTAATAAAAACCACTATTCTCATGTGCTGTTTCAATTTTTGAGAAGTAGTCGGCAGTTAAGTTGGTTGAGTTAATTATAATGCCATTAAATGACTTCGTTATGGTTTTAAAAACAACTTGTGCTTCATTGCTTAATAGCCCTAAATATTCTTTTGGATGATGTAAAAACCTAAACTGATTAAAGGTTTTTAGGAAAACAACAGTATAACCTTCAATAAGAAAAGCTTTAACAAGCGTATATAAATATCTATTATAAATTCTTGGGTCCGAAATGTTAAAATAAACCTGTTTAGATTGCTCAATAGCTTTTGGCTTGTAGAATATAAACTTTATAAAAGCAGTTAAAATATATATTACTTTTTTAAAAAACGACATTGAAGTTTTTTGTGATTTCGTTTAACGGTCTCCTTTACTTTGATATTATTAAATTTAACAAGAGTAGAGAGGAGAACTCGAACGGTCTTTAGGTAATAC
>NZ_JAOQHY010000008.1:0-173168 GCF_025548475.1 Gaetbulibacter sp. NE | reverse complement strand
GTATTACCTAAAGACCGTTCGAGTTCTCCTCTCTACTCTTGTTAAATTTAATAATATCAAAGTAAAGGAGACCGTTAGTTTTTAAACGATTAGACCATCAAAAAACATTAATCTGGTAAATACATACTAGGTATAGGATTTTTAGCAGTTTCTTTTGCCCAATATAAATTAATAATCCACCAACGTTTTCCGTCGTAAAGCAATTGTATACTATTAATACCTCTCATAAACGGTTTACTGTCTAACTTGCTATGATAGGCTTCATAAGTGCTGAAAACATGAGTAATGTTGCCAAAGGTTTCGGTTTTTCTATGAATTTCTTTTTCAATAAAACCATTTTCAACCAACCATTTTGCAGATGACTTTATATAGTCTTGAGGCGACATATAGCGTACTCTGTAAATACTGTCTTTAGGCTTTGTAGACGCTATAAGTTTAGCTTCAGGTTTAAATAAATATTTAAAAAGATCCCAATTGCGCTCTTCTTCTTTTTCTCCTGAAATAACCTTGTATAAGGTCGTAACAATAGAGTCTAGCGATTTCACATTTTGAGTATAATCAGGAACTGTAGCGATGTCTTGTGCTTGTGTTGAAAACGCTATTAACACAAACAAAATGGTGCAAAATTTATTCATACTTCAAAAGTAATTAAAAAAACTTGAGACCAAACAAAATGGCATCACTTTGAAATCCGCTTTGGTAGGAACGTAAATAATCCAGTCGTAAAAATCTAAACTTCCCAAAACCAATATTGTCTATACCAATGGTATATTCTTGATAAGGTTTGTTGTCTGGTGTTGCAAGGTTGTGTGCACCAATTATTAAATTGAAATTAAGCTTGTTTAATAACGGAATCTTTCCAAGGATAAACCCATTAAAATCGTGTTCAGCATGCATTTCTAAGTACGAGTCGTTTGTACTTGCAGTATAGTAAGGTAAATTATTAAAAACATTTAAATAAGAACCTTGTCCAATATGGGTTTGGTTACCATTAAAGTGTTGGTAATCCATAAACGCAATATCATCAGCATTAAAGAATTTACCTGCTTTTATGTTGTATTGAAATAGGCCTTTATCAGCAATATTAAAGCTTTGGGTAAGTCTTGCTTTGACTTGGTCAAAATTGTAATCATCTACTGAAGCCGAAAACCCTTTTTCATACCCTAAGTAAAGCGTTGGGAACTTTCTGTTTGGGATATTGTATTTACTATCAGGATAACTTAAGTAGTCTTGGTCAAAGTTTATTCTTGCATCAAGACTCGCTTTTATAATGTTGTGAGTTTCAAAAGGAGCAACGCCATAAGCTGTTGGATCTATTGGGTTATTACTAGTGTAATCTCTATCATCTTGCGGAGACCAAGCTTGGTCTGTGGTGTTAAACAATGCTTTTCGTCTTTGGTAGCTTAGGCTTGCGTTAAGTCTTAGTCCATTAAAAACTTCGTCAGAAAAGGCTACATTAACATAGCTTAAGTCATACAGTTTCATGTAATTCTTTTCTGCTAATAGCGAATATGCTGAATTGAGCAGATTAGAAATAGGTTCGCTAGAATTGAATTGCTGTACAACAACACCTCCAGAAACCGATAAAAATGGTCTGCTAACATCATTAAACTTATAAGTTGCGCTAAGCGTTCCTCTTAATCTGTCGTCACTAAAACCATAGTTTAGATTTCCGTTTATGCTTAAATATCTTTTATAGTCATCATAGTTTTTTCTGAAATAACCACCAACATTTGCATTCCAACCTTGAACAGTGTTAAAACTTATTTTTGATATTGGCGAAGTGATACCAGCACTCCAGTTTTCATAAGTGTTTGAGTAATTGTAACCTGAAAGAATATCGCCTAATTTAAACTTATTATTTACAGCATCTACTGAGTCTTTGTAGGTTTTGGAGTCTCTAACCACTTGAATGCTGTCTTTCTTTTGATAGTCTAAAACTTCTTCGTCAGTAAGTGGAACAGGTCTTAGTGTTTTCCAATAGGTAGAATCTTTTTTATTAGCTTCGTCTTCAAAAGAGACTATTTCTCTGCCAAAATCTTTTTGGGTTAAATCCGTATTAAAACTATAATTGCTGTAAACCGCAGTAAAACGACCATCTCCTTTTATCCCAAATAAGCCATATTGAAAATCAATAACCTGAGAAATTTTTGCCCAAATAGCATAGTTTTGAGAGTAGGAGTAGTTTTGAGTGATGGTTATTTTGTCAGCAGCAGGAATTTTTGCCTGAATACCTGTAATATCTAATTCAATACCATAAACGGTCCATTGGTCTTCAACAATATAGATAAACCCTGAAAACACTGGGTCGTTGTCTCGTTTTGGTGTCGCTTTAATTTTATTAATGAGATTACCTTTGTCATCATAAAACACACCTTCTAGCTTGTAATTGTAGTACCCAAAAGCGTTGTTGGCAATAGGAGATACAATTTGATTACCAAGCTCAATAGTGTTATCATAAATTTCAAAATCTACATCAATAGCATTGTTAAAGCTAAAACCATTGTCGTCTCCACTAACTTTTGAAGCTATTATTTTTTCTTTTAACCTGTTAGGTCTTAAAAATTCTAGTTTTGAAACCGTTTCTGAAAGGTAAATAACACCACTTCTTGTAGAATCGAGTCCACCACCAAGATCACCAATTTCCTGTCCTAGTATTTTTTCAGGAGCGTTTTTAATTCTAATTAAACCTCGTGAGTAAAAATCGGCTTTGTAGCTTTGGATTTTTTCAAGATTTTCTTTTCGCTTAGCAATTGCTTGCCTAATAATTTTATTGGCAGGATTTTCTTCGGAATTAATAACCACTTCGTTAAGTGTTATTTCCTCATCAATTAGTACTGCATCTAAAGTGTATGGAAAACTGCTGATGTCAACCTTCTTTTTTAAAGTTTTATAGCCTAAAAACTGAAAAACAACAGTATGAGTTCCTGTTTTGGTCAGGTTTAGCTCATAGTAACCTTCAGTATTGCTGGTGGTTCCTGTGTAAGTGTTTTCAATGTAAATGTTTACAAAAGGTAGCGCTTTGTTGTTTTTATCGGTAACTGTACCTTGTATTTGAGCGAATGAGATGTAAGCGGTAAAAAAGCAAAGAGCAAGAAGTAATTTTTGTTTCATTAGGTTGTTGATTGATGGTTTCTATAATAATAGACGCACTTTTTTATAAAAAGGTTGCCTTAAGAACACCAAACATAGCTATAATTTTTAGCTGTAATTGTTAAACTATCCTAAATTACTTATAAATTTTCTTAATTCTATCAAGATTTCTCTTATTGTCCCTGTCTTTAATCGTATCGCGTTTGTCGTATAGTTTTTTACCTTTTCCTAAAGCAATTTCTACTTTAGCTAAGCCTTTTTCGGTAATAAATACTCGCAAAGGAACAATAGTGTTTCCTTTTACATTTACTTCGCGTTCTAGTTTTTTAAGCTCTCTTTTGTTGAGTAATAATTTGCGTTCAGCCTTAGGTTTATGGTTGTAGTAGTTGCCATACACATACTCTTGTATGGTCATGTTAATAACAAAAAGCTCGCCTTTGTCATTAAATTCGCAAAAGCTTTCTGCAATTGACGCTTTACTATCTCTAATAGATTTTATTTCGGTACCAGTTAATACAATACCAGCAGTGTAAGTATCAAGAATTTCATACTCAAACTTGGCTCTTTTGTTTTTTATGTTTACTGGTTTTTGCATAGGAGCACAAAGCTACGCTTTTTTTGCATTTACCAAAAGAAACTAAGCTTACTCTATGGTTAATAATTGATGGGAAGCAACACCATTTGTAACCGTTACAATGAATAATGATGTGTAATTGCTTTCATCTAGTTGCTTGTAAACCTCTTCACCAATAATTGTGTTTGCAAACATAGGTGTTGTATTGCTGTGTCCTACAACCAATACGGTTTTGCCTTTGGTGTTTTCGATAAAAGCTTTTTTATCCATTTTAAAAGGATCGTAGGTTGTGATTTCCAAATTGTTTTTTGAAGCAGAGGGTTGTGCGGTTTCTATTGTTCTATGGTAGTTGGTAGAGTATACTGCATCTAATTTGATATTGGATAGTACAGTACTCCATTTTACAGCTCTTGATTGTCCTTCTTTGGTTAAATGCGGATTTCTATTACTAGAGTCGCTAGTGTCTTTTTCTGCATGTCTTATAAAATAGTAGGTTGTAATTTCAGAAGGGGAAGAATCTTGAGCATTTACCATTGGTATTAAACCAAAAGTGAATACTAGGAGTAAAACATATTTCATACTAAATAAAAACAAATGATGATTACCAAAAATAGAGGGTAATCATCATTCGCTATAATAAATATATGTTAAAGTTTTGATTTGTAGCTGCTAGTAGTTGGCAGTTGCTAAGGAGCCATTAATAATATCAACTCCAGCGGATGTGCCAATTCTATCAGCACCTACATCAATATATTTTTTTGCAGTTTCGTAATCTCTAATACCACCAGAGGCTTTAATTTTAGCATTATCGCGCACAGTCTTTTTTATTATTTTTACAGCAGTAAGTGTAGCTCCACTTTTTGTAAAACCAGAAGAGGTTTTAATAAAATCTACTTTAGCATCTAAGCAAATTTCACTGGCTTTAATAATCTCATTTTTTGAAAGTTCGCTAATTTCTATAATTACTTTTAAAGGTGTTCTTCCGATAGCAAGTTTAACATCGCTTATGTCTTTAAATACCGCAACATAGTTTTTGCTTTTTAGGTAACCAATATTAATTACCATATCAATTTCATCAGCTCCTTTTTCAATCGCGTCTTTAGCTTCAAATACTTTAGCTTCGGTACTCATTGCTCCAAGAGGAAACCCAATAACAGAGCAAATCTTTACACTGCTTCGTTCTAGTAATTGTTTTGCTAATGCTACATAGCTGCTATTAATACATACAGAATAAAACTGATGCTCCTTGGCTTCATTGCATAAGTCGATAATATCCCTTTCTGTGGTATCGGATTTTAATAAAGTGTGGTCAATATATTTATTGATCTTCATGGATGTAGGTTAATAGTATTATTCACAGTTCTTCATAATCATGAGGGAACCTGTGAGTAAAGGTTAATAATACAGTTTATGTAAATTGAGGACTAATAGCAATTCAAATTTAGTAAAATAATCTTATATATTTTAATGCAAAAACCTAAAGTTTTATTGTGTTGACGTTAAAGTTTCCTAATGTTTTCAATAAAAAAACCTCTATAAAAGAGGTTTTGTATTGATAATGAGAATGTTGTTTTTTTTACATTATAGGTTTTACTGTGTAGCCTTTTTCCTGTAATAATTTTATCACTCCATTTTCTCCAGGTAAATGTCCTGCACCAACACCAAAAAAAGTAGGTTGCTGTTTAGCGAAGTCTTCTATTTTAGCAATCCAGTTTTTGTTTCTGTTGTCTAAAATGACATCTTTGTGCTTAGTATTGGTAAGATTAACATCTTCTTCCATAAGTTTAGCAAGCCCTTCAATATCTTTTTCAACATAAAGCGCCATCATTTTTTGAAAAGCAGCTTTATCAAAACTCATATTGTCTTTAGCTGATCGTAATAAGTCCTGTGCTTGGTCTTTATAAGGAATTTGATCAAAAACTGCCATTTGTTCTTCTACAGTTTCTAGACCCAAAACTTCTTCTTCTTGTTCGTGAGCTATTTTCATAAGTTCGTTTTCAAACGATTGTACAGTTGCACAGTCTAAAAGTTTTGGATACATCATAGCTGTAATAAAAAACGGTTTGATGTTACCAATCATTTCAGCAGGCATTCCTGTTTGTGTTTTTAAAAAGTCACTAAGAATTGTGTAGTCTTCAGCACTCACTAAATCCTTGAGGGTTTTACCATCTTTCATATATATATCGTTTGCCATTTTCATTGCCATAGAAGGGTCGTCCATATCTATTTCTAAAACTAGGAGTGATGTGTCGTCTAAGGCTTTTTTGATATTAGCATCTAAAGAAGCATCACAGGTCATGTGAATGGTTCCATATAGATAAGAAGGTTGTTCTAATCCGTTTCCAGAAATTTCCCAAAGTAAAGATTTTTCAAGGTTTTGAGCAGTACTAGTTGTTGAAAATAAACTAACTGCAAACAGTAAAAGAAAAGTAAAGTGTCTCATAATTGTGTTTTTTTAATTAGTGTATAGATGCTTAAAAATGTTACAAAAAAAAGCAACACTCCTCTAATCAAAGACTTGTGCTGCTTTCACTAACCAACCAATATAAAGACGTTTTAAAACTACATTTGTTACAGTGTTTAGTATTCTTCTGAAACTAAATCGCCTTGATTTCTAAATACTAATTTATCATCAAAAGCATCTAGTAAAATAATACTGTCTGTAGATACTTTTCCAGATAGTATTTCTTTACTTAACTCGTTTAATACTTCTTTTTGTATCACACGTTTTACAGGTCGTGCACCATATTCTGGATTATAACCTTTTTCAGCTAAATACTCAACAGCTTCAGGTGTTGCGTCAAAAGTGATGCCTTGTTTTGCAATCATTTTAGTGATACCTTTTAGTTGTAAACCAACAATAGCTGTAATGTTTTCCTTGCTTAAAGGCGTAAACATAATAGTATCATCAATACGGTTTAAAAATTCTGGTCTTACCGATTGTTTTAATAAGGCTAATACATCTACTTTTGCAGCTTCCATAGCAGCATCAATATCTTTTGTAGCTTCAAAACGCTCTTGTATCACATGACTTCCCATATTTGAAGTCATAATGATTATCGTATTTTTAAAATCTGCCAAACGTCCTTTGTTGTCTGTTAGGTGTCCTTCGTCAAGTACTTGTAACAAGATGTTGAAGGTGTCTGGATGCGCTTTTTCAATTTCATCCAATAATACTACCGAATACGGTTTGCGTCTTACGGCTTCGGTCAATTGTCCACCTTCGTCATAACCTACATATCCTGGAGGTGCACCAACCAATCTGCTTACTGCGTGACGTTCTTGATATTCACTCATATCAATTCTGGTCATAGCGTTTTCATCATCAAACAGATATTCTGCCAAGGCTTTTGCCAATTCGGTTTTACCAACACCTGTGGTTCCTAAAAACAAGAAGGTTCCGATAGGTTTTTGCGGATTTTGTAAACCTGCACGACTACGTCTTACAGCATCACTTACAGCAGCAATAGCTTCTTCTTGTCCAACCACGCGCTTGTGTAATTCGTCTTCAAGTTTTAGTAGTTTTTCACGTTCGCTTTGTAGCATTTTGGTAACAGGAATTCCTGTCCATTTTGCAACCACTTCGGCAATATCATCATAAGTGACTTCTTCTTTAATCAACGAGTTTCCAGATTGATTCTCTTGAAGTTCTTTTTGAAGTTTATCTAACGATTCTTGGGCTTCCTTAATTTTTCCGTAGCGAATTTCAGCTACTTTACCATAATCGCCTTCGCGTTCGGCACGTTCAGCTTCTAGCTTGTAGTTTTCAATAGCTTGTTTGGTATTTTGAATATTGTCAACCACTTCTTTTTCGCTTTTCCACTTAGCGTAAATTTCGTTACGTTCTTCTTTTAGGTTTGCTAAATCTGAACGTAAAGACTTTAATTTTGCTTCGTCTTTCTCACGTTTTATGGCTTCAATCTCAATTTCCAACTGCATGATTTTTCTGTCTAAAACATCCAGTTCTTCTGGTTTTGAATTGATTTCCATACGTAGTTTAGACGCAGCTTCATCCATTAGGTCAATAGCTTTATCTGGAAGAAAACGGTTGGTGATATAACGCTCTGAAAGTTCTACAGCACCAATAATCGCTTCGTCTTTAATACGTACTTTGTGATGTGTTTCGTACTTTTCTTTAATACCACGAAGTATTGAAATAGCACTTTCAGTATCAGGTTCATCAACCATAACTTTTTGAAAACGTCTTTCAAGAGCTTTGTCTTTTTCAAAATACTTTTGGTATTCGTCTAACGTTGTAGCACCAATAGCACGTAACTCGCCACGCGCTAACGCAGGTTTAAGAATATTTGCTGCATCCATAGCGCCTTCGCCTTTTCCAGCACCAACAAGTGTGTGAATTTCGTCAATAAAAAGGACAATGTCGCCTTCGCTTGTAGTTACTTCTTTTACAACCGCTTTTAATCGCTCTTCAAACTCACCTTTGTATTTAGCACCAGCAATTAGTGCTCCCATATCCAAGGCAAATATTTGTTTGTCAACAAGGTTTTCTGGGATGTCACCATCTACAATTCTATGTGCTAAACCTTCAGCAATAGCAGTTTTACCAGTTCCTGGTTCACCAACAAGAATTGGGTTGTTTTTGGTGCGACGTGATAAAATTTGAAGAATTCTACGTATTTCTTCATCACGACCAATAACAGGATCCAATTTTCCGTCTTTAGCTAATTGGTTTAGGTTTTTAGCGTATTTGTTTAACGAGTTGTAAGTGTCTTCTTGACTTTGAGAGGTTACTCGATCACCTTGACGTAGCTCATCAATGGCTTTTACAAGGTCTTTTTCAGTAACGCCTTGGTCCTTTAGCATTTGTGCAATCTTACTGTTTGACTTAAAGACAGCAAGAATAAGATGCTCAACAGACACATAGTCGTCATTCATTTTTTTAGCAATAATTGCCGCTTCGTTAAGGCTTTTTCCAGCTTCGCGAGAAAGCATAATGTCACCACCAGATACTTTAGGTAAACTTTCCAATTGCTTATCTAAAACCTGTTGTAGGGTCTGAACGTTGACATTTAGCTTTTTTAAGATAAATGGTAATACGTTTTCATCAACAAGCGTAATGGCTTTAAAAATATGCTCATTTTCTATTTGTTGATGTTGTAAGCTTTGGGCAAGCTGTTGTGCTTGCTGTATCGCTTCTTGTGATTTTATTGTATAATTATTAAAGTTCATATTGTTTATTTAATTTTGTCTCCTCGAGCGCAGTCGAGAGGTTGTTGATTTTATGTGTTTAAAAAAGAGGTCTCGACTGCGCTCGACCAGACAATGTTATTTCGTTTTTAAAATTTATTTTCAATAATCTTACCAATACGTTTTGAGCGACAAAATGTCGTTTTATGCTAGTTGTAGCGTGACTTTTAGTCAGTTTGTAAGATTTTAATTTTTGAACGACTTAGTAGTATAAGGTATGAATTCCGCATCGAGACGGAATGAAAAAAAACAAATGCTATGGGATTTTTAAAAAACATATTTGGCTCTTCAGAACCTAAAGATGAAAAGGTATTGCCTTGGATATTTTTAGACGATATACAACAATTAGATTT
The DNA here is from genome assembly GCF_025548475.1 of Gaetbulibacter sp. NE. Lineage (NCBI taxonomy): Bacteria > Pseudomonadati > Bacteroidota > Flavobacteriia > Flavobacteriales > Flavobacteriaceae > Gaetbulibacter > Gaetbulibacter sp. NE. Next base: position 163,940 of record NZ_JAOQHY010000008.1, on the reverse strand, counting down.
TATAGAAGAAAAGTCTAAAACCAAACCACAACTTATTTTTAAGCACTCTACACGTTGTGGTATTAGCCGAATGGTTATGCGACAGTTTGAAGCACAATATCCTTTTAGTAGTGATAATGTAGATTTGTACTATTTAGATTTATTGACCTATCGAGACATCTCCAATGCCATAGCGCAACGTTTTGGTGTATTTCATGAATCTCCACAATTGCTAGTGGTAAAAAATGGAGTAGTGGTTACTGCTGCTTCGCATGGTGCTATTAACGATTTAGATTTGAATACTCTTACTTAAAAACTACGTAACGTTACGTATAGATTTTTAATTTTTAAATGCTAACTTCGTTTAACTCTCGATATGGGTTATAAAAAGCAATTTATATATTTTAAAGAGTTAGCAAATATTAGAACCAAGTCTATGAAAGGTATATATATAACAATCATGCTTTCTATTTTTTTTAGTTGTTCTTCATCTAAAACGGCAATTAGGGAAGTGAAATGTCCAGAAATTTACAAGAATAAGTATACGGAAATTTTGAATGAAAAATATGTTGCTGTAAATGGTATAGACACTACAGAAATTAATGAAATTAGATATGAGTGTGTATATTCTGCTTTTTACACTCATAAAGTGATGTATGATAAATTTGGGAAATGGGATAAGGAAATTTTTCCGAGTAACAGAAATCACCCAATACTAATGTGGAATAATATAGACCTTTTGTCAAACGGAAAAAAATATACAGTTTTTACAAACGGACTAGAGGAATGGAAACATATTTACGCATCTGTTATGATATTAGATGAAAAAGAAAGAGACGTTTTGACGGAACAAACTGAAGAAAAAATCGCAATAACTAATCTCTTTGGAGAGTTGATAAAACACCACAATCCAGAAAAGAAAGATTTTTATGAAGTTTATTGGAAAATGGTTGACCAAAAGCGTTAGAATCTAATTAAGCAATACCAAAAGAATAAATAACGTTTATTAAAAAAAGCTATAAGTAATTGCTTGTTCTCGCCTAAAAAAAATTATCGTCCTGAATTAAAATGAGCTTAGGGAAAGTCAAAAACATCTTTTTTAAATACTTCAAAGTTTGGTGGATTCCAATTTTGTTGTATTTGATTCCTTTGATGGCATTTCAACTTGGAGAAGTTTTGAAAAGCGACTCAATAATTAATTTTTCTCTGATGTTATTTTTTCTAAATATTATAGGAAATATAGTATCAGCAATTGTTCAAATAGTTATTAAAAAGTGGTACTTCTTAATCCCACAAATACTGATTTCAGGATTTTTATTTGTTTTTGTATCAATCATTTTTACTTTTTCTCCACCAGACTACTACGGAGTAAACAAAGAAATTCCAAAAGACATTGAGATTTATGAACCCTTAGAAAAAGAACCAACTGAAAATGACTTTGGGAAATTTGATTTGGTTTTGGCTTCATCTTTTCAACCAGGAATTTATATTTACTTTACAAATTATAAACCGACTGAAAAAGGAAACTTTTACATAAAAGCATTTGAAGTGACTTCTAATGACCACCTTTCAGCAGATAGAATGAAAATTAAGTCTAAAGTCAATGTAGAAAATCTCGAATCTAAATTATATTCTGGTGAAATCATGATTTATGAAGGTTCTTGGGGAGATAAATATGGAGCGAGAATTGAATTATGGTTCGAACCTCTAAATGGTAGTAAGGATTACAAAATAACAGAGCGAAATTATATAGTAGAAGGATGGATGAGATAAAAATTAGTTACAAAAATGTGTAACTGTATGTGGTTATATGAGACTGTTAACCAAAACACATCCAACAAGGGTGTTTTTTATTGATGCTATGTTGCGATGTGTTGATTTTGTGGTTTATAAAAGTTAAATTCGTTTCGGTTTGTTGATAAGTAAGCAACAAAATATATTGGGTTTATGACATTTCATCAAAACCATTTAACAATTCAGGAATTATAAATTTTAATTCTTACCAAAGTAATAGAGTTTTGCAAGTGTAAATAACTAACACTAACACATACTACTATGAGCAAAAAGAAAACCATAATACTAAGGGTCATTTTACTTGTTGGGACTGTAACCTCATTGTTTTTTGTACCATGGTTATTGGTAAAAGCTTGGATACTTCCATTACCAAATACGGTTCAAGAACAGCTAGACGAAGCCATAGGTCATGGGTTTGACGGAATGGTTGTGTATGTAGACCAAGCCAACAAGCCACCTCAGTATTTTGCTTCTGGTTGGCACAATAGAGATACTAAAATACCAGCTAAACCCAATGCACTTTTTAAAATTGCCAGTATTAGCAAGTTGTACGATGCTGTTGCTGTTACTAAGTTGGTCAACGATGGTAGGCTTTCATTAGATAAAACCATTGCAGATTACCTACCAGAACTTGTAGGACGAATTGAAAATGCCGATAAAATAACTTTACGATTAATGATTCAGCATCGAAGTGGGATTCCTAATTTTACTGATGCGCCAAACTTTTGGGGAAATCCAGCAACTAGCTATGAAGAAAGTCTTGCGTTGATATTGGATACACCAGCCAATTTTAAACCAGGTGAGGACTATGAGTATTGCAACACCAATTATTTGTTAATTAATAAGATTATGGACGATGCTTTAGGGTACCCAAACTATCAATTTATAAAAGAGGAAATCTTAGTGCCATTAAAACTTAACAATACGTTTGGTTCGTTAAGCGAAGTCAATATTGACGATGTAATGAGTGGTTATCATGTTGGGTATCCTTATGATTTAAAAGAGGACGAACGTGGTATGGTAGCCACTGCAGAAGATGTAGGTACATTTTTAAGAGCATTGAATGATGGTTCACTATTTATAGAAGGCGAACAGGACATTTATAGTTCTATATATGAATACGAACACTCTGGTTGGGTTCCAGGATATCAAAGTTTTGCAAAATATTACAAAGATATTGATGCTGTGGTAGTACAGTTTTACAGCACAACCGATCCAAAACTCTACAATTGGAACTTATCGGAAATAGTGAACAGCAGAATTAAAAAAATAATAAGCAAAGACAAAACAGAATAGAGTTAGATAAGCATTAAAACAATTAGTGAAAACACCCAAGTTGGGTGTTTTTTTGGTTCAACTACGTAACGTTACGTATTGTTTGGTATTTGGAGAGTATGTATATTGTTCTATTCTAGATGTGTAAATCGAATAATTTAAAAATAATGAAAAAACTCATTTTAGGTTTATTCTTTATATTATGTGTATTTAAACCTAATGAGTATTCATACAATTGTTCTGAATATATTTATAAAGTGGGCTCTAATACCAAGTTTAATTATTCTTCTAATTATTATAATAGTGCAGGAAAAGCATTTTGGAAATATATTGAACCTTATTCAGATGTATTAGGTTGTTCACCAAATTTTGATTAATGAAAGCAACTAAAAATTTTAATTAAAAACCTTAAGACATTAAAATACTATTTGTAGCCTATGCTATAAATGTTTCGTTGACGCTTTTTTTAACCAACCTGAAAAACACCCATTTTGGGTGTTTTTTTATTAGTGTTATTTTGTGATGTGTTGATTATGTGGTTTTTAAGTGTTAAATTCGTTCGGTAATCTAAGTAGTGTAGTGTTAAATTTATAGTTTAAATCAATTGTAATCTTAATGTTTAATATCTAAAACGAAATCATGAGAACACCCATCTTATTCATTTGGACAGTAGTTTTAATATGTTGTGTAACAACTCAATTACAAGCCCAAGAATCGTGGATTGATACTTCTATTCATGATGGGTTAATAGAGTTGCAAACTAAATATTCTTTTAAAACTTTAGTTTCTGATGATTCCATTAATACTACAACAGAGACTTTAAGTCATTTAAACAACGCAAAGCTGTATTTTGATAAAATTTTTCAAACCGAATTAGATTTTGCTGTTCTGTTTATAGAAAATAAAAAGTGGAATAAACATGCATATTTTCCTCCACCAGGATTGCCACAAGCAGGAAAAGGAAATATAATACTAGGACTTGATAAGTCAATAGTTTCACAAGAAGTTGAAAAAATGATTACTCAATTGCCTAAACAGTATTGGGCTACATTAAAACCAGTTTATGGTGAAACTATTAATTTGGATCTATTTTATCGAGAAACTTTAGCAATACACGAGTTGGCTCACCTTTATCATTTTAAAGAAGGCACTAAGCCGCAAAGAAAGTGGTTGCAAGAACTGTTTGCTACAATGAGTATGTATTCATTTATAAATGAACAACAAAATTCTTTATTTGACTTAATGAATACCTATCCAGAATTTGTTTTGCAGTCTGGTGATAGAATGGCTGAATATAAAACTTTGAAAGATTTCGAAGAGAAATATGTTCAAAAACTCACGCCTCAAAATTATGAGTGGTATCAAATGCAACTTTATAAAGCAGCAAGGTCAATAATTGATTCAAAAGGTAGTGATATTTTAATACGCTTACATGATTTTTTAATTCGTACAGATTTAAGCAAAACTGAATTACTGACTGACTCAGAATTATTAAGGCGCTTAACGGCTGAAGTCGGAAAGGAAATAGCAGATATTTTAACAAACTGGATGTATAAGTAATCAACTGTTCTAAACTGGTTTTAAAATATAATAAAGTTAAAATTGAAAGCAAGCTGTAGCATGTACTAAAAACGCCAGTTATAAGCTAATAAAACCTAATGATAATGGAAATTTTAGATGCAATTTTAAACGTTGATCCCAACTATATAATAATCGGTTTGTTGGCTTTTTTCTTTACGCTCGAACAGCTGTTAGACAATCCTTTTTCTTTCAAAAAACGCGGAACCCATTTATTACAAAATATTCTTTTTCAAATAGTATTTTTTGCAATTAACTTATTTTTCATTTCAATTTTAGTCTATTGTATTGAGTGGCTTAACGCTCATGAAATAGGACTTCTCTTTTTATTTGATATACCGTTTTGGATAAAACTAATTTTAAGTGTAATGCTTTTTGATTTTGCGACATATTGGTTACATAGAGCGTCGCACAAAGTTCCTCTTTTATGGCGATTGCATAGAGTGCACCACAGTGATACAACTATGGACTCTTCAACAACATTTAGGTTTCATCCTATTGAGCTCGCAATTATTTACCAAGGCGGTAATATTGTAGCAGCAGGAATTTTTGGATTAGATGTAACAGCATTGGCTTTTTACTACTTTATAGTTTACATTTTCTTCTTTTTAGAACATTCAAATTTAAATTACCCTAAATGGTTAAATACTACACTAGGCTTAATCTTTGTGATGCCAGATCATCATAGAGTGCATCACCACCAAGAACAATTTTATACAGACTCAAACTTTGCAGATATTTTTATCATTTGGGACCGAATTTTTGGAACGTTTAAACTAATTCCTACTGCACAAATGAACTATGGCTTAATTGAATTTGAAGAAGAAAAAAAACAGTCCTTTCTCTATTTAATGAAAAGTCCATTTATAAATATTAAAAGAAAATAAAACCGCGTTTTAACCTGATATTCTAATGGTGTTTTATGGGTTTTGATTTGTGATGTGTTGACTATGTGGTTTTTAAGTGTTAAATTGCTTAGCATAGACAATAAATAGTCTTGAGACACTAACCAATCAATATAATAGTATGAACCGTAAAAAATTTTTAAAGTCTACAGCAGTTGGTATTGGAGCATTTTCAATGATACCTATGCTTAATGCTTGTAAAACAGAATCGACAAAAGAGGCTGAAAGCGAATCTTTAGAGGTTAAAGAAAAGCCTTCTTTAGAGCCTAAAATAGTTACTAATGATAATGGTGATAAGTTGAATGTTTTGGGAGATAATCAAACTATTAAGCTAACAGGAAAAGACACTAATGGACAATTTACATTAATAGAACAAAACAATGACCCTGGAGTAGGAATTCCGCCTCACGTTCATGAAAACGAAGATGAAGTATTTCAAGTACTGTCTGGTAAGGTTGAAATGAGCATAGACAATACCACTACTGTTTTGCAAGCTGGCGATTTAATTTTTTGCCCTAAAGGTGTACCACATTCTTGGAGAGTTGTAGGTGACGAAAAAGCTAAGGCAATGTTAAGTATTTTTCCAGCTGGATTAGAGGATATGTTTTCAGAATTATCGCAATTACCTAGTGGACCTCCTGACATGAAAAAGGTTACTGATATTTGTGCAAAGTATAAATTAAAATTTGTTTAAATCTAGTCCCTTTATCACTCTATAGTTGAGAGGTATTAGACAAAATAAACACATTAAAAAAACATCCAAAATGGGTGTTTTTGTGTTAGTACAGTTACAAATTGATTTTATGCTTAAAAAAAATTAATTTCGTTATGTTACTATAAACAGATATAATTACTTGTAATAATGTAATTTAAAATAAAAACAATGAAACACATTAGAATAATTATTATAACGATATTGCTAAGCTCATTTAGTGTTCACAATTCACTTTTTGCTCAAAGTAGTAGTGAGCAAAGGTTTCAAAACAAATTAAATCAAACTCTTGAAAAAAACAAAAAAGGACTTATAGATTACGATACAACTTTTAAGGAAATATGGTCTCATTTACAATTTGTTTCAAAAGAAAAGGAAAAGTTAAATTGTGTAAATAATAACCGTAAAGCCTTGCAAGAAGTTGATGTGCTTTATCCTATTTATAAAGCAATGCGTGAAGGGAGATATATGCCAGTATATAACCCTATAACCGAAAAATGTAATGATTGTGAAATAAGCTTAGGCTTAGTAAAATATGCTGCTAATTCAGGAAATGCCGATGCTAATTGGTATTTAGGGTTGCTTTATGATTCGACCAGTAGGTTCCATAGAGATTTTAATTTTAAACCAGATTTCCAAAAGTTTCAAGATTATCTATCTAAAGCGCATCAGTTAGGTCATAACGAAGCTGCAATTGTACTTGCAAATGCCTTTAGAAACAAACATAAATATTCTAAAGCTGTCGAGTGGTATGTTAAAGTAAAAGGTCACTTACGCTCCCAAGCACTTACATCAATTAGTGTTATTTACAGAGAAGGAAAAGGTGATGTTGTAAAAGACCAAAAAACAGCTAACGATTATCTAGTGGCTGCAGTTAATGATAAAGGCAGTGACCCTTCAAGTAAAGAGTATGCTCAATTTCTCTATGCTAAGTATTTGTATCTTGGAATTGAAGGGTTTAATAAAGATGTCCAAACAGCAAAAAAAATATTACAAGCCTTAAATTATAAAGAGGATTATAGTGCTGAAAAATTTATAAAAGAACACAACATAAAGTTTTAAAAGTTAATACACTTATATGCTCTGTGTTTTGTATCTAATTTTATACGCTCTATTTTAGCTTAAGATAAAATGTAATCATGAATAAATTTACACTGTTACTTTTAGTATTTACACTAACGTTAAGTTGCTCAAACAATGAGAAAACCAGTAAAACTCAAGAGGAGTTAAGCCAGTTGCAAACTGAACTAGACAGTATAAAGCAGTTGTACAAAGACAATATAAAAACTACAACCAACCAAATAGCTACATTTTTAACCTTTCAAAAAGGAGATGCCGAACAAGCCATGAACTTTTACATAACCTTGTTTGATAATTCTAAAATTGAAGATATAAAACGTTGGGGAAAAGATGCTCCAGGACAGGAAGGAACAATAATGCATGCAACATTTAGTTTAAACGGAAAACAGTTTATGTGTAGCGATAGTCCTGCAATACACGATTGGGGATTTACTCCAGCAGTTTCTAATTTTGTAGAGTGTAAGGATAACAGTGAACTAGAAGAATTATTCACAAAACTATCAGAAAACGGAACAGTGATGATGCCATTAAACAACTACGGTTTCAGTCAGAAATTTGGATTTGTCGAAGATCAGTTTGGTGTGTCTTGGCAACTCAATTTAAAATAAAAACGAGGGTAATCTTTTGTTGACACTTTTTAACTAACCCATCTTAAAACACCCAATTCGGGTGTTTTTTTACTGTAGCTACTTTTTACAATCCTCTAAACCCCATTCATCTAATCCTCTTAAAATAGTTTCTAACGATTGTCCTCTTTCACTCAATCGATACTCAACTTTAGGAGGCACTACAGGAAATACCTTTCTTGTAATAAGTCCATCGTGCTCTAACTCTTTCACAGTTTGGGTAAACATTTTATTAGAGATACCAGGAATTTTCTTTTGCAAAACGCCTGAGCGTAATCCACCTTCTAGCAAATGAAATAATATTAAAGGTTTCCATTTTGTGCCTATTAAATTCATGGTGTAATTCAAAGGGCAGTGAAGTTCTTTATTCAAAATTTAAATTTTATTATATTGATAATTAGTATTTTACTCCTTTTGGTAACTATACTACTTTTTGGTAAGTTATTGCCTATAAGGCAAATATAAATTAATTTTGCCATTAAAAATAAAGTTTATGACATCTATTAAAAATTATCCAAAATCATTTTCGCATATAGGTATTACAGTACCTGATATTCATAAAGCTACAAAGTTTTATTCTGAAGTAATGGGTTGGTATACCATTATGCCACCTTCTGAAGTTAAAAAAGAAACCGATACTGCCATTGGGCAAATGTGTATTGATGTGTTTGGTAACGATTGGGACACTTTTGAAATTGCTCACTTAGCCACATCTGATGGAATAGGAGTGGAGCTCTTTAGTTTTCCACATGGTAAAAAAGAAGCACCAGAGTTTAATCCGTTTAACACTGGTTTATTTCATTTTTGTGTTCAAGATCCTGATATTGAAGGTTTAATTGAAAAAATAGTAGCTGCTGGCGGAAAACAACGAATGCCAATTAGAGAGTACTATCCAAACGATAAACCGTATAAAATGTGTTATGTCGAAGACCCTTTTGGGATTGTTTTTGAAGTTTATACACACAGTTACGAGTTGACTTATTCGTCTGGTGCTTATGCACATAAGCAATAAAACAATAAAACGTCGTATTAAAAAAGTGTGAGTATATAAGAAATAAGCCAAAAGAGCGTTATTTTTGAAAACTGTGATACGCTTACTACGACATAGCAAATTTACTAAAGTACTTTGGGGACTAATGGGTTTGTATATGCTTAATATAAGCGTAGATACTGCAGACCCAAACCCAGAGCACATACCAGAAGACTTAACTTTTAATGACCAAGAGAGTATTATAGAAATTATTGTTGAGCAGGTTTTAGGTTTTGAAAATGCTATTCAAGAGTATGACGACCATGATACTGAGGACCACAATAAGAAAAAAGATGTAAAGGTTGACTATTTGGTGTTCACTGCAAAAACCAATAACACTACAACACTACAACTGCTCAAAACACACAACCGTTATCCTAACTATTCTGCTCAATTAACACAAGGTTTTAAGGAAATAGACAGTCCGCCTCCCAAAATTTAATTTGTTTTTTAAAATACATAAATAACCTATGGCTTAAGTACATAGGCAATTGATAATACATTTAAAACAAATTAAAAATGAATAATAAAACACTTATGCTGTTCATTACAGTAATGGCATTTTATACCTATAGTTTTGCGCAACTTAACAACGCTACAAAAGACAGTTTATACCTTACTTATGTCGAAGACCAAAAAGCACCAGCAAAGGTATTACATGCTGAGCCACTTTACATTGATTTAATTAGAGACTTAGGCGCCAGAAAAGGCGAAAAAGAATGGAATTTAGGGTTTGGCTTAACCGATAACTCACAGTTTGATACTTATGAAGCCTTAATAGAATATGAATGGGCTCCAATAGACCGTTTAGGTTTAGAAGTAGAGCTGCCATTTACATTCTATTCGCCAATAGCAGGAGCCCAAAGAGGTACGCTTCCGTCCAATCAATTAAACAGTATAAAGATTGCAGCACAATGGTCTTTTTTTGTTAACGAACGTATGGCAACCTCAATGGCTTTAGGCTATATTAATGAGTTTGAACTTTCAAGTTTTAGAGATTTTGGTCAACCTTTTATAACAGGTAATGTGTACAATCCGTTTTTGGTTGTTGCTAAACGTTGGGGAAGCAATTTTCATTCATTAATATACACAGGACCTATGATTGCACAGCATTTTAATACCAATAGTATTCATACCACTTATGATGTAAATACGAGCTTTCATTATATGATTTCTGGAACCAGAAACTTTATAGGTGTTGAGTTTAATAAAACATTTGATAAGCAAGATTTTGACATGACTATGCGACCGCAAATGCGTGTTGGTATTGCTGATAACCTTATGATAGGTATAGTAGCAGGAATTCCTGTAAGTAGAGAAAACGAACGGTTAAGCTCGTTTTTAAGGCTTATTTGGGAACCAGGACACCAACAGCATTAGTACCTACCAAATAAAAACCACTATAAAAACTCCCTATTTTGGGAGTTTTTTTATGAAAATTACGTAACGGTATTACGTGTATAAAATTTTAAAATATTAATTTCGCTCAGCGATTTGTATGGATAATGAAAACGACCCATATTTTTATTTTAGCAAACATTTTAAACCCCAATATTAACTATTAAAAACAATTACAAATGAAAAAAAATTACCTACTTATTAAAACAACCTTAATTCTAGCTTTCACGTTTTTATCACAAAATTTAACAGCACAGTGTGTTATAAGTAATAACCCTCAATTTGCATTCCCTTGGGAAAGTACTGCAAATTGGTCTATAGGTCAAGGCTTTACTGCAGAGTGTAGTGGAGCTTTAGAATACGTTCAACTCCTTGCAGGTACAACAGGTACAATATCAGCTGGTACGCTTAAAGTATATAATGGTAATTCGGTTAGTGGAACACCTATATATACGCAAGCCTATCCTCAAATAACCATTAGTCAAGTAAACGACCCTATTAGAATAAATGTTACTGGCAATGTAAATATAACTCAAGGCAACCAGTATACTTTTGAATTTACCATAGATACAGGTATGAGCATTATTGCTGATTTTACTAATGAATATTCTGGAGGTAATACTTTTCGTGATGGAGCTAGTTTATCTTCAACAGATGCCAAATTTTCAGTTTCAATTTCAGATGACACATTAGGTCTTGATACGTTTAAAGTTTCCAATAACATAAAAGTATTACCAAACCCTACGTCCGAATACATTAAAGTTTCAGGCTTAAAAAATGAAGCAACATATAGTATTTATAATGTATTAGGTTCAGAAATCACTCATGGTAAAATTTCTGACAATGAAAAAATCAATGTTCAAAATCTTACTGATGGAACATATTTTTTAAAATTTAATACTGGAAACGCAGTAAAGTTTATAAAAGAATAATACTGCTAACACTGTAAATAAGCTATGGTTGGGTTTGTCCTTATATGCGAAATCCTATGGATTTTTACAACGTACATAGTCAAAACCATTAAACGAAACGAAAACTCCCAATTTGGGAGTTTTTTTATGAAAATTACGTAACGTTACGTATTGTGTGGTGTTTTGGGAGTTGGTATCTTGCTGTGTTTTGGGTATTGATTATAGAATAAACGATATCTTTATTATTGGGCACAAGCTGAAAAAGAACTATGAGAAAAACATCATCATCACATTGGAAGAATATTTCTGACCTTGAAGGGTTATTATTTTTAGCACAAGCAATTGATGAAATGTTATTCGAATACACTTTGGATTCTTATAAACCTATGGCGCTTAATTGTAAGTTACTTTGCATTGAATGTCTAAGTACAATTCAGGAAGTTAGAGATGGTTATATGCCTAAAAAAAACTTACAATCGGTACTTGAAGAATTAAAATGGAGTTTAGAAAAAGACATTGCAGCTAAAGAGATATTAGGTAAAAAATTCAACTTTTATGCAAGTAGAATAAAGCCAAATGAAATTAAACTAAATGAACTTGAGAATATAATAAAGTTTATTCTTAATCATTTTAATGACAGAAAATATTTAGAACAAGTAAAGTTATCATTAGTTGATTTAGTAAAAGAAGGTAAAGAGAAAGAGAAAATCAGAAATTTAACTAGTTCTTACATTACTGAATTAATTAACTATGGCTATCATCCAAACCATATTGATTATCAAAATTATCACTTTTTCTTTGACACGAATAAAGGGCAAGAAATTTCTAAAATTGATGATTTACAAAGTTTTTTTGACCTATTTAACTTCGAGGTAGCAGATTATACTGTAGTGTTTATTGGAAGTATCATGTTTAGAGAATTTAAGGATACTTTAAATAAATATGATATTGTTGTCACTAAGACATATAATTGCTTTTCAAATATCCCAGGAGATTTATCATTTAAAGCGAGTAGAAAATCAAACGAATCTTTCATCATTTGTTCAAAAGTTAATGGCTTAGACCATCATTCTGCGAGAGAAAATGTTGAGAAGTTTTTAGGTCAAGCTACTAACCTTTTTAATTTTTTCCATCATAAAGAAAAGCCTAAATTGAATGATATCTGTGTAGTTTCAAGAACTGATACAAATTATGTTCTCGTAATTGATAAACCAGTAAAATCTATTCTTAAAACTAAACATGATGAATATCCTGATAAAGCTGCTAAATCAGTAGAAAAAGTTCTTTCAAAACTTCAATTTAGTAGTGAATCAACTTATAGGTTTTCTAGAAGCATTGATTTGCACAGTGCGGCGTTAACTGCTTCAGCAATTGAAAATCAAATGTTGGATTTATGGGCTGCTTTGGAAACTTTAATACCCAAATCATCTGAATCAAATAAGGATAGAATAGTTCAGATTTGTGAACAATTAGTTCCTTTTTTGCAGATTAATTATATTGAAAAACAGTTCGCTGAAATATATCAAGATTTGAAAAGTTGGGATTATGATTTTACAAAAGAAATTCTTGAAAAAACAAAAGGTTATGAAGAATCGAACAAAATAATCTCTGTAGCTGCATTAGTTACACTTGAAGAAAATAAAGAATTAAGATTGGAAATTTATAAAAAACTTGACGACTTTCCGTTACTTAAAAACAGACTTTATAGTATTCATGAATCTTTTAATTCACCAAAGAATATTAAAAAAGTCTTGACAAAGCATTCTACGAAAATAAATTGGCATTTACGCAGAATTTATAGAACTAGAAGTTTAATAATTCATTCTGGTTCATACCCTACTTTTACACCAATATTAATTGAACATTTACATAACTATTTAGATATATTTCTAAAGAGAATGATTGATTTAGCAAGTGAAAGTAGAATTTCGACTATAGAACAAGCTGTATTAGAAATTTCTACCATATTAGATTATCATAATGACTTACTAGATAAACACCAAGATGAGGAATTAACTCTCGACAATTTTAAAGAAGCATTATTAGGAATGGAATAGAGTCAATGCCCAACATCGTGTATAATTCATTGCTAGTATTCGCTTACTTACGAAAGTCCTCGCAGATTTTCTATTCGGTTTGTTCTTGCTATATTAGTTACTGAAGCACGTTAAGTGAAACACAAAAAAACTCCCATATTGGGAGTTTTTTTATTTAGTTATTAAAATCGCTAATAATGTTTTTTAGCTGTAGTTTAAGGTCTTCACCAGTATCGTACACCATTTGTTCGTTACTAGGAAATGGCACTCTACGGTTGTTTACTAGGTCTAGGTCTTCGCGTGTTAAGGCACGTTTGTCGCCTCTAAAAGTGGCAAACAGGTTTTCAAACACAAAGCCACTATCAATAGGAAACGCATCTAACGTAGTGTTGTTTTTTAAATCGGTATACACCACATTGGCAACCACCTGTGAGCTTTTACGTTGCAATACCTCAAACAGTCTCGCCTTTACAGTCACAATTTTATCTACTTTAATATCGTTACCAAGGCTATCCTTCATCACATTACCATTGCTATCAAGCTGGTATTTCCAACCATCTACAATTTGCTTTTCACGTAGTAATTGACGCTCAGTAATTTTTTCAGGAGTAATGTTAATACGCTTTAACTGTAATTGCATTGCAAAGTCATAGTCAATCTCGTTACTTGGATTAGCATGGTAAGCAGTCCAAAATTGGTCTAAACCGTAAGTGTCAAAATTGAGTAACTCATTTTCCAAACGTTTAGGAATTACCTGATTGGTTTGGTTTTGTATGGTTACAATTACATAATGAATTCCACGTTCGTGTGCTTCTTGCATTAAAGCTCTGGTATCTTCATAGTTTGGGTTAATCTTTTCAATATATTGATAGATACTGTACGCTTCACGAATGTTGTATTTGTCTTCGGTTTCTAAAAGCGCTAAGCCTTTTTCATATAAATAGTCTGACGCAAACTCTCTAGCTTCAATAATATCGTTAGTATAATCATTAAACTTAAAGTTTATGGTTTTACCATCAACTACCAAAGGCAGTACAGGTTTTACTGCTTCCTGACGAGCATTAAGCGCAAGGTACAACTCATAAATGTTAGTGTACAGCTCTGGGTTGTTATCCTTTTTAAGATGCTTTATGTTGTTTAAATCGCGCTCATTGGCTTTGTAGTAAGCGTCTTGAAGCATAAGCGCATAATCTTGTTTACGTTTACTATTTTTATTGGTTTCAAGCTTTTTTAAGGCATCATAAATCGCTTGGTTGTAATTACCAGTATTTATGGCTTTTTCAACTTGTTTTCTTCCACTACAGGAAACTAATACTGAAAGTAATACCGAAAGGAGTAGTAATCTTCTCATAAGTCTGTAATTTTAGGGTTATAGAAAAGTGTTTTCAATTTTGATGCCAAAAAAGAACCCTCATTGCTGAGGGACTTAAAATTAGTTGGTTGATTATTTAACTTTTTTGGGTTTGAAAACAGGCAGCAATTGCGTGGAGACTTCTCCAAAGCCAATGCGAGTACCATCTTTTTCGCAATACCCTCTCATGATAACCGTATCGTAATCATTAATGAATTTTCGTTCGCTACCATCTTTCATTTTTAATGGTTTTTCACCTCTCCATGTCAATTCAAGCATAGAGCCATAAGAGTCAGGAGTAGGACCAGAAATGGTACCACTTCCCATCATATCACCAGAGTTTACAGGACAACCGTTAATAGTGTGGTGTGCCAACTGTTGTACCATATTCCAGTACATGTATTTAAAGTTGGATTTGCTTACTATGGTTTCTTTAGCGGTTTTAGGTTTTATAGAAACTTCTAAATTGATGTCGTAGCTCTTTTTACCTTTGTACTGTAAGTAAGGTAATTGTGGTTTTAAAGCCTTAGGGCTTTCTACTCTGTAAGGTTCAAGCGCATCTAATGTTACAATCCATGGTGAAATGGATGATGCAAAGTTTTTAGCTAAAAAAGGACCAAGTGGCACGTATTCCCATTTTTGGATATCGCGTGCAGACCAATCGTTAAACAATACCAAACCAAAGATGTATTCTTCAGCTTCTTCAATTGGGATAGGTTCTCCAAGGTCGTTAGCATCAGTAGTAATAAAAGCCATTTCTAGCTCAAAGTCTACCAACTTAGAAGGTCCAAACACAGGAGTATCACTACCTGCAGGTAAGGTTTGCCCTTGTGGACGATGCACAGGAATACCAGAAGGGATGATAGAAGAACTTCTACCATGATACCCAACAGGAATGTGCAACCAGTTAGGCATTAAAGCGTTTTCTGGATCGCGAAACATGGTTCCTACATTGGTAGCATGCTCAATGCTCGAGTAAAAATCGGTATAGTCACCAATTTGAACAGGTAATTGCATTTCAATTTCGTCTAAACGAAAGAGTACAATTTCCTTATGTTTTTTGTTGTTTTTTAAAGTGGTGTTGTTGCTGTCAAAAATTTGGGCAATTCTATTTCTTACAGCTCTCCAGGTTTTTCTTCCATCAGCAATAAAATCGTTTAAAGTATCTTGAAGAAAAATATCATCTGTTAACGGAATACCATCAAAGTAACCTAGTTGGTGCAATGCTCCCAAGTCAATGGCAGTGTCTCCAATACGAGTACCAATAGTAATGATATCGTCTCTAGTAAGGAAAACGCCAAAAGGGATGTTTTGGATAGGAAAATCAGAATTCTTTCCAACGTGCAACCACGAAGTTCTATCAGGATTATTTGCAGATAATGGCATAGGCTATTGTTAATTATAAGTTTTATAAAATCTATTCAAACCTACATAAATTTTTTAATCTTTTTGAATAAAAACCATAAAAAGTAGGTTGGTTTTATATAGTTGATAAATTGTTGAAAATACAATAGTAAATATATAGGTTTTGGTGTATTTAACAGATTGTATTTATTATTTTTGATAAATTTTTTAATCAAACCCAATATTATGCAACGCGATCAAGAGATATTTGACCTAATACAAGAGGAAAAAGAAAGACAACTACATGGTTTGGAGCTTATTGCTTCAGAGAATTTTGTTAGTGAGCAGGTTATGGAAGCTGCTGGCTCAGTATTAACCAATAAATATGCTGAAGGGTATCCAGGAAAGCGTTATTATGGTGGTTGCGAAGTGGTTGATGTTGTTGAGCAAATTGCTATTGACAGAGCTAAAACCTTATTTGGTGCTGCTTATGCTAATGTGCAACCACACTCAGGAAGTCAAGCAAATACAGCGGTTTTTGCTGCGTGCTTAAAACCAGGAGATAAAATATTAGGTTTTGATTTGTCTCATGGAGGACATTTAACTCATGGTTCGCCAGTAAACTTTTCTGGTAAGTTGTACAATCCTGTATTTTATGGTGTAGAAGAGGAGACAGGAGTATTAAACTATGATAAAATACAAGACATAGCTACTAAAGAACAACCACAGCTTATTATAGCAGGAGCTTCGGCATATTCTAGAGATATCGACTTTAAGCGTTTTAGAGCTATAGCTGATAGCGTTGGCGCAATTCTTATGGCAGATATATCGCATCCTGCAGGTTTGATTGCTAAAGGTATTCTTAACGACCCAATACCTCATTGCCATGTGGTGACAACAACTACTCATAAAACTTTAAGAGGACCAAGAGGAGGAATGATTTTAATGGGTGAAGATTTTGACAATCCGTTTGGTTTAAAATTGAAAAATGGTAACCTACGTAAAATGTCGTCGTTGTTTGATTCGGCAGTATTCCCAGGAAATCAAGGTGGACCATTAGAGCATATTATTGCTGCTAAAGCAATTGCTTTTGGTGAAGCTTTAACTGACGAGTTTATGCATTACATACTCCAAGTAAAGAAAAACGCAGCAGCTATGGCAAAAGCGTTTGTTGATAGAGATTACCATATTATTTCAGGTGGAACCGATAATCACATGATGCTTATTGACCTTAGAAATAAAGACGTTTCTGGTAAAGATGCTGAACAAGCCTTGGTAAAAGCCGAAATAACCGTTAACAAAAACATGGTGCCTTTTGATGATAAGTCGCCTTTTGTAACTTCAGGAATACGTGTTGGTACTGCTGCAATTACTACCAGAGGATTAAAAGAAACTGATATGGAGTATATTGTTGAATTGATTGATGAGGTTATCAAAAATCATGATAACGAAAGTACTTTAGAGGCTGTTGGAGAAAAAGTTAACGCGTTAATGCAAGACCGACCATTATTTTCTTAAATTTATGAAATGAAGTTGAACAGAAACATATTAGTATTTTTCATTTGTGCTATTGTTTTAGTAGTTCAACCTGTACATTCACAAATTTTTTTTGAAGAACAAGCCAATGCACTCGGAATTAATATTTCGGGAGGCTCAACTGTACGACTTGGAGGCGTAAGCTTTTTTGATTACGATAACGATGGTTGGGATGATTTAACTTTTGGAACTAAAGATGTTGATCCTGTTCGGTTTTTTAAAAACAATAACGGCACTTTTGTAGAAGAAACCTTTAATATTAATATCAATGGTCACTCCAAACAAGTTATTTGGGTTGATTATGATAATGATGGTGATAACGATTTGTTTGTAGCCAGATTAGATGCAAACAATAAGCTGTTTCAAAATGATGGTGACTTCAATTTTACCGATGTTACTGCTTCTGCAGGTTTTTCAAATGCAGCATTGATTTCTTATGGTGCTTCCTTTGGCGACTATGACAATGATGGCTTTTTGGATGTTTTTATATCCAATAAAGATGATGATGGCATTATTCCTAATCAGTTATACCATAATAATGGAGATGGTACGTTTACTGATGTTTCGGTAGCTGCAGGAATTAGTACAGTTGGGCATTTATCGTTTTGTTCTGCCTTTTTTGATTATGATAAAGATGGTTATTTAGATATTTACATTTCAAATGACCGAATGAACAATCCTAATATAATGTACCACAACAATGGAGATGGTACCTTTACTGATACTAGTGCTGCAACAGGAACTAATATTATCGCTAATGCTATGTCTACAACTATTGGCGATTATAACTACGATGGTTGGTTAGATATATATGTAACCAATACTTCCGAAGGTAACTTTTTACTTAAGAATAATGGAGATGGTACCTTTACAGATATGGCAAACTACACAGGAACCTTGTTTCACAGTATAGGCTGGGGAGCAATTTTTTTGGATGCTGATAATGATATGGATTTAGATATGTATGTATCAGGAATGATTAACAATCCAAATATTGGTGTGTTAACTTCTGCATTCTATGAGAGTGTTTCTGGTTATATATTTCAAATTCCTTCTAATGCTGGATTTGCAAATGATAACTACCGAAGCTTTGCCAATGCCATTGGTGATGTTGATAATAATGGTTATCCTGATTTTATTGTAATGAACGAATCGCCAGATAACCATACCTTATGGCAAAACTCAGGTGGTACTAATAACTGGTTAAAAGTAAAGCTCGAAGGTGTTATTAGTAATAAAAACGGAATTGGTTCGTGGATTGAAATTATGGCTAACGGACAAGTGATGTATAGGTATACTTTATGTGGAGAAGGGTTTTTAAGTCAGAATTCTGCTAGTGAGTTTTTTGGATTAGGAACAGCAACCACTATAGATTATATAAAGGTAAATTGGTTGAGTGGAGTGGAAGACATGTATTACAATGTAAATCCAAACCAAACCCTAACATTAGTTGAAGGTGAAACCTTGTCTACTAACGAGTTTTCTCAAGCTAATTTTCATTTAACACCAAATCCTACTACAGGAACCATACAAGTGTTTAATGTAACCCAACCTACAAAAACTGTAGTGTATGATGTTGCTGGACGCTTAATAGACGAAATGACATTAACTTCTGTAAATCATACTATCAACCTTAAAGCACAAGCTAAAGGAATGTATTTTGTTACCTTAGAGCAAGGTGGACGTAAAGTTGTTAAAAAAGTAGTATTGCAATAAGTTTTATTGCATTAATCTTCTTCAAATATAATATGCTGATACGCTCCTAAATCAGGACTTGTGGTTCTGTTAGTGTTTAAAATATCAACAGGCACTTGGGCAGCAAAAAAGTCGTATAAGTCATTGCCTAAGTTATTTGCTCCAGAATCTTCACCAATTCTTAAATCGTTTTCAAAAGGAAGTTTAAAATCAGGATCACTATTGAAGATGCAATTATCATAAAGCTCACTATTGTTTAAATTATAGTTGTCACCAGGAAAGTTATTGTTGTTATCTTGGAATCGTATCAAGCAATTGGTGAATTTAAAACCAAAATCGGCTCCATCATTTTCATCTAAAATAATCTCAGGATTGTCATTTCCGTAAATGATACAGTTATTAAAATTAGCGTCTAACACATTAGGCGTAGCATTTTCGTTTTCATCTAACAAATAGTTGTTTAAAAACACTGATGGAAATTGTCTAAAACTACTATCCCAATAGTTGGCAATGGTACAGTGTGTAAAATTGTAAGTTCCTCCAAAAGTTCCAGCAAATGACGACTGACCAGAGTTGTTAATCACAAGATTTTCTCCTGTTATAGCACTAGCTCTAGCCAAAATACCAAAGTTACTAGAGTTGTAAATTTTAGAGTTAGTGATGTTTAATTTGTTAGGATCGTTTTGGTTGCCTTCGGTTAAAACACCTACAGTTGCATTTTTAATAGTCGCAAAATCAATACTGTTGTTTGTACTACCACTATATAGCCAAATGGTTCCCCATTGTCCAGGAATGTCTTCATAAAGTGGTTCTAAACGGTCTCCTTGTATAATGACTTCGTTTTCTAAAATATCTTGGTCAGTACTTAATGCACCATTAATTTGTAATGACGCAGTATTAGTAATTAAAAGCCCAGAATTAGCATGAAAATGGACTCTTGCTCCAGCTTCCATTGTAAGGGTTTCACCTTCGTTTACAGCAGCATAACCATAAATAACATAAGGTTTTTCGTTGGTGAAAGTGAGCTCGTCATTTTCTAAAAAGCGACCTTGAATTTCGGTCTGGTCTGGTGTACCATCACCATCTACATCAAAAGCCAATGTTTCAATAACACCATTAGCATCTTTGCTTGGGTAAATAAATACTGCATCTTTAACTAAGGTTACCAAGTCCACTTTTTGATAATTACTACCAGAATCGAATTCAATGACATCAGTATATAAAAACTGATTGTCACTAGCTGCAAGCGCTTCAATATCTATTGTGGTTTCAATGAACACGTACATGCTATCTTTTGCCAATAACTCAATGTTTTGAAATTCCTTTCCTGCCATTCCATCGACATTTAAACGGTAATTAGAAGCTTCGCCTTGTCCAAGTCTAAGCGTTGGAATTACAATATCATCATTACTTCGGTTATACACTTTAAGGTTGTAAGTACTTGAGCCAATATTAGTAAACACAGTGTCTAGATATACAGTGTCTTTAGAGAACTCAAGGTTACCAGTACTTGGAGAAAAATCGAAATCCTCACGACAAGAACTCCAAAATACGAGAACAAAAAGTGTGAATACGAAGTATAGAATTTTTTTCATGTTAATGTCTTTATCTGTAGCAATATGCCAAAAATATAACTTTTGGAGTCATATTTTTATTATAAAGACGAAAAATTATTTGTTCATTTTTTGAGGATAAAAGACTTTGTAGTTAATGCTTTAATCTTGCTGTTGTTCTTTTAGCATCAAATTAAATTCTTTACTCAAGGTGTTTAGTCTATCTAAAAGCGGAAGTTCTTGGTTGGTATCAATTAATGCTTTGTTGATGTTTTTAGCACTACAAAAGTCAAAGAACAGTTGATGATATTCATTAGGTATCTTTAGCTCTTTGGTGAGCATTCGTGAGTTAAAAAACGAATGTGTTTCAAACAGATGAATAAAATCTTCAGTTTCTGCATAAACTATTTCTGGAGCTTTGTTTTTCTTTTTAAAGAGTTTGCCAATTAGCTTTGCAATGGCAACAAAATCCATATTACCACTAGGAGGTGGTTGGTATAAATAAGGTCTTTCTTTATAGTCGTTGTTGATTTGTGTACTAAACTCTTCGATATATACTATAGAATCGAATTTTTTCTCTTTGGCTTTTAAAATTTCAACTTCATCGAGTTCGTTAGTGATTTTTTTAAGTTCTATAACAGTATCTTCTTTAAAATGTTCAGTGGTTACAATAATTGTTTTTTCATGATGAAAAAGTGAACTAAACACTAAAGTGTCATTGGGTTGAGCACTGATATTAAAAACACCTTCGTCATTAGTATAGGAAAGTATGTGTTGTGTACTATTGATAATTTTTGCGCTTTTTACTGTAGCTTCAGCGTCGTAAACAATACCTTTTAGTTGTTGCGCATTTAAAGACAATGAGACTAAAAGAAAGAGAGTGATTGATAATGATTTCAATTGTAATAGCTTAGTTGGTTATTTCAAATAAAGAGAAATAACTGCATAGCTAATTCAGGATTAAGAAACTTTAACAACGGTTTTAGGCAATTTTTAACTAAAGAGTGTCGCAATTTCTGGAGTAATGCGTGTTGGTCGATGTGTTGTTTTAGACATTAAGCACCATTCAGTTTCTGAGGTAGTCAGTAATTTATTGGTTTGCTGGTTGTAGATTTCTACAACTCTAGTAGATTTAGCACCTTCGGCTTTGGTTACAAATGTTTTAAGAGTAATCACATCGTTTAAAATTGCTTCACCTTTATAGCGTATGTGATGGCTTAACATTACCCAATAAAACGTATCAAGGATTTCTGGTGTTGCTCTCGCGTTCCAATGTTGTTCAGCTATATCTTGAACCCATTGTACATACTGTACATTGTTTACATGGTTGAGCATATCTAGATGCTGATTGGAAACAGTAATTTGGGTTTCAAAAGTTTGCATGCTATTGCTCTATAATTTCAACCTCAAAAAGTTTATCCCAACGTTTTCCTGTTACAAATAAAGTATTGGTATCAGGATTATAGGCAATACCATTAAGTACGTCTAGACCTTGATGTTGTGTAACTAGTTTGCGTAAAGGTGAAAAGTCGATAACCGCTTCCATAGCACCATTTTTTGGATTGATAATAGCTACACCATTAAATTGATATAGGTTAGAGTATATTTTTCCGTTAACCCATTCCAATTCGTTTAAGCCAACAACTTTTCCTTTTTCTCTATACACTTGTATGGTTTCTTCTTCGGCAAGAGTTTCAGGGTTTAGCAACCAGATATTCTCTGTACCATCACTTTTAAAAATACGAGTACCGTCATTACAAAGTCCCCAACCTTCGTTGCTTTTTCCGTAGGTGAAACTACTCAACTTCTCAAAACTGTTGACGTCATAAACAAAGCCTGTGTTTTCTCTCCATGTTAATTGATAGATTTTATCGTTTAAAACGGTTAAACCTTCTCCAAAATATTGGCTCTGTAAGTTGATGTTCTTTAAAACTTCGGCAGTTTTATAATCTACTTTTCTCAGTTTAGATTCTCGATATTGTCCTGTGCTTTCATACAATTCACCATTGTAAAACTCAAGACCTTGTGTGTAAGATGTAATGTCGTGAGGATAGGTGTTTACAATCTTATAAGTGTAAATCTTAGGCTTGGTATTATTTAAAACAGTAATTTTTGTAGACACATCAGCAGTGGTATTGTCATAGCTAATAGTTGCTGTTAGCGTTTGAACACCTAATTTTAAATCGTTTGTTGCAAAAGATTCAGAAACCTGTTTGTCGTTAATTTTATAAGACACAGCAGTTATAGTTTCATTTTTTGGGTTCTTTATAGAAAGATTTAAGGTTTCACCTAAGGTTATAACGTTGTTTTTAGCATTAGTTTGAAGCGAAAAGTTATGTTTTTTAGTTTCGGTACTACTTCCGCAAGCAAATAGAGATAAGGCTAAAAGTGTGATTGATAATAGTTTAAAGCTGTTGTTCATGCCTATAAATTTTGAAGCAATTTATTTAATAAAATTCAGTTTAAAAAACTATTGCAAAAGTATTAAAAGGTTGTATCTTTGCAGTCGGCAAGTCCTACACAACCAGCTCCTGTTTAATCCTCCAGGGCGGGAACGCAGCAAAGGTACGCGGTCGTAGCGGTGTGATGTAGGTAGCTTGCCTTTTTTTGTACCCAAAACTCAAATCTTTTTCACTTTTTCTTCTGAATGAATATTACATTGTTAATTTTACAGTATTAATTATAGTTTATGTCTAAAGTTGTTTTAATCACAGGAGGTTCTTCAGGTATAGGGAAATCTATTGGAGAGTTTCTTTTAGAAAAAGGATTTGTTGTTTATGGAACCAGTAGAAACCCTGAGCGATATTCTGAAAGCAAGTTAAACCTTTTAGCTTTAGATGTTTCAAATACCCAAACTATTACCAAAGCTGTTCAAACTATTATAGACAAAGAAGGTCGACTAGATGTCTTGGTTAATAATGCAGGAGCTGGAATTACTGGACCTATTGAAGAAATTCCAGACGACGAGATAAAACGTAATTTTGAAACTAATTTTTTTGGACCTATCAATGTAATAAAAGCGGTATTGCCACAAATGCGTAAGCAAAAAAGTGGACTAATTATCAATATTACCTCTATTGCTGGATACATGGGATTGCCATACAGAGGCGTTTATAGTGCAAGTAAAGGTGCTTTGGAATTAATTACCGAAGCCTTTAGAATGGAGATTAAAGATTTTAATGTTGAAATGACCAATATTGCTCCAGGAGATTTTGCTACTAATATTGCTGCTGGTCGTTACCATGCTCCAGTACAAGAACAGTCGCCTTATAAAACACCTTATGGGAACACGTTAAAACTAATGGATGCGCATGTTGATAGTGGAAAAGACCCATTGTTAATGGCAAAAGCAGTTTATAAAGTGATAAATACTAAAAGTCCAAAAGCGCACTATAAGGTAGGTGAGTTTATGCAAAAGTTTTCTATTGTTTTAAAGCGCATTTTACCTGACAAGGTGTATGAAAAAATGCTGATGAAACATTATAAGCTGTAATAGTAATCCATTTCGTTTTTACTGCCATAGATTGTTAATATTATTTCATAATATTTCTAATTAAAACCTGCATATAAATTGTAATTTTGCAACTTAAATAACACAACAAATAAATTAAATACATGAAATTTTTTATTGATACAGCTAACCTAGATCAAATCAAAGAAGCTCAGGATATGGGTATTTTAGATGGTGTAACAACAAACCCATCTCTAATGGCTAAAGAAGGTATTACAGGAACAAACAACATTTTAAAACATTATGTTGATATCTGCAACATTGTAGATGGTGATGTAAGTGCAGAGGTTATTTCTACCGATTTTGAAGGTATGGTTAGAGAAGGTGAAGCACTCGCTGAATTACACGATCAAATAGTTATTAAATTACCTATGATTAAAGATGGTGTAAAAGCATGTAAATACTTTAGTGATAGAGGTATAAAAACCAACGTAACTTTAGTGTTTTCTCCAGGACAAGCTTTATTAGCTGCAAAAGCAGGAGCAACGTATGTGTCACCATTTATTGGACGTTTAGATGATATTTCAACTGATGGATTAAACCTTATTGCTGAAATTCGTCAAATTTATGATAACTATGGGTTTGATACTGAAATTTTAGCAGCTTCTGTGCGTCATACAATGCACGTAATTGATTGTGCTAAACTAGGAGCAGATGTAATGACAGGTCCTTTAAGTTCAATTACAGGGTTATTAAAACACCCACTTACTGACATAGGTTTAGAGAAGTTTTTAGCCGATTATAAAAAGGGTAACTAAGAATTAGATTTAATTATATAGAAAAAGAAAACTCCTGAATAATTCAGGAGTTTTTTTATTGGGTTTATCTGCTAACTAGCGTTTGTATCTCGTTTTCAAAATCTTTATTAAAGAGGCTTCCTCTAGAGGTCACTATTTTACCGTCATCATCAACTAAAATTACAGTGTAAATTGAGTTGATAGCCAAAATGTTTGAGGTGCTTTTGTCTTTAAACTGATACTCATTTTGAGTTGGAAATTTTGAATTTTGCAGTGTGCTTTTCCAATGTTTTTTATCGTCGTTGTTAATGTTAATAGCAATAAATTCTACTTGAGGGAACTTAGCTTTTAAGCGTTTGGTTCGGTAGTGACTATTCTTAAAAATCAAATCGTTGTTTGAAGACCAAAAATAAATAACAGTAGGTTTAGAAATTAAATTGTTTAGCATAACAGCTTCACCATTAAAATCTAAAAGTTCAGCGTTTGGTAAATCTTTTCCGGGTCTTAAATTATTTAAAACCGCTAATAGCCTATCAATGTCTTTCTTGTCTTTTTCGTTAGTTGTCTTTTCAAAGTATGAATTTAGTACTAGAGAAGCTTCATTAGTATCAGTACTGTTATATACAAATTCTCTGGTGTTTATTTTTAAAAGATAGTTTTTTACTTTTTCAGAAGTTACCAAGCTATCAATTAATCGTAGTTTTTCTAAGTTGTAATCCAAAGACTGTCTATCAAAAGTCTCATGATAATCAGCTACATTGTCATAATAATCAGTAAGCGCTAGATTATTAAAATGTGCCAACATAAATTGGTTGTAGGTTGGGTATTCACTTAAATGGTCTAGTCCATAATCTATCTCTTTTCTGTAATCATAAAAATCTTGAGGTAAATCTTTGTAATGGGCTAGTTGATGATTACCGTAGTAACCAAAAGGGTAAATTTCTTTATAGTAATAGTAATTGTAGTCAATATTGGCTTCAGCAATAGACTTAAATAAGTCAGAAAAAGGTTTTTTGTCTAAAAAACTATTTAATTCTTCAAGCTTTATTTTTTTTGTAGAGTCTAAATACGATTCAAGCTCTTCAGGCGACATTCGGCAAAACGTATTACGCT
The DNA here is from genome assembly GCF_025548475.1 of Gaetbulibacter sp. NE. NCBI lineage: Bacteria > Pseudomonadati > Bacteroidota > Flavobacteriia > Flavobacteriales > Flavobacteriaceae > Gaetbulibacter > Gaetbulibacter sp. NE. The sequence goes on along the minus strand of NZ_JAOQHY010000008.1, from coordinate 137,776 downwards.
TTTTTATTTCAATTTCATTTTCTAAAAATGTTTTAATCAGGTAATTGTTCTTTTTTGAACCAAGACCTGTAAATACTAAAGACTCGTCAAAATCTATAGTGTTTAGTCTAAGCATAATACTATCACTAGGCTCTAAAAGTACCAATTGGTATTCGCCTCCATGCATAAATGAAAATAAACCAGGTTTAAAAGTCTCTAGCTTTTTTAAAAAACGATTCTGCTTATCAAGAAATAAAGTATCGTATCCAGTTTCTGGACTGTATAATGTAACGTGATTATTTTTAGGGTTAATAATTTCACCGCCAAAATAGGTGTAATCACTGTTTTCAGTTGAAATATCTTTGCATCCAAAAATCAATACAGATGCTAAAAAACTTATGATGTAAAACTTCATATATATTACTATAACGTAGGCTAAATATGCATATCACACAAAAATAAAATTTGAAACGTATATGTGTTGTTAATACGCTGTTAAAACTTGAGTTGCAAGCTTTTTTAATACATTGAAAAAACAGCTTTAAGTTTCTTCTTTATGGATTCATTTTTCTACTTTTGCAAAAAATTAAAATAGACACTATGTTAACAGTATCTAATCTTTCGGTTCAATTTGGTAAGCGTATTTTGTTTGATGAGGTAAATACCACATTTAATCAAGGTAATTGCTATGGTATTATTGGAGCTAATGGAGCAGGAAAATCTACTTTTTTAAAGATTTTATCAGGAAAAATGGATCCTACATCTGGTCACGTTCACCTAGAACAAGGTAAGCGTATGTCAGTTTTAGAGCAGGAGCACAATTTATATGACGAGCATACTGTGTTAGAAACTGTAATAATGGGAAATAAACCATTATTTAAGTTAAAAACAGAAATAGATGCGCTTTATGCAGATTATACTGATGAAAACGCTGAAAAAATTGGAGAGCTGCAAGTGCAGTTTGAAGAAATGAACGGTTGGAATGCCGATAGCGATGCTGCAGCAATGTTGTCTAACTTAGGTATCAAAGAAGACCTTCATTATACCTTAATGAAAGATTTAGATGGTAAGCAAAAAGTAAGAGTGTTATTGGCACAAGCCTTATTTGGAAATCCAGATGTACTTATCATGGATGAGCCTACCAACGACTTGGATTATGAAACAATTTCATGGTTAGAAAATTTCCTAGCCAATTATAACAACTGCGTTATTGTTGTATCTCACGACCGTCACTTTTTAGATGCAGTATGTACACATATTTCTGATATTGATTTTGGAAAAATCAATCACTTCTCAGGTAACTACACGTTTTGGTACGAGTCTTCACAATTAGCTGCAAGACAAAGAGCACAACAAAACAAAAAAGCTGAAGAAAAGAAAAAGGAGCTTGAAGAGTTTATTAGACGTTTTTCTGCCAATGTTGCAAAATCTAAGCAAGCTACCAGTAGAAAGAAAATGATTGATAAGCTTAATATTTCTGAAATTAAGCCATCGAGCAGACGTTATCCTGCAATTATTTTTGAACGAGAAAGAGAAGCAGGGGATCAAATTTTAAACGTTGAAAACCTATCAGCTTCAATTGATGGTGAAGTATTATTTCAAAATGTAGATATCAACTTAGCTAAAGGGGATAAGGTAGTAGTGTATTCTAAAGACTCTAGAGCAACTACCGCGTTTTATCAAATTATTAACGGAAAAGAAAAAGCCGATTCTGGTAAGTATGCTTGGGGAGTTACAACCTCTCAATCGTATTTACCACTTGATAACAGCGAGTATTTTGAAAACAAACTTACGCTTGTAGATTGGTTACGTCAATGGGCAACTACCGAAGAAGAACGCGAAGAGGTTTATATTAGAGGTTTTCTTGGGAAAATGATTTTTAGTGGTGAAGAAGCCTTAAAAACTGCAGATGTATTATCTGGAGGTGAAAAAGTGCGTTGTATGTTGAGTAGAATGATGATGATGAGAGCTAATGTTGTGATGTTGGACGAACCAACAAATCACCTTGATCTTGAAAGTATTACAGCATTCAACAACTCATTAAAAAACTTTAAAGGAACAGTCTTGTTTACAACACATGACCACGAGTTTGCTCAAACGGTTGCAAATAGAGTAATAGAACTAACTCCTAACGGAATTATTGATAGATATATGACTTTTGATGAGTATATGGATGATAAAAAGATAAAGGAGCAAAGAGAAAAAATGTATGCTGTAACAGCATCATAAAACTAAAATCCTGATGAAATTCATCAGGATTTTTTTTATACTTTAAGTTCAGATTTTACTGACTCTACAATGGGTAGTGCGTTGTCCAATTCGTCTTTGTTAACAAAGAGTTCTTGAAATCCTTGAATGGATGACCCAAAACCAGCAAGCCTACCAGATTCTGATTCGTCTTTAATAATAGCATTAATGCCAATGCTTTGTAATCTGTCCAATACCAATTGCACAATAATAAAATTACCTGAAAACACTTTTATATAATTAACATCTTCCATAATAATTCGCTTTAAATTCTTTCTATAAGATACAAAAAAAGTACCATAGAATTTCAAAATAAAACAAAAATTTAACTAGGTAACAAAGCATGACTAGTTTGATGAATTACTGAGGACTTTTATTTTTTTAAAACCGCTTGATGAGTTTTTTCGTTTATATACCAAACAATTATAAACTTAAATCTAAAGTATTATGAAAAAGATTAAATTATTCAGTTCAATTATTTTGTTAGCAACATTTACTATAGGCACAAATACTATAGCACAAAGCAAAATGAAGAAAGAGGATACCAAAATGGTAGGTGGAGCTGCAATGTACCCAAGTAAAAATATTGTAGAAAATGCTCTAAACTCTAAAGACCACACTACACTAGTTGCAGCAGTAAAAGTAGCAGGATTAGTTGACGTGTTAATGAGCGAGGGACCTTTTACAGTTTTTGCACCTACAAATGATGCTTTTGGTAAGTTGCCAAAGGGTACAGTTGAAAACCTATTAAAGGAAGAAAATATTACTACACTGCAAACAGTATTAAAATATCATGTGGTTGCAGGAAAATGGAGTGCTAGTGACGTTATGGGAATGATAAAGAAAGGAGATGGAAAAGCAAAAATAGAAACTGTAAGTGGTGGATGGTTAACAGCATGGGCCAAAGGAGGAGATGTTTACATTACTGATGAAAATGGTAACTCAGCTAAAGTTACAATAGCAGATGTTAACCAATCCAATGGAGTTATACACGTTGTTGATACAGTGCTTCTTCCAAAATCATAATAAAGTTGTATTAGTCATTAATAAAGGTCTCAATTGAGACCTTTTTTTTGTTTTAATTACTGTTTGTTATTGAATTTTTATTTTCTATAAGTTTTATCAATAATAATATTATTTATAAAAATGTAATTTTTAATCTTTTAGGATGCATTTTTCTTAATTTTATAGAATATAGAATCATAAAAAAATAATAAAAATGGAAAACAATAATCATTCTAACAATTCAGACCCAAACAAGTGTCCTTTTTTAAGCGGAAAGCAAAATACTGTTGGTGGAGGTGGAGTAAAGAATAGAGATTGGTGGCCAAATGAATTAAAATTAAATATTTTAAGACAACATGCTGCAAAATCGAATCCACTAGGAGAAAATTTTAATTATGCTGAAGCATTTAATAGTATAGACTTTGCAGAATTAAAACAAGATGTTTTAAATCTTATGACCGACTCGCAAGATTGGTGGCCTGCAGACTATGGCCATTATGGAGGTTTTATGATTCGTATGGCATGGCATAGTGCAGGTACTTACAGAGTTGGAGATGGTCGTGGAGGAGCAGGAACAGGCAATCAGCGCTTTGCACCAATAAATAGCTGGCCAGATAACGGAAACTTAGACAAAGCAAGATTATTATTATGGCCAATAAAAAAGAAGTACGGTAATAAAATCTCGTGGGCAGATTTAATGATTCTTGCAGGAAACTGTGCGTTAGAGTCTATGGGATTCCCAACCTTTGGTTTTGCTGGTGGACGAGAAGATATTTGGGAACCTGAGCAAGATGTATATTGGGGAAGCGAAACAGAATGGGGAGCAAACGAAGAGCGTTATGGAAATAGCGATAACTACAATGAACGAGATTTAGAAGATCCTCTTGCTGCTGTTATGATGGGATGGATTTACGTAAACCCTGAAGGTCCAGATGGAAAACCAGACCCAATGGGTTCAGCTAAAGATGTAAGAGAAACTTTTGGTCGTATGGCAATGAATGATGAAGAAACAGTTGCTCTTGTTGCTGGTGGTCATACTTTTGGTAAAGCACATGGAGCTGCAGATCCTGGTCAATATGTAGGTGCTGAACCACATGGTGCACCAATAGAGCAAATGAGTACTGGTTGGAAAAACACTTATAAAAGTGGTGTGTTAGACGATACAATTACTAGTGGTATTGAAGGTGCTTGGACACCAAACCCAACGCAATGGGATGCCGATTATTTTGATGTGTTATTAAATTATGATTGGGAATTAACCAAAAGTCCTGCAGGAGCACATCAATGGACGCCAACAGCAGCGTCTAAAGCACGTATGGCTCCAATGGCAGGTGATGCTTCTAAGAGGCAAGCTTTAATGATGACTACTGCAGATATTGCTTTAAAAACAGATCCTGAATATTTAAAAATCTCACAACGCTTTCATAAAGACCACAAAGCTTTTGAAGATGCTTTCGCTAGAGCTTGGTATAAGTTAACGCACAGAGATATGGGACCAATTGATCGTTACTTAGGGCCAGAAGTTCCTAGTGAGCAACTAATTTGGCAAGATCCTGTTCCTAAAGTGGATTATAAACTAAGCGACAGTGACATTACCTCATTAAAGAAAATGATTTTAGCGTCAGGTTTGTCAATTTCTGAATTGGTAAGAACAGCTTGGGCTTCGGCTTCAACGTATAGAGATTCTGATAAACGAGGTGGAGCAAATGGAGCACGATTAAGATTAGAGCCACAACGCAGTTGGAAAGTAAACAATCCAGAAGAATTAAATAAAGTTTTGGGCGTTTATGAAGGTATTCAAAACCAATTTAACGGAACAATTTCTATGGCAGATTTAATTGTGCTAGGAGGTGTTGCTGCTATAGAAGAAGCTGCTAGTAACGCAGGTCATAACATTTCAGTGCCTTTTGCTCAAGGTAGAGGAGATGCTACTCAAGAGCAAACTGATGTTGAGCAATTCAACTATTTAAAACCACTAGGCGATGGATTTAGAAATTATATGAATTCTAATGTTAAGGTTGCTCCTGAAGATTTATTAGTAGATAAAGCTAATCTTATGGCATTGTCTATTCCTGAAATGTCTGTATTAGTAGCAGGTTTAAGGGTTTTAGGTGCTAACTATGATGGTTCTAAGCATGGAGTATTTACTGATAATGTAGGGCATCTTACCAATGACTTTTTCAAGAATTTAGTAGATATGACCTACACATGGAGTGCAACTTCTAGTGATGACCAATTATTTGAAGGAAGAGATAGAAGAACTGGTGAAGTGAAGTTTACAGGTACTCGTGCCGATTTAATTTTTGGTTCAAATACTGAATTAAGAGCAGTAGCTGAAGTATATGCAGCCGATGATGCTGAAGAGAAATTTGTTAAAGATTTTGTGGCAGCTTGGACTAAAGTGATGAATGCTGATAGATTTGATTTGAAATAATTGATAAATAGTAACTCTAAAAAGGAATGCATTAGTTATGTAATGTGTTCCTTTTTTTATTGAATACATAGATATGAACGAAAACGAATTATTTTTTAGAACCATACAGTCTGGTAATACCGAAAATATAAAACTTCAACTTGATAGAAACCCTAAACTAGTTAGTATAACTGATGCAAGAGGTTTTACGCCTTTAATTTTTGCTAGCTACTTTGATAAAGAAGATATTGCTAAAGTGTTATTAGAGCATCATGCAGATATTAATGGAAAGGATGCTTCTGGTAATACAGCCTTAATAGGAGTGAGTTTTAAAGGAAATCTTGCATTAGTTGAGATGTTGCTAAAACATAATGCTAATGTAAATGCGCAAAACAATAATGGTACAACCGCTTTAATGTATGCAACACAATATAACCAAGAGGCAGTTGTAGATGTGCTTTTAGCCCATAATGCTGATAAATCACTTAAAGATTTTGAAGGTAAAACAGCTTTGGATTATGCTAAAGAAAAAGAATTAAAGACAATAGCAGAGAAATTATAAAACATAAAAAAACCACTTCTTTTGAAGTGGTTTTTTATTCTTCTTTTTCAATTAATGTTATTATTTATCGATAGATCCAAGAACACGAGACATAAAAGTATTTAAAGCTTCCTTTTTTGGTGTGCCATCTTTTACCATTTTGTGTACTTCAATTGCACCATACATATTAGAAATTAATTCACCTATAACATCTAACTCTTCATCTTTTAATGATGGTACTTCGGTTAGGTTTTCTAAGGTTTCAATAGTCTCTAATACGAAGTCTTCGTCATTATCTTCGATAAACTGGGTTAATTGTTTTATTACTGGTAATTTCATAATTTAAATAACTTCATTAACAAGTTCTTTTAAAACATCGAACTTATTAGTTTGTACTTGATTTTTGAATTCACCATTTTTAAAAGTAGCAAACGTAGGTAAGTTATCTACAGTTGCTAATTTTCTACTCTCAGGAAATTTTTCAGCATCAGCAATAACGAAAGTAATATTTTCATTTTCTGTTGCTAATTTCTTGAACTTTGGCTTCATTATACGACAGTTTCCACACCAAGTTGCTGAGTATTGCACAACAACTGTATCGTTTTCAGAAACTATACTTTGTAAATTGTCTTGATCTAATTCTTGAACCATAACTAATACTTAGTTTAAGTGTGCTTTTAAATACTCTTTTGTACCTTGAGCATTAGCTTGCATTGCATCTTTACCTTCTTCCCAGTTAGCAGGACAAACTTCACCTTTTTCTTGTACGTGAGTTAAAGCATCGATGAGTCTTAAATATTCATTTACATTTCTACCAAGTGGCATGTTGTTGATGCTCTCGTGTTGTACGATACCTTCTTCATCAATGATGTAAGTAGCTCTGTAAGTTACGTTATCGCCATCTACAGTTACAACTCCAGTTTCTTCGTTGTAAGTTTCGTTAGAGATATCTAAAATACCAAGAGTTGATGCTAAGTTTCTGTTAGAATCAGCTAAAAGAGGGTAAGTTACACCTTCAATTCCACCATTATCTTTAGCAGTACTTAACCAAGCAAAATGAACTTCAGCAGTATCACAAGAAGCTCCAATTACTATGGTGTTACGTTTTTCAAACTCACCTAAAGCAGCTTGAAAAGCGTGTAATTCAGTAGGACATACGAAAGTGAAATCTTTCGGGTACCAAAATAATACTACTTTTTTGTTATTGTTTTTTGCTTCTTCAAGAACGTTTAATTTAAAGGTGTCACCCATTTCGTTCATTGCGTTTACATTTAAATCTGGAAATTGTTTTCCTACGAATGCCATGTTTATTTATTTTTTAAGTGATTATTAATTTCACTACAAACATAAGGACTTAAACAGCGTGTTTTGATAGAAATAAATAATATAAAATTATATACAAATAGTATTAGAATATGGCATCAAAATTAGGTGTTGATTTTTGTTAAATCAGCAATTATTGATACTCTAAAATATCAACTTGGTAAAATGAGTTTAAAATGATTGAATTAATAATTATTTCTTAGCAGATAATTGTTTGATTTTAATCGAAAACGCAGCAAAAGTTAAGGTCATAAAAGGGCTTAACCAGTTAAATATGGCGAAAAAGAAATAATCTACAACAGGTACTCCAAGCACACCACTTTGGTAGGCTCCACAAGTATTCCATGGTACTAAAACAGAAGTTACAGTACCAGAATCTTCAAGGGCTCTACTTAGGTTTTCTGGAGCTAACCCTTTATCTTCATAAGCTTTTTTAAACATTTTTCCAGGGACAACTAATGCTAAGTATTGGTCTGATGCTGTAATATTTAAAGCTAAACAACTAGCCACTGTACTTGCAAAAAGACCAAATGTGGTTGTTGCTAAACTTAGTAGTGCTTGACTAATTCTTGTTAATGCTCCAATGGCATCCATAACACCACCAAAAACCATTGCACAAAGAATTAACCAAATGGTTCCTAACATACCATACATTCCTTTTCCTGAAGCAGAAAATAAATCTTGTAGTGTTTCATTGTCAGTAGCTATTGTGGTTTTTACTGTAATGGCATCCATAACACCTTTGTAAGCAGAAGTTAATGTTAAAGAGTCAGTTCCTGCAATTTGTGTGACTATGTGCGGTTGAAATAGCAATGCAAAAATTCCTCCTAATAAAGTTCCTATTAAAAGGGCAACAAGTGGAGGTGTTTTTTTTATAATGAGTGCAATAACAATTATTGGAACTAAAAACAGCCAACCATTAATATTAAAAGTACTATCAATGTCATTAAGAAGTAAAGAGGTATCAGCATTTCCTGTTGCGTCTTGCGTAAATCCTAAAATGATAAATACTATTAATGTGATTACAATTGTAGGCACTGTGGTTAAAGCCATATACTTTATATGTGTAAATAATTCACTTCCTGCCATGGCTGGAGCAAGGTTTGTAGTATCACTTAATGGAGACATTTTATCTCCAAAATAAGCACCAGATAAAACAGCACCTGCTGTCATTCCTAAAGAAACACCAAGCGCTTCGCCAATACCAACTAAGGCAATACCAACGGTTGCTGAAGTTGTCCAAGAACTTCCTGTAGCTACTGATATGATTGCACATATAATTACACAAGCAGCTAAAAATATGGTAGGATTTAGTATATGTAAACCATAATATATCATCGCAGGAATAATACCACTAATAAGCCATGTTCCTGCCAAAGCACCAACCATAAGTAAAATTAAAATAGCTCCTGTGGTTGATTTTACATTTTCAGCCACTTCATCAATCATTTGGCTAAACGTTACTTTATTATAAAAGCCAACAACAGCGGCAACAGCAGCGCCTAAAAGTAAGATAAACTGATTGCTACCACTAAGCGCATTATCACCATAAACAAATACATTAAAAGCTAGCATACCAACCAAAGCAATAACAGGTATTAAAGCTTCCCATATATTTAATTGTTTGTTTTCAACAAAATGTTCATCTTGTGGTTGTCTAGGCTTTATATCTTGGCTTTCCATAGGTGTTGGTTAGAAGTTTTATAGATGTAATGTTACGATAATGTTGTCTATAAAGCAAATGCAGATGTTTAACTGTTTTTAAATACTTGAATTATAATGATTTTGTAAAATAAAAAAGACGCTTTCGGTTTCTGAAAGCGTCTTTAGTGTATTAATTATGTCAAAAAAATTAAACTAAGCTAGCTTCACTTTTTTTATCTAAGATGTTTAAAGATTCCATACATTCACGCATCATGTTGTATGTACGTTCAATATCAGCATCTAGTCCTATAGAAAAACGAATAAGACCATCGCTTAATCCCATTTCTTTTTGCTCATCTTCTGGTATTTCAGAAGATGTTGAAGAACCTGGAGCAGAGAATAATGTTTTATAAAATCCTAAACTTACCGCAAGATACCCAAGGTTCTTTTCTTGCATTAGCTCCATAAGTGCATTGGCCTTATCAAGTGAACCAACATCTATGGTAAGCATACCTCCAAAACCATATTTTTCATTCATCATGCTTTTAAATAACTCATGTGAAGGATGCGATTCTAATCCTGGATATACCGTTTTTAAACCATCTGCTTCAAATTTTTGAGCTAAATAGGTAGCGTTATGGCTATGCTGTTGCATTCTTATGTGTAGTGTTCTTAAGTTTTTTAAAACAGAAGCAGAGCGTAAACTATCCATTGTGCTTCCTAATAGCATGCAAGCACCATCATTAACGTTTCTTAATGCGTCAATAAACTCTTGAGTTCCGCATACAACGCCACCAACAGTATCGCTAGAACCATTAATAAATTTTGTTAAACTGTGTATTACAATATCAGCACCTAATTTAACAGGTGATATTGATAATGGTGAAAACGTATTGTCTACTACAAGCTTTAAATTATGTTTTTTAGCTATGGCAGCGAGACCCTTTATGTCTGCAACTTCTAATAAAGGATTACTAACTGACTCGCAGTATAAAACTTTAGTGTTTTCGGTAATTGCTGCTTCAACAACATCTAGTTTAGTAATATCAACAAATGAGGTACTAATATTAAGTTTTGGTGTGAAATTTTTAAGAAACGCATAAGTACCACCGTAAATAGTTCTACTAGATACCACATGATCTCCAGCACCACAAAGCTGTAAAATTACAGGTGTAATGGCTCCCATTCCTGATGCGGTTACCGTTGCAGTTTCAGTACCTTCCATAGCGGCAAGCGCTTCTCCCAAATAAAGGTTAGAAGGAGAGGAGTGACGAGAATAAAGGTAGCAACCATCTGCATTACCTTCAAACGTATCAAACATAGTTTTAGCTGATAAAAAGGTGTAAGTAGATGAATCTGAAATAGAAGGGTTAACACCTCCAAACTCACCAAAATATTGTAAGTCTTGTATATTATTTGCGGGTTTAAATGACATAGTAAAGTGTATTTAGTTAATACATCAAAAATCCGAATAAATAGATGTATTATCAATATATATGTGTAATTTTAGATTATTAATCTATTATTTGCTACTTTTGTAAAAATATTTTACGAATTGAATCTGCTAACATGTTAGTTTGAAGAAAATTTTTCAATATGATTTTTGACGATATAGATAAAAAGCTTCTGCATTTGCTTCAGCAGGATAGTAAACAAACCAATAAAGAGTTGTCGTTAAAACTGAATTTATCGGTAACTGCTGTTTACGAGCGTATCAAAAAGTTAGAGCGCGAAGGCGTTATCAATAAATATGTAGCGCTAATTAAGAAAGAAAAGATTGATAAGTCGTTTATTGCTTTCTGCCATATAAAACTCATTCAGCACACTCAAGAATATGTGGTTAAATTTGAAAAAGATGTTGCTAATTTAGAGGAAGTCGTAGAGTGTTTTCATATTAGTGGCGATTATGATTACCTTTTAAAAGTTATAGTAAGCGATATGGAAGCCTTTAGGGAGTTTATGGTTAATAAATTAACTTCTATAAACCATATTGGTAGTACACACAGCATGTTTGTAATTAACGAAGTAAAACACACAACATCAATACGCGTTTAATTATGAAATCTAACGCTTATAAACTCATAGAGTTTTTCATTATTTTTATTCTAATACCAATAAGTTTTGCGTTAGAGTATTCACCATTTATTAAGTTGGGTATTGGGTTTGTAGGATTCTTGTATGTCATATATTTATTACTTAAAGTTGAGCGGAAAAAATTTAAAGTAGCCCAAGGCTTAAACTGGAAACAGTTTTGGAGAGAAACTTTAATAAAATTAGCCATTATAGCAGTTTTAACCACGCTTTTTGTTTGGTTTACTGATAATGCTCGTTTATTTGAAGTGTTGTTAAACAAGCCCTTGCTGTGGTTGGTCATTTTGTTTGTTTATAGTGTGTTTTCGGTCTATCCTCAAGAACTTATTTATAGAACGCTTTTTTTTGAAAGATACGCTGTATTGTTTCAAAGCACCTCTTTTGCAATAGTTTTAAATGCAGTAGTGTTTTCATTAGCACACATCATGTTTAAAAGTACTTTGGTGCTTGTTTTAACCTTTCTTGGCGGACTCTTGTTTGCACTAACCTATACCAAAACAAAATCAACACTTTTGGTTTCCATTGAGCACGCTATTTATGGGTCTTGGTTGTTTACAGTAGGCATGGGAACTATGCTAGGTTTTCCTTCTTAAAGCGAAATGAGTTTTAGAGATTTACAAATCGTAATACTCAAGTAAATTATAGCTTTAAAATTAGTGAACTCACATTCGTAAATAAAAATACAATGTTGTATTTTTGTAATAGTTTTAAATAAAATCTGACAAAAAACAATCTTATGAATTCATACGATGTAGCCGTTATAGGCTCTGGTCCTGGTGGATATGTTGCAGCTATCCGTTGCGCTCAACTAGGAATGAAAACTGCAATCATTGAAAAATATTCAACTTTAGGAGGAACTTGCCTTAACGTTGGTTGTATACCAAGTAAAGCACTTTTAGACTCGTCTCACCATTACGAAGATGCTATTAAGCATTTTGAAGAGCATGGAATTGATATTTCTGGTGAGGTTAAGGTAAACTTAGAAAAAATGATTGCTCGTAAGCAATCTGTAGTAGACCAAACTACAGGTGGAATTGATTTCTTAATGAAGAAGAATAAGATTGATGTATATGAAGGTTTAGGAAGCTTTAAAGATGCTACTCATATCCTTATCAAAGGAGAAAAAGAAGAAGAAATTGAAGCTAAAAACACCATTATAGCAACAGGTTCTAAGCCATCTAGCTTACCATTTATTAATATTGATAAAGAACGTGTAATCACTTCTACTGAAGCGTTAAAACTTAAAGAAGTTCCTAAACATTTAATTGTAATTGGTGGTGGAGTTATTGGTCTTGAACTAGGTCAAGTATATAAGCGTTTAGGAGCTGAGGTTTCTGTTGTGGAGTATGCAGATAGAATTTTACCAACAATGGATGCAGGTGTTTCTAAGGAGTTGAATAAAGTATTGAAAAAACAAAAATTCAACATCAATGCCTCTCATAAAGTAAAATCGGTAGAGCGTGTTGGAGATGAAGTTATCGTTAAAGCTGATAATAAAAAAGGCGAAGAAGTAGAATTTAAAGGCGATTACTGTTTAGTATCAGTAGGTCGTCGTCCTTATACAGATGGTTTAAATGCCGAAGCTGCTGGAGTAAAAATAAACGACAGAGGTCAAGTTGAAGTAAATGACCATTTACAAACAAGCGCTTCAAACATTTATGCAATAGGAGATGTTATTAAAGGTGCAATGTTAGCGCATAAAGCTGAAGAAGAAGGTGTTTTTGTTGCTGAAACCTTAGCAGGACAAAAACCACATATAGATTATAACTTAATTCCTGGTGTTGTTTACACTTGGCCAGAAGTTGCAGCTGTTGGTAAAACCGAAGAGCAACTTAAAGAAGCTGGAGTAGAGTATAAGGTAGGACAATTTCCAATGCGTGCTTTAGGACGTAGTAGAGCAAGTATGGATCTTGATGGATTTGTAAAAGTTTTAGCTGATAAAACTACCGATGAAATTTTAGGAGTACACATGGTTGGTGCTCGAGCTGCTGATATGATTGCTGAAGCCGTTGTAGCTATGGAATATAGAGCAAGTGCTGAAGATGTATCTCGTATGTCTCATGCACATCCAACATTTACTGAAGCTATTAAAGAAGCAGCTTTAGCTGCAACTGGAGATAGAGCTTTACATGTGTAGATTTATAAAATTGTTATCCTGAATTAAATTCAGAATCTAAAAAAAGCGAGCCATAAGGTTCGCTTTTTTTGTTTTAGATAGAATGAAAGACAAAGGAAAGCGTAAGAAAATACTCAAAATGAGTATATAAACATATTCATATAATCTTTAGATTTGTTAAAATGTAAGTTATTTCTTAAACCCTAGAATCTACCATTATGAGAAACATAAATAAAAACTTCATCATCCTATTTATAATATTAAACACGATTTCAGTTTTCAGTCAAAATAATAATACACCAACAGAACTTGGAGCAGATGTTATGTTTACAGTTTTTGAAGCTACAGGTGGTGGACCAAAAATGGTTCTGCTCTTACAGAAAAAAGATGGTACAGAAGTAACCTTAGAAGAATTTGATAGTTTTTCATATCAAGATAAACCAGGAATTCCTGAAGGTTTTAAAGAGTTAAAATTAGAAGACGGAAACTATACGTTTGATAATTTTTTTCAGCGTGCAGACTTCGAGTATCATGGTTTTATTTATAAAGGCAGATGTGTATTGTTTTTCCATCCAACTACGGTAATTCTTGATGTAAAATTCCGTCAAATAGTACGCAAATCTTGGTATGAATTTTCAGAAACTGATTTAAAAATAGAGTCTGAAGAATATTTTGACAATGGAAAAATATCTACCAAAGGATTTATAAAAAAGGATGGTAGTAAAACAGGAGAATGGAAGCATTATGATAAAGAAGATGGTCACCTAAAGATGTTAGGAACGTATGAGAATAATAATAGAGTTGGAGTATGGAAAGTATATGATAGCAATGGAAAGGTAAAGGAAGAAGTAAACTTCAGTAAAAAAAGTGAAGGCAATGCTTTCGAGTATTTTTCTAAAAAACAAAAAAACTAAATGTTATAACCATGAAAAAAAACCTACTACTAATTACAACATTACTCTTCACGAGTATAGTTTCTGCACAATGGACAGAATTGGTCGAAATGGCAGAAGAGAGAAACAAACCAGAAGAATACTATGAGTATCATGACAATGGAAATGTACTACTAAAAGCATTTAAAGATAAAAACACTAAGGATGGTGAAATTGTTCTAACAGGTGAGTTTATAATTTATTATGAAGATGGAACCAAGAGGATGAGCGGCACCCTACTCAAAGGTAAAAAAGATGGATATATATTTAATTATAATGAAAAAGGAATAATAACAGATATGGAAAATTATTCTTTAGATGTTTTAAATTCTAGAGACACATATTATGAAAGTGGTAAATTAAAAAAGGTCAATAATTTTGAAAACGATTTATTAAATGGCGAGTTTAAAGAATTTTATGAAAGCGGGAAATTAAAATATCATTTATATTATAAAGACAATAAACATCACGGTGAAGGTAAAACCTATTATGAAAACGGTAATTTAGAATCTAAGGGAAACCTAATTGAAGGCAAACAAGATGGATTGTGGAAGTATTATTATGATAATGCATCATTGGCATCAGAAGTAGTCTTTAAAAATGGAGAAATAGTTTCTCAAAAAGAATACGATCGAAAAGAAGAGTCTAATACTAATGATTATGATGATATGTTTTATTGGTCAGACTCCTATTCTTCATCTAATGAGGATATTGATAAAGCCTTTAAAGAGTTAACATCAGTTAGAAGTTTACAGTTAGTAAGTATAGATGAAATAAAAAATAATTCTGGTTATTTTGGAAGCAATAACTCTACCACACATAGTTTTAAAATTAAAACAGATGAAAGCACCAGAAAATTATTTGCTTCAATAAGGTATGAAGCAGATAAAGTATATTATAATGGACGTTATTATTATGATGTATTATATGATGTGCAAATAATATTTGATGATGTTTATGAAGTGTATCAAAATGGTGATAAAATTGAATTTGTTTTTTATGAAGATTATGGGTTTTTAAGAAGAGCAAAACCACAAGGCGAATATTGGTCTGATTATGTTAAAAATGAATTTAACTTTTCAATTACTATTTATGACGATGACATTAGAGAAGAAACATTAAAGAATTTTAAGTACTTAGTCGAAAACCCAATTATGAAACGTGAATAATAAACATAAACAGATGAAACAACCTATTGGTGTGAAAAAAACAGCTTTTATTATCTCACTTTTTTTATTTTCTAGCTTTGTTATAGCCCAAGATATATCAGACAAACAAATCCTAAAACATATTAAAGGAAAAGAAATTGAGTGGATTACTGACGAAAATAATTTGGCTAAAGTAAAGATGAAATCTACCAAAAAATGGGGCATTTATCATATAGATGCTTATAAAGATTTGGATGAAGAAATTATCGACTTTGATATGGTAATAGAACCAAAGTTCGATTCTATTGGTTGGTTTAAAAACATGGAGCCTTTTACTATTGTAAAAATCAAAAAAAAATACGGTATTCTTTTAAATCCTTATGAAATACAAGATGCAGCTGAGAGAGCAAAGTGTATCTATGACGCTGTAAAATTAAAGGAAGTAGGTGGTAGATATTATGCGCTTATAAAGCAAAACGAAAAATGGGGACTAGTAGATTGGTTTGAAGATGTAGTTTTAGTAGATCCTATTTTTGATAATCCTGAAGATGTACCTTTGGTTTGGATAGAAGGTTGGGCAAAAGATATGTTTGTAGCCTCAAAGAAAAAATTAAAAGCAGATATACTTATTTTTGATGAAAGTAATGGCGATGGTGTGTTTAAAGCAAGAAATAAAGCCACTAAAAAATGGGGAATGTATCAATCATTAGGCGAAAATGATTTAACAACACTTATACCTGCAAAATA
This sequence comes from Gaetbulibacter sp. NE, assembly GCF_025548475.1. Lineage (NCBI taxonomy): Bacteria > Pseudomonadati > Bacteroidota > Flavobacteriia > Flavobacteriales > Flavobacteriaceae > Gaetbulibacter > Gaetbulibacter sp. NE. The sequence goes on along the minus strand of NZ_JAOQHY010000008.1, from coordinate 121,590 downwards.
CGATAGTATTCGTTTTTTTGGATACAACTCAAAATATACGGCAGTTTACAACAAAGGTAAAGTGGGTATGCATTTGTCGTATTGGAGTTATAATGAAAACACAAAACTGTCAGTACCTTGTGTTTACGAAGAGTATAAAAATTTTGATGCTGATGGTGTACTAAAACTAGCAATGAAAAAAGATGGAAAATGGGGTTGGGTAAACTGGTTAACAGGCAAAGAAGAATCAGAGTTTAAATACAACACGCTCGATGATTTGCCATATCCTTATTATAAACAAGCTATTTGGATTGAAGACTAAATTAATCTTACATTAGTGATTTTATAAATGAATCTTCAACCCTTAAAAATACCAGCAGGTTGGTCAGTTGATTGGAATTTGTTAACCGATACAGATCCAACAGAAGACACCATACATGAGTTTACAGGCAGTTCTCTATTGCTTATCAGTTCACACACACGATTAAAAGCCATTGATGTATCATGGCGACCAGAAGGCGATATTAATGGTGCATACCAACTACAGGTTATATGTTTGTTGCCAAAGTTCAATACTAAAACCAATGCATTAGATTATGAAGGAGTTTGGGAAGCGCCAGAATTAGAGTTTTCTACCAAAAACCGATTAGAACTAGTTGATAAGCTAAATCATTTACTGTTTTATTTAAAGCCTTACACAGATACACGCATTTTGCTACAACCTGGTGTTGTAGACGAACCTAATGAAGCTATAAGGCAAGAGTTGTTAACTAACGATTTAACGGAAGAGCTTGTAGAAAGAATAATGGCATCTAACCATAAAAAACTTCAGGAGTTATTTCTAGACCACAAAGCTGTTTCCTATGCTGATGTAGAAAAATTATCAAAAGAAGGTGCTACTAAAGGCGTAAAAAATAAGGCGAAGCAACTGCTAAACAGCAAGCAGTTTAGAAATCTGAAATCTGAAGCATTATCAGGCGTTGATAAAGCTAAACTCATTTCATTAATTACAAATAAGATGGAAGCTGTTCTTGCAGACTTACAGCAGCTAAAACCAGAAAAAGAATTCACGCTTAAAACCCATGAGCCCAATGGCTATTGGAGTTTCCATTGGAAAAGCACAAAACTCTGGAAAACCGAACATTATTTAAAAGAATGGTTTACTGTTAGTTTATATGGTAATAGTGATGCGTTCTCATTAAGTGGCTCACATAGTATTAAAGATGTTTTTGAACAACTTGAAGAGGGACATTTTCTATATAAAGGAAAAACAATAGAAACCATTTTTAAAATGCTTAATACTATTGAAAAGCAAACAAAAGATGCAGTTTTAAAAGCTATAGACCAACAATTTGACCCTAGTTTCTAAAAAAACAGTAAAAATTACGTAAGTAATTATAACTAACACAATCATTGATTATGATAAAATGCAACCTAATAACTTATGTGCTTTCTATACTTTCAATAGTATTGTTTTTAGGTTGTGATGATGCTAAGAATAAAACAAAAAACGAACTTTTAATAACAAAAGAAATTATTAAAAAGTTTACTGATAATCCGTCAAATGACTTTTATGCTAATTGTATATTTCAAAAAGGACTTCCTATTGTATTTAATAAAAAAGAAAATCTAGAATTAGTAAAGGCAACATTAAACCTCAATGATGATTTTGAGACTAAAGTAAAAAATGCAGAAGGTTTTACTATTCCAGACACTTTACTACCTAAACTAAATATCATCACTCAAAAGCAAATAGATAGTTTAGAAGCTATAAAACATACTAAAGACAGAAGAACAATTTATGAAGAGTTAGGTTGTTTAGATGGTTTGTTAAGTGTTACCAAACCAATTTACAACTATGAAAAAACTAAAGCTTATATAAGTCTGTATTTTCATTGCTCAGGAATTTGTGAAAAAAAAGGTATGTTTATTTTGAGCTTAGAAAACAATTTGTGGTCAATAGAGAAAACCTTAGTTGACTAAAATTATTTTAATACTTTTTTCTACGCTTTTTTTATTTTTTTGTTGTCTCTGGTTTTAATTTTTCACAATTCTTTTAACTAAAAGATATTTCTTACTGCTTGATTGTGTGTGTATAGTGTACTTTGAAATTGCACATTCTTCAACTTAAATAAATCTGTTTTTCAAGAAGATTTAGTAAATTAAAAAAAAGTTATACAAAAATGTGACTTTAATTAGATGTAGGTGTCTAAATATAAAACCATATTTAAAATTATTCCCTAGCTATTGGAAACCATTAATAACATTAATGCAGTATCTGATGAGGATTTGGTAAGAAAAATTGTCAAAACCAACGATACATTGCTTTTTGAAGTGCTATATGACAGGTATGCCACTATGGTGTATAATAAGTGCTACGGTTTCGCAAAGGATGAAGATGAGGCAAAAGATTTGACTCAAGATGTGTTTTTAAAGCTCTTTGTTAAATTGGCTAGTTTTAAAGAAAAATCAAAATTTTCTACTTGGCTTTATGCATTTACATACAACCACTGTGTAAACTATGTTACTAGAAACACAGCAAAAAAAATAGAAAAGAACGCTGTAGATTATCAAGATATTGAGAACATTTCTTTTGAAGAAGATGATAAAGATTTCCTTCAAATGAAAGTTCATAATTTAAAAGAAGCCCTGAACCTAATTTCTCCTGAGGAGAAAATGATTTTATTACTAAAATACCAAGATTACCTTTCTATAAAGGAAATTGAAAGTGTTTTAGGTATTGGAGAAAGCGCAGTGAAGATGAGAATTAAGCGCGCCAAGGACAAACTTATTAATGAGTATAAAAACAACTTTGAGTAATGGAAAATCCGTTTAAGCAAATAGACAAGCCTTTAAAAGAGGTGCCTGATGAATTGAAGGCAAAAGTCATGAATGATATTGCCATTGCTAAATTACTTATGGAACTAGCTAGTCTGTTTTCAGTAGACGTGGCAAAAATTATTGAAGCAACTATTAAAGAAAGGAACAAATAAAAATCAACTAAAAAAGCAATACATGGAAAAAATAACTGAATGGAACGAAGACGTGATGAACTCTTTGTCTGTTATGACTACCGAAATAGGTAAGGTAATACCCAATATAATTGGTGCTATTGTAGTATTAATTATTGGATGGATACTTACAAAAGTAGTTGTTGGTATTATCAAAAAAGCATTAAAGTTTGCTAAAGCTGATAAGCTTGATGATAAGATTAATGAAATAGAAATTTTTGAAGGTAAAAAGTTAAACTTCAATATTATAAAAATCACCTCAAAGTTTGTAAAATGGGTAATGTATATCATGTTAATCATCGTAGTTTCTGATATACTAAACTTAACAATGGTTTCTGAAGAGATAAGCAACTTACTTCGTTATTTACCTCAATTATTTACAGCTTTAGTCATTTTTACAGTTGGATTGTTATTAGCAAACTTTGTCAAAAAGTCGATTAGATCATTTTTTGAATCTATGGAGCTTTCAGGTGCAAAAATTATAAGTCAAATAGTGTTTTTGTTAATTCTAGTGTTTGTGTCAGTTACAGCTTTAAACCAAGCAGGAGTTGACACTGATATTATCACTAGCAATATCACTATGATAATGGCTGCCTTTTTACTAGCGTTTGCTTTGGCATTTGGTTTTGGAGCAAAGGTAGTAGTAGGAGATATTTTAAGAACCTATTACGCAAGAAGAACCTATGAGATAGGACAAATCATAGAGTACAATGGTAAAACGTATGAGGTTTTAGCTATTGAAAACATATCAGTAATATTAAAAACTGATACAGGAAAACTTATTGTTCCAATTAAAGATATATCCGAAAGTCACATTAAGGTACAAGGTTAACTATAGTTAGGGTTATAGTAATTTAAATTTGGTTAATATTTAAAGAACCTTGATACCTTGTGGCTTTCTTAAACCCTTTTCATTAATTTGAAGAGGGTTTTTTTTATTTCCTTTTCTTTTTTTTGTTGTAGTTTTTGTCGCCTCTAGTTTTAGGCTTCTTATATTTTTTGGCTATTTCTCTTCGGTACGAACCGCCTTGGTTTGTTTTCTTGTTTTTTTCTTTCTTTTCATGAAAAGCAGCACCAGGTTCATAATCGTCTTTGTTACGTTTTAAAGGGTTGTAATGTTCCTTTATTTGTGGTCGTTCTTCTTCAATTAATTCTGTAGAAATAGTTACTTCCTCAGGAAATTCAATTAATGCTATTTTTAAATTCATGTAGTTTTCAATAGCTTCAATGTAATCCTGCTCGTCTTCGGTAGAAAATACAATACTGGTTCCTGAGTTTTCAGCTCTACCAGTTCTACCTATTCTATGCATATAGTTTTCAGGATATTTTGGTGTGTCAAAATTTATTACATGACTTACATTGTCAATATCCAAACCACGAGCCATAACATCTGTAGCTATTAAAATACGATGTTCGCCACTTTCAAAAGCTTCAATACTACGTAGTCTGTAGTTTTGTGTTTTGTTGGAGTGAATCACACAGCAATTACCAGGAAAGATGTCTTCTAGCTTTTCAAACAAGCGGTCAGCCATTTTTTTATTAGACACAAAAATCAGCACTTTATTAAAAGTTGCTTTATCAAATAGCACGTGTTCTAGTAGGTTAACCTTTGTGTAAAAGTTCTTTACCTCGTAGCGTTGTTGTATAATGTTTTCAAGAGGTGTTCCTGTAACAGCAACAGTAACGCGTTGTGGATTGATGAAAAAGTTTGTGATTAATTCATCTACATCTTCGGTCATAGTTGCTGAAAACATAATGTTTTGTCTGCGTTCAGGTAAAATATCGAAAATGTTCATGAGCTGATGTCTAAACCCAAGGTCTAACATAACATCAACTTCGTCAATAACCAATTTTTGAATAGACTTAAGCTGTAACACTCTACTCATTGCTAGGTCGTACAATCTACCTGGAGTAGCAACTATAATGTCGGTTCCTTGAGCAACAGCTTGCTTTTGAGTATTGATGTTTGTACCACCATAAACACCCAAAATTCTATTATTGATGTATTTAGAAAGTTTTTCAATTTCCTCAACAACTTGTACAACCAATTCTCGAGTTGGTACCAAAACCAATACGCGTGGGTTTTCTTGTCTAGAATATTTTAGGTTTCTAAGTATAGGAAGCATGTAGGCAAAGGTTTTACCAGTACCTGTTTGTGCAATTCCTACCACATCTTTACCAGATGCTACAACATTAAATGCTTCCGATTGTATAGGAGTTGGTTTTACAAATCCTAAATCGTCAATGGCATTGTAAAGTGGTGTGTTAAGGTTTAAGTCCTGAAAAGTAACATCGTGTTCCATGTTGCAAAAATAGGCTTAATCCATTAAACTTAGTAGCCATATTCTATTAAACTTGGAATAAGGTTTTTGGTTTGTGTTTTCCAGTCCTTTTCAACGCTATCCCATTCAGTATAACATTTGTACCTTTCGTATGGTGTTTTTTGAGAGATTTCTTTTATTGGTCCTACAATGGCTAAATACTCTTCACCTTCAGCTTCTTCGTATTCATATCCAAAAGAAATAGCATAGTATTCGTCACCTTCATTTTTAATTTTCCCAACTACAGTCATAGTGTCTGGGTAGCCTTCGTCTTCGCCAACATAATTGTAAAGTGCAAGTTTTGCAAACTCTTCAGGCTTAATATATTTTTTAGGAACTTTATTAAACTGATTAGTTTTGTGGTAAGCTTCCATGATTTCGTATCTAGAAAACAAACTATCCATTTGTGTTTCAATAAAAGCGTTGTCAAGTGGGTAGTTGTTAACAATTCGTGCTGTTGTTGCTTGTAAGCTAAACCATTGGTTGTCTTTTTCTTTTGCTAGAGTAGAGGTGAAAGTGTCGGTGAATTCATTCTTGTATGAAGACTTATTTAAAAAGTTTAAATACGAATAGATTAATGAGTTCATTGAATAGTCGTACTCGTCTTTATCTTTTTCTTCTAAATATTTTTGAAGATCAGACTCCATGTACTGAAACAGTTTTTCCATATTGTCACTTACCAAACTACTGTGACCTGTACTGTCTTGAAGGATGTTTAATGATACATCTAACACATCTGAACGGTATTTTTCATGCTTGATTAAGGTTGAAAAATCTTTGTAGTTTTCAATAGCATAATTAAGTGAATCGGTAAATGGTGACACTACTCCCCAAGTATAATTTTCAGTATTTACAGGTGGATTATTAAGAAATAAATCTTTGTAAACACTCAAGGCATCATCATTTTCTAAATCTGGAATAATTGTTAAGATTGTTGCTTTTAAATCATCGTTTGTACTTTCATTGGTATACAGATTTTTTAAAACGTCTAAAGTTTTACTATCGCTAACCAATGAAAATTGCTCAGCTATTTTGTCTTTTATAAGATTGGTTTTTTCTTGAGAATCGTAGCTGTAGTTTAAAGCTTCGTAGAGTTTAGGAAGATCGGTTGTTTCAAACTCATAATAATCAAAAGCACCAAGTGCATTATGGTATACAATTGAATCTTTTGAGCGTAAGTCGTTAAAAATTGCATCAGTTTTTGAGCTGAATACATCAAACTCAGGTTCTTTTGAAATGACTTTAAAGGAGTTGAATATAGAGTCAGTTAGTTTGCTGTCGCGTTCTTCGTCACTTAAATAACCTGTCATTAAAAACAAGCGTTTGTTTTGGAGCCATAATTGATGTTTAGTAATCACCTTTGTACCTTCATTTTGAATATGAAATTCAACACCATCTTCATTGCCAACTTTGATGTTTTTTTGCTTTATAATACTGTCATTCCAAGATTTAAGCGCGTCAATATTGGTTTCAAAAAACTCATCTTTAGATGCTATTTTGAAATAATCTTTCAAATCGCTGTATCCAAACTGATACGTTCCTCCAGACATTTCATTGAGTGCAAAATAGTCGTTGGAGTTTTTAAGATAAGTACTTTCATAACCAACAGTGTCAATAACTCTTTTAAGGTCGTCAAAAAACAGAACTTCAAAGTTTGTGCCTCTTGGTTGTAAGGTTGTAAGCTCAGGAGTTTTGTAAGGTTCAAACTTAAAACTATTAAAAAAAGTATCGTCAGTAGTCGCTTTTTCTTTCTCGTTTAGTTTTTGCTTTAGTAAAAGGTAGGCTCTGTTTCCTCTTAAATAAATTCTGCAGATAGTATGAAATTTACCATCAAGCAATAATTCATATTCTCGTCCTTCATTACCATCTAAAAATATAGTTTTAGGAGGTGATAATAGTTCAGCTCTTGCAGTTAATGTTTCTTGCATAGACTCAAATCCACCAGCAGGATCTTCCATAAAATATCCAAGCGGTTGGTCGTTATATCTAAATAGATAGTTGTCGTCGTTTTTATAGTCTGGTGCAGAATAAAGGTATAAATAGTAAGGTTCACCATCTTCTTCTAACGGATTTGGATATTCGCGCGACAAGTCAGTAGGTTCTTCTGGGATAGTGATTGAAAATGCACCTTTTTCACTCACAAAATCCAGCCATTCTTTAACTTCCATAGGTTTAGCGCTTGTAACTTTAAGTGAATTAAAGAAGCGTTTGGTATTGTTGTTGTCAACACTGTCTTTTAAATCTTCAACCGATAAGTAGTACAGTATATTATTTTGTAAAGTAAACTGAGCACTCATTAGTTTTTCTTCATTAATCTTTACAAGTATCTTGTATTGGAGTCCATCACTGTATTTTATTTCCTTTTTGTCTAGCAGCTCTCCATTAAGATTATTGACGATGTTGTTTGTGAAATTATCAACAATTTCACTCGGTTTACTGTCTTGATTTCGATCTCTTAAGTCTAAAGCAAAAAAGGAATACACGCGCTTTGAATTCGTGTCATTGTAGGAATAGATGATAAAACTATCATAATCATCTTGATAGTTTGGTTCATTAGGTAACTCTAATGAGTAACCCAAATCGGTATTTGTATACGTATACCAATCCCAAAGAGTTAAATTTGAAAAACTAAGGTTAGAAACCAAAACAAAACATACTGTAAGAAGTATGTTGGTTGAAAAAGAGCGCTTTAAGTTCATGTGCAAAAAGTAGATTTTTGTTTAGTATTAAGTAAAGTCTTTTATATTATTCTAAATTGATAGTTTCTTAATAAATTTGGAAACTTATAAGAATTACCCTTTTGAGAACAATATCCAAGCAAAACATTAGTAACGTTGAGCAATATAAACAAAAATTATTGCATTGGAGCCAACAGTTTCGTGAAGTTGTTTGGTTAGATACAAATGCTTTCAACACCCAATATTCTACATTTGATGCAGTTTTAGCAGTAGATGCTATAACGAGTATTCAAACCGATTATGAAAATGCATTTATAGCATTAAAAGACTATCAAACCCAAACAAACGATTGGATTTTTGGGTATTTAACTTACGATTTAAAAAACGATGTTGAGCACTTGACTTCAAGAAATTTTGACGGTTTGCAGTTTCCTGAATTGTTCTTTTTTCAACCCAAAAAATTATTCCTTTTTAAAGATGATGTCGTTGAAGTTAGGTATTTAAATTTTGTTAGCGATGAGCTTGATGTCGATTTAAAAACTATAGATGCTATAGATGTTTTAAATACCGTTGAAGAACCTCAAACCGAAAACATTAAAATAAAGCTTCGCATCCACAAAGACGACTATTTTAACAAGGTAAATACCATGTTAAAACACATTCATAGAGGAGATATTTATGAAGCTAATTTTTGTCAGGAGTTTTATGCTGAAGACACTTTAATTCAGCCCTTAAACATTTATAACAAGCTTAATGCTATTTCCAAACCGCCTTTTGCAACGTTTTTAAAATTAGACGATAAGTATTTACTTTCGGCATCACCAGAACGTTACCTAAAAAAAGAAGGAACTACAATTGTGTCACAACCTATTAAAGGGACAGCTAAACGCTCAAAAGATAAAGACGAAGATGATAAACTTAAAACAGAGCTTGCTAAGGACGAAAAAGAACGAAGTGAAAACATCATGATAGTGGATTTGGTAAGAAACGATTTGTCTCAAACTGCCACTAAAGGCAGTGTAGAGGTGAAAGAACTTTGTAAAGTCTACAGTTTTGAACAAGTACACCAAATGATTTCAACCGTAACGTCTCAAATTGAATCCACGACACATCCAGTTGATGTAATAGCAACAACATTTCCAATGGGAAGTATGACAGGAGCTCCAAAAATTTCAGCTATGAAAATTATTGAAACTTTAGAAGAAACCAAACGTGGGTTATACTCTGGAGCTGTTGGGTATTTTACACCTCAAGGCGATTTTGATTTTAATGTGGTGATACGTAGTATTTTGTATAATCAAAGCAATCAATATGTGTCCTATTCGGTTGGAGGTGCAATTACCGCAAAAAGCGACCCTTTAAAAGAGTATGAAGAATGCTTGATTAAAGCTAAAGCTATGCGAGAGGTGTTGGAGAGTTGAAAATTTCCGCTTAAAGTTTAATGTTAAAGGTTTCAAGTTGTTATATTTGAAATAGGTATTAAAAACTAATGCTAGAAAGATTCAACAAACATATCATACAAAATCTTCCTTTTCTAAAAGAAAGTAAACTCCTTATTGCAATTTCTGGCGGAATTGATAGTGTGGTGTTAATGCACTTGTGTCGTGCTGCTAATTTTAAGTTTGCTTTAGCGCATTGTAATTTTAATTTAAGAGGAAAAGAAAGTGATGCAGATGAAGATTTTATCGTTCAACTTGCTGATGATTTAGAAATTGAAGTGTTTGTGCAGAATTTTGAAACCGAAACCTATGCCAAAACGCACAAACTATCTACGCAAATGGCAGCAAGGGAGTTGCGTTACAACTGGTTTAATGACTTAGCAACACAACTTAAGTTTGACTATGTTTTAACTGCTCATCATGCGGATGATGATTTAGAAACCTTTTTAATCAATCTCACAAGAGGAACAGGTTTAGAGGGTTTTACAGGAATTCCTATTATAAATAACAATACGGTTAGACCATTATTGCCATTTTCACGTTTGGAAATTGAGACGTATGCCAACGACAATAATTTAAAATGGAGAGAAGATAGTACAAATGCATCCACAAAATATTTGCGCAATAAAATACGTCATGAGGTTATTCCTGTATTGAAAGATATTAATCCGCAATTATTGCAAACCTTTAGTCAAACTCAAGCCTTTTTAAAAGACTCAAAAGCAATAATTGACGATAGGATAGATGATGTTTCTGATAAGGTTATAAAAGACATTACAGAGTTTGAAATTCAATTTGACATTTCAGAAATTAAGCAACTTAGTCATCCAAAAGCCTATTTGTATGAGTTGCTAAAAGTATATGGTTTTACCGAGTGGAACGATGTGTTTAATTTGTTAGATGCGCAATCAGGTAAGCAAGTGTTTTCTGAAACCCATCGTTTAATAAAAGATAGAGATTACTTGCTGTTGAGTGATTTAAACACTGAAGATAAGCAGCAAGTAATAACAATTTCTGAATGTGACGATAAAATTAAAACCACTGCTGGAGTTCTCTTTTTTGATGAAGCTGATGCAATTTTCGGAAAAGACGCTAATCGTATTTTTGTAGATAAGAAAAAGCTCAAATTTCCTTTAACAGTAAGACATTGGCAAGAAGGCGATTATTTTCATCCGCTAGGAATGAAAGGAAAAAAGAAATTAAGCAAATACTTTAAAGACGAGAAGATGTCCCTCTTAGACAAAGAAAACACACTTTTACTATGCTCTGGAGATTACATTATTTGGGTTGTTGGTAAACGTGCCGACAGTCGTTTTAAAGTTACTGACAAGACTAAGAAAATTATTAAAATAGAATTAAAATAACTTGATTTTACAAGGACAAATTGTCGATATTCTTAATCGACGCATCTTTAAAGGTGAAATTACTATTAAAGATGGAAAAATAACAGCTATTGAAGAAAAAGCACATAACGTAAACCAGTTTATACTACCTGGTTTTGTAGATGCTCACATACATATTGAAAGTTCTATGCTAGTGCCAAGTGAGTTTGCGCGAATTGCTGTAACTCATGGTACAGTGGCAACGGTTTCTGATCCTCATGAAATTGCCAACGTGCTTGGAGTAGAAGGTGTGAAGTTTATGATTGAAAACGGAAAACAAACACCTTTTAAATTCAATTTTGGTGCGCCTTCATGCGTTCCTGCTACTACTTTTGAATCGGCTGGAGCTGTTATAGATTCTGATGGAATTAAGCAATTGATGGCAAATCCAGAGATTAAGTATTTAGCAGAACTTATGAATTATCCTGGTGTGCTTAATAACGATCCAGAAGTTCTAAAAAAAATAGAATGGGCAAAACACTTTAATAAGCCCATTGATGGTCATGCTCCAGGTTTGAGAGGTGAAGCAATTTCAAAATATATTAACGCAGGTATTTCAACCGATCACGAATGTTTTACGTTTGAAGAAGGTTTGGAAAAGCTCCAAAAAGGCATGAAAGTCTTAATACGCGAAGGTAGTGCAGCTAAAAACTTCAATGCTCTAATCGATTTGTTACCAGAACATTTTGAAAACATGATGTTTTGTAGTGATGATAAGCATCCAGACGATTTAATACTTGGTCACATCAATACATTGTGTGCAAGAGCTGTAGCAAAAGGTATAGATGTATTTAAAGTGCTGCAAGTAGCTTGCATAAACCCTGTAAAGCATTATAATTTAGATGTAGGTTTGCTAAAAGTTGGCGATGCGGCAGATTTTGTTATTGTCAATGATTTAAAGGATTTTAAAACCCTTCAAACCTATATTAATGGTGAGTTGGTTTATGATAAAGGTGAATCTAAAATTCAATCAACTCCTTTTGAAGTGTTGAATAATTTTAATACTGAAAAAAAGCAAGTTGAAGACTTTAAGTTTAAAACAACTTCTAAACAAATACGCGTTATTGAAGCACTAGAAGGACAATTGGTAACCAATGAAATTATTGCTGAAAGCTTGCTTAAAGATGGAAATTTGATATCAAATATTGAAAATGATATCTTAAAGATGACTGTCGTGAACCGTTATCAAAATCAAAGTCCAGCTCTAGGGTTTATAAAAAACTTCGGACTTAAGGAAGGAGCCATAGCAAGTTCGGTAGGTCATGATTCGCATAATATTATTGCTGTTGGAGTGGATGATGAAGCGATTTGTAAAGCGGTTAATCTGGTTATTGAACATAAAGGTGGCATTTGTGCGATTTCTAATTCCGAAGAAAAAATAGTACCACTTCCTGTTGCAGGAATTATGAGTGATAAAGATGGTGTTGCCATTGGAAAAGACTATGCAGCCTTAGATGCTATGGCAAAACAATTAGGTAGCACGTTGAATGCGCCATATATGACTTTGAGTTTTATGGCGTTGTTAGTGATTCCGTCGTTAAAGTTGAGTGATAAAGGGTTGTTTAATGGTAGTGCATTTGCGTTTACAACAGTAGAAGTGAGTTAATAATGCCAATAGTAGAATCAAAGTACAAAGCGCCTTATTTTTTTAGAAACGGATTTGTGTCAACAGTGTATTCTGGTTTGGTGCGACGCGTTAAAGATGTTGTTCAAGAACGAGAACGAATCCATTTGCCTGATGGCGATTTTCTGGATTTAGACTGGAGTTTTTCAAAAGAAAAAACCAATAAACTTATAGTGTTGTTACATGGATTAGAAGGTCATGCGCAACGACCGTACATTACAGGAACTGCAAAACTGTTTAATACAAACAACATAGATGCTTTAGCAGTTAATTTTAGAGGATGTAGTGGGACGCCAAACTTAAAATTTCGTTCGTATCATTCTGGTGCTACTGAAGATTTAGAGGCTGTCATTCAACATATTTTAGAGCAAAAATCATATACGCATATATACATAAAAGGCATCAGTTTAGGAGGTAATATGGTTTTGAAATATATAGGAGAACGCGATGATGTTCCAAATCAAATTAAAGCTGTAATTGCTGTTTCGGTACCTTGTAGTTTAAAAGGGTCTTCGGGTGAATTACATAAAATGAATAATATTTTATTTCACAATAATTTCAAAAAGCATTTGCTGAAAAACTTGAAAGAAAAGAAAATGCAATATTCTGGTAAATTGAGTGATAAGGAATTTAATTCAATTAAAACTTTAAAAGATTTTGACGATGTTTATACCTCCAAAGCGCATGGATTTAAAGATGCTTTTGACTATTATGAGAAGAGTAGCAGTCTTCAGTTTTTATCAAATATAAAAATACCAACCTTACTTATTAATGCCTTAAACGATTCGTTTTTATCACCAGAATGTTTTCCTGTTAAAGATGCAAAACATAACCCTAATTTGCATTTAGAAATGCCTAAGTATGGAGGTCATGTTGGGTTTATCGATAGGAAGAACATCTATTACAACGAAAAACGAGCCTTGGAGTTTATAGCTTCTGTTAATTAACGTGAAGTTAGATGTAAAACATTAACAGAGTTGTTCCTTAAGCCAATAAAATTATACCATCGTCACCTTGAGCGCAGTCGAAAGGTCTTAAAATAGGTCTATTTTGATTAGGTCTCGACTGCGCTCGACCTGACAGTGATTTTTAAATTGCTTGTAGTCAGTTTATTAAAAACAGCTATATCGAACTCACGTTAATTAGCTTTTAAACTTTCAGGAAAGCCATTAACAGCAATATCCCAAAGTAAAGGCAGCATAAAATACACAAACAAGGTTAAAATGACTATTGATATAACATTCATTATAATGCCTTTGCGAACCATATCAGGAATTCTCAAATAACCAGAACCAAAAACTACAGCGTTTGGAGGTGTTGCCACAGGAAGCATAAAAGCGCAAGATGCTGCCACTGCTGCACCAACCATAAGGATATAAGGATGCATGTCTACAGCTATTGCCATTGACGCTAAAACAGGTAATAGCATAGCTGTGGTTGCTAAGTTGGAAGTGATTTCGGTTAAAAAGTTTACAGCAGCAATAAGTAATAACACAATTAGTATTGATGAAATTCCTACTAAGGTTGTCATTTGATTGCCAATCCATTGTGCTAATCCGCTTGTTTCAAATCCCTTTGCTAAAGCCATTCCTCCTCCAAAAAGCAAAATAATTCCCCAAGGTAATTTTACAGCATCTTCCCAAGTCATGAGTTGCTCTTTTTTATCTTTGGAAGGAATAAAAAACAAGACTATAGCAAAAATAATTGCTATGATGGTATCATCGAGCTGTGGTAATATTGTATTGAATAAAAAGGAGCGTGTAATCCATAAAAATGCTGTTGTAGCAAAAACAATGGCTACAGCTTTCTCTTCGTAACTCAGTTTTCCTAAGTTTTTTAAAAGTCTTTTAATTTCTTGTTTTCCACCAGGAAATTCTTTCTGTTTAAAAGTGAAAGCAAAATTGGTGAGGTATTTCCAACAGATAAAAAGTAATAAGATTGAAATAGGAAACCCAAACATAAACCATTGTAAAAATGTAATTTCATAGTTGTAAGTATCTAGAACAACACCAGCTAAGACAAGATTTGGAGGAGTGCCAATTAAAGTAGCAATACCACCAATAGAGGCGCTGTAAGCTATGGCAAGCATTAGAGCTTTACCAAAAATTAGGTTTTCGTCTTCAATTGTATCAGGATTATCTTTTAATTGAGAGACGATAGCAATGCCAATAGGTAGCATCATTACAGAAGTAGCTGTGTTGGAAATCCACATCGATAAAAACGCTGTAGCAACCATAAACCCAAGAATAATATTCTTAACGTTTGAGCCAATAATGTTAATAATGTTTAAAGCGATGCGCTTGTGTAAATTCCATTTCTCAATAGCAATTGCAATAATAAAACCACCTAAATATAAAAACACAAACTTATGACCAAACGCACTTGTGGTGTCACTTAAACTCAAACCGTTTGATAAGGGAAACAAAGCTATAGGAAGTAGTGCAGTTGCTGCAATAGGAATAGCTTCGGTAATCCACCAAACTGCAATCCATGATGTAGATGCTAGTATAGCATTGGCTTCGCTTGATAAGCCTTCTGGATGAAAAAAAAGTTTGATGATAATAAATAAAGCAGGTCCTAAAATAAAACCTATACGTTTGGAGGTGTTCATAGTCTATTAATGCAAATATGCAGTAATGATAGTAAATTTTAATCAATTTATTATTTGTCTTTTTTTATTACATTTAAGGAAACCAATCTTTTATGCTTAAAAAAGTCTTCGGAAGCGCAGTTTTTGGTGTTGAAGCAACAACCATTACTGTTGAGGTAAATGTCGATAATGGAGTGGGTTATCATTTGGTAGGTCTTCCTGATAACGCTATTAAAGAAAGTAATTATCGTATTGCGGCTGCACTTCAAAATAACGGTTATCGAATTCCTGGGAAAAAAATAATTATCAATATGTCGCCTGCCGATTTGCGTAAGGAAGGTTCTGCGTATGATTTAACATTGGCAATCGGAATTTTAGCGGCTTCTAATCAAATAAAAGCTGAAAACCTAGAAGACTATCTCATAATGGGAGAATTGTCTTTAGATGGAACATTACAACCTATTAAAGGTGCGTTGCCTATTGCTGTTAAAGCTAGAGAAGAAGGTTTTAAAGGGTTTATTCTGCCAAGTCAAAATGCAAAAGAAGCTGCAATTGTTAATGATTTAAAAGTTTTTGGAGTTGATAACATCAAACAAGTCATTAATTATTTTGATAAAGATGAAGCTTTAGAACAGACTATTATAAATACAAGGGAGGAATTTTATAAAAATCTCGATTTTCCTGAGTTTGATTTTGCCGATGTAAAAGGTCAGGAAGGAATAAAACGCTGTATGGAAATTGCTGCAGCAGGTGGTCATAATATTATTTTAATAGGACCTCCAGGAGCAGGAAAAACAATGTTGGCAAAACGATTACCAAGTATTTTACCTCCAATGACATTGAGTGAAGCATTAGAAACTACAAAAATCCATTCGGTAGTTGGTAGAGTAAAAGAGCATACAGGATTGATGTCACAACGACCATTTAGAAGTCCTCATCATACTATAAGCAACGTTGCGCTAGTTGGTGGAGGAAGCTACCCTCAACCAGGAGAAATCTCTTTATCTCACAATGGTGTGCTATTTTTAGATGAATTACCAGAGTTTAAAAGAGAGGTTTTAGAAGTAATGCGTCAACCGTTAGAAGATAGAGAGGTGACGATTTCCAGAGCTAAATTTACAGTAACCTATCCATCGTCGTTTATGTTGGTAGCAAGTATGAATCCGAGTCCTGGAGGTTATTTTAACGATCCTGATGCTCCTGTAACTTCGTCTCCTGCTGAAATGCAGCGGTATTTAAGTAAAATTTCCGGACCATTATTGGATAGAATTGATATTCATATTGAAGTGACGCCTGTGCCTTTTGAAAAACTATCTGATGACAGAAAAGGTGAATCTTCGGTTGATATAAGAAAGCGCGTTACTGCTGCTCGAGAATTTCAAACTAAGCGATTTAAAGAATTTGATAATGTGCATTATAATGCGCAAATGAATACAAAACAGATTAGAAAATTTTGTGTCTTGGATGATAATTCAAAACAATTGCTTAAAACAGCAATGGAGCGTTTAAATCTTTCTGCTAGAGCTTATGATAGAATTTTGAAAGTAGCACGTACTATTGCAGATTTAGAGGCTAGTGAAGCAGTAAATGGAGCGCATATTTCAGAGGCTATTCAATATAGAAGTTTAGATAGGGAAGGTTGGTTAGGCTAATGAAAGCATGGTTTAAAAATATAGGTCCAGGACCATTGGTTGCAGCAGCTTTTATTGGACCTGGAACAGTAACAGTTTGTACACTTGCAGGTGTTGGGTTTGGTTATGCGTTGCTTTGGGCTATGTTGTTTTCGGTGTTCGCTACAATAGTATTGCAAGAAATGTCAGCACGATTAGGAGTAATTACTCAAAAAGGTCTTTCGGAAGTTATAAGGACTGAAATTAAAAACCCTGTTTTTAAGACTGTTGTAATTGTTTTAATGTTGTCAGGGATAGTTGTTGGTAATGCAGCTTATGAAGCAGGAAACATTAGTGGAGGCGTATTGGGTTTAGAAACGCTATTTGGTAATCCGAGTGTTGAAATTGGTGTGTTTGATGTGAATGTTTTTAGTTTAATCATCGGTTTGGTTGCGTTTTTTATTTTAACTATTGGAAATTATAAAACACTAGAAAGAATATTAGTAGCTATGGTTATGGTAATGAGTGTTGCTTTTTTAGTGACAGCAATACTAACAAAGCCTAACTTAATGGAGGTTTTTAAAGGCTTGTTTGGTTTTAAAATGCCTAAAGAAAGTGTGTTGACTGTTGTTGGTTTAATAGGAACTACTGTAGTGCCTTATAATTTGTTTTTACATGCAGCATTGGTTAAAGAAAAGTGGCGTGCTGAAAGTGATTTGAAGCATGCTAGAAAAGATACTATAGTTGCTGTTGTGTTGGGAGGAGTGGTGTCAATGTGTATTATTATTTCAGCTTCAGCGATTCAGACTAAAACAATTAGCAATGCTGCGGATTTAGCTTTAGGTTTAGAGCCTTTGTTTGGTAGTTTTTCAAAGTATTTTATGGCTATCGGACTGTTTTCAGCAGGTATTACAAGTGCAATTACTGCGCCTTTGGCAGCTGCTTATGTTGCTAGTGGATGTTTGGGTTGGAGTACCAATTTAAAATCTAAGACCTTTAAAGGTGTTTGGTTGTTTGTTCTAGTTTTAGGAGTTGTATTTTCTTCTTTAGGAATAAAATCTATAGAGCTAATCAAGTTTGCACAAGTGGCTAATGGATTGCTGTTGCCTATAGTTGCTGTGTTTTTGATTTGGGTTATGAATAAATCTGAATTGCTGGGTAAATATAAAAACAGCTTATTGCAAAATGTTGTGGGAATAGTGATTCTTTTAGTGGCTGTTTTCTTAGGTTTAAAAAGTGTTTTAAAAGTGTTTAATGTGTTATGATGAATGGATATACTGTAGATATTAATGTTGATGTTGGAGAAGGCTTAGGTAACGAAGCTAGGTTGTTGCCTTATGTGTCTTCGTGTAATATAGCTTGTGGAGGACACGCTGGAAATGAGGAAACAATGATTGCTGTTGCTAAACTAACTAAAGAGTTTAGTGTAAAAATTGGTGCGCATCCTTCATTTCCTGATATAGAGAACTTTGGGAGAAAGCCAATGGAGATGTCTTGTGCTGATTTATATACTTCAATAAAGCAGCAGGTTAGAGGGTTTATGAATGTGTTGCGTACCGAACATCTTGCATTGCATCATATTAAACCTCATGGCGCATTGTATAATCTCGCGATGAAGGATGAAAAGACTGCTAGTGTGATTATTGAGGTGATAAAAAGTATAGCGTTACCCGTAAAATTGTATGTGCCTTATGGTTCTGTGATAGCAAATTTAGCTTTGAAAGAACAAATCCCTGTAATGTACGAAGCGTTTGCAGATAGGAATTATAATGAAGATTTAAGCTTAGTATCAAGAGATAAAAGCAATGCTGTTTTAAATCATCCTGAAGCAGTTTTTGAGCATGTTTTTAATATGATTTCAAGGCAGAAAGTAAAAACAATAAGTGGAGTAGAAGTAGATATAAAAGCAGATACTTTTTGTGTGCATGGAGACTCTCCAAACGTTGAAAAAATATTGCAATATCTTACCGAAAAATTAAAAGAACTTCATGTTAAAATAGCCTAATGTTTTGATGGATTTTAATCTAAAATATAAAGCTTATGGTGAGCGTTCAATTTTAATAGAATGGCCTAATGAAATAAATGAAATTATTCTTGAAGATATTCTAATTTTTAAAAATAGTATAGCTGATAATTATGTTAAAGAAGTAGTTGAAATAAATAATGCATATAACTCGATATTAATTATTTGTAAATTTACTATTGATAATATCAATGATGAAATTTCAGCATTGAAATCGATTTATTTTAATCGTAAAAAGGTTGGACATAGAAGCCAATTGTTGTGGAAAATTCCTGTGTGCTATGATGCGTTTTTTGGTATTGATTTAGAAGAAATTTCTGCTCAAAAAAAGCTGTCAAAATCAGCAATTATAAAACTACATTCGCAAGCTATTTATACTGTTTTTTTTGTTGGCTTTTTACCTGGTTTTTTATACTTGGGAGGTTTAGATAATCAACTACATTTTCCTAGAAAATCTTCCCCTAGAATGGAAGTAAAAAAAGGTGCTGTTGCCATTGGAGAACATCAAACAGGAATATACCCAAATGCGAGTCCTGGAGGTTGGAATATTATAGGTAATTCGCCAATTGAGTTTTTTGATGTTTCAAAAGACGAGCCTTGTTTTGCGAAGAGTGGAGATAAAATTCAGTTTTACCCAATATCTTTAAATGAACATAAAACTATTTCAGAATTAGTAGCATTGGAGAGTTATGAATTAGAAAGTGAGGTAATAAATGGTTGAGGTTTTAAAATCAGGATTATTTTCAACTATTCAGGATTTAGGTCGGTTTGGTTTTCAGCGTTATGGAATACCCTTTTCTGGTGCTATGGATGCCTATAGCTCAAAAATTGCAAACACAATTTTAGGTAATAAAGAAAATGATGCTGTTTTAGAGATTACAATGACAGGACCAACGCTTCTTTTTAAAACAGAAACAGTCATTTGTTTAACAGGAGCAGACTTATCTCCAAAATTAAATGACGTATCAATTAGTTTAAATAAAGCGATAAAAGTGAAAGCAGGAGGTGTACTTTCATTTGGTAAACTAAATTATGGTTACAGGTGTTATTTAGCGGTTTTGGGAGGCTTTCAGTCTGAAAGTGTAATGGAGAGTAAAAGTATGTTTTCAAACGTGACTAAAGCAAATAAAATAGCTGTGGGAGATTCTTTGAAGATTAATACAACTTCCGTTTTTAGTTTAGAACATAATGCAACACTTAAAGTTAATACTAATCACTTTAAAAGTAAAACTATAGAGGTATTTGAAGGACCTGAGTTTGAAAGCTTAAGTGATAGTCAAAAAGCATTACTTTTTAACCAAGAGTTTTCAGTGTCCCAACTTAATAACCGGATGGCTTATCAACTTAATGAAAAGTTAGAGAATAACTTAGCGCCAATAATAACCTCAATGGTTTTACCAGGAACTATTCAGTTGACACCTTCAGGTAAGCTAATTGTTTTAATGCGAGATTGTCAAACAACAGGCGGTTATCCTAGAGTTTTACATTTAAACGAATTGTCTATTAGTAGATTAGCGCAAAAAAAGCCTAATGAAAAGATAAGGTTAAAATTGTTAAAGCAGTAAAACAGTAAAAAATACTTTACAGTATTGAAAGATTTCAATATTTTAGAACCAACTATTAATTCAAAACTTATGAAAAAACTAATTTTACTTTTGTTAGGATTTGCTTTAGGAGCAGTGTTGACTTACTTTTTTTGTTGTAAACAATCTGAAACAGGAATGGAGAACTTAACACCTCCTAAAGGATTGATAACACCTCAAGAAGCTAAAGCTTTGGATACGGCTTACAATCCAAGGTATCAATTAATCAGTGACTCTATTGTGACGCGAAGAGGAGGAGATAACCGATCATCTTGGTATTCACTTGATGATATGAGAGCTTATTTGGATTATGCTGAAAACGAAGCCGATTCGTTAGGGTTTACAATGAATGGTATTAGGGTTTATCTTGGAGCTTATCCAGATGCTAACGGTATTCCAGGTTATACAACGATGTTTTTTGTGCCAACAGGCTACCTAAAAAGTACAACCAACACTTCTGATGGTAGTATGAATGCTTTTAGCCACTTTATGCAAGGAGGAAAAGGAGACATTACTGGAGGTAGTGGATTTAATGAAGGCGGTAATGGGCAACCACCAGGAGCTAACTACCCACAATAAATTAGTGCCAATTGGTCAAGTTTATAAATGATTATGGAAGCTACCTCTACTTAGCGGTAGAAATAATAGCAGCTGTAACGGGTTTAATCTTATATAAAAGATACCGTCATACAGCTGCTAAATACTTTATTTACTTTTTAATTTATGTGGTAGCGTTTGGTGTTATAGGACGCTATACCTTTTGGGTTAGAGATGGAATTTTTAGTTTTTTACAAGGTACTTTATTAGAAAAAAACTATTGGTGGTATACAATATGTTGGAGTTTAGGGGCAATTGTGTTTTTTGTGTGGTATTATCTTAATATTCTCACTAATCAAAGGGCTAAAAGTACTTTGAAAATAGCGCTTGCTTTATTTTTAATAGTTTCACTTTGTATTATCATTTTGACTCTACCTGATTTTTTCAAAACTTCTATTCCTTCAATTAGTGTTTTAGGAGCAATAATAATTATGCTGTGTGTGTTTTATTATTTTTTTGAAATGCTACAAAGTGATAAAATTTTAAAATTTTATAAATCACTGAATTTTTATATCAGTTGCACTATTCTTGTTTTTTGGTTAGTAAAAACACCTTTGGCTTTTTTTGAGCCTTATTTTAGACTAGCAGATATGGATTATGTTAATTTAAGAGGGTATATTAACTTATTTGCAATTTCATTAATGTATTTGACTTTTACTGTAGGTCTTATAGTTTCAAACCCTGATTATGACTAATTTTTTAATGCTTTTTTTACAAGAACAACAACCAATATCAACTTCTGCTGAAAGGAATTTGTTGATTTATATGGTGTTTGTACTTTTTATTTTATGCGGATTTATCGTTGTCTTTTTTATAGTGTTTCAAAAACGAAAAAATAAACTCTTACTAGACAAAATAGCGCAACAACAGGCGTTTGATGAAGAAATTGCAACAGCTCAAACCGAAATACAAGAGCAAACCTTAAAGCATGTAGGTTGGGAGTTGCATGATAATGTCGGTCAATTGTTGTCTTATGCTAATATGCAACTGAATATGCTAGGAGCATTAGTTCCTGAAAACATAAAGGGGAAAGTTGATGAGACCTCAAACATCGTTAAAGATAGCCTCAAGGAAGTTAGAGCACTTTCAAAGTCTTTAAACAATGAAGTATTACTAAATATGGGTTTTGAAGACTCTGTAAGTAATGAACTTAACCGATTAAAGCGGATGAAATTTTCATCAACTGAATTGGAAGTTAAAGGCGAAAGAAAAGAGTTTAGCGATAAAAAACATGAAATAATTGTTTTCAGAATTCTACAAGAGTTTTTCTCAAACACAGTTAAATATTCCGAAGCTCAAAACTTAAAAGTAACGCTCAACTATCAATCTGAAGAACTAATTATAACAGCAACTGATGACGGTAAAGGTTTTGACATGAAATCTGCTGAAAAAGGCTCTGGACTGATAAATATGAAAAGTAGAGCAGAATTAATTAATGCTAAGTTTGATATATATTCAAAACCTAATGAAGGGGTTACTTTAACCTTAACTTACCCTTTAGTTTAGAGGCAAGCGTCCCAAATAGTATCTTTGGGTAAAGGCGCAATAACCGAAATGGCTTCTTTTTTTACAGGATGAGTAAATTCTAGTTGTCTAGCATGCAAACTAATACTCGCATCAGGATTACTTCTTTTAAAACCATATTTTAAGTCGCCTTTTATAGGACAACCAATACTTGCCAATTGACAACGTATTTGGTGATGTCTACCTGTTTCTAGTTCAATTTCCAACAAGAAATAATTGTCAAGTTGCTTCAAGATTTTATAATGTAAGATAGCTTTTTTACTGTCTGAAGTTTCTTTTATAAAAGCAGTAGACTTATTGTTTTTAGGATTTTTACGCAGCCAATGAATTAACGTATCTTGTTGTTTAGGTGGTTGGTTTTTAACTAAAGCCCAATAAGTTTTATTAGTTTTTTTCTCAGCAAATAACTTGTTAAGTCTTGGGAGTGCTTTACTGGTTTTTGAAAACAATACAATTCCTGTTGTGGGTCTGTCTAAACGATGTACAACACCTAAATACACATTTCCAGGTTTGTTGTATTTATCTTTAATATAGCTTTTTACAACATCGCTTAAAGGCTTGTCTCCAGTTTTGTCGCCTTGTACAATATCACCAGCACGTTTATTAACCACAATAATGTGATTGTCTTCATAAAGTACCTGAAGATTGTTTTTATTGGAAAGAAGTTTCTCAGCCACTAATACACGAATATTTTTGCTTACTGCTTACTGCTTACTGCTTACTGAAGACTTAATACTGCTCAGAGTCATTAGGAAAATTAACCGATTTTACATCATCTACATATTGCGAAATAGATGTTGTCATCTCTTCGTATAAATTCATATAGCGACGTAAAAAACGTGGATGGAACTCATGAGTCATTCCTAACATATCATGAACCACTAGTACTTGACCATCAACACCATTTCCAGCTCCAATACCAATTACAGGAATACTAACGCTCTCAGCAACTTCTTTTGCCAATTTTGCAGGTATTTTTTCTAACACAATGGCGAAACAACCTGCTTTTTCAAGCATTAAGGCATCTTCTTTTAATTTTTTTGCTTCTTCTTCTTCTTTAGCTCTTACTGTGTAAGTTCCAAATTTGTATATAGATTGAGGTGTTAAACCTAAATGTCCCATAACAGGAATTCCAGCATTCAGTATACGCTTTATAGATTCTTTAATTTCTTTACCACCTTCTAATTTTACGGCATGACCTCCTGATTCTTTCATTATTCTAATAGCAGATCGCAACGCTTCTTTAGGATCACTTTGATAACTCCCAAAAGGTAAGTCTACAACCACTAAAGCTCTGCTTATAGCTCTAATTACCGAAGAAGCGTGGTATATCATTTGATCTAAAGTAATTGGCAGTGTAGTTTCATGTCCTGCCATAACATTACTAGCAGAATCACCAACCAAAATAACATCAACTCCTGCACCATCAACAATTTTTGCCATGGTATAATCATAAGCAGTAAGCATGGAGATTTTTTCTCCGTTTTGTTTCATCTCTATTAAAGACTTTACGGTAATTCTTTTGTATTCTTTTTTAGCTACTGACATAAGATTATAGTTTGTTTATTTCTGTAAAAATAATGAGTTTTAATGAATTTTTATCAATGGAGCAGTCTACAAATAAGGAAAGATTAACAATCCACTAAATTTACACCAACTGCTAAACCGCCTTCACTAGTTTCTTTGTATTTGGAATTCATGTCTTTAGCGGTTTCCCACATCGTGTTTACTACTTTGTCAAGCGGAACTTTTACATTATTAGGATCAGTATCTAAAGCTAATTCTGCGGCATTAATCGCTTTTATGGCTCCCATAGAGTTGCGTTCTATGCATGGGACTTGTACCAAACCACCAATTGGGTCGCAGGTTAGTCCTAAATGGTGTTCCATAGCAATTTCGGCAGCAACTAAAACTTGTTCAGGAGTTCCTCCAAGCAATTCACACAAAGCTCCAGCAGCCATTGCTGATGAGACTCCAATTTCGGCTTGACAGCCTCCCATTGCAGCACTTATAGTGGCTCCTTTTTTAAAGATACTTCCAATTTCTCCTGCAACTAGTAAAAATCGTTTGATGTGCTCAAAATCAGCTTCATGGTTTTCAATTACCATATAATACATCAATACAGCAGGTATTACACCAGCACTACCATTGGTTGGTGCAGTAACCACGCGACCTAATGAGGCATTTACTTCATTTACAGCAAGTGCAAAGCAGCTTACCCATTTTAATATTTGTCGAAACTTTACTTCGGTTTTTCTAATAACTTGTAGCCATTCTTCAGGAGATTGATAAGGTAAATCACCTTTAAGCTTTTGGTGCATATCATAAGCGCGACGTCGCACATTTAATCCTCCAGGAAGATTTCCTTCTGTATGACAACCTACATACATGCATTCTAGCATAGTGTTCCA
The DNA here is from genome assembly GCF_025548475.1 of Gaetbulibacter sp. NE. NCBI lineage: Bacteria > Pseudomonadati > Bacteroidota > Flavobacteriia > Flavobacteriales > Flavobacteriaceae > Gaetbulibacter > Gaetbulibacter sp. NE. The sequence continues at coordinate 96,818 of NZ_JAOQHY010000008.1, read as the reverse complement.
TATTCTGCTTAACTCTGAATCGATATGGTTTTCATCATTAATAGACTTTTCATTTTCCAATACCACTCCAGAAATAGGTAGATTTAAGTCTTTACAAAACTTAAGTAAATCAACTCCTGTTTCAGTAGGATAAGGAAATGTGCAATAAAATATGATTTTATTGGCTTTGGCTGTTTTTCGTTCTTCCTGTACAACAAATCCGCCTCCAATAGAGTAGTAGGTAGATTTATAATTTCTACCATTTATAGTAGCCGTAAACGTTAAAGCATTGGCATGAAAGGGTAAAAACTTTCTGTTGAAAGTAATCTCAGTTTTTGGGTTGAATTCTAAAGGCTTTTCATTGTTGAATAAAAGGGTGTTGGTGTTTTTTATTGATGCAATAATGACATCAATAGTGTCAACAGGAATACGTTCAGGATCAGCACCACTTAAACCTAGCATAACCGCATAGTCAGTAGCATGTCCTTTTCCTGTTAAGGATAAAGAACCATACAGATCAACAGCAATTTTTTCAACTTTATCAAACCTGTTTTTATCTTTTAATTCTTTAATCCAGCGTTCAGCTGCGCGCCAAGGACCTAAAGTATGAGAGCTTGAAGGGCCAACGCCTATTTTTAGCATATCAAAAACCGAAATACACTCCATTCACGAAATCGTTTTAGTGCGCCAAATATACTCACATTTGAAGCATTCTCAATATAATAATGTGTAAAATTAAAGTTATAAAAAGTGACATCGTGTCATATTTTTTGTCATGGCACAATCATTGACTTATACAAACCGAATTAAAATTAGAACACAACATTTCTGCGAAAGCGGAAATCTTAAAAACAAATAAAAACAAATTATGAGTAAAATTATTGGAATCGATTTAGGTACAACAAACTCTTGTGTTTCTGTAATGGAAGGTAATGAGCCAGTTGTAATTCCTAACGCAGAAGGTAAGCGTACAACACCATCTGTAATCGCTTTCGTAGAAGGTGGTGAAATTAAAGTTGGTGACCCAGCAAAACGTCAAGCAGTAACAAACCCAACAAAAACGGTTTATTCTATCAAGCGTTTTATGGGTAACAAATATTCTGAATCAAAAAATGAAGCAGAACGCGTACCTTATAAAGTAGTAAAAGGTGATAACGATACACCAAGAGTTGATATTGATGGTCGTTTATATACACCTCAAGAATTATCAGCAATGATTCTTCAAAAAATGAAGAAAACTGCTGAAGATTATTTAGGTCAAGATGTAAGTGAAGCTGTAATTACAGTGCCTGCTTACTTTAATGACTCACAACGTCAAGCAACAAAAGAAGCTGGTGAAATCGCAGGATTAAAAGTTCGTAGAATTATAAACGAACCAACTGCTGCAGCTTTAGCTTACGGATTAGATAAAAAAGGACAAGACCAAAAAATCGTAGTATTTGACTTTGGTGGTGGTACACATGATGTATCTATCCTAGAATTAGGAGATGGTGTTTTTGAAGTATTATCAACAGATGGAGATACGCATTTAGGTGGTGATGATGTTGATGAAAAAATCATTAACTGGTTAGCAGATGAATTTAATGCTGAAGAAGGAATGGACTTACGTAAAGACCCAATGGCTTTACAACGTCTTAAAGAAGCTGCTGAAAAAGCAAAGATTGAATTATCATCTTCTGCACAAACAGAAATCAACTTACCTTACGTAACAGCTACAGCTAGCGGACCAAAGCACTTGGTGCGTACATTAACACGTTCTAAATTTGAGCAATTAATTGACGATTTAGTAAAACGTACTATTGAGCCATGTGAGTCTGCATTAAAAGCAGCAGGTTTAAGTAAAAGTGATATTGACGAAGTTATTTTAGTTGGTGGTTCTACACGTATTCCTGCAGTACAAGAAGCTGTGGAAAAATTCTTTGGTAAAAAACCAAGTAAAGGTGTAAACCCAGACGAAGTTGTATCATTAGGAGCTGGAATCCAAGGTGGTGTATTAACAGGAGATGTAAAAGACGTACTTTTATTAGACGTAACACCATTATCTCTTGGTATTGAAACTATGGGTAACGTAATGACCAAGTTAATTGAAGCGAATACAACTATTCCAACAAAGAAAAGTCAAGTATTCTCAACAGCTGCAGACAATCAGCCATCAGTAGAAATTCACGTATTACAAGGTGAGCGACCTATGGCAGCAGACAACAAAACAATTGGTCGTTTCCATTTAGATGGTATTCCACCAGCAAAACGTGGTACTCCACAAATTGAAGTAACGTTTGATATTGATGCTAATGGTATCATTAAAGTATCTGCGACTGATAAAGCAACTGGTAAATCTCAAGACATCAGAATTGAAGCATCTTCAGGATTAACAGAGGATGAAATCCAAAAGATGAAGCAAGAAGCAGAAGCAAATGCTGAAGCTGATGCAAAAGCAAAAGAAACTGCTGATAAATTAAACAGTGCTGACGCTATGATTTTCCAAACTGAAAGTCAGCTAAAAGAATTTGGTGACAAATTATCTGATGATAAAAAGAAACCAATTGAAGAAGCACTTGAAGAATTGAAGAAAGCTTACGAAACAAAAGATATCGCAGTAATTGATCCAGCTTTAGAAAAAATAAACGAAGCTTGGAAAGTAGCTAGCGAAGAAATGTACAAAGCACAAGCTGAAGCACAACAAGGTGCAGCAGGAGCAGAGCAACCTCAAGGTGGTGCAGGTGCATCTAACGAAGGTAGCGATGTAGAAGATGTAGATTTCGAAGAAGTGAAGTAACAACTTCCTGCGAAGGCAGGAATCTCAAAAATTTTTACATAACATTTGAAAAAGCGCAATCAGTCATGGTTGCGCTTTTTTATCCCAAAAAAATATGAAAACACAAATTCCTTATTCTATATTAGAATTGGCCACTGTAGCAGAAAATACTACCATTCAAGATACTTTTGCTAGCAGTTTAGATTTGGCACAACAAGCTGAAAAAATGGGGTATCATCGTTTTTGGCTTGCCGAACATCATAATATGAAAAGTATTGCAAGTTCAGCAACTTCAGTGTTAATTGGTCACATTGCAGGAGGTACAGAAAAAATACGTGTAGGTTCTGGTGGTATTATGTTGCCTAATCATTCGCCACTAATTGTTGCAGAACAGTTTGGTACTTTAGGTAACTTATATCCTAATCGAATTGATTTGGGTTTAGGACGTGCTCCAGGAACCGATCAGGAAACAGCTCAAGCTATCAGGTCTGATAGAATGACAGCTGTATATCAATTTCCTGATGAAGTGAGTCGAATTCAGAATTTTTTCACAAGTTCTTACAGAGGTAAAGTTCGTTCATATGTTTCGGAAGGTGTACATGTGCCGTTATATATATTGGGTTCTAGTACAGATAGTGCTTATGTTGCTGCAAAAAAAGGACTGCCTTATGTGTTTGCTAGTCACTTTGCACCAGCACAGTTAAAAGAAGCTCTAAACATTTATCGTCAAAACTTTAAGCCTTCTGCATATTTAAAAACACCCTATGCTATGGCAGGAATTGGTGTAATTGCAGCCGAAACTAATGAGATGGCAGATACGTTATCGTCATCAATGTATCAAATGATTTTGGGTGTACTTACAGGAAATATCGATTATGTAAAAGCTCCAAGTGTTATAACGCCAGAAATGCGAGATGTTATTAACCATCCTAAAGTACAGCAAATGACACATTATAGCTTTATAGGAGATAAGGCTACAGTAAAATCTAAAACAAAGCAATTTTTAGAAGATACCAAAGTAGATGAGTTAATTGCTGTTTCGCATATTTACGACCATCAAGATAGGGTTGCGTCATATCGTATTTTTTCTGAAATCATGCAGGAGTTATAAGGATTTCATTTTCTGGGTTTATCTAGGAAATTTTACGAAACTCAACACATATTATGTAAAAAACAATCATTTGCTTGATTGTTTTTTTTATTTTCAAACACTTACTTTTATATAAAAATTATACATGCCATTTTCACCAAAAATTCAATCAACGTATCAACCTAAACGATTAGCTGTAAAACTCACAGCAAAAGGCGAGCAGTTTGTTTTAAACGCGCATCCTTGGGTGTTTTCTAACAGTATTGTTAAGATAAATGACGATGCAAAATCAGGTGATTTGGCAATTGTTTTCAATAAGAATAAAAATAAAGTTATAGGTTTAGGCTTGTACGATGCGTCATCACCAATTCGTATTAAAATGCTACATAGTGGCATGGAAAAAGCTGAAATTAATGCAGCGTTTTTTAAGCAAAAGATTGATACAGCTTTTGAAAAACGATTGGATTTATTACAAACCACAACTAATAGCTACCGTTTATTATTTGGAGAAAATGATGGTTTCCCAGGTTTGATTGCTGATGTTTATGCATCTGTTTTGGTCGTAAAACTATATTCTGAAATTTGGTTACCATATTTAGCAACCCTATTACCAATACTTCAAGAAACAGCACAAGCCAAAACGGTTGTCATAAGATTAAGTCGTGGATTACAAAATTCAAAAGCACACCAACTAAAAGATGGTGATGTAGTTTTTGGAACGTTAGAAAATGAAGTCATTAAGTTTGTTGAACATGGCGTAAATTTTTCGGCAAACGTTATTAAAGGTCATAAAACGGGTTATTTTTTAGATCATCGCGAAAACCGAAAACGCGTAGGAGAGTTAAGTCAAAGGAAAACAGTGTTAGACGTATTTTCGTATGCTGGCGGATTTTCGGTGCATGCTTTGGCTAATGGTGCTACAGAAGTGACAAGTTTAGATATTAGTGAGCAAGCCCTAGAAATTGCTATTGAAAACGGAAAGCTAAACACCTATTCAGGGATTCATAAAACCATTGCAGGCGATGCTTTTGACGAAATGCAAAAACTGATTAATGTAGGAAAAACCTTTGATGTAGTAGTGATAGATCCTCCAAGTTTTGCAAAACAAGCATCAGAAATAGCATTAGCCAAGAAAAAGTATGCGCAATTGGCTGCTTTAGGAGAACAGTTAACAGCTAAAAAGGGTATGTTAGTATTGGCTTCGTGTTCGTCAAGAGTGCAATATCAAGCCTTTTTTGATATTAATTCGCAAGCTTTAAAACAAACTGGCAGACCATTTCAATTACAGTTAAAAACACAACACGATAGCGACCATCCAATTGGATTTCCAGAAGGTGCTTACTTAAAATGTGGTTACTATAAGCTTGGGTAGTTCATTATAGACTAACTAATTATTAGCATGTTTAAAATGTCAAATTGACAATGTTTTTGTGTGTAAAGTTTTTTAAATCAGTTGGTTTAGCAAATGAAATGTTAAAATAAATGACAAATATTCATTTTGGTATTTTTTTTGAAATATAGCATCATGAAATCAGATTAGATTTCAAATTTGAAATAATGTTTAACTTAAATTTTTTAATTATGAGCAATTTAGTAACTGTTCCAAAAAATGGAAGTTTAGCAACTACAAATTCAAATTTAAACTTCCCAACATGGTCTAATTGGTTAGATGATTTGTTTAATAGAGAATTACCTTCGGTTTTCACTTCCAACTTTAATACAGGAATTACCTTACCAAAGGTAAATATTAAAGAAACAGCAGACGCTTATTATGTTGAAATGGCTGTTCCAGGACTTAAAAAATCAGATTTCCAAATAGATTTAGACAATCAAGTTTTATCAATATCTACTGAAGTAAAGCAAGAAAATGAACAAAAAGAAGCGAATTACACGCGTAGAGAGTTTGGTTACTCATCATTTAAACGCACCTTCACATTACCTGAAACAGTAGATGAGGATAAAATCCAAGCAAGCTACACAGAAGGTATTTTAAATATTCTTTTACCTAAAAAAGAAGAAGCCAAACAAAAACCGGCTAGGACTATTAAAATATCTTAAGTGTTTTTTCTAGAGTTTTAATACTATATTCAAGAAGAGGTTCATAGACAATCTCTTCTTGAATTTAATACAGTTTTGTTTAACTTTTTAAGGCTTTTAGTTATGAAGAAGTATATGTTTTTACTTGTGTTATTTTCATGGTGTGTAAGTTGTAATGGACAAAATTCAGAGGAGAAAAAAGAGTTAAGCAACTTAAAAGAGCATGTTAATAATGATAAACCAAAAGGCAGCTGGAAGGTAGATAAAGAGTTTGATGAACACGGAAACTTAATTAAGTATGATAGCATTTATTCATGGTCTTCTAGTAGCCATTTAAATAATTTGTCTTCTTTAGACAGAGATAGTATAATAGAATCTTTTAAATCAAAATTTCATTCTAGCTTTTCAAAATTTAATGATGATAATTTTGCCGGCATTTTTTCTCAAGATTCACTTTTTAACCAACGTTTTTTCAACGATACTTTTTTTGATAGTAACTTTGGAAAGGATTTAATGGAGTTAGATAAGTTAAGGGAACAGATGATAGCTAGACAAAAAGAATTTCTTAAAAATTACTATCCACAGATTATCAGTCCAGAAAAATAAGAACTTAACCAATAGGGTGTTTTTTTCTTTGGCTTGCTTTTAGAATTCACTTAAAATATTATGCATGCATAATAAAAATATAGTATATTTGTTTGACAAAATATACAACAATGAGCACAAAGTTAACCGAGTTATTAGATATAAAACACCCTATTATTATGGCGCCAATGTTTTTGGTGTCTAATGTAGCAATGGTTAAAGAAGCTATGAAATGTGGTATTGCAGGTTGCATTCCAGCATTAAACTACAGAACTTTAGAAGAGTTACGTGCAGCAATTAAAGAATTAAAAGCAGCAAAAGTAGAAGGAGGTTCGTTTGGTTTTAATTTGATAGTGAATAAATCCAATCCTAAAGCTAAAGACCAACTGCGTGTATTGTGCGAAGAAGGTTGCGATTTTATTTTAACCTCATTAGGAAGTCCTGAAGAAACCATCAATCAAGCACATGCTGTAGGAATTAAAGTTTTTTGTGATATAACTGATTTAAAATTCGGTCAAAAAGTGGAAAGTTTAGGCGCTGATGCTGTTGTGGCTGTAAATAATCAAGCTGGTGGACATCGTGGTAATATAGATCCGCAAACACTTATAAAAACGTTAAACGATAATTTATCTATTCCTGTTATTTCAGCAGGTGGAGTAGGAACTAAAGCCGATGTTGATACTATGTTAGCTTATGGAGCAGCTGGTGTTTCAGTTGGTAGTCCGTTTATTGCTTCAGAAGAAGCAGGAGTTACTAATGAGTACAAACAAGCTTGTGTAGATTATGGTGCTGATGATATTGTTATGACCGAACGTATTTCAGGAACACCTTGTACAGTAATCAATACACCTTATGTAAAAAAAATAGGCACCAAATCACCTTGGTTAGAACGTATGCTTAACAAAAACCGAAAGCTTAAAAAATGGGTGAAAATGGTCCGTTTTTATATTGGCATGAAAGCCACTGAAAAAGCAGCACAACAAGCCACTTATAAAACGGTTTGGGTTGCAGGACCAAGTATAGAACATACCAACGCTATTTTACCTGTTAAAGACATTGTAAGTAAATTAATTTAGAAGTATTGAAACGGTTAAGCTTTCTAGTTCTCATTTTAAGTGTTGTTTTTGCGTGTAGTGATTCAAACAAAATACAATCAGGAGATATTGTTTTTAGAAGCGCAACAAGCAGTTCGCTCTCTGAAGCAATTAATAATGTAACACAAACTCAAAAAGCAACAAACTATAGCCACATTGGTGTTTGTGATGTGGTAGAGGGTACAGTTTACATCTATCATTCCGATTTAGGTAAAGGTGTCGTTCACGAACCTCTTGAAGCCTTTATGAAAGCAACTGATACTGTAAAATATGTTGCTGATTTTTACAGAATTAAAAACATAACTTCAAATCAGGTTGAAAACGCGCTCAATCGTGCCAAAACATTTTTGGGTCAACCTTATAACACCACATATATTTTAGAAGACGACGGACTCTATTGTTCAGAATATATCTACGAAGTGTTTAAAGAAGATGCTATTTTTGAGCTAGAGCCTATGACTTTTAAAAACCCTGAAAACAAAGTATTTCACGAAGGTTGGATTAAGCATTATGAAGAATTAGGTATTGAAATTCCTGAAGGAAAACTAGGTTGTAATCCTAATGGGATGGCAAACAGTAAACATTTAGAGTTTGTAAAAAGTTTAACAACCAATTAATAATAAAAGTTTTGTAGCTTTAAAGTATGGAAATCACTCTAAAGCATACAGACGCTTCACATTCAGACTTTATAACATTAGTCAGTCATTTAGATGCCGATTTAAAAATTCGTGATGGCGACGACCACGAGTTTTACAATCAGTTTAATGGTATTGAAGCCTTAAAACATTGCATTGTAGCTTATCATGGTAATCATGCAGTAGGTTGTGGCGCCATAAAACCTTTAGATGATACCTCAATGGAAGTAAAACGAATGTTTGTATTTCCTGAACAACGCGGTAAAGGGATTGCTACTACAATTTTAAAAGCTCTAGAACAATGGACCAAAACATTGGGTTATACCTCTTGCAAGCTAGAAACAGGAATTAAACAACCAGAGGCCATTGCACTCTACAAACACAACGGTTATAACATCATTTCTAATTACGGTCAATACGCAGGAGTAGAAAATAGCGTGTGTTTTGAGAAGAAGATTCTTTGATGAGAAAATTTTATTATACGTATTAGGTATAAAAAAACTATATTAGGCTAATCATCCAAAAAAGTAAAATATCATGACCGATTCCAAAAAAATAAGCTTAAAAGATGCTATATCAATTGGAATAGGCGGAATGGTTGGCGGAGGCATATTTGCTGTGCTAGGATTAGCTGTGTCATTAGCAAAAGAAGACATTCCTGCACCTTTTGAAGTTAGAAACCACACACAAATGTAAACCCAAAATTTAAGGGTTATGATAAACTTTAAACACAACAAAAATTATGTCTAATACCAAATTAATAATTGAAGAACGCGCAGCTAACATAGGCAATTTTATTGTTGGTAGATTGTTACCCTTTCGTCAAAAACGAATGGTAGGACCATTCATTTTTATTGACCACATGGGTCCAGCTTGTATGAGCGACCAAGATAATATGGATATTGCGATGCATCCGCATATTGGCTTGTCTACCTTAACCTTTTTGTTTGAAGGTGCTGTAATGCATCGCGATAGTTTAGGAACAGCTATGGAAATTACTCCTGGAGCTGTAAACTGGATGACCGCAGGAAAAGGCGTTGTACATACCGAGCGTACACCAGACCGTTTACGAGATTCTAAAAAAATGCTTCATGGGTTACAAATTTGGGTGGCTTTACCAAAAGCCGATGAGCAATGCGAACCATCGTTTACACACGTTTCTGCAAACGACATTCCTAGTTGGACAGACAACAACGTGCAATTTAAACTCATAGCAGGTAAAGCCTTTGGCAAGCAGTCGCCTGTGCCAGTGTATAGTCCGTTGTATTTTATCGAAATTAAAACAACCGAAACCAAAACCATTTCCATTGGCGAACATTTATTTGGCGAAAGCGCGCTTTATATTCTAGAAGGTAGCATTACTAGCGATGGTCATACCTATGGACCTAAACAACTTTTGGTAGCTAAAGATGCGACACTTTGTGCTTTTGAAATTGAAGCCAATTCAACCGTGTATATTTTTGGTGGTGACGCTTTTCCAGAAGAACGTTTTATTGAGTGGAATTTTGTAGCTTCAGACAAAGCGCTTATTGAAAAAGCCAAACAAGATTGGAAGGACAACAAATTTCCGAGTGTACCAACCGAAACCGTACGTATTCCATTACCAGAACCAAAACGTTTTGGAGGATGATATTTTCATTCAAATCGAAGATGAAATTTAAGTTGAATTACATTAATAATACCAATAAACAATAATGAAAACCGTATCAGCTGCCATTGGCACACAACTTTATAAAACCGAAATTCAAGCTAAAAATCATATTATAACTGCTGATGAGCCAGAATCGGTTGGCGGACAAAATTTAGGCTTAACACCAACCGAACTGTTAGAGTCGTCATTGGCTGCATGTTCTGCTATGACTATCAGGATGTATGCCAATAGAAAGGAATGGGATTTACAACAAGTAATTGTTAATGTTGGTTTTAAACGCAATATAACCACTCAAACAGTAACCTTTAAAAAGGAGATCGAGCTCATTGGTAACCTTGATGATGAACAACGCCAAAAACTCTTACAGATGGGTTCAAAATGTCCTATTGAAAAAATGATTACAGGAGAAATTGTTGTTGAGTCTGCGTTAAAATAACACAAGTTAAAACATAAAATTATGAGAGATTTTGAAACCTTAAGTCAAGCTATGAACGCGCTACGCGAAGAAGGTTATGTTGAAGACTTTAACCTTAAGCAAAACTGTATTGAATGTAGAAATGGTGAGTTTACAGTATTTCATAATGAGTTTGAAATAGACGAGTACTTCCGTTTTGAAGGCATGAGCGATCCAGGAGATAATAGTATACTGTATGCCATTTCATCAGAAAAGTATGGTTTAAAAGGACAATTGGTAAACGGTTATGGTATTTATACCGAAACCATTACCAACGAAATGCTACAAAAGCTTAAGATGGATTAAAGTTTTTATTAATCATTTGTTGATAAGTGTTTACAAGTTAAAAGCCTAAGGTGTTGATTTTAAAATGTTAAAAAACTAACTTCGCTTAACGGTAGATATAGATAATTAAAACTATCCATGCCTTTTTGTAGTTACCACAATTATGAAAATCACCTCGAATGAACCAAAATTTTTTTGATAGTAAGGAATTCTCGGAAATTAAGATTTTTAAAATCAACAGGGATTTCTATGAATTAAAAAATATTGGAGGAGCGGAAAAAACGATCAATTTTATTGTAGATAAACATCGTGAATTAGTTGATGACTCAAAAGCAATCGGAGTAAGAATCCCCAAAACCAATTTTGACGAGGTTGATTATTATTCTTACGTTTATAATGAAACATTAAAAGATTCTTACTGGAAAAATTATTTACCTTCAACAATAGCTCAAAATCATAATTTTGATGTTTTAAAAATATCATTTGTTCTATTTGCTTCAATTAAAGGAGACATTTTCGCTATAGTTGGAGGTGGTGGAATAAGAGTTATTAAAAGGTTTATGAATAACCGTTTTGGATTAGAATTCTATGAATATTTGACAATTCCGAAAGACGACATTGTAGTATCATTAACCGCACGTGGAATTTCGGGTAGAGTAGCCCAACAAAGTGGAGTTTATAGAAATGGTAGAACATTATTGGACTCATTAAAATTTACAGAAATACCAACGAAAATAAATCTGGTTTTAAGAGAAGATTTAAAGAACACAGTTTTTGACTTTGTTGGTTTTAGTAATGAAACTATTTACACAGAAGTTGGTTCCTATTTTTTAATCAAACACGCAATAAAGTTCAAGTCTTTACATCAGATATTTAAAAAGATAAATGAAATTCATCGAAAACATAAACCTACTTCAATATCAACATTTACAAAGGTTCAAGATCCAACATTAGTCGAAGATGAGTTTCAAAAAATTCTATTAAGTGAAGTAAGAAATGATATGCTAAATATGCTAGGACCAAATAGGACAGCAAATCCATATAAATTTGATATAGATTTCATTCATCCTTCTAAAATTCAAGACTTTTATGAATGTAACAGATATGAATTAAAAACGAAAGGACAAAAAACACCTTTTTTTGAAACAACTGATAGAAACTTACTTTACAAAGAAGGTCTTAAATACCTTTTTGATAATACTAATGATCAATTTGAATTTAGCAAAATGATCCTTGGTATGAGAGTTTTCGGTTATCGTGACAAAACGCGAAAAACACACGCAATGTTTTTACAGCATATAACTTGCGAGATAAAATATAATGGCAAACCTGTCTTTCAAATAGACAGCACTTGGTATAAAGTTAAAAATGACTTTATCAATAGTATTAACGATAGATGTATTAACTTAATTGATAAAAATATTTTAAGGAGTAATTTTTTAAACATCGCTTGGGATTCAACGATTAATGATGAAGGCGCATATAATCTAAAATATAATAATTTAAAAGACTATTATGTCTTTGACAAAATGCTTCCGGATAACATTGAATTCTGTGATATAATGTACGAAGATTCAAACACTATCTATTTAGTACACGTAAAAGATGGTTTTGATGCAAAAATCAGAGATGTCGCAAACCAAATAACAATTTCAGCTAATCGTTTTTGGAACGACTTCAATTCAGGGAGTTCATCATATCTTTCTTCAATTGTAGATAGTTATAACAAAAAGAATACAAATAAAATTGACAAAAAATCGTTTTTGAATAAATTCAACGTAAACAAAGAAGTTGTTTATGTAATGGCATACAAATCCTTGAAAGGAAAACAAAGCACAAAAGATAAAATTGAGAAAAGTAAGTCAAATATTGCAAAATACTCATTAATTCAATGTGTCCAAGATATGTCATCGCTTTATCCGATTAAGATATTCGACATTGCGGACGTGTAAATAACTGTGGGCAAAAAAGTATAACCATAACTTCAAGCAATATTTTAAAAAATCCATTCCTTCCTATCAATTTGGCACACAGCTTGTTTGTAACAAAATGCAATAGTTTACTACTTATAAGTAAACACGTTTAACCTTAAAAAAAATATAGTTATGATACATAAAGGTGCAATAGTACTAGGCGTACTAATAGGAGCAGGAGTAGGTGTGTTGCTAGCTCCAGAAAAAGGTAAAGTAACCAGAGATAAACTTAAAAAAGAAGGTAAGGACCTAAAAGACCAAATAGTAAGCGACTTTACCGAAGTAAAAGACGATGTGTCTAAAGCTGCACAATCTGGTAAAGAAAAGTTTAAAGCAGAGGCAAAGGATTTTGCATCTAAAGCCAGTTACAAAACCGAAAAAGCCATTACTTTTTTAGAAAAACAATTGGCTGTGCTTAAAGAAAAAAATAAAACATTACAGCAAACCAGTTAATCGTTTTTTAATGTTTTGGTGACTACTGTTTACCAAAAAAAGTGTAACTTCAAGATTAATAAAAACACATCTAAGACATGAAAAAACTATCTTTTGTACTACTGCTGTTAGTATTAGTGACAGCTTGTAATTCTTCAAAATCTTCAAGCGAAGATGCATTGTATAACACACAATGGGAACTGGAGCATTTATCTGGTCCAAGAATTGCTTTTGAGGGTCTTTTTCCTGATAAGAAACCACAAATAACATTTAATAAAGAAGACCAAAAAGTCACTGGTAACAGTGGTTGTAATGGGTATTCGGCTAGTGTTACTATTGATGGTAATAGCATTTCTTTTGGCGAACCAGGACCTGCAACTATGATGTATTGTGGCGAAGGCGAAAACCATTTTAAAAATACCATTAAAAAAGTAAATACCTATACAATTGATGAGGAAGGTAAACTGCATTTATTGATAGACGATGTCACAATGATGCGATTTAAAAGCGTAACACCTTAACTTATTAAGCAATGAAACAAATCGTTTTAATAGTATGTGCTATACTAAGCTTAAGTAGCTGTAAAGACAATAAAGACACTACAAAAGAGGTAATACACGATGTTAAAGAGGTTATTGCAAATGAAGAAACACTAACCGCTTTGGTGGAATTGGGTTGCTTTGAGTATAATAAAGACAATAACAAGGTAAGGTTTAAAATCACCAATATTCTAGAAGATAGTATTACAGGAACTTTAAGTTATGCCTATGCTAAAAAAGATGCAAACCAAGGTGTATTTAAAGGAACTTTAAACGATGATAAACTTATAGGAACTTATACATTTACTTCAGAAGGTGTTGAAAGTATGCGTGAAGTTGCATTTAAGGTCAATGATTCTGTTTTAATTGAAGGCTATGGAGAATTAAACGACTCTGGAACAGCGTTTCAAGACAGAGCAACTATTAAATACACGTCTACAATGCCATTGGTAAGAACTACGTGTGAGTAATACAACTTTAATTAAACTCTTTAAAAATGGTCAACTTTATAGTTGGCCATTCGTCTTTTAAAATACCATAGCAGCAGGTATTACGTCGAAAACCATCTTTTAAAACCACATCACGTCTAAGAATCCCTTCAAGTGTAGCACCAAGTTTTTCTACAGCTTTCCTAGAACGTATGTTGCGCTCATCTATTCTAAATTCTACTTTTTCAAATGCTAAAGTTTCAAAGGCATATTGTAGCATTAAAAACTTCATGTTGGTATTGAGTCTGCTACCTTGAAACTCGCGTCCTATCCAAGTCCAACCAATATGTAGTGTTTTATTGTCCCAGTTGATGCGACCAAAACGTGTGCTGCCAGCAAATTTCTGTTTTTGTTTATCGTAGATAATAAACGGAATAATAGTTTTATGGTAAAAGCCATCAATAGCATTTTGCACATAGTTTTTCAGGCTTTCAGGAGAAGAAATATCGCTAGGCGAATAGGCAATTAAGTCTTTTTCATTAGCAATGTCTTGCAACTTTTTATAATTGCTTAAATCGAGTAAGGTTAAGCTAACACGATCGTTTTCTATTGGAGGAATATTCATGCTAATCTTTTTATTAAATCTACATTCACTACATGTTTGCCTTCAAAAGGATGAATGCTTACAGTATCACCAAAAAGGGACTTTGCACGTTGTATTTCATAAGCAATGCGTTCTTCGTTTAGATATTCGTCTTCAGTACCATAAATTAGAGAGACTTTGGTGCTTAAATAACTAAAATCTTCAGGAGTTAGCTCTTTAGGAATTCCACCAGAATGAATATATAAATGAGAGCATTGTAGTTTGCGTTTTGCAAGATAGCGCATTGCTACACTAACACCTTGCGAGTAACCAAGCACAATAAAATTGAGGTTGTTGGGTATATTTTCAGCTTCAAAAACAGCATCAAAATAACGCATGACATTTTCGGTTTCTTTCACAGTGTTTTCTTTGGTAAGCCAACTTGCACCAACATATTTAGATTTTGGCGGAATATAGTATTTACTTTGTGCTTGTGGTGCAATAAAATAGTTTTCATTAGCATCAAATTGCTTAAAATAGTTTAGAAAATACCGACTTAAATAACCCATGCCATGACACACAAACCATACAGTTTTAGTGCTTTTGGTTAACGTGTTTAAAGTGGAGTATGAGTTTGTAGTAGTATAGCTTATTTCCTTTTCAACTTGAGTCATATTTTGCTCTTTGTTTTTGTATTTTTGTTAGCGACATTAAAAATACAGTATTTATGCCATTAACTAAAGAAGAGATATTAAAACAAGCAAACGCAATTAGTAAGAACACCTTAATGGAAACCTTACAAATTGAAATGATTGATTATGGAGATGATTTTCTAGTTGCAAAAATGCCTGTAAACTCTAGAGTGTACCAACCAGATGGAGTGTTGCATGGTGGAGCAACAGCTGCTTTGGCTGAAAGTGTTGGTAGTTTTGCTTCAAATATATTCTCAAACTTAGAAGAGGTTTTTGTACGTGGTATTGAGATTACTGCTAACCATGTAAAAAGTGTAACCGAAGGTCATGTGTACGCTAAAGCTACTTTTTTACATAAAGGAAGAACAACACAGTTGTTAGACATTCGTGTTACTGATGATAACGATAACTTAGTCTCTATTTGTAGATTGTCTACTATTAGTTTGCCTAAAAAGAAATAATGGAGTTTCAGTCTTTAATAGCGCGATTATCTCAGCAATATAGCAATCAATTGCCTTTTGTGGTTTACCGATCACCAAACCAGTCAAGGCTAAACGCTTATTTGCAGTTAAATGATATCTTGTTTTCTGTTGAAAATTTCTCAGAAAGAGGTTTTGTTTTTGCACCTTTTAATTCTGAAGCTAAAACAGTTTTAATTCCGCAAGCAGCTTCAAAACATATTGTTAGTGATTATAAATCTACTAATACCAAAGTTGAGGTTGAGGTTTCTGTTGAAGAGCAAGAAGATGAAAAGCAGCAACATATTCAACTTATAAAGCAAGGTGTTGAAGCTATTGTTTCTGGAGAATTTGAAAAGGTTGTATTGTCTAGAAAAGAGACTGTAAACATAAAGACCAAAACCATATTTCAATTGTTTGAAGATGTTTTGGAAAATTATCCTACTGCGTTTGTGTACCTATGGTACCACCCAAAAGTTGGGTTGTGGATAGGTGCGACACCTGAAACATTGTTATCGGTAGAGAATAATAGATTTTCAACAATGGCACTGGCAGGAACCCAAGAATATAAAGGGAATATGGATGTGGTTTGGGGACAAAAAGAACAACAAGAGCAGCAAATAGTAACTGATTTTATTGTTGACGGACTGTCTAAAACTGTAAAAAGTATAAGCATTGGTGAAGTCAATACAGTAAAAGCAGGAAATTTATTGCACCTTAAAACTAAAATAACAGGCTTACTTAAGGACGATTTACAGCATGTGATAGAAATTTTGCATCCAACACCAGCTGTATGTGGTTTGCCTAAAGAGGCAGCTAAGACCTTTATTTTAAAACACGAAAACTATCAAAGAACCTTTTACTCAGGGTTTTTAGGAACACTTAATTTACAAGACAGTAAAACCAGAAATCGCAATCGACGAAATGTTGAAAACAATGCGTATGCAACAGTAAAAACAACCACAAATTTGTATGTGAATTTACGTTGTATGGAAATTGTAGATGATACTGCAACTGTTTTTGTAGGAGGAGGGATTACAAAAGACTCCAATCCAGAAGCTGAATGGTTAGAAACAGTAGCAAAAGCAAGAATTATGAAAAAGGTGCTTTATTAAGCATTTTTATAAGCTTTCCTGTTTGACATTATGGTTTCCATATTCTGTAAAGACCATTTTGTCAAGCTATCTATGTGTGGTATTAAGCTAATACCTAATGCTGTAAGACGATATTCTACTTTTGGAGGAATTTGTGGGTAAACTTTTCTACTTACAAATCCATCTGCTTCTAGTGATTTTAATGTTACAGAAAGCATTTTCTGTGAAATATCTCCAATAGATTTATGTATTTCATTAAAACGTAGAACAGGTTCTTCATTTAGTATAAGAAGAATTAAAATAGACCATTTATCGCCAAATCTATCTAGTACATTTCTGACAGGGCAATTATTTATTTCAATTTTTTTTAAGTTTTTTTCCATGTTAATACACTCATTTTAGCATTACTAACTTTAAAGTAAGCGTCTGATTTACAGGTAAGTTCTTGTGAAAAATATAGTTACTTTTTACCTTTGACTAACCAAAAGTAAGTAAATATATTATATTAATTAAAAAAATAGAAAAAATGATTTTAGTAACAGGCGCAAGCGGACAGTTAGGAGATTTAGTTGTTAAACAACTTTTGAACAAAGTACAAGCATCAGAAATAGCAGTATTATCAAGAGACACTAGCAAAGTTGAAAACTTAAAAAAATTAGGCGTTGAAGTAAGACAAGGTGATTATGATAATTACAAAACATTAGTAAACGCTTTTACAGGAATTAAAAAGCTATATTTTGTATCAGCATCAGATATAGAAAAACGAGATAGCCAACACGAAAATGTAGTTAATGCAGCTATTGAAGCTGGTATTGAGCATATAGTTTATACAAGTTTTCAAAGAAAAACTGATAAGAAAGATAGTGTTATAGGTTTTATAGCAAATTCACATTTAGATACAGAACAAAAACTAAAAGATTCAGGATTAACCTATACAATACTTAAGCATGCATTATATATGGAAGTGATTCCATTGTTTATAGGTGATAATGTATTAGATACTAAAACTATTTACATTCCTACAGAACAAGGACAAGTGTCATTTGTCTCAAGAAAAGATTTAGCAGAAGGCGCAGCAATAATATTAACAACTTCAGGGCACAACAATAAAGTATATGAGTTTGGTAATGACAAAGTATTATCTATGCAGGATATAGCTCAAGAATTATCAAAATTATCAAATCAAACAATTTCTTATACAAGCCCTAAACCAGAAGATTTTGTAGCGACATTAACACAAAACAATGTTCCAAAGCCATTTATAGATTTAAGGTTAGGTTTTAGTATAGGTATTGCAGCAGATGAGTTTAATAATCCTACAGATGAGCTTAAAAATCTTTTAGGAAAAGACTTAATTTCAATATCTAGCTATCTAAAAGACACATACTTTAAAGAATAATTCTGAAATTTGTATTTATGACAGATTCTGATTTATATACATGGAAAAATAACCTGCCTTACAAAGATACAGTTCAACCTGTGTTATTTGTAGGGCATGGTTCTCCTATGAATGCTATTCAAAACAATGCATTTACACAACAGTGGAATGCACTTGGTGAAACTTTGGAAACACCTATTGCTATTTTATGTATTTCTGCACATTGGTTAACTAACGGTACGTTTGTTACTAATATGGAAGCACCAAAAACCATTCATGATTTTGGCGGTTTCCCTCAAGAGCTTTTTGATGTTCAATATCCTGCAAAGGGATTACCTACGTTAGCTGAAGAAATTACGCATCATATTACATCAACTCATGTAGGATTAGATGATGAATGGGGACTCGATCATGGTGCTTGGAGTGTTATCAGTCATATGTATCCAAAAGCTAACATTCCTGTTGTGCAAATGAGTATAGACTATTTTAAACCACCTGAATATCATTATAAATTAGCGCAACAGTTGTTAGAATTAAGAAAAAAAGGAGTGCTTATTGTTGGTAGTGGTAATATGGTACACAACTTAAAAATGATTGCTTGGGATAAGGTTGAGCAGACTTATGGGTTTGATTGGGCTTTAGAGATTAATGAGCTTTTCAAAACCAAAATAACAGATGGTAATCATAAGGATTTAATCAATTATAAATCATTGCATAACGACATTGTTAAAGCCATACCAACTCCAGATCATTACTATCCTTTATTGTATACTTTAGGACTTCAAACGTCTAAAGATGATATACAATTTTTTAATGATACACCTGTTGCAGGTTCACTAACGATGACTTCGGTAAAAATAGGGTAGTATTAAAATTCGTTAAGTCGTGCATATTAAGTAATTTTGTAAGACTATTTTATAGAATTGTATGTCATACCCAAAAATTCCGCTAGCACAAACAGTTATTCAGCTTTGTAAAGCTAAAAATATTAAGCATATAGTATTGTCTCCAGGTAGCAGAAATGCACCTTTAACTATAGGTTTTACTCACGATCCATTTTTTACTTGCTATAGCATAGTAGATGAACGTAGTGCTGCTTTTTTTGCTTTAGGAATCGCTCAAAATACTCAGCATCCTACTGCATTAGTGTGTACTTCAGGAAGTGCATTATTAAACTATTATCCAGCTGTTGCTGAAGCATTTTATAGCGATGTTCCCTTAGTGGTGATTTCGGCAGATAGACCTAAACACCTAGTTGGTATTGGAGATGGACAAACCATCAATCAAAAAGATGTTTATAAAAATCACATTTTATATTCAGCAAATTTAAAGCTCGATATTAAAAACTTGCCAAAAACAAGTGGAGACGATGATGAGCCTGCTATAATAAAGAGTATTGAAAATAAACTGGAACGCTTTTTAGGAATTAAGCAAGCTCTACAGGAAGAAAACGAAGAAGAAATAAATCTTGCACTTAATACTGCAATTCACAAATTAGGACCTGTGCATATCAATGTTCCGTTTGATGAACCTTTGTATGAAACGGTTAAGGAATTGTCAGTTAACCCAAAAGTAATTACAGTAGATGCTTCACCGAAAAAAGTTGATAGTGTCGATTTAAAGCTGTGTTTAGAAGATTGGAGTGATGCTTCTAAAAAAATGATTTTGGTAGGTGTTAATCCTCCAAACGAGATTGAGCAAAAATGGTTAGATGAATTGGCAAACGACAATAGTGTTATTGTGTTTACTGAAACCACATCTAATTTGCATCACAAGGAGTTTTTTCCAAGTATCGATAAAATAATTGCACCACTTACTGATGCTGAGTTTACTGAGTTGCAACCTGATATTTTGTTAACTTTTGGTGGTATGGTAGTGTCTAAAAAAGTGAAAGCTTTTTTAAGAAACCACAAACCTAAACAGCATTGGCATATTGACAGTAAAAAAGCAAACGATACCTTTTTTTGTTTAGAAAAGCATATTGAAACTACTCCTAATGAGTTTTTCTCTGAGTTTCTTCCAAAAATAACACACTTTAAAAAGAGTAACTATAAGTCAGTTTGGAAAGCAGTAAAACAAAAACGAAACGATTTACATAAAGCGTATTTAGCAGAAATTCCTTTTAGTGATTTTAAAGTTTTTGATACTGTTTTTAAAGCATTACCAAAACAAACAGCATTACAAATAGGTAATAGTTCAGCCATTAGATATTCGCAATTGTTTAATATTAGCAAATCTTTGCAGGTATTTTGCAACAGAGGAACAAGTGGTATTGATGGAAGTACAAGTACAGCTATAGGTTTTGCAGTTGCCAATAAAAACCAAACAACCTTTGTTACTGGTGATTTGAGTTTTTTATATGATAATAATGCGTTGTGGAATAACTATATTCCTAAAGACTTCAGGATTATTGTTATTAACAATGGAGGAGGAGGTATTTTCCGTATTCTTCCAGGACATAAAAACACCGAAAACTTTGACCAGTATTTTGAAACCAAACACAACCTTACAGCAAAGCAGTTGTGCGAAATGCATGGTTTAGATTATAAAACAGCTCATGATCAAACGCAGTTGAACGAGCAGTTATCAACCTTCTTTAATGCATCAAAACAACCAATGTTGCTTGAGGTGTTTACACCTTCAACAATAAATGACGAAATATTGCTTAACTACTTCAGTTACATTAAGTAATCGTTAAAAAGTGACTTTTTGACTTTTTAGGTGTCTAAAAAATAGCTATATTTAATAACGATTAATTTTTTAAAAACTAAAATTTTACAAAATGAGCAAAAGAGACGAACTAATTGCAAAATATGCAGCTGATTTAAAAGACAAAGTTGGTGTAACACCAGATATGGACTTATTAACAAAAGTAACTATTGGTTGTGGACCATCAATATATAATGCTGATGCATCTACAGTATCAGGTTCTGATGAGTCAGAGTTGGCTACTGTAAAAAACAACTTCTTAATCAAGAAATTAGGATTAAAAGACAGTCCAGATTTAGATAAAGGTATTGCTAAAGTAATGGAGCAATATGGTCAGTCAAACAGAAATAAATACAGAGCTGTTGTATATTATTTATTGACTAAGCATTTTAAGAAAGAATCGGCTTACTAAAAGTCTGTTTTAAAACAATATATAAGCGTTACAAACTTGTAGCGCTTTTTTTATATCCATAAACTAATATCATTACCTTTGCAACATGATAAATATAGGAGAATACAATACATTAGAAATCCTTAGAGAAACCGATCCAGGATTGTTCTTAGGAGATGGTGAAGGTAATGAAGTTTTATTGCCTAATCGTTACGTGCCTGAGTCTTTTGAAATTGAAGACAAACTAGAAGTATTTGTTTATCTTGATAACGAAGAACGTCTTGTTGCGGTTACTGACAAACCCTACATTAAAAAAGGCGATTTCGCAGTATTAAGATGTAATCAGGTTACTAAGTTTGGTGCTTTTTTAGATTGGGGAATGGTAAAAGAACTGTTTTGTCCATTTAAAGAACAAGCGTTTAAAATGAGAACAGGTGGTTGGTATTTGGTGTATTGCTATTTAGATGAAGAAACTGAACGTCTTGTAGCTTCAAGTAAAACCAACAGGTTTTTAGATAATAAAGAATTAACTGTATCACAGTTTGAAGAAGTTGATATCATTGTATCCCATCCATCTGAAATAGGAATGAATGTAATTGTCAATAAAAAGCATTCAGGACTTATTTTTAACGAAGACATTTTTAAAGATATTAGCATAGGAGACCAACTTAAAGGTTATGTAAAAAAAATACGTCATAACAACAAGTTAGATATTGTTTTAGAGCAAATAGGTTACAGAAGTATCGAGCCAAATGCTGAACTCATTTTAAAAGAACTTGAAGATAACTCAGGTTATTTAAATCTTAATGACAAGTCTGATCCAGACACCATTAAAGACCAGCTTCAAATGAGTAAAAAGAGCTTTAAAAAAGCAATTGGTACATTATACAAGCAAAAACGTATTGAAATTAAGGAAGACGGAATTTACCTTAAATAGGTCACATTAGAGTTATTTAACTCTTTTCTCATCCATTTTTCACTTTCTAGTAGGCAAGTAAAGTCTTTTCTTTTTATATGACAAAAGTAGCTTTCTAGTTTAGAAATGTCTGTAGTACGATTAGAATAAGCGACAACAGCTTTGGCTATAGCGTTTGGAAATCTCTGTTTAAATTTTTCAGAATCTAAAATATTTATGGAGTAAGAATTTACTCTGTTTGAGATAATACCAAAAGGCTTTTGAGTACCAAAATGTAAATCGATAAGCGAAATTAAGTCTTTAGAATTTTCAAAATCACTAAAAACACCTTCACTTGTTTCAATAACAACAAAGTTTTCAAAAAAATGAGCGATACCATTTTTTAAGTTGTAGGTTTTTAGGATTTTAGATTTTAATTGGGACTCTGTTAATCGCATTAAATAGGTTGTTTTTAAAAAATCAGCGGCAAAGATACTGTGTAACAAGAGGTCTTAAATGTAATCCATTGCACTTTAACGTTTTTAGTGTTAATTTTATAATAGTTAATGTGTTTTAGTGAGAAGTTTTTAAAGTTTTGCTTTTGAGCTTAATTGGTTTGCAAACAGTTGATTAATAATTGTTTGTGTGTTGTTTGTAGCGAAAACGATTGCGTTTGTTTATAAGTGATATAAAACGTCAAACAAAGCTTGTTTTAATGATTTTCTTTAACGCTTTGAGTAGCTAAAACTACTTTTTTGTTCACCCAATTAAAAGCATCAATGAACGCGTTAAACCTTTTTCTTTTTAAATTGAAATAGTGGTCTTCCACTATAAGCATTCGTTTTGAATTATGGCTATAAGTAACTATAGCATAAGCGTGCAACAGTTTAAGTTTTTTTCGATGCTCTTGTGCATCAACTAGGTTTATAGAATAAGAATTAACTCTGTTAGAGATAAAGCCAAAAGGCGTATTATTAAAAATATCAAGACATAGCTCATAAGCTTCTTTATAATCTTCAAAAGAAACATAAGCGCCTTGTTTAAATTCTGCAACTACAAGATTTTTGAAAAAATGAAAATCGCCAACCTCAAGGCAATACGTAGCCTCGACCTGATTTGCTATAGGAGAATCTAAAACCTTCATTTATCAATCGTCTTTTGTGCAAAATTAGTTACGCGTCAAAGTCCGACCAAAAAAATGAATTTAAATTAGATGTAAATATGTATTTTTACGCTGAAAACAATTCTTATGAGTAAAATTGATTGGCAAACAGCCAAAGAGTATACAGATATTACCTACAAAAAGTGTAATGGAGTTGCTAGGATAGCCTTTAACAGACCTGATATTAGAAACGCTTTTAGACCAAAAACAACAAGCGAACTTTACGATGCATTTTACGATGCTAATGAAGATACAAGTATAGGTGTAGTGTTACTTTCTGCCGAAGGCCCTTCAAGCAAAGATGGAATTTGGAGTTTTTGTAGTGGAGGAGACCAAAAAGCTAGAGGACATCAAGGGTATGTTGGTGAAGATGGTTACCACAGACTTAATATTCTTGAAGTACAACGTTTAATTCGTTTTATGCCAAAAGCGGTTATAGCTGTAGTTCCTGGTTGGGCAGTTGGTGGAGGACATAGTTTACACGTAGTTTGCGATTTAACGCTTGCTAGTAAAGAACACGCTATTTTTAAACAAACTGATGCTGATGTTACCAGTTTTGATGGTGGTTATGGATCGGCTTATTTAGCTAAAATGGTAGGTCAAAAAAAAGCACGTGAAATCTTTTTCTTAGGAAGAAACTACTCTGCACAAGAAGCTTTTGAAATGGGAATGGTAAACGCTGTAATTCCTCACGACGAGCTTGAAGATACAGCCTATGAGTGGGCTCAAGAGATATTGGCAAAATCACCAACCTCTATAAAAATGCTTAAATTTGCTATGAACCTAACCGATGATGGTATGGTAGGACAGCAAGTATTTGCTGGTGAAGCAACACGTTTGGCTTATATGACTGATGAAGCTAAAGAAGGTAGAGATGCCTTTTTAGAAAAAAGAAAGCCAAATTTTGATAAAAAGTGGATTCCTTGATTTAGCCATAAAAATTATTTGAATGAGTAAACTTAAACCTTGGTTGTCTGCTTTTCGACTAAGAACACTTCCTTTATCTGTTTCTGGAATTATTATTGGAACCTGTTTCGCGTTTTATAGCGGAAACTATAATACAGCCATTTTTGTACTTGCTATTTTAACTACAGTAGCGTTACAAATTTTATCAAATCTTGCTAACGATTATGGCGATGGTGTTAAAGGTACCGACAATAATGAACGACAAGGACCAGAACGTGCAATACAAAGCGGAAGCATTACTCCAGCTCAAATGTTGGAAGCCATTAAGGTAAATATACTTATAGTTATTGTATTATCACTTTTGCTTATTTATATGTCTTTTGGGCAAGGTAATCTATTGTATTCACTATTGTTTATTGTGTTGGCAGGACTTAGTATTTATGCAGCAATCAACTACACTATGGGTTCAAAAGCCTATGGTTATAGAGGATTAGGAGATGTTTTTGTGTTTATCTTTTTTGGACTTGTAAGTGTAATGGGTAGCTACTTTTTATATGCTAATAAGATAGACCACAATGTGGTTTTACCTTCAATTTCATTAGGGCTATTAAGTGTTGGTGTGCTCAATTTAAACAATATGCGAGATATCGATTCTGATATATTGTCAAATAAAATTACACTTGCCGTAAAACTAGGTAAGCAACGCTCTAAAACGTATCATCTAGCATTAATTTTTGGAGCTATATTGGTCTCGCTAGTGTTTACCATTTTGTATTACACCTCACCACTAAACTTTTTGTTTTTTGTGGCTTACATTCCGTTGATAATTCATGCCAAAAAAATAAGTAAAGCTAAAACTGCTTCAGACTTCGATTCGCAGTTAAAAGTATTGGCACTTACCACGTTTTTATTTTCTGTACTTTTAGGTGTAGGATATATCTTATAAAAATATTTACATAAACACTTGTAAATCAATAAATTAATTTATATATTTAATTCGAAAATTTTGTAGGTCAGCATATTTTGCTACAGTGTTGGCAATGAAATTTGGGGCTTTAAAACTCAGACATATGTGTTTCAATGTGTCTGAGTTTTTTTGTACTTTTCTTCCTTAAATTAACAATAAAACACTTACATGAAAAAACTCGCCCTAATTGTAATGCTTTTGACATTACATTTTGCTACAGCCCAAGAAAGTACTACTAAACTAACCGTTACCGAAAGTGAAGAATACAAAGACAAAGTTAAAGCTAACGATATCCTTTCAATTCATACTACAGAGTCTGGACTTACAGGTATAGTGCGTAATAGTAAAAGAGATATTCTGTTTGATATTTTTGACGCTAATCTTAAAAAAGTATTTAATGAGGTTGTAGAGAGCGATAAAAAAGAAACGTTTGTAGGTGAGTTATTTTATGACAACGAGATTAAATTTTTTACTGTTTATGCGCCAAAAAAGACTGAGCGTATTGTGTACTGCCATATTTTTGACATTGCAGCTAAAACTCATAAAAAGGTCAAACTTTTTGAAACTACAGTAGAGAAGAAGCAGTTGTTGTTTTCAGGACAAAACAAGCGTCAAACCAGTTTTGCCATTTCACCAAACGGAAATTATTTTGCCATAACTACCGATAATATTAAAAAGAACAGCAACTCTTACACTATTAGAGTGTTTAACTCTAACAATTTAAGCCTGCTTTACGAAAAGGCGTACCAAGAACACGAAAAGCGTTTTTATGAGCACAACGATTTATCTATTGACGATAACGCAACGGTTTACGGACTAGGAAAATTGTTTATTAAAGGACGTTCGTTAAAACGAAAAGGAGATGCTAATTACGAGTTTGTACTTAACAAAGTCACACAGTCTGGTACAAATGATATCACAATTTCTTTAGGCGAAGATGAGCACATCCAGTCGCTTAATATTTCTATCATTCAAGATGAATTACACTTGCTAGGGTTTTATTCTGAAAAAAATGTATTTAAGATTAAAGGTGGTTGCAATTTTGTAATTGATACCAAAGCGCTTGCTGTAAAACGTAAACGTTCTTATGAGCTGCCAATTGAGGTGTATAAAGATTTGTATGGTGAAAACAGAGCAGACCGAAAAAAATCTAAAGGGAAAGAGATTTCTAACTTTTATGTAGATTATGTATTGCAAGATAACAATGGTAATACTTACATTTTAGCCGAAGAGTTTTATATTACACAAACCTATGTGTCAACAGGAACTACAGGAGGTTATTGGGTAACAACCTACCATTATGACGATATTTTAATTATGAAATTTGATGCTAAAGGAGAGTTAAGTTGGGGACGAAGCATATTTAAAAAAGCAACAGCACCTTCGTATAATGCCTTTTTAAAAGACGACCAATTGCACGTTATTTTAAATTCTGGTAAGCGACTTACCGAAAAGAATGATGGTAGAACCAAAGTGTCAAAAGGCTTCCTAGAATCTACTGCGTTATTTGATTTTGTATATTCAGCTGATGGAAAAGTGTCTTACGACAAAATACAAGACAATAAAGGCAATACCTACTACACACCATACTTTGGTACCTTTGAAAACAACACCTTTATTATGGCTAGTGATGGTAGAAAGAAAAAACAATTTATGATTTTAAAATAAAACAGTAATCCTATGAAAATTACATTTTACGGTCATGCCGCTTTAGGCATTGAAGTTAACGACGTACATATTTTGGTAGACCCTTTTATTACTGCCAATGACAAGGCAAAACATATAGACATCAACAGTTTAAAAGCCGATTATATTTTGATTACGCATGCGCATCAAGATCATATTTTAGATGTCGAAGCCATTGCAAAACACACCAATGCAGTTATTGTATCTAATTTTGAAATTACCTCGTATTATGAAGCCCAAGGCTTTGAAGTACACCCAATGAATCATGGTGGTTCGTGGGATTTTGAATTTGGTATGGTAAAATACGTTAACGCTATTCATACCTCGTCGTTTCCTGATGGTAGTTATGGTGGGCAACCAGGAGGTTTTGTGATTGAAGGCGAACACAAAAACATTTACATAGCTGGTGATACAGCCTTAACTATGGATATGAAACTGATACCATTGCGTACTAAACTAGACTTAGCCATTTTACCAATAGGTGACAATTTTACCATGGGAATTGAAGATGCCATTACAGCGAGCGATTTTGTGCAATGCGATAAAGTATTGGGTTACCACTTTGATACCTTTGGATATATTGAAATTGACCACGAAGAAGCCAAACGTCAATTTTTTGACAAAAACAAAGACTTAATGCTGCTAGAAATAGGCGAGAGTATTGAGCTATAGCTGTTGATAAAAATGTATAACTAACTATTTGTAGTTTAGTTTTTTACAGTAATTTGGTTGAACGAAAAAATGCTTGACTAAAGGTGTGGATTGTTAAAGCAATCCATATCTTTTTGAAGTTAGCTACAATTTTGAACTAACCAATGAACTATTATCAAATTTCGGAACACATAAACAAGAAATATCTCAAACCATTAGAAAGTTTCGAGTTAAATAATTTAGCCGACTTTGAAACCTTCCACGATGAATTGATAAAAATAAATGTGGAATTAATTACAAAAGGTGGATTTCCTGTAATGCCTCATTACAGAGGAGAACAAAATTATGGCTGGGATATATTACCAGGAATATTTAGACCACCATTCTCAAAAGAAATTGATTTAAGTAAGGCTCGTGAAGTTGAAAAAAACGGAGCTGAAATTTTTAAGAAAAGAGTAATCGAAAAATATGGGGAAAACCAACTATTCAAGTATAGCAAAGAGCCTTATGGAAAAGATTGGGACTTACTATTTCAGGCTCAACACGCAGGAATTAAAACCAATTTAATTGATTTATCAACTTCAAGTTTAAGTTCTGCTTATTTTCTATCAGAGCCTTCAGATAAACACGAAAATTCAGATGGTCAATTTTGGGGTTTGCTTGTACCTCACGACTTTATCCTCAATGAAACGTCAGATCACGAAAAATCAGTCTATCCTGATTTCAATCCCTATAAATTAGATTCGTCTTTTGTATGCAATGTGCCGACCTATATCGATAACATTGACCAAAGAACATATCAATTTAGGTTGTTTAGACAACACGGCCGACTTTTTGCTTCAAGCAACTCGGACATAGATATACCTTTAAACAAGAAAGATTTTTGGAAAAATATGATAGTTAGAGTCAAAGTTAAAGCTGAAGCAAAAAAAACAATATATGAGGAACTAACAGCTCGTGGAATAGATAAAGAAAGGTTAATTCTATCTCAAAACGATGATGTGACTGAATTCATTGACGGAATAAACAACGAAATGAAAAAACTGTAGCCAAAATGACTATAATTTGACAAATGACCGACGAAGAATACTTAAGTCAAATATCAAAAGTTGAAATCTATTGCGAAATTCTACTTGGAATTTTGAGATATACGAATGTTAAAACATATCCTACAGAAGAAGAGCAAGTAAAGCAACTAACAAAAAAGTTAAAATTTCAAAACTTATATGATTTCGATTTATTTAGAGCTTGTATTGACCAAATGGAAGACGCTCAATATGCAATTAATGAATTTACAGAGAATGGCTTGTATATAAAAGAAAATAGACAAGGAGAAATGTATTTAAGGCTCTATGGAGTTTTAAACGCTTGTTATTTACAAGTTGGAGTGATAACGAATTTAATAAAGTTGTTCAACTTCCAAAATCAAAAGGAAATCAGAGAGGAATTGAAAAAACTAAACGCAATAGAATTAAGAAACAAAATAGCTTCTCACACAACAAGTTACATTGACAAAAATAACAATTTTCACTATTATAAAGTAGCTCAATCATCATTGGATAAAGAAGCCAATAGAATACTTATAGTGAGAAAAAATGAAGAAGCTGAACATATTAATTTGTTCGACTATATTAGTGAATTCACAAAGACAATGGAATTATATTTAGAACAAATAATTGACAAGGAATTATATTCAAGAACTTTTAAAAAAGAAGCTTTTGAATGGATGAAATTTAGACACGATTTTATAAAAAACTGTAGCTAACAATGTGTATAATTCATTGCTAGTTATAGCCTACTTACGAAAGTCCTCGCGGACTTTCTATCTGTGATTTATTTGCTAACTTTAGTGCTTAAACACGCAACTACTCATAGTCGAGACCATTAAGCGATATAGGTCAAAAAAAAATCTACTAGCAACTAGTAGATTTTTTTTGTGTTTTAAAACGACGCTTCATTAAAAATAATGAGAGGTACTTTAGCATGGTGACTTATAGATTTACTCTGGCTTTTATTAAATAGCTTTTCAAAGAAATTGTGTTTTTTAGCAATGACACACATCATGTCTAATTGTCTGCTTTCACTAAAAATACGAGTTCCTTTTGCTACTGAGACATCAGTTAATTGATAAAAATGAGTTGGTACTGGTTTTAAAAACGCGATAAGTTTCTCTTTACTAGACGCTTTTTCAGGTGTTAACGCTTTATCTTTTAAAATATGAACCACAGAAACTTGTGCTTCAAAATGTTCAGCTAGCGCTTTTAATAAGCTTAAACCATTGGT
Source organism: Gaetbulibacter sp. NE (assembly GCF_025548475.1). NCBI lineage: Bacteria > Pseudomonadati > Bacteroidota > Flavobacteriia > Flavobacteriales > Flavobacteriaceae > Gaetbulibacter > Gaetbulibacter sp. NE. The sequence continues at coordinate 67,026 of NZ_JAOQHY010000008.1, read as the reverse complement.
GTAAGAATTTATAGAGTAGTCTACAGCAAAACCAATTTCGTTAATGTCATTAAATACCACGTTAGAAGGTACTGCAATTATTGGGCAAGTGAGTTTACCAATTAAACCAGCAGTGTTGCTACCCAAGGTTACTTCTTTTAAACCACTAGCACCTTTGGTTCCTAAAATTACTGCATCAATACTGTGTTCTTTTACTTTTGCCTTTACAGCACTTGTAAAATAGTCGTTAATTATAGAGGTTTTAAACGTGTGGTTTTCGTTTTTAGGTAAGGCATCTATCTGTTTTTTTAAGCGGTTTAGTTCAGAGATAGCTTCGTTTTTCATAGACTCCATAATTATAGAGTTGGCACGCTTAGAGGTAACTGCTGTTGATGGAGCTGCAACTTGTGGCTCGTACGAATGCATTAAGTAAAATGTACATTCAGCATCTTTAAGCAGCTCTAAAGCGTATGAAATAGCTTTCCATGAATTATCAGAAAAATCGGTAGGTAATAGTATATTCTTCATTTTTTTGCTTTGAAATAATTACACTATAAAATTAAAGGTTTTTTGGCAAACAGTATATGATAAATATCAGTAGTTTTTATCTGTTTTACCAGACTTTAACCATTCTTCTCTTAAATCGTCACTAAGTTTTCCTGTTCCATCGTGTTTCCAACCTGGTGGCTTGGTAAGATAATGCCAACGGTCTTTTAACGACTTTTTTCCTGAAAACGCATCTTTAAGCATATTGTACCATTCAACAAAAGCAATCTTTACAGGATTGTATGTGTTGATATTAGTCACCAAACCATAACGTACTTTTTCCTCGCTAAGTTCAGGTTGAAATGTACCAAACATCTTATCCCAAATAATAAGGATGCCTGCGTGATTTCTATCTAAATAAATAGGATTACTACCATGATGTACTCTGTGATGCGAAGGTGTGTTCATTACAGCTTCAAACCACTTTGGCATTTTATGGATGGCTTCGGTATGAATCCAAAATTGGTATAGTAAGCTAATAGACATTTGCAGTAAAATCATAGCAGGATGAAAGCCTAAAAGCGGTAACCACAACCAAAAAATAAACGAGTAAAACCCACCAGACCACGTTTGTCTTAATGCTGTACTTAAATTGTAATGTTGCGACGAATGATGCACCACATGAGATGCCCAAAACAAACGACACTCATGAGAAATACGATGAAACCAGTAGTAAGAGAAATCATCAGCAAAGAAAATTAAAATAAAACTCCACCAAGCCACAGGAATGGTAAAGAGCCTAAAGTTTTCATAAATCACTACAAAAGCTCCAAGCACAATAGCTTTACTAAAAAAGCCTAAAAACACATTGCCTAAACCCATAGCAATAGAGGCAAAGGCATCTTTGGGTTCGTAACCTTTGGTTTCTTTAAATTTTTCGCGAGTGGTAACGTATAATTCCAGTGCCATTGATAAGATGAAAAAAGGAATGGCAAAGTGGATGATATTTGGAAATTCAGGCATTAAGTAAGATATTTGTGTTTCTAAATTTAATACTTTTTTTATTATCCTAAATCAGGATTAAAACAATCCAAAAATATAAATGCTATGACCAAAACAGCTCGTGTTTTATTATTATTTTCCATTTTAACAGTATCGTTTACGCAATCCACTAAAGCCCAAAACCCAGACCAAATGGGAGCGTGGTACATGTATTTTTTTGATACTCAGTTTAAAGAGAGCAAATTTGGGTTGCAAGGTGATGTACAGTACAGAAACTGGAACATCATGGGAGATTTAGAGCAGTTGCTTATACGTTCTGGTGTAACGTACAGACCAAAAAATACGTCAGTAAAATTAACCTTAGGATATGCGCATATTACATCTGGAGCCTTAGGTGAAAGCGATGATACTTCGGTTGAAAGTAGAATTTACCAAGAAGCACTTTTACCACAAAAAATAGGAGGTCGTGTGTATTTAACGCATCGTTTTAGATATGAGCAACGTTTTGTTGAAGACCAAGATTTTAGAACGCGTTATCGTTATAACCTGTTTATGAATATTCCGTTTAATAAAAAAACGTTCGAGAAAAATACCATTTATGCAGCGTTATACAACGAATTATTTATCAACGGACAACAAGATATAGGTGATGATAGAACGGTTGAGTTTTTTGATAGAAACCGTACGTATTTAGGATTGGGTTATGTGTTGAACTCAAAAATTAAGTTTCAATTGGGTTGGATGAACCAAAAAACCAACGCACAAGGAAAAGGGCAACTACAAGTGAGTATGCACCATAAATTTTAATAGTCTTGTCATTTCGTGCTGCGACACGGAATACAATATTTTTTACTCAAAAGATTCCAAACCAGCACTTCGACAAGTTCAGTGTGACAATTTGGAAAGACAAAATTGTAGATTCTTGAAATTTATAATATACATTTGATAATCCAATTAAGCTAACTGTCGCATCGAGCGCAGTCGAGATGTTGATTGATTTTTTACATGAAAGCCACATACCACAAATACATTCTTAATTTTAAACAACCTAGCGGAACATCTAGAGGGATTCTTAAAACCAAAGAAACTTGGTTTATTAGTATAGAAACCAATGGACAACAAGGTGTTGGCGAATGTGGAATTTTACGTGGTTTAAGTGCAGACGACAGACCAGATTACGAAGAAAAACTAAAATGGACTTGCAATAACATTCATTTAGGTTTAGAGGAGTTGTATAGTGAGCTTGTTGAATTTCCTAGTATTCAATTTGGGTTAGAAATGGCTTTCAAATCTCTTGAAAGCGCATCATCCTTTCAATTATTTCCTTCAGAATTTACTAACGGAACAGACGCTATTTCGATTAATGGATTGATATGGATGGGAACCGAAGCTTTTATGAAGCAACAGATAAAAGAGAAAATTGAAGCAGGTTTTTCATGTATAAAAATGAAAATTGGCGCTATCGATTTTCAAACAGAATACAATTTACTTAAATCTATAAGAAAAGAGTTTTCAAAAAGCGATATAGAGCTTAGGGTTGACGCCAATGGTGCGTTTTCGGTTGATGACGCTTTAGATAAATTAAACTATTTAAGCGAGCTCGATTTACATTCTATTGAGCAACCTATTAAGCAAGGGAATTGGTATGAAATGGCGAGTTTGTGTGAAGATACACCATTGCCAATTGCTTTGGATGAAGAACTTATAGGTGTTTTTGATGCCTCTGAAAAGCAAAAACTATTACAAATCATTAATCCGCAATATATTATTTTAAAACCAAGTTTTATAGGTGGTTTTAAAGGAAGCAAAGCGTGGATTGACTTAGCTGAAGAGCGAAGTATAGGTTGGTGGATTACCAGTGCATTAGAGAGTAATGTTGGTTTAAATGCCATCGCACAATGGACGTATACTTTACAAAATACAATGCCACAAGGCTTAGGCACAGGCAGTTTGTTTACTAATAATTTTGATAGTCCGTTATTGGTAAAAAATGGTAAATTGCACTTCAATAAAAATTTAGATTGGAACTTTAACTTATAATTTATGTATATAGCACAAGCGTTTAATGTCTTACACGATTGGTGGAGATATTTTATAGGGTTTATAATAATAGCAGCTGCTGTTGTAGTTGGTCAAATACCTTTTACTGCATTGGTGATGTTTAAAGCAATAGAAGAAGGAGATGACCTTGCGAATTTAAACGAACAAGCAATGCTTAGTATGCTTGAACCTAATTTAAATTTGTTTTTAATGCTGCTATCCTTTGCTATTGGTTTGGTTGGAATTTTTATAGCCATTAAAGCATTGCACAAACAAACCATAACACATTTAACAACTTCTAGACCTAAAATAGATTGGAAACGTGTGTTCTTTGCGTTTTTCTTTTGGGGAATTGTATCAAGTGGTTTAACACTGTTAGATTACTTTATGTCACCTGATGACTATGTAGTGAATTTTAAACTAGGTCCTTTTTTAATTCTTTGTGTTATTGCCATTATTATGGTGCCTTTACAAACCAGTTTTGAAGAATATTTGTTTAGAGGTTATTTAATGCAAGGAATTGGGGTATCTACCACAAATAGAACATTTCCTGCTACTTTTATGGTGTTATTGATAGCAGTAATAGTATATTTTGCTTTACCTTATTTAATTGATTTTAAATGGTATTTTAAGCTGTTGTATTTATTAGTATGTTTAATCGCTTTAGTATTGGTAAATTCTGTTTTCAAGAACAGTTTAGAAAGCGAAAAATTTGATAGCGTATTCAAACTATTCAATAGGAACTGGGTACCGTTACTAGTTACATCGGCTGTCTTTGGATTGTTGCATATTTCAAACCCTGAGGTTAAGCAATTGGGTAATGTAATTATGGTGTATTACATTGGTACAGGACTCTTTTTAGGGATTATGACTTTAATGGATGAAGGTATGGAGTTAGCTTTAGGGTTTCATGCTGCAAACAACTTGTTTACAGCTTTATTGGTAACTGCTGATTGGACTGCTTTTCAAACACATTCTATTTTAAAAGATATGTCTAACCCAACTGAAGCAGGATTTATAGATGTGTTTTTACCAGTGTTTGTGATGTTCCCAATATTGTTATTTATCTTTTCTAAAAAGTATAAATGGACGAATTGGAAGGATAAATTATTTGGTACTGTACAAGAACCACCAAAAGAAGATTATAAAATATTAGAATAAAAAAAGCGACCAAATGGTCGCTTTTTTGTTATCTTGTTTTTGCTTTCTATTCTATTGGTTTAAATAGAATAGCTGCTTTGTTAAAATCTGATGCAGCATTAATTACATTTCTGAATTCTTCGTAACGGTCTAAATCATATTCTAACGTCTTATAAAACTCTTGAATGGTAATTACTAATGTATTGCCATCTAACTTATAACCAGATTCAAACTTACATATTTTGTTGCCTTTGCTGTCTTTGTAGCTTTCGTCAATGTTTAAACTGCTTAAACCTTCAACGGTATAACCTTCAGGAATATTAACTGTAATTGTGTAGTTGTATTCATTAGGATAGGTCATTTCAATTGGATTAACTCTTTCGGTTTCCTGATACAGTTCGCTTTGTGTACCAATAATTAATCCAGCTTGAAAAATATAACTGTCACCAGCATCTTCAATTAAGGATTCTGAAGACACCTTAGATTCAACTATAAAAGGTAGGTTATATTCTGTTTGGTTAATTTCCCCATTTTTAGTTTCAAAGCTTAAGCTTTCTTTGTCTTCAATACCAGAAGCTGTAAGATAGTCTTTAAATTCTTTTACTCCTTGTTCTGACGATAAGTTAAGAACAGCTCTGTTAGTAACAGACCAATGTCCTGTGAACTCTTGGTGCATGTCGATAATAGTGCTTTCAAAATCTTCGGTAAACGTAATGTCTGTAATACGATTCACTTGACTATAATCAGGATCTGCCTGAGAGATTTTAGAGAAATAGTGGCTAAAATCACTTTTAATAAACAATCCGTAGTTGCCTAAAATATTGAAAGGTGCTTCACCAACTCTGTATTCAATTCTGTCAGGAGCGATGTATTTTTTCTCAGTAGGTAAGTAGATTAAGAAATCTCTAAGCATATTAGGAATAAAGAAGTCTGGATCAAACTTATACTGAAATCTATTAGCAGTAATAACAACTTCGTATTCAATATCTAAAGCTTTTAAAAAGTTTGCATATACTTTTATGATACCAAAGTCACTTGCTGAACGGTTTTTAAGAATATAGTCTAAATCAGACAGCTCGTCATTGTTGTTTTTGATAACATTAAAGTTACTTTTAATAAAATTATCTACTCTAGATGCTTTTTCAAATACCGAAAGATCAGTTTTTCCTTCGATTATGGTAGCTAAATCTGCATCAATTTTACTGGTTGCAGTTTCAGGGAAAAATCTTCCGCCAACATTATTGGAAACGTTAGTCCAAAACATGTCTTGGGTAATGTCTTGACCTTGCGGAAAACATTGATATACTACTGTAATTTTATTGGCATCTGGTGTAGCATATTCTTCTTCAACCATTGCAGGAATGTTTTTTAAAGTCAACGATTTGGCATTGTCACCATCAATTGTAACGTCTTTAAATGTAGAGTCAGTTCTATATGCTTTAACATTGGAATTGAGTTTTCCTGTGATAAAAATAAACTGTGCTTCGTTGATTTTGTAGTTACTCTGCATAGTTTCTGAACCATACATGTCAAACTCTTTTTCAACTGTGTAAAGCACTTCTATTTCTGAACCTTTTTCAACACCTTCAATAGCAAAAATCTTGAAGTCTCCATATTCGTCAACATTTTTAACCTCTTTAATATTGTCTTGGTTAAGCACAGTAACTTTTCCTTTGGCGTTAATGGTTCTTGCTTTTATGTCTACAACCTTTTTTACTTCGTACATTGGGATGTAAACTGTGTTGTGTCTTGCAATACCTTTATCATCGTTTACTCGTGTAATGGTATGTTCGGTCTCATAGCGTTTGGGCTCAGGAGACATCATACTAGACGCGTATTCAACAATATGCTTTTTTAAAATACCTATTGAGGATTCTTTTTCATCTTCAGCCGATAGTTTATGAAGTTTAGGCTTTTCGGTCCAATCGTAGGTTCTAAAATGTTGGGAAAAACTACTACTTGTACTTACAAATAGTAATACAATCAATGCTTTTTTTATCATTATATCTTTTCTATTATTATACTTTTTTTGTAGGCTTTTATAAGGCTTTTGATAAAGCTGTTCCAAGTTTCAAAATCTTTGTTTTGAATGCTTAGTGTTTTTACATAAATAGATTTGTTTTGAGTAATGGTATCTCCATCTACAGTGTAAGAAATGCTGTAACCATACTCAGGATTATCAAACGTAAGGTCTTTAGGAACATAGTTTACTTTGTAGCCTTCAGGAACTTTAAACGTTGTGGTGAAGTTTTTTATAAACTCGTGGTCAATTTTCTTACTGTATTTTCGGTCTTCTAAATCAATACTGCTGTTTGATAACGATCTGTCTATGTTTAGGTTAATATACGTTTTATTGCCAATAGTTTTAGCATAACTATCAATACTAAGGTCGTAACCTAATTGTAATGGAGTACTTTTGTTATCAAAATTCTCTAGAGTAATGTTGGAGTAGTTGGTCTTGTTGTTTCCAAGAGATAACGTAGTATTTAGGAATTCCTCTTCGGTTTTATCATCTTTTTTATAGGTGTAATCTGAAATGAAATTCACTTTTTCATAACCTTTAAGCGCTCTTTTTTCAGAGACTTTTACAATACCATCTTCTAATGAAAAATGACTTGTAATGGTAGATGTATTTTTATCTGCACTTTGAACAGGTACTTTTATAACCTTGAAATTATCAGCATCAATACCTAAAAGCGCTTCTTTGGTTTGTGTAAACTCACTAGGCATTCCAAAAGGCACATAACTATCAGTCGCATCTAAAAATATAGTGTCGTTTTCTACCATAGCAGTTGTAATCATGTGGTTGTCTACCATTGGAGTAGGTACTTCAAAATAAGAATAGTGTCTGTCTCTAGTTCCAATCCAAGTTCTGTAAGATTCAATACCTACATGATTAAGCATTTCGTAGAGCAAGTTTGCCATGTCTTTACAATCGCCATAACGCTTGTCGCAAACACTTGCAGCACCACGAGGAATAAATCCTCCAAGACCATCTTCAAAAGCAACATAAGTAATATTGTCTTGTACCCAATTAAAAATGGTTTCGGCTTTTTCTCTATCAGTAGTAAGGTCTTTTGTGATGTCTTCAGCAATAGCATATACTTTTTGTAAAGAAGACGTATCTATTTGATCAACCAAAGAGCTGTACCATTTGTATAAATCATTTACATCGTTTAATACATTGTGGACTTTACCGTCTTCTTCATAGTTTTTGATGTAAACGATAATGTGTGGTAAATAATATAAAATAGCTTCACTGTCTTCTTCACCTTGGTAGCCTTTAATATTATCTACTGTCCAAGTGTAGGTGTAACCATTTTTGGTGTCTTCTTTTTTGAAATCTAAGTTTATGTTTTCGGTATTAAAATCGATGTATCCAATATTTACATTTTTAGGAAACTCAATAGAGAGTTGCGCACTTTTAGTAGGCACATAAGTTCCAAATCTGAATAGTCCTAAAAAATGAGGGTCTTTAATAATTTCTTTATAGTTTAAATTAGTAATTGCACCTTTAGTAACAGCAGGAAAAATAAAGTTTTTAGACTCTTGGTCGCTGTAAAACACACCATTGTCAAAAGCACGTTTGGTTTCAATGTAATCTACCTTTACTTTTTTATCTTGACTAGGAATGTAGGTGTAGGCATCAATATCTTCAATAGAAGTAAAGCTGTCAAAGTGCATAGATTCGTTAGCAAAATAAAGTTTGTTAGAAGTTAAAAATTCAGCTTGTTCTGATATGTTTTTGGCAATATCAAACTTGTGATTTTTTAAACCAATTTTTATGTGTTCGTGACGTTTTAAATAAATATAATCCTCGTTCGAAAAATCTTGAGCAAATAGAAAAAGAGGACATAACAATAGGATTAACAGGGACTTCTTCATAATTCGTGCTTTATTGTCAAATATATATTTTTTTAATTTTAAATTTTTAGTACAATTCGTTAAAAATACTATAATTTTAACACATCTAATATCATACCAAAAATGATTCCTACTTTTGACAAGATACATTTAAAATTTAAGCTTAATAACACTAGTTATAACCATGAGGAGCTTAAAGAAGTCTCGTATAGTTTAATAAAAGAAGGTGAAGCTTATGAAAAAATTATAGGCAATTTTCTTTTAGATTGGTTAGACGAAAAGGATTTTTTGTATGTGAAAACCTCAGGTTCTACAGGTAACCCAAAGCTTATAAAAGTAAGCAAGCAAGCTATGGTGAATTCTGCAATAGCAACAGGGAATAGGTTTAAGCTATCTCCAGGAGATACAGCATTACATTGTTTGCCTACAAACTTTATTGCAGGTAAGATGATGCTAGTGAGAGCAATGATTTTAGGTTTAGAACTAGATATTGTTGAACCAAGTACACTACCAGCTTATGACGATGAAAAGCCATATAAATTTTGTGCTATGGTACCAATGCAAGTACAAAAATCATTGAAAAGATTACAAAATATAAATACATTAATTGTTGGAGGAGCTGCAGTTTCAAAATCATTATTAAAAGATATTGAGCCATTAAAAACAAAAGTATTTGCTACTTATGGTATGGCAGAAACCTTAAGCCATATTGCTATAAGACCATTAAATAATTACAAAGGAGAAGCGCATTTTAAACTATTAAAAGACGTTAAAATATCACAAGACGATAGAGACTGTTTAGTGGTTGAAGCGCCAAAGCTTACAGACAAAACTATTGTAACCAACGATATTGTAAAATTATATTCTAAAACAGAATTTGAGGTTATAGGTCGTTATGATAATATGATTAACTCAGGTGGTGTTAAATTATTTCCTGAGCAAATTGAAGCAAAGCTAGATGGAAAAATAAGCCAGCGTTTTTTTGTGGCTTCTCAACCAGATGACACTTTGGGAGAACGTGTGGTATTGGTTTTAGAAGGACAATCAACTGAATTAGATACAGCTATTTTTTCTGATTTAGAAAAATACGAAGTGCCAAAACAAATACTTTCTGTAGAACAATTTGCAGAGACATCATCGAAAAAAATCCAGAGGGCTAAAACGCTAAGTAAATTAAACTAATTTGTTTCTAGTTTTTTTAATTCATTTGTAAATGCATTTGAAGCATCAATACTAAAATGACTTGTTTTAAATAGGTATACACCCATGCTGTTGATGGTTAACATAAAATCACAGGTTTCATAACCTCTGTCAAAAAGTGATGAAATAATTTTTTTTTCATCATGTAAGCTGTAAAAAGAGTTGTAGCCTGAATCATAATGAGCTATTAATAAATCGGAATTCATTTTTGTTTTCAATTTATTTAATAAGTCTTTGTTACTATCACTACTTATATTTTGATAATTATCGTACCAACATTTATTCTTGGACTTTAAATATGATATGGTTAAATATTTTAAACTATCTAAATCTTTATTGAAAGTTTCTTTTAAATATTTTTTTAAATCAACAATTTCTTGCTTTTTTAGTTCTCCAACTTCTATTGATGACGCACTTGTTTTTATATCTGAAAGGGTGTAGTCTTTCGTATTCTTTTCAGTATTGTTTTTAGTAGATTTACAGGAAAAGGCAAATAAAACGAATAAAATCAAAAATAAATTTTTCATAAGAAAGCAAAGTACATTAAATTAAACCTGCAACACACCCAAATTAAAAGGTTTTTCAATAGGAGCGTGGTTAGCGGCTTCAATACCCATACTAATCCAGGTTCTGGTGTCTAAAGGATCAATAACCGCATCGGTCCATAATCTGGCAGCAGCATAGTAAGGCGATACTTGGTTGTCGTAACGCGCTTTTATTTTGTTGTAAAGTTCGTCTTCTTTCTCTTTGGTGAATTTTTCACCTTGTTTTTCTAAAGAGGCTTTTTCTATTTGTAATAATACTTTAGCAGCACTTTTACCACTCATTACAGCCAGTTCAGCACTAGGCCATGCAAAAATAAGTCTTGGGTCGTAAGCCTTACCACACATAGCATAATTACCAGCACCATAACTATTACCGACTACAACGGTAAATTTTGGCACAACGCTGTTACTCACAGCGTTTACCATTTTAGCGCCATCTTTTATGATTCCAGAATGTTCACTCTTACTACCTACCATAAAACCAGTAACATCCTGTAAAAATACTAACGGAATCTTCTTCTGGTTACAATTGGCAATAAAGCGCGTGGCTTTATCGGCAGAATCATTGTAAATCACACCACCAAACTGCATTTCGGCAGGTTTGGTTTTAGATCCAGTAGTTTTTACAATATGACGCTGATTTGCAACAATACCAACAGCCCAACCATCAATTCTGGCATAACAGGTAATAATGGTTTGTCCGTAACCCGCTTTGTATTCTTCAAACTCACTATTATCTACAAGACGTTTTATAATCTCGTACATATCGTATTGATCGGCACGACTTTTTGGTAAAATGCCATAAATATCTTGAGGATTCTCTTTAGGTTTTTTAGCCGCAGTTCGATTAAAACCAGCCTTGTCAAAATCACCTATTTTGTCAACAATATTTTTTATTTTATCCAATGCATCTTTATCATCTTTAGCCTTGTAGTCCGTAACACCGCTAATTTCGCTATGTGTTGTTGCACCACCAAGTGTTTCGTTGTCAATACTTTCTCCAATAGCCGCTTTTACCAAATAACTACCAGCAAGAAAGATACTTCCAGTTTTATCCACAATAAGCGCTTCGTCACTCATAATAGGTAAGTAAGCACCACCAGCAACACAGCTACCCATTACAGCAGCAATTTGTGTAATGCCCATACTACTCATTACAGCATTGTTTCTAAAAATACGACCAAAATGCTCCTTATCAGGGAAAATCTCGTCTTGCATTGGCAAATACACACCAGCCGAATCCACAAGGTAAATAATTGGCAATTTGTTTTCAATCGCAAGCTCTTGTGCGCGCAAATTCTTTTTTCCAGTTATAGGAAACCACGCACCAGCTTTTACAGTCGCGTCATTAGCCACTACAATACATTGTTTCCCTTTTATGTAACCAATTTTCACTACAACACCACCAGACGGACAACCACCATGTTCTTTATACATGTCGTCACCTGCAAAAGCGCCAATTTCAATACTTTTGGCTTTATCATCAAGCAAATAATCAATACGTTCTCTAGCAGTCATTTTTCCTTTAGCGTGATGTTTTTCAATACGCTTTTCGCCACCGCCAAGTTTTACTTTTGCAAGTCGTTTCTTAAGTTCAGAAACTAATAATTTATTATGATCTTCGTTTTTGTTGAAGTTTAAATCCATCAGATGTTATATAGTTAATTAGGGCGTTCCCACGCATAAGCGTGGTCGGGTTTTTCGCTATATCTCCCTAAAAATAGGGAGGATGCCGCTGCAACCCCTAACGCAAGTTGTTAATGCAGGCTAAAAATACAAAACTTAACCTTGCTACGAAAACGTTGTAATGTAAAAGCTATGTTAAAAATATTACCATGTAAATAGTTTCCTTGGAAAATAAATTATTTTGTCATATATTTGCCATGGAAAATATAATTATATATGAAACAAATAATTGCATTTGCTGGTAGTAACAGTAAACAATCAATAAATAAACAATTAGTAAATTATACAGTAGGATTGTTGGATGGTGTAAATCCTGAAGTATTGGACTTAAACGATTTTGATGTGCCTATTTTTGGTGTAGACTTAGAATCTAGTATGAATGGACAACCAGATAATGCTCATAAGTTATTAAATAAAATAAAAAATGCAGATGGATTGGTTATATCACTTGCTGAACACAATGGAGCTTACACATCGGTTTTCAAAAATCTTTTCGATTGGATGTCACGAATAGAAGGTAAGACGTTTTTTGGAAAACCCATGCTTTTAATGGCTACATCAACAGGTGCTAGAGGAGGACAGTCAGTATTAACAATTGCTCAAGATAGATTTCCTCGTCATAATGCAGACATAAAGGGAGTGTTTTCATTACCCAAGTTTAAAGACAATTTTTCTGAAGGGAAAATAATAAATAAGGAACTTAACGATCAGCTTTTAACAGAAATTAAAAAATTTAAAGAAGCATTATAATTATGACTATTCAACAAGAAGACAATCTTAAAAAAGGAAAGTTCTATATAATCGAGAATAATAAACAAATAGCAGAAATGACCTATACTTATGCTGGTCCATCAAAGATAATAATTGACCATACAGAGGTTGACGAAAGCTTAAAGGGTCAAGGTGTTGGTTACAAACTAGTAGAAGAAGCTGTAGCATTTGCAAGAGAAAAAGCGTTAAAAATTTTACCACTTTGTCCGTTTGCAGCAGCAGTTTTTAAAAAGAAAGCGGATGATTATAATGATGTAAAAGCCTAACAACTATGGGAGATATTTCAAAAGACGTTAATTCTTCGTTTAAGGATAACCGCACAAAAGCGCTGATTAATATTTTGTACACAGCCAATTTGATTACCGGAAAACAAAATACATTTTTTGCAAAGTTCGGGTTATCACCACAACAATACAATATTTTACGCATTTTGCGTGGAGCTGATAAACCATTGACGATGCAAGATGTAAAATCAAGAATGATAGACAGAGCGCCAAATGCCACGCGATTGGCAGACAAACTTTGTGCAAAACAACTCATTGAGCGCATTCCATCTGAAACCGATAGGCGCGTGGTACAAGTTGCCATTACCAACGAAGGATTAAAACTTTTAGAAGATATATCAGATAATTTTAATGACGATTGGTTAAAAAATATCACAGAAAAAGAAGCGTCACAATTAAGTGATTTATTAGATAAATTAAGATAAAAGGGGAAACCCAGAAAGGATAATAAAATGAAAACAATAGTTCACAAAGCAGGTACAAGAGGATTTGCAAATCACGGATGGTTACAAGCCAATCATTCGTTTAGCTTTGCAGGTTGGTTTAATCCAGAGCGCGTTCATTTTGGAGCGTTACGCGTATTAAATGATGATGTTATTGCACCAAAAATGGGTTTTGGAACACATCCGCACGATAATATGGAAATTATCACCATTCCTTTAAGTGGAGAGCTTAAACATCGCGATTCTATGCATAACGAATGGCAATCTGTATTACCAGGAGAAGTGCAAGTAATGAGTGCCGGAACTGGAGTGCAACATTCTGAAATTAATGGTTCGGTAGATTCGCATTTAAGTTTGTTTCAAATATGGGTAATACCTAACAAGCAAGGTGTTTCACCACGTTATGATCAAAAAACATTTAGTGATTCTGAAAGGAAAAATAAACTACAAACCTTGGTAACATCTATTGATGATAATCATGAAGGAAGTTTAAAAATTCATCAAGATGCTAAACTATCTCGCATTGATTTAAATCAAGGTGAAACGTTTACCTATAACCTAAAAAGTAGTAACCATGGTGTTTACGTAATGACTATTTATGGAGACATTATAATAGGTAATCAAAACCTTGAAACAAGAGACGCTATAGGTGTTTCAGAAACTGAAAGCTTTTCAATAGAAACAAAACAAGATTCTGAATTGTTGTTTATTGAAGTTCCTATGATGACTCTATAGGCGTTTAAACAGGAGGAAACTATCTCGAAGCAAGCACACAAGGTATTAAAAAGAACAAACGTTTAATTTCGAGGCAAGCATTGGAGCATTTAATCTCGATTATCGAGTAAACTAAAGCATCACAAACGTGATGCTTTTTTTCATTTTATGACATTAATCATATTTTTAATCTTATTCGTGTACTAAATTTGTTTTATTAATCAAGACAAAATTATCCTAATTTAAAATCACTATTATGAGAACACTAAAAAACACTAAAATTAAAGGTATCAACATACTATTTTTTGTGGTTGTATCATTGTTTATGGTTTCTTGTTTCAACAACGAGAAAACCGTTTATGAAGAAGCACAAGACATTCCTGTTAGCCGTGAAATGACAGCAGAGTTAACTGCACCACCAAACGTACCAACACCTGTTGGAAGACGAAAGGCCAAAAAGCTTATTGTTGAAATGGAAATCCTTGAAGAAGAAGGCGAACTTACCGATGGTGTACGCTATGTATATTGGACTTTTGGTGGAACAGTTCCTGGAAGCTTCATTAGAACTCGGGTAGGTGATGAGGTTGAGTTTAGACTACAAAACCACCCAGATAATAAGCTGCCTCACAACATCGATTTACACGCTGTAACTGGTCCAGGTGGTGGTGCAGAATCTTCGTTTGTAGCACCAGGTCACGAAAAAGTGTTTTCTTTTAAAACACTCAACCCTGGTTTGTATGTGTACCACTGTGCAACGGCTCCTGTAGGAATGCACATTGCCAATGGTATGTATGGATTAATTTTGGTAGAACCTGAAGGTGGTTTACCACTTGTAGATAAGGAATATTATATTATGCAAGGCGATTTTTATACCAAAGGAAAAAATGGTGAACGTGGTTTGCAACCTTTTGATATGCAAAAGGCCGTTGATGAACACGCCGATTATGTTGTCTTTAATGGTAGTGTAAATGCTCTAACAGGCGATAATGCTATTACTGCTAATGTGGGTGAAACTATTAGACTGTTTGTAGGAAACGGTGGGCCTAATTTAGTGTCTTCATTTCACGTAATTGGAGAAATATTTGATAAGGTTCACGTAGAAGGTGGTGATATGGTAAATGAAAATGTTCAGACCACAATAATCCCTGCAGGAGGAGCAGCTATTGTAGAATTTCGTGTAGATGTTCCTGGAACATTTATTTTAGTTGACCATTCCATTTTTAGAGCTTTTAATAAAGGGGCTTTGGGTATGTTGAAAGTACAAGGAGAAGAACATGAAAAAATCTATTCTGGAGAACAATATGAAGGAATCTATTTACCAGAAGGTCCAGGAATTCAAGAAATGCCAACAACCAATGAAATTGTAGAGTCTGAAATTCCTGCACAAAACTTTGAGGAGCAAATGAAATTTGGCAAACAAATTTATATGCAAACTTGTTTTGCATGCCATCAAGCTGAAGGGCAAGGTGTTCCTAATGCATTTCCACCATTGGCAAAATCAGATTATTTAAACGCAGATGTAAATCGTGCCATTGGTGCAGTTGTAAACGGATTAACAGGCGAAATTACCGTAAATGGGAAAAAATACAATAGTGTAATGACCAGACAAATGTTATCTTCTGAAGAAATAGCCAATGTTTTGACCTACGTGTATAACAGTTGGGATAATAACGGAACAGTGGTTACTAAACAAATGGTGGATAAAGTAAAAGGAAAGTAATTAATAGTAATAGTTAGTGTTATGTTTGACCATACCTTCAAAATATTGTGTGTGTTTTTAGTGTTTCAAACCATTTGTTTTTCACAAACTGAAGGTATGGCAAATATAAAGGGTAGTCGCTATATCCCTTTATATGGTAGAGATTCAACTGTTGTTGAAGTTCAAGATTTTAAACTTGATAAATACCCTGTTAGCAATCAGCAGTTTTTAGAGTTTCTAAAGAAAAACCCTAAATGGCAAAAACACAATATACTTAAGCTCTATGCTGATGGAAACTATTTGAGACAATTTAAAAGTGATACAATTCTAAACGATATAGTAAACCCTCAAAGCCCTGTAACCTATGTGTCTTGGTTTGCAGCCAAAGCTTACTGCGAGTGTCAAGGCAAACGATTACCAACTATTGATGAATGGGAATATGTAGCAATGGCAGATGAAGACGTACCAGATGCCAGAAGAAAGCCTTCATATAACCAACAAATCCTCTCTTGGTACGAAACACCTAGAACTGATGAAAAAACTATAGGTAATTCGCCTAAAAATTATTGGGGTATTTACGATATGCATGGTTTGGTTTGGGAATGGACACTCGATTTTAACTCGGTATTGATTTCTGGAGAATCCAGAAAAGATGTTGACAAAGATAGTAATCTGTTTTGTGGGAGCGCAGCCATTGGTGCTACCGATTTAATGAATTATGCTGCTTTTATGCGATATGCTTTTAGAGGTAGTATAAAGGCAAGTTTTAGTATTAAAAACCTTGGATTTAGATGTGCAAAAGACATTGAAGTAAATCCTTAAAAACAACATTATGAAACCATTTATCTATATAATATGTATTGCCTTAACGTTGGTATCTTGTAAAAACACCTCTTCAAAAGCTGCAAAAGATGATGTGGCTTACCATTGTCCTATGCGTTGTGAAGGTGATAAAATATATACCGAAAAAGGAAATTGCCCTGTTTGTAAAATGGATTTGGTTGTAGAAGAAAACCATGTAAAAACTATTTCAGATGATAAGTTTTCAGAGATGTCTATCTACAACTTACCCTCAACTTGGACCACCCAAAATGGAGAAGATATTCAACTTAAAGACTTGAAAGGTGATGTTTTGGTCATGGTAATGATTTATACTAGTTGTAAAGCAGCATGCCCACGTTTGGTAGCCGATATGCGAAACATAGAAGAACGCCTACCAGAACATTCCAAAGAAAATGTAAAAATGATTTTTGTAAGTATTGATCCCGAAGTTGATACACCAGAACGTTTAAAAACCTTTGCAAAAGAAAACTTGATGGATAATGACCCTTGGCTGTTTTTACGTTCTACAGAAGAAAACACGCGCGAATTTGCTGCGGTTTTAGCGGTAAGCTATAAAGAAATATCACCAATCGATTTTTCACATTCAAACATTATTAGCGTATTTAACCATAAAGGAGAGTTAGTGTTTCAGCAAGAAGGTTTGGGTGTGAATTCCGATAATACCATTAAACATATTAACGAAGCTGTTGACGCTATGTAACAGTTTAACAATATCTAACATCTTATGAAAAATATAATTTGCACAATGTTCTTCGGAATGTTGACATACACCTTTTTTGCCCAAGAATTAGAAGTAGGTATCGAATTTAGACCACGATACGAGTTTAGAAACGGCTTTGGTACATTGCTGGATGATACACAAGACCCAACGTCTTTTGTGTCCCAACGTAGCAGATTAAATCTGAATTTTAATTACGAAAACCTAACTATTGTATTAAGACCGCAAGACATTAGAGTCTGGGGAGATGTTGCAACAAACCAAAGTAATGCCCATGATGGTTTAGCTCTTTTTGAAGGTTATGCCCAATATAGATTGGATAATATTTGGAAGTTTAAAGTGGGAAGACAAACGTTGTCGTATGATAATCAACGTATTTTAGGAGAAGTCAATTGGGCACAACAAGGTAGAAGTCACGATGCCTTTTTGGTTTCGGTAACACCCAACAAAAAACATCGACTGGATGTTGGCGCATCGGTGAGTTCAAATGCTGAAACTGTTGAGCGTACAGCGTATTCGGTAAACAATTACAAGAATATGCAATTGTTGTGGTATCAATATGGCTTTAAGACATCAACATTGAGTGTTTTGTTTTTAAATACAGGTTATGAGTTTGAAACTACTAATCAAGACCTGAAAACCCAATATGCACAAACATTTGGTATGTTTTACAGCTTGAAAACCAATAAATGGATAGGCGAGTTTTCTGTTTACGGACAAACAGGAACACGAAATGACACTACTGTTTCTGCTTGGTATGGTGGAGCTTCGTTGGGATATTTGGCAACAGAACATTGGCTCTTTGGTTTTGGAGGCGAATATTTGTCAGGAACAGCCATGGATGATACTTCGGGAACTAATAAATCGTTTACTCCGTTGTTTGGAACCAATCATAAGTTTAATGGTTTAATGGATTATTTCTATGTAGGAAATCATGCCAATTCTGTTGGTTTGATTGATGCTTTTGCACAAATAAAATATAGAAATGACAAATTGATTTTAACTCTGTCAGCACATATCTTCTCATCTGCCGAAAGTGTATTGGATGGTTCAGAAATCATGGACAGCTATTTGGGTGCAGAAATCGATTTTGTAGCAACTTACAGACTGCATAAATTCATAACAGCAAATTTGGGTTATTCGCAAATGTTTGGAAGTGATACCATGGAAGTGCTAAAAGGTGGTAATGCCAATAGAATTCAAAACTGGGCTTGGGCTATGGTAACCGTAAAACCAGAGGTGTTTAGTTTTAAGAAGTAATTACTTCCAGAACTCATCTGTCAGGTTGTCCCTAAATTTTTCATGAGATTGATGTAATTTTTCTATGTGTTGAAATTGAGTTTCGGTAGCGACCTTTTGTATTTCCGGAAACAGTACACGCTCTTCAAAGCGAATGTGCAGCTGTAACTCTTCTTCAATCAAGCTTAAAGCTTTAATCGGATTCACTTCATCAGTGAAAAGCCATTTTAGCCTTTCATGATCAGACAAAGCTCATTTTACCAAGTCATTTTCATTTCCTAATAAGGGGAAAATGTGTTTTTCTTCCATGTCAAAATGAGGAATTAAATGCGTGCTGTAAAACCAATCAGTATAGGTTTTCATACGGTTTATGTCAATATTTTTTTTAAAACCTTCTCGTAATTTCCAAGAAAGCAATAATCCATGATGATGCTCTCTACTTAATGGTTGAAGTGCTGTATGGCGTTTTAAGGGTTTGTTAGACATGTTGTTTTTGTTTTGAATATGTAAATAAGATTAAGGCAATTCCCAACGGAAGAAATATGCTACTTATAAAAAGTAAAAGGTAGTAGTGCGGTATTAATCCTTTTCCAAAATAGAAAAAACTACCTTGATACGTCAGTAAAAGTTCTGTTAAAACAAACCCTATAAAAAAGCTAAATATTCCTAGATTGAGATAGACTGACGGTTTTATGGTTTTTGAATAAAGTAGAAATGCGAATAGGAATCCACTAACTATTCCTAGCATCAATAAATGGATAAAACCGATAATAAAATTTTTGTGGTTTATGAGTACTTGTGAAAATTCAGGAATAACCGAAACACTTTGGAGTGCCATTTTCAAAATAAAACAGTTCAACGCAAAAATATAAAGCCATCTTACGGCTTTTTGTTGTTTAACAATAATGGTCTTAAAAGGAATTTTTATGATTTTTATAAAGTAAACTAAAGTTAAAAGCTGTAAAATGCTACCCAATGCATTGATGTAGTACAGCAACCAATGGGTTGCAAACCATTGAATAGGTAAAGCGAACGTAGTTATGGTTGCGACAATCAATAATCTTAAAAATAGTTTTGTGTTTTTTGACGGTTGTACTTGTAGCTGATGAAAAAGAATAGCAATAACAGCAAACAAAAACCAACCGTTAAACTGAAAATGTAAAAAATACTGAATGGCTATTTGATAAAATGCCGATGCTTTTCCTAGAAGCCCAACAGCAGGACCCAAACACCAAACACCAATGGTACTCAATACCATAAAAGCTAATGACCACTTTATGAGTCTTTCAATTAAAATATTTTTTGCTTTTAAATTTTTCCACATCTTAAAGGCAAACACATAGCTACATAAGATATGTAAAGTTGAAAATATTATGGAAACTGTTGCATAACCTTGAAAAGGAAAGCTAAAGAGCATGCCCAAAACAGCAAGTTGGGTAACCCAAAAAAGCTTGGTGTAAAAACGTTTGTTTTTAGGGATAAAGTAATGTACAAAAAGTGTAAAAATCATAAGATAAACCCAACCCAAGATAGCTACATGCGAATGTGTATGGGTCAAAAATTGGTAGTTGAAATCTAGATGTCCAACAAATGCGTAGCGCAAAACCAAACCTAATAATGCGGCAATTAAAAAATTGATAAGACAAGTTGCTACAAGTTTTTTTTGCATAAAATGTATTTTTATATTTTAAAAATACGTATAAAAAAGAAACACCTTTCCTTTATACTTCTCTCGTATATTCTTTTATTGGAAAGGTGTTTCAATCACAGCGTTATTTTATTTAAAAACAAATGTTATTGAATCATTTTTTTAAAAAAAGCTTTTCAAGATCGGTAGCTTTAGGGAATAAAATGTTGTTTTCAAGATGGATGTGAAGATGTAAATCTTGTTCAAACTCGTTGAGCATGGCAAAGGTAACACGATATGTGTTACATGCATCAGCAGGTGGATTATAGTTATTTGTTAGTTCAGCGATTTTTCTAAATCGTTTCCCTTCATTATCGTGTTCTTGCATCATCATGGCAATAGGGTTTTCAACGGTTCCAAAACCAGGTGCTTGAATTTCTTGACCAGAAATAGAGGCTTTCATCATCTTTTTTATAAAAGGGAAGAGGATAAGTTCTTCCTTTTTCATGTGGGCAGCCAGTTCGCCAGCAGAAGCCGAAAAGAGTTCGTTGATTTCGAATAATTCAGGATGGCGGTTTCCATGCACTTTACATAGCTTATCTAGAAATTGTTTTAATACTGGTATAGTTTCTTCTACATAACGATGGTGTTTTTTTTCAATATACTCTGCAAGTAAATCTAATGGCCAAGATTTATAATCAATATTTTCATTGGTTTTCGAATTCATAATGACATTCAAATTATTCAATAATTCGTCTGCATTAATATCATTTTTTTCGCAGACCTCATGAATGGTTCTGTGGCCTTTACAGCAGAAATCAATACCGTATTTTGAAAACACTGCAGCAGTTCTGTAATCATCAGCCACAAAACTTCCTATTTGTTTGTTTGTTTGTTGTTCTAGAATCTCCATATCATATTTATTTATTCGGATAAATTTATCCTGTTTTGTTTTAATTTTTTTTTTTTATTTTAAATTTTTAAAAAAACAGCACCAGCATTCACATTCATTGCCAAGGATTTTAAATTAGTTGTCTCTAGAAGGATTCTTAAATTATTTCTAACAACCTTAAAGTCATTATGAATAGGACAAGGATGTTGTTCGCTACATTCTTTTAAACCAATACCACAACCTTTATATATACTGTCTCCATCAATGGCATTAACAATATCAGCCAATTGAATATTTTCAAGTTTTTGCTTGTCTATTTCAAAGCCACCATTAATACCTCTTATAGAGTTTACAATATTCTCTCTCGCAAGAGTTTGAAGAATTTTTGCAGTAAAGGCTTCTGGTGAATCAATATGTTTTGAAATGCCTTTTAAGCTAACACGCTTACCTTCATTGGAATTTGATGCAATGTAAATTGCTGCTTTAATACCATATTCACAAGCTTTTGAAAACATATAGATAATTTATCTTTTACAAATTTACGAATATTTTTTTAATTAGGATGTTTTTGTCTTAATTAAAATGTCTTTAACCTATTATATGTTATTTCTTAAATAATGCCGATATTTGTATTTGCTAACTAAAAATAAAGATTAAGAAATGGCAATGAATAAAAATACAGTGTTGGCTTGGGCCACATGGATTATGATTTTTGTAGGATTAGGTTTAATAGGACTAGGAGCTTTTCGCTATGACGATGTTGCAGGTTGGGGATTTGCTGCTGTTGGTTTTGGCTTTTTCTGTATTGCTTGGGTGTTTAATGCATTAAAAGGAAGAGTATAATTATGAGCGACGATAAAAAAGTAATTTTTTCAATGTCTGGTGTAACCAAGACATTTCAATCGGCTAATACGCCAGTACTTAAAAACATTTATTTAAGCTTCTTTTACGGAGCTAAAATTGGTATTTTAGGTCTTAACGGTTCGGGTAAATCTACATTATTAAAGATTATTGCAGGTGTAGATAAAAACTATCAAGGCGATGTGGTTTTTTCACCAGGATATTCTGTTGGTTATCTAGAACAAGAACCACAACTAGATGATGAAAAAACAGTGATGGAAGTAGTGCGAGAAGGCGCTGCTGAAACTGTAGCTATTCTAGATGAATACAACAAAATAAACGATATGTTTGGTTTGGAAGAAGTGTATAGCAATCCTGAAAAAATGGAAAAGCTTATGAACCGTCAAGCCGAATTACAAGATCAAATAGATGCTTCCAATGCTTGGGAATTAGACACCAAATTAGAAATTGCCATGGATGCATTACGTACTCCAGATGGTGATAAAAAAATCGGTGTACTTTCTGGTGGTGAGCGTCGTCGTGTAGCTTTATGTCGTTTATTACTACAAGAACCAGACGTATTACTTCTTGATGAGCCTACCAACCACCTTGATGCTGAATCGGTACATTGGTTAGAGCATCATTTAGCGCAGTATAAAGGAACCGTTATCGCTGTAACGCACGATAGATATTTCTTGGATAACGTTGCAGGTTGGATTTTAGAGCTGGATAGAGGAGAAGGTATTCCTTGGAAAGGGAATTACTCTTCATGGTTAGACCAAAAGTCTAAACGTATGGCTCAAGAAGGAAAAGCAGCTTCAAAACGTCAAAAAACATTAGAACGTGAGTTAGAATGGGTGCGTCAAGGTGCAAAAGGACGTCAAACCAAGCAAAAAGCGCGTTTAAAGAACTACGATAAATTAATGAGTCAAGACCAAAAGCAACTTGACGAAAAGCTTGAAATTTACATACCAAATGGTCCGCGTTTAGGAACCAATGTTATTGAAGCAAAAGGTGTAAGTAAAGGTTATGGCGATAAGTTATTGTATGAAGATTTAAACTTCAATCTACCTCAAGCTGGAATTGTTGGTGTTATTGGACCAAATGGTGCAGGTAAAACCACAATTTTCAGAATGATAATGGGCGAAGAAACACCAGACAAAGGTGAGTTTATAGTAGGTGATACTTCAAAAATTGCTTATGTAGACCAAAGTCATTCTAATATAGATCCAGAAAAAACGATTTGGCAAAACTTTAGTGATGAGCAAGAATTGGTGATGATGGGAGGAAAGCAAGTCAATTCTCGTGCATATTTAAGTCGTTTTAACTTCTCTGGAAGCGAACAAAACAAAAAAGTAAAATTACTATCTGGAGGAGAACGTAACCGCTTGCATTTAGCTATGACACTAAAAGAAGAAGGAAACGTACTACTTTTAGATGAGCCTACAAACGACCTTGATGTAAACACGTTACGTGCGCTAGAAGAAGGTTTAGAAAACTTTGCAGGTTGTGCTGTGGTTATTTCTCACGACCGTTGGTTTTTAGATCGTATTTGTACGCACATATTAGCTTTTGAAGGCGATAGCCAAGTCTATTTCTTTGAAGGTAGTTTTAGTGATTACGAAGAGAACAAGAAAAAACGTTTAGGTGGTGACTTAATGCCGAAACGAATTAAGTATAAAAAATTAGTTAGATAGATAAAAAAAAGCCTGCACAATGCAGGCTTTTTTATTTAAGTGATTTTAATTTATTCATACAAATGGCCATTTGTAAAATCTTTATAGCTCTCCTCAACGTCATTTTTTAAAGATTCCATTTCAATAAGCTTCTTATTTTCAGCCTTTAACTTTCTCATTTTTATTACTGCAACCACAATAAAAAACATAAATACTGCTGCTGTAATAATGAGTATAACCGTAAGCTGAGTAGTGCTTACAAGTAACTTTGGAATTGAATATAAAGCATTCATAATTAGGTTGATAGTTGGGGTTAATCAAGTCAAATATACAATTTTAATTAAAACCGTAACTATTTCATTATAAATTTGTTAATAAAAAATGGAGTAATCACTATTTGTACCAATCTAATTGAACGACTTCAATAGCATCATTTTTATCATTCACAATGGTTTTAAATTTTTCCACATCGCTAAGTCCACCTTGGCCTCTGTAATGGTATGGATATACTTGCTTTGGTTTAAAATCTAGAACAGCACTTGCAGCACTTTCAACAGTCATGGTATATGGTAAGTTCATACATACAAAGGCCATATCTATATCTTTTAAGTTGCGCATTTCAGGAATGTCTTCAGTATCACCTGAAATATAAATTCGTTTTCCTCCCATGGTTAAAATGTAACCATTACCACGTCCTTTTTCATGGAATTTTAAAGCCTCTTCTCTTAAGTTGTACATTGGTACAGCTTCAATATTAATTTCAACACCATCAAAAGTGTAGTCTCTATTTTGCGAATTATTAAGAACCAGTGTACGATCTCGTAGAGGTTTTGGTAGCAATTCAGCTACTGCACCAGGAGCTATAATCTTAACAGCATTTCCTAATATTCCTGACAAGGTCTCTTCATTAAAATGATCACCATGAATGTCAGTAACTAAAATGATACTAGGTGATTTTTGTCCAGCAAATTGTTCTGCTCCTCCAACAGGATCAACATACACCACAACATTTTTATACTCCAAGACCATAGTAGCATGTTCGATAGGAGTAATTTTTATTTCAGAAGAAGTATCGGAAGTTGTTGTTTCAACATCAACATTGTTTTCAATAATTGTCTCAGTGGTTGCTGGTTCTTTTTTATCTGTTTTACAGCTTATAAAACACAATGCTAAAATAGCGGTAATAAAAATTGAATTTCTCATAATAGAAGTGTTTGAGTACTAAAGATAATGATTGCGTTACATTTTTTATAGCCTGTAACATTTTTAATTTTTTTACTACTGATATTTTAAGAGCATTAGTTTTGAAAATGATATTTTTTAACGAAATTGCTTATCCAAAAATTGTTCAACTATAAAAACACTACACAATATGTCTGATGATTTTGATTTATTAGAAACCAATTCCAATGAAAAACAGGAAAAAGTAGATGTTAATTGGGGAAAAGCCATTGACACTATGAAATCTAAATTGGCACAGGAAGATGATCCTGAAGTGCGTCAAAAAATACTTAATGCAACATTGGACGATGTAGTGCATATGGCAGAAAAAGATAGAACGTCATTACTAGATGCCATTAAAGATTTAACTGATTATCAAGACGAAGTTGGGATTATTTTTGAAGATTTCTCTAGCTTAAATGCTGATGAACAAAAAATCATTGATAATGCCATAAAACGTCTAGAACGCGCAAGAGTTGAACTAGAAGATGCCGAAGCTAAACCAGATACTTGGTGGAACAACCTTTGGGGAAGAAAAAGTAAAATCAAAAAAGCGCAAGACGAACTTACTGCTGCTCAAAAATCTCGTGACGAAGCAGATAACAAAGCCAAAGCGATGTTTCAGCAACGTATAGAATCGGCAGATGTACAAACTTTATTAAATGAGTTATCGTTTAAAAGTCAGGCAGCTGTAAAGCGTTTAAAAGATCGTGAAGTAGAAATTAAAGAAGTTGAAGACAAACTTCAAGACGCGATTGTTGAAGCTACAAAAAACCATACAAAAGCTTTAGAGAAGAAGAAAGAAGTAGAAGCAAAGCTTGAAGAAAACTATGCTTTACTAAAACAAGCACGTCAAGAGTTAGAAGAAATTGTAGATAAGCAATCTGCGGAGTATGCTGAAGCTGTTGGTAAAGTCACCACATTAGAGCAAAAAGTAGAAGAGCTTGAAGGACTTAAAAACGCTTATACAACACTTGCTGCAAGTAAAGACAGCTTTGTGCATAAGCATAACTTAACCATAAAGGTATTAACCTCTTTACGAAGTAATTTACAAACACATCGTGCAAAATTAAAGAGTGATACCGAAGAGCGTTTAAAATATTACGACGGTTACGTTGTGGCTTTAAAAGCACGAACTGACCAAGAATTTGCAGCTATTTTAGAGCATTTAGGTGTAAAAACTGACGAACATATTGGAGAAACTCTTGCATCAATGCATACAGCAAGTGCTAAAGCACGTCAAGAAATGATGGATAATATTCCTGTGCATGAAAAAGTAATGCAAGGTGTTTACAGCAGTTATGCTGAAGCGTTACAGGAAATTCGTACCAAAGATTCTGAAATTCAAAAGAATTTTGCTGAGCGTTATGGTATTGATATGAAAGAAATTTTTGAAGACTACTATAAGGCAGATGCTAATAAACCTTCAGGTGAAGGAGAGCCAACTGGCGACAAAAAGCCTGAAAATAATGACGACTTATTATCTTAAAAAGTAATTGGTATTCAGTTTGCAGTTAGCAGTATTTTTATAATTGACTGCAAACCGAATACTGTTCACTGCAAACTCAAAACATGATTGTAACTCCTTTAGATTCCGCTACACTAGACTCCAAAGCGCAATATGTATTCTATCATAAAATGGTAGACTTTGCCCTAAAGGAACTCATTGTAAGTGTTCAAAATCAAGGATTATGTAGTGCACAAGAAGTTGTTTATTTTAAGCAGTTTTGTGATTTGTTATTGTATTCAGTCGAAGCTATGCGTATTAAATATATGTACGACGATGAAGACAATATGAAAGTGGATTTAACCGATTCAGGTTTTCCTAACTATTTGGAGTTTAGGTATCTTTTTAATGATTTGTCCTTAAAAGAAGACTACATTTCTAAACTTAAAGATGTTAGTCAATTACAAGATGAGTTTTTGCATGAGTTACTTCATAAAAAACAACCCATAAAACGAGAAAAATTGTTTCAAGCGGCTTCAATAGTTTATTACACGTCAGTAGAGCAGAAATATATTTTTAATCGTTTTGTGCAAGGTCGCATTATGGAAACGCCTGAGAATGTTTCGCCTGAGTTTATGACCAGTTGGAGTTTTTATGATGTAGCACATAATAGGCCATTTATATGCTTCATGTACTTTGATTATAGTGGAGGACGAAATCCGTTAAAAGACAGAGATAAAATTTATGAAGTCTTAAAGACCACTGCAGACAGAGATATGGATTTAGACACTATGGCTTATGGAATAGACAGAAAACTGCCTGAAGTACATCCAAAACACATTAAGCGAATAGATTTAGGCCCTTTTCATAATGTATTTGCAAAAGATGAAAATGAAATCACACATGCCATTTTAGAAGGTATAGCTAAAAAAGAATTAAGTATAGAGTCGTATGCGCTGTCGCTGAGTATTGACGAAGTATTCTCAGGAAGTGAGTTTAAAGAAGGTAGCTTTTTTAATAAGCAAACCTTACAAAAGTGGAGCGAACCGATACATCAAAAATATGTGTTTGCGCCACATCGTATTATACAAATGCTGTATAACAAAACACCTGAAATTATGAATAAATTGGCGAAAGCGCCAATTCAAGTTTCTGAATTAAAAATTAAAAAAACAATGTCATAACGAGGAACAAAGTACGTGGTTCTCTTTTAAACAAGAGATTGCTTCATTTTATTCGCAATGACGACAAAATAGAAACATGGAACACAACTCAACATTTCCTATAAAGCAAACAGAACTTGATATGCTTCGTGATGAAGCAACATCCTATTTAAAAAGTGTACAGTGGGAGCAAGGTCAACGTGCAAAAAACAAAGACAAAGATGCTAAAGATGAATCTATTTTACTGTATTTGTCGCGTGCCAATAATGGAAGCAATGTTGAGTTGACTTCAGTTTCAAAAACCATATTAGCTTTAAAAAAACGCTTATTACCAGACTCTGTTGCTATTCCAATTCATTTAAATCAAACCTTATTTGCAGTTCAAGAAGGTATTACTTTGGGTATTTGGATTAAAGATAGTTACTATGATGCTTCAGGATTATCAAGTTTAAACGAGCGAAAATCTGCTTTAGATAGTTCAGGAAAACGAGAGTACGAAAGCAAAATGCAAACAGCAACAGCTTTTATGCTATATGCTACGGCTTACAATATTTTGCATAACCTTAAAACCGTTGCTTCAGATGATTTAAGCGTTATGAAGCAAAAATTTGCAGGTCTGCCAGAAGTATCTTTGTTATCACCATTAAAAGGAATTTCGTGTTGTCTTTATTATTACGACAAGTATTTGTCGCATCCAGATATTATAAAAAGCGATAAAGACGTTACCGATTTTACGGTTGTGTATTTTGAAGCCTTAATAGATGAAATCCAAATGCGTAAAAGCACGTTGGAGTACACCGAAACTATTTTAGATAGAACCTATAAATTAGAAAAATCAGACTTTGCTGTATCTGGTTGGGACAATGTATTTGCAGGAGCTGCCAAAAGTGTAGAGTTTAATAAAATTCAATTTGAACAAATAGTAGGTAACAGAGATGCAAAACACTTTGCACGACGTTTAACCGAGCGTATGTTAAGCTACGATTTTACAGCAAAAAAGAATCCATTTCAGGAACTAGGAGGTTTTATGCCAGTGTTTATGGGTTACGGAATTCCAGGAACAGGAAAAAGTATGCTTATTGCAGCTATTGCAACACGTTTAAAAGAGCATTGTGACAATCTTGATATTCCATTTTTATTCCATCCAATGCCTGATACGTTGATATCAACATTTCAAGGTGGATCTGCCGAAAAAATGGTAGAGTGGATGAAACCATTACAAGATCCTTCAAAACTCATTTTTGCTCCAATTGATGATGCTGAAAATAATCTTCAAGAGCGTACTGCACAAGGTGTTTCGGCAGGTGTAAAAGAAGTAATAGGTGTGTTTTTAAGATATACCGAAGGTGCTTATGCTGTTAATTACGGTAATAGCTCAATAGGGTTATTTACCAACCTTCCAGAAATGTTGGATAAAGCAGTAATTTCACGTGTTCAAGGACGATTTAAAATTGATGGAGCACGTACCGAGCACGACTTTTTAGATCAAGATCATTTGTGGTGGAGAAAATTACAAGACACTATGCCTGATTTTGTAAATATGCAAGGACCAGAAAATTACAGCTATCTACAAAATCAAGGATTAGCCAAGAGTATGGGCGATATCTTACAAAATATAGATAAACCTACAGAAGTTCGAGTTCATGATATATATGATCAAGTAGAGAAGCATTTTAAAACCAATGAGCATTTATTTTTTGCAAACTTATATAAAGAAATACAAGCTGTTTTTCCGTTTTTCTCGTCTAGAGATGTTCGTAATATACAAAGCGCTATATCTTTAAGGTTAACTGATTTTGATTTAGAAGAAGATTGGTTTAGTAACCCTGATTTTTACTTTAAAAAGGATTATGATACCAAACTCAATATGTTACAAGAATTGATGCGAACCAATATGAGAGGTTTGGATTTTTCTGAAATTCGTCGTCAAGAGGTTGTGCGTTATCTAGACAATGTTGCTACAATTGCAGATACTGATTTTAAACGTAAAGTTGATGCTAGAGTTAATCAGCTTAATATTGAATTGGAAGCAAGAACTCAGTTTGACAAAAAGTAATTTTACTGTCATTCCGCACTTGATGCGGAATCCTAAAGAGAATTAGAATAAATTAAGATTTCCACTTTTGTGGGAAATAATTATGAATAAACTAAAAGCAGCAAATCTATATCAAAGTGAACTACTTCCTGTAAGAGGTAAGTTGGTTGAGCGTTATAATCAGTGTTTAAAAACATTAGGGTTTTCGCCAACAAAGCTTACTAGTTTTTCAATTGATGGTATAGGTTGGAGCCCTGAAATTGCTGAAGAAAAAAAGGAATTACTTTACTTAAACCATGGCGAAGCCAACGCACATGCTATTATTATTTCTCCATTGCAAAAAGGAAAACCTGTCTATTTGCCTACACATACGTTTGACAGGGAATTAATGAAATTGGTTTTTAAAACCTATGGTAATAAAATAAACGATATAACTAGAGACTCAGCAATTTGTCTCGATTTTGATCAAGGTATCGATGCGTTTTATGGACCTATGGATATTTTAAAATACAAAACTATAAACATTCATTTTAGGTTAATAAACAACCTTAATAAAGCACAAAAAAAACAACGCGAGCTTATTGAGCAGTTTAAAGAAGGTAATAATTTTATTGATGAAACCTTACACGAAAAGTTATTACAGTCGGCAAATACCTATGGAGATTTGCGTAACAGGGATTTAGAATTACCAGAACTTCAATACAGTGTGAGTTCGTTTTATACAAGAGCTTTTGGAGGTGTGTATGTGTTGCGCGATTTTATTTCGGATATTATCGTGTTTGAAGATGAAAAATGGTACAAAGAAGCTATTAATGATACTACACATGATGTGTTGATGTACCATATCAATCATGATGAATTAATTGAAAAACTACGAAATCATTTAATTGCTGAATGCGATTTGGATGAAGTGGTTAAAACCCCAAGATACGATCGTGTAAAAAAATATGAACTCTCTCAACAACTTAAAGAGACTCAACACTCTCTAAAAGAAATATTTGAGAGTAAAATTTTATATAAGAGTTATTTAAATAAAATTGATATCAATGCACTTAAGAAAATCAATAGTGTAGAGTTGTATTTAGAACGCTTAGAGTTTAGCAACGAGTATAAATTAAAGGACATGGTAGATGTTGATCTATACCATGCATTGCACCAACCTCATTCATCTTTAGAGCCAATGCATCAAGATTTAATATGGAAGCTTTTAATAAATGTTTCGCCAAAGGATGTGTTGTTTTTGTACTGGTATGATAAAGAACAGTTTTATAAAACCTATGAGACTTGGGATGACTCGTTTAAAGATTGGGTAATTGACACAATACGTAACAATATTTAAATAAAATAGACTAATTTTATAAAGCATTCACTTTAAAAACAAACACATGGGACTAGATCTTGTAATTTTTATAGCTGCTATACTTTTTGGCATTTTCTTGTATTGGAGAGAGTCTAATGGTAATGGAGCATATCGTTTTGTGAATAAAATTGTAAACAGTAAAGAGTTACAAATGAAACCCGATAGTAGAAAAGGATTCATTTATAAGCAAACCTTTATACCTAGATTAATTTTTGTTGTAGCCTTATTTTTGGTTGTAGCTGTGGCTGTTCAATTTTTAACTCCGTTTCAAATCTTTGGAAGCTATAATGGTGTTTCAGCTTTTGCTTCAGTTATTGTTGGTACACTTGTAGGAACTTACATTGCAAATTTTGTAATTAAATCAACTAAAATTATTGAAGAGAAAAGTGATTCTTTAGAAGATAAGTTTGATGACGCTGTTGAAAAAGGAAAAGACTTTATTGAAGACTTAAGAACTAAAGACAGCGATGTCAGTTCGAGCGCAGTCGAGAACAAAATCGAACCTGAAGTTGAAGCACCAAAACCTAACGAGAAAAGTGCTCGTGAACGCTTGAAGGATAAAGGATTGATGTAATTCACTAACAACTAAAAACTAAACATGAGATTATTCTGGAAAAACGGAAAGCCTGCAATTTTAACTTACATTTTATTAGTGTTGGCATTATTCTTCTTTAGGGACGATTATCAACCAGTTTTATTATTTCTTAGAAAATACATTTTCATTATTCTGTTAAGTGGTATAGTCTTGTTTTTTGGATTACGAAAGTTTAGAAAAACAGCAAGTACAGGTGGTCGATTAGGTATTTTAGGTGTTTTGCTTGTGTTTTTTGGTTTGCTCTATGCAGTAGGATGGCATTTTAAAATGTACGATTACATGAAAACCTATAATGTCTTTAATCATTTAAATAAAGTTGAAATCAACGAGCTTCCTCTAACTCAAAACGAACGTATACAACCACTTCGTAACATTTTCTCAATGGCAAACGAAAGTGTAGGAGAGACCAAAGACGTGTCGTTACCTCACTTAGTTCGTGTAGATGGCGAAAACAAATGGACTATGGCCATTCAACCTTCAGAAAAATATACATTACAGCAAATAAGCGATAATACCGAAGAGGTTTTTTCAGTCTCTAGTACAACACCATTTCCTAGGTTTTCAAGTGAAAATCGTATTCCTGTAGTGTTTTCAATAGGTGAGTCTTTAAAATTTAGTAGAAACACTTACAACGCAGTAGTGCAACGTTTCAATCCTTGGATGTTGTTTAATTATGAACCTGGAGATGTGTTTTATATGAAAAACGATTCCGGAAAATGGGTAGAAGTAGTGAGTTTGATAAAATGGAAAGGGTTCTTGTTTCCTTATCCAACTTTTGGAGGCGTTATGGTTATTGATAATGGCGAACACGATATTAACGATTATTTTGAGCGTGTTTTAATAGGAAAAGGAACCTATATAAGTCCTGATGAAATGAACAACCATCCGTATTTAACACGTCAAAATACATTGTCTGAAAAAGTATCTCGCATACAAGCAGAATCTTTAAAATTCCTTGGAGGTTTTAGTGATCCACTACCTTGGAACATGGAAACAGCAGTGAAAATACCAGATTTACCAGACGATCAAAACGAGCAGCCTTTTGTAACTGATTTTGATTTTTCTGACACAGATACTAATGCTTACAGCGGATTATACCATTGGTTTGGTTTAGAGCCAGTTGGTGATGAGCGCACAAGTTTAACATTTAGTGTTTTTATTCCTGCAGATGGAACTGATAAGCTGTATTATTATGATCATGCAGCTAAAAAACAAGGTTATGCAGGTGTTTCGGCAATGCCTTTAAAAGTTATAGAGTCTCGTAAAGAGTTTGACTGGACAGTTAATAAACCGGTTGAATTTAGGCCTTATATAAAAGATATTGCAGGAAGAAAACGTATGTTCTTTTTAGGAACTATTTCAGCAATTCGTGAAGGTTCAGACAATTTTGATGGCTCTGCAACACCAGACTTAGCCTTAATTGATGCTGAATATAGAGATGTTATTTGGATTGATGTAAAACACCCAAGTCAATGGGATAAAACAGTTTATGACCAATTAAACGAAGCTTGGAGATCGAGTGAAGGTATTGGGTATTATTTTGTTGAAGAAACAAAAGATATTGATATTGTTGAGCAAGCTATAGACTCGGTTTTGGCAATCCCTAGAGTAGATAAAAATGCTGAAGAAATTGAACGCTTACAGCGTCAAATAGACTCTTTAAAATCTATTGAGAATTAAGGTTGCTATTCTTTCTACATTCCTAAACTATCAACATTTACATTATTTTAGTTGGATTGGATTCCGCATCAATTGCGGAATGACAAGGTAATTATTATCTCATCATACTAACTAAGTGTAACTTTTATTGAATTTCAATGACTTATAGATAAAGGATATTTATGGGTTACATGGGTTTTGGTATGCAAAGTTGGATTTATAAACAACGTCCAAGAAAGCCTTTTGAAATAAAAAGAAAACCTTTATTTACAGAAGTCCCAAAATACCAAAGAGAATTTAAAATCCAGCCTTCTAAAACTTCAAATAGATTATATGTAGTGGTAAGTATTGTTTTGATAAGCTTGTTTTTTGGAATTATCCAATTGAATAAGTCAAAAATCTTGCAACATTCATCTGAAATTAATAATACAACGAAACAACGTCTTGAGAGTGAAAACCTTGAAGCATTCAACTTATTGAAGCGTTCTGGTAAATCAAGATTAAAAAGCAATAATCTTCAAGGAGCTCTCTCTGAGTTTAAACTTGCTTATGCTATTAAATCTACAGATGAGGAATTAAATCAGTTGTTATTTGAGACATTATCTATTCTTTGTGCTGAAAATCAAAAGTTTTGTAATGAGCTAGATGAAAAGTTTTAAACCTCTAAAATCATCTTTATATCACTACGTTTATAAGGAGAATTTTTTTCAACAGGAATTTCTATAAAACCATATTTTCGGTATATATAAATAGCGTTTTCCAACTTGGTGTTAGAGTACAACATTAAAGCTTTAAACTGATGTTGTTTTGCGAATTCTATACAATATTGCATAAGCTGTTGCCCAATTTTGTAACCACGATATTTTGGTGAAACTGCCATTTTAGTGAGTTCAAACACATTTTTAGTACTAGTAGGCATTAATGCAACAGTTCCAAGAATAGTTTCATTAAGTTTTGCAAAAAAGACAAAACCGCCTTTATTAATGATATATTCTTCAGGTTTACTTAAGACTTCTTCATCGTAAGGTTCTACATAAAAATAGGTTTTAAGCCATTCAATATTCAAATCATAAAAATGTTGAGAATATCTAGTATTAAAGGGGATGATTTCAATTTGCATGAGCTTTAATAAAATCAGTAATCAAATAAGTAATCAATTTTCCAACTTGGGTTTCGGTTTCTGGAGTAGGAGCAGCTTCGCAAATATGCAAATATTTTGCATTTTCGTGAGCACCAAAAAAGGTGGCGAACTGTCGTGCTTTATTAACGCTAAAACCACTTGGTGTCATTGCACTGCTTGGTATATTTAATATAGCATCGCAATCTATTTCAACACCAAAAGCACTACCAGAAACATGCTCTAAAGCACGTTGCATCTCTGCTTTAAACTTAAGCTCTTTTCTAATTTGTATAGCCTCAAAAGTATTATATGCCACAGATTTTACTTTATCTAAAGTTTTAAATGTAGTTGAAGATGTATAGTTTTCGTGTAGTCCAAACACAAAATAGTTTTTCAAAAAGCCTTCAGCGTAAGCATAACTAAATCCATTGCCACTGTGTCGGCCTTCTTCAGCTCTAAAATCACTATGCGCATCAAAATTTACAGCGTTAATTGTTGAGTTTAGCGCTAGCGAAGTTCCTTTTATATTTCCGTAGGCATTATTGTGTCCTCCACCAATAACAATTGGTGTTTTACCTGCTTTAACTATTTGATGGATTAAATGTGAAACTTGTTTGTCGATTTTAGCTACTTTTCGACGTGCTTTAGCAATATCCTTTTTGTTGGTTTTATCTAAGTTTTGAAGTTTTTGTAATGATTTAGAATAGTCTAAATGACCTAGGATAACTACTTTACTAGCATTTAAAAACGCGTTACTTTGTATATTTGTTAAAATTTTTATTGTAGCATCCCATGCTTTTGAAGTCCCTGTATTTCCTAGGTTTCCAAAGACTCCAATGTCTTCAGAAATACCAAAAATTACATAGTCAACATCTAAATTTACTAATTCATCGTATATATTAGTGGAGTTAGGAAGTAAAATAACTTGTTCTCCAAACTTGGTTTCGCCTGAGCGTTTTTTTAAGATGGTTTTTAAAGTATCTTTATCAAAAAGTATAAGGTTGTCCATATTGGAAATGTTATTAAAAAAT
Organism: Gaetbulibacter sp. NE; assembly: GCF_025548475.1. Classification (NCBI taxonomy): domain Bacteria; kingdom Pseudomonadati; phylum Bacteroidota; class Flavobacteriia; order Flavobacteriales; family Flavobacteriaceae; genus Gaetbulibacter; species Gaetbulibacter sp. NE. The sequence continues at coordinate 31,707 of NZ_JAOQHY010000008.1, read as the reverse complement.
AATAATTAAAAATACAGTTTTATTTATTTTCAGGCTTAAAATTAAATTTAATTAAAAGATTAAAAACAAGAATTAACGTTTAAATAATTTAAAAAAGAAAAAACAATGGAGAATTCAAACAGTAAAAGTACAGGATTAAAAGTTGCTTTAGGTATTTTGTTGGCTCTTTTCTTAGGAACAGGATTTTATACCTCTAAACTTTATAATGACAAGAAAGAAACCGAAGCGGTTTTAACCAAAGAAAAAGAACAGGTAATGGCAGACCTAAATAACATGGCTAAGCAATATGATATTGCTATTGGCGAGAATGAAGTTGCCAACCAAAATTTAGTTGAGGCTAGAGCACGTATTGAAGGCTTAATGGACTCACTAAAAATATCTCAAAACAGTGTTAACAGTTTATGGAGATACAAAAAACAATTTTTAGCATTACAAGAAGAAATGGATGTATTGCTAGCTGAAAATGACAAGCTAAAAGTAGAAAACTCTTTGTTAGCAACATCATTAGATAGTACTCAATTACAATTAGCAGAACGTACAATGTTTACTGATTCATTATTAGTACAAAATACTGAGTTAGCAACAGTAGTTGAAAATGCTGCAGTATTACAAACAGTTGGACTTAAAGCGTACGGAGTTATTGAGAGAACTTCAGGTAAATTAATACCAACAGAGCGTTCTAGAAGAAGTGATAAAATTAGAGTTTGCTATACTGTTGCTAAAAACACTTTAGTAGGTGCAGGTGATAAAGAATTATATGTTCAGGTATTAGATCCTAATGATAATGTACTTGGTGCTAACGAGCAAATACAGTTTGAAGATAAAATATTAAACTATAGCTTGGTGAGTAAATTTAACTACGAAAACAGAAGTTTAAACATTTGCGAGTTTGTAGCTCCTAACAACGATGAGTTTGAAGAAGGACGTTATACAGTAAATGTTTTCAATGAAAAAGAATTAATCTCATCAACTGAGTTTACATTGAAATAAGCAAATTAATTGATTGATTGTAAAAAGCCGAATGAAAATTTTCATTCGGCTTTTTTATTTTAATCTAATCTAATCTAATCTAATCTAATACCATTAATAATAACTTCATCAATTAAGTTTTCTCCAAACGCATAAGGAATAAACTGGTAATTAGGAATCTCTTTTGTAATGATTACATTCGCTTTTTTACCTCTACAAATACTGCCATACATATTGCTTAATCCCATAGCATAAGCACCATTTATGGTTGCAGCATTTATAGCTTCTTCAGGAGTCATTTTCATTTTTATACACGCAGTACTTACTACAAAATTCATATTTCCACTAGGTGTTGAACCTGGATTATAATCGGTTGCTAATGCTAGTGGTAAGCCTGCGTCAATCATTTGTCTTGCAGGTGTATAAGGGATACTTAAAAAATAAGAACAAGAAGGTAGAGCAACAGGCATTGTATTGCTGTTTTTAAGCGCTTCAATATCTTCTTTACTCATTTCTTCTAAATGATCTACTGAAAGCGCATCATATTTTACTCCTAAAGCTACACCTCCAAAAGCATTAAATTGGTTTACATGTATTTTAGGTCTTAAACCATGAGCTACACCTGCTTTAAGGATTCTTTCAGTATCGTCTAGGTCAAAATAGCCTTTTTCACAAAATACATCAATGTATTCGGCTAGATGCTCTTCAGTAGCTTTTGGTATAAGTTCGTTTACTACCAAATCTACATAAGCACTTTTATTATTACTGTATTCTTTAGGAACAGCATGAGCGCCTAATAGTGTAGGCTTAATAAAAGCAAGCGATTCGCGTTTTAATCGTTTTATCACTCGCAACATTTTTCGTTCTGCATCAACGGTTAAGCCGTAACCCGATTTTATTTCGACAGTACCTGTACCTAGTTTTATGACTTCATTAAGACGTTTTAATGATTGTTGGTAAAGTTCTTCTTCAGAAGTGTTTTGAAGTTTTTCAGCAGAATTTAAAATACCACCACCATTATTGGCAATTTCTTCGTAGGATAAGCCATTAATTCTATCTACAAATTCTCTAACTCTATTTCCTGCGTATACAATGTGTGTATGAGAATCGCACCAAGAAGGCATCACCACTTTTCCTGTGGCATCAATAACTTCATCAGCATCGATATCTTGGTAGTCGTCCATTGAGCCATACTCAACTATAGTGTCATGCTCAATAAATAAGTAAGCGTTTTTTATTACAGGAAGTGTTTTCATGTCACTGCCTTTTACAATGGTAACATTGGTATCACGAACTTGAATAAGTTCTTTTATGTTGGTTATTAGTATTGACATAGCTAAGGGTAAAATCATAAAATTAACAAAATTACTTCTGTTATCAGGAAATGGTATCAAATTTTTTCTAAATACGATGTATAAAAAAAGCGCTGACTGTTTGTCAACGCTTTTTATAAGATGTATTTAAAAGTTTATTCTTTAACAAACTTAAAAGTTTTGTTATGTCCTTCAAATTTGATAATGTAAATTCCATTGTATAGAGATGATACATCTAAAGGGTTATTAGGTGAAATAGTTGAATTAACAACGTTTTTTCCTAAAATATCATAAACTGATACATTGTAACTTTCATTATTAAGAGACTTAACATAAAGCTTATTTTTAACTGGGTTAGGGTAGATGTTAAAAGTGTTTTGAGTTAAATCATTACTTCCTAAAGTATATAACTCGTTTTCAAACCAATTCACATCAAAGTTTTGATAGTCAACAGTAGCTATATCTAAGTCACCATCATTATCAAAATCATCAATAGCTAATGTGAAAATTTGGGCTTGAGTAGCATCAATAACAGATTCGCTATTAAATCCACCAATATCCGTACTTTCAAACCAAATTAAATCATTACCAGCAGTTCCTCCATTTGTAATGACAAGATCATTATAACCATCATCATCCATATCGGCAGATTCAACAGTTCCTGGATTAGCCATGGAAATCGAAATTATATTTTTAGTATACGTGCCATCTAATTCCTTATTGAACCAAGCTAAGTCACCAAAACTATCAGAAACTAAAATATCAATATTTCCATCGTCATTTACATCAGCGAAATCTACATCAAATAAATAAACGTTTCCTGAATCAGTTACAGGATTTGCATCAACTGTAAAAGCTACTGATCCACCAGGGATTAAATCGTTATAGTATACATCAACTCTTCCGTTTGCTGCATATTCAGCAGTAGAGATAACTATGTCTAAATCACCATCATCATCAAAATCTATCATATCAATATCTCCTGGTTGGTTTAATCCAGAAACAATTGTGTTTTCGCCACCTGGGAAGTTTCCAGTTCCATCATTAGCATACCAAACTACTTTGTCATCACCATTAACAGAAACAATCACATCAATATAAGTGTCATTGTTAACATCAGCAGTATGTATACCAGCAGCATCAGTTACGCTACTTGAAATTACATTTTCAGTTCCAAAACCACCAGAACCATTGTTAGCAAACCAAACTGCTTTATTATCGGCATAAGAAGCAGCAACAATGTCTAAGCCATTAATCCCATCAATATCAGCTAATGATATACCTCCAACTTGAGATAGAGTAGATGAAATTGTCACAGGAGCAGCAAAAGATCCATCTGTATTATTGATATATAATTTAATGGTACTAGCGTTATAAGCAGATACAACTAAATCAGGATATGCATCATTATTTATTAACCCAGACACAACAACATAAGGGTTTGTTCCTGCATTAGTATCAATAGGCATTTTTGTCGAGAATGTAGTTTGAGATGTTGAAGTTGACAGTATAAAAACTCCAAAAAGTAAAGTAAGTAGTGTTCTTTTCATAAATGTAGTAAATTGAATTAGTTACTAATATATTGATTTATTTCATGTTACCAATCATGTCTTCTGGTTTTACCCATTCGTCATATTCTTCAGCTGTAACATATCCTAAATTAATTGCTTCTTCTTTTAATGTAGTTCCATTTTTATGAGCTGTATTAGCAATTTCAGCAGCTTTGTAATATCCTATTTTAGTATTTAATGCTGTTACAAGCATTAAAGAGTTGTTTAGTAACTGTTTTATTACTGAATGATTAGGTTCAATACCACTAGCACAGTTTTCTTCAAAGCTTACACAAGCATCACCTATAAGTTGAGCAGATTCTAAAATATTTGCAGCCATCATAGGCTTAAATACGTTTAGTTCATAATGTCCTTGAGTACCACCTACAGTAATAGCAACGTCGTTACCCATAACTTGCGCACAAACCATTGTAAGAGCTTCACATTGTGTTGGGTTAACTTTTCCAGGCATAATTGAGCTACCAGGTTCGTTAGCAGGAATTATAATTTCTCCAATACCAGAACGAGGTCCTGAAGCCATCATTCTAATATCATTTGCTATTTTATTTAATGATACCGCAAGTTGCTTTAAAGCACCATGAGTTTCAACAATTGCATCATGAGCAGCTAGAGCTTCAAACTTATTTTCAGCAGATACAAATGGAAGGTTAGTAAATTTTGCAATGTATTGTGCTACCAGTTCTGCATAACCCTCAGGAGTATTAAGACCAGTTCCAACAGCTGTTCCTCCTAAAGCTAACTCAGCAAGGTGAGGTAAAGTGTTTTCAAGTGCTTTTAAACCATGGTCTAATTGTGAAACATAACCTGAAAACTCTTGCCCTAAAGTTAGAGGTGTTGCATCCATAAGGTGTGTTCTTCCAATTTTTACGCAGTCTTTAAACTCAATAGATTTTGTGTGTAAAGTGTTTCTAAGTTTTATAACTCCTGGAATTGTAGTTTCTACAACTTTTTTATAAGCTGCAATATGCATTCCAGTAGGGAAGGTATCGTTTGATGATTGTGATTTGTTAACATCGTCATTAGGTTGGATGGTTTTATCGCCTTCACCAATAACTTTACCAGCAAGTTGATGTGCTCTATTGGCAATAACCTCATTTACGTTCATGTTGCTTTGTGTTCCTGAACCTGTTTGCCAGATTACTAACGGAAACTGATCGTCGTGTTTGCCTTCTAAAATTTCATCACAAACTTGAGCAATTAAATCGCGTTTTTCGTCTTCTAAAACACCTAACTCATTATTAGTATAAGCAGCAGCTTTTTTTAAATATGCAAAACCATATACTATTTCTAAAGGCATAGAAGCTGGTGCGCCAATTTTAAAATTATTTCTTGAGCGCTCAGTTTGTGCTCCCCAAAGTTTATCTGATGGGACTTTTACTTCTCCCATCGTGTCTTTTTCTATTCTATAAGTCATGATGTTTGTTTTATTAGATGCACAAATTTAACATTTTTCATCGTTCTTTTAGGTTTAAAAAGCATGAAGTTATGTGCTTAAATATTAAAAAAAACTTAAATATTTTTAATTCCTACTAGTTTAGTAGATTAATAAGTATCTTTATACTTTAATTTTTAAAATCATAAACATGGCAACAATTAGATTAGGAGATGTAGCACCAAACTTTACTGCGCAATCTTCAGAAGGACAGATTAATTTTCATGACTGGTTAGGTGATGGTTGGGGAATCTTGTTTTCGCATCCTGCCGATTATACTCCAGTTTGTACTACAGAGCTTGGCACTGTAGCTAAATATAAATCAGAATTTGATAAACGTAATGTTAAAGTAGTAGCGTTAAGTGTTGATGGAGTAGAGTCTCATAAAGGTTGGATTAACGATATTAATGAAACGCAAAACACAACAGTAAACTTTCCAATAATTGCTGATGAAGATCGAAAAGTATCAGAACTTTATGATATGATACATCCTAATGCAGATAGTAAATTAACTGTTCGTTCAGTATTCGTGATTGATCCTGATAAAAAAGTAAAACTTATTATTACTTATCCAGCTTCAACAGGTAGAAATTTTGATGAGTTATTACGAGTTATCGATTCGTTACAGCTTACAGCTTATCATAAAGTAGCTACACCTGCTAACTGGAATAATGGAGATGACTGTGTTATCGTTCCTGCGGTTGCAGATAAAGATATTCCTGAGCTTTTCCCTAAAGGTCATAAAGTTGTAAAACCTTATTTGCGAACAACTCCACAACCTAATTTGGATTAGGATTAACAATAAAAAAGATTAAAAAACATCATGTAGTTAATTCATGGTGTTTTTTTATATTTATAAATCAAAAATGATTTAGATATGAAGCAAGTTATAGCAGTACTTTTTTTAGTTTTTACAGTTTCTTTTTCTTTTTCGCAAACCGAAGTTAAATCAACACCATTAACGATAGGAGAGGTAAAAACTATTCATTCAAAGGTTTTAAATGAAAACCGTACACTTAATGTGTATTTGCCATCAACTTATGATGCAGCTAAAGCATATCCTGTTATATATGTTTTAGATGGCTCAATCAATGAAGATTTTATTCATGTCGTTGGCTTGGTGCAGTTTTTTAATTTACAGTTTAAAATGCCTGATGTTATTGTTGTAGGTATTGCTAATGTAGATAGAAAACGCGATTTCACATTTCATACAAATTTAAAATCTCTGAAAAAAAATTATCCAACAACAGGACATTCTAAATCGTTTATCACTTTTTTAGAAACCGAATTGCAACCTTATATTGAAAAAACGTATAAAACTACTAATGAGAAATATTTAATTGGCCAATCATTAGGAGGTTTGTTAGCCACTGAGGTTTTATTGAAAAAACAGTCATTATTTACGCATTACTTAATCGTTAGTCCTAGTTTATGGTGGGATGATGAAAGTATGCTTAACGAAGCTAATGTATTGTTTAGCCACCAACCAGATGTTGAAACGTATGTGTATGTTTCAGTAGGGAAGGAAGAAGACCCAATTATGCAAAGAGAAGCTAGTGCTATTGCTGAAGTTTTAAAATCCTCAGGTAAAGAGCATTTAACAGTTGATTATTTACTAATGGATAATGAAAATCATGCTACTATTTTACACAGAAGTTTGTATGAAGGTCTCTTAAGATTGTTTCCATACAAAGAGTAGTGAATAAGCTGTTAATAAATTTTAGTTTCGTATTGTAAAACAAAACACTTTGTTTTATCTTTGCATCAACAACAAAAAAATAGCACATGTTTGAATTTGATCAATACTTAGGATTTTTAGCATTTTTAACCATTTTAACAATTGGATTTTGGTTAATGATATTTTTATTGACTTTCGTAATCCCTTACTGGATTTTTGGTGCTTCAATTGAAAGACTTAAAGAAATTAGAGCTGAAAAGAAAGCTCAAAGATTACAACAATAATTTTTTACTATATATTATAAAAAAAGGACGCAATTGCGTCCTTTTTTAGTTTTATACATTTTAGGTTTACCCTTCAAACTCAAAGTCGTCTCCACCACCATTACCATCGCCACCTCTTTGACGTTGGTTGTTTCTATTTTGTTGGTTAAATCTATAAGTGAACGATAGGTTAAAAGTACGTTGTCTCCATTGAAACTCACTATGACTAATAAACGTATCGGTTGTAGAGTCAGAAATTCTTTTTCTGCTGTTAAATACATCACTCACATTAAAAGCTATTGAAGCATTTTCATTTAAGATGTCTTTACTAAAAGCAACATCGGTTGAAAATATTCCCTTTGTTTTATTTTGAGCATCTTCTCTTGGTCCCATATAAAATAAACGTGTTTGCCAATCGATTTTTCCTGGTAAAGTATATTTATTGTTTAATCGAGCAAACCAACTAATGTTTTCAGCTCCAAAATCGGTTCCGTTATAAAAACCTTCGGTTTTAGATTGGAATAAGTTGAAGTTTCCGTTTAAGTTCCATTTTTTTGATGGTCTGTAGGTTACGGTAAACTCAAAACCAAAACGGTCGTTTGTTGCTAAGTTAATAGGAACACGTCTTATTACTGGTACTTCAGTTCCTCCAACAGTAACTGTTTGTCCTGTATCTTCTGTAATGAAAGTAAATACATCTGTAGCATGTTGAAAGTAAATAGAAGAGTTTAAAGTTACTTTTCCAAATTTGTTTAAGTATCCAATATCAACAGTGTTTGAGTAACTTGGGTCAATATCAGGATTTCCTTGAAATAGGTTAGTTGCACTACTTCTTGATGGAAATGGATTTATAAAACGAGAACGTGGTCTTCTAATTCTACGGTTATAACCAAATGTGATACTTTGGTTTTCAGTAATTTCATACCCTAAATTTACGGTTGGGAAAAATCCAACATAGTTTTTCTTGTCGAAATCACCACTTGTAACTTGGTCAATAGTTATACGTGTAGATTCCATACGTAAACCTAATAAATAAGAAAATTTGTCTTTTATTTTACTACCAAATTGAGAGTACACAGCGTTAATATATTCTCTGTAAACTAAGTTATTACTTACATCAGTGTCTAAAACATAATCATAACCATCATAAAACTCTAACGCATAATCGGTATCTAATTCGTTAAAGTTACCTCTATACCCAAATTCAAATTGACCTTTTTCACCAATAGGCATTACGTAGTCACTTTGTAATAAAATTTGATCTTGTTCTTCAAGAGTTGTTACTCTTTCAGAAGCATCTCCATCTTGCTGAATTAAAGAAAACTCATCCTCGTTACTATTTTCATATTGAAAATCGAACGTAAATCTGTGCTCACTGTTTCCATTAAATTGCTTGTCGAAATTAACAGAGTACTGTAAGTTTCTGTCGTCTTCTTTTTCAAGTTCAAGTCTTGGAGATTCATTAATTAATGCTCCAGTTGCATCAACCTCTCTAATAGTGTTAGTAGTTTCATCATCATCATCACTTTTTCTGTACACAACCGAAGCTGTTAATGAAGCAGTGTCATTAATGTACCATTCAACACCTGTATTAGTTGTAATTCCTTTTCGCTGTCTGTCAAAATCTCTGTATTCGTTTAAGAATGTGTTAGGGTCGTCACCATTAAAATATTCAGTTTCAGTTAGTGAATTACCAGGAGATTCTCTGTAATTATATCCAGTAGTATTGAAAAAGTTAAAATCTCCAGTTCTGTAGTTAATATTCCCAGAAATTCCAGCTTGTGTTGGGTGTCCTGCATTTACAGTAACAGCTCCATTTAATCCTTGTAATTTACTACGTCTTAAAATAATGTTTAAAATACCTGCAGTTCCTTCGGCATCATAACGAGCAGAAGGAGAGGTGATTACTTCAACACGCTCAATAGATTCAGCAGGTAGTTGTCGTAAAGCATCGGTTGAATTTAAACCTACCAATCCTGAAGGTTTACCGTTAATTAAAATACGTACGTTGTCTTGACCTCTTAAAGATACATTTCCTTCAACATCAACAGAAACCGAAGGAACGTTGTCTAGTACATCACTTACTGTACCACCACGAACCGTAAGGTCTTTACCAACATTATATATTTTCTTGTCTAGCTTTATTTCAACAGTAGTACGCTCTGCAATAACTTCAACCTCTCCAAGAGCTTCAACATCTAAAGCTAAACCTACAGTACCAAGATTTATATCGTTAGTTAATGATTTATCATAATAGGTTTTCTTTTCGTAAGAAATGTATTCAACTGATATGTCATAAGTTCCTGCAGGTACATTTATAGAGAATTTACCTTCGCTATCTGTAATGCCTCCAGTAACTATTTTATTCTCTTTTTTACTAAAAAAAGCAACAGTTGCATACTCTAATGGTAAGTTTACCTCACTATCCATTACTATACCAGAAACGGTTATTTCGTTAGGTGTTTGCGCAACAATTGAGTTGAAGCTTAAAAGTAGAATAAGTGTTTTAAATAGATGTTTCATGAATTGATTTTGGTTGGGTTAATTTTTGTTTTTCTTTTTTCTCTTGTTCTTTTTTTTATGTTCCAAGGGGTTTTTAACTGCTTCTTGAATTTTACTAATAACTTCATCTTTACATATATCTTTTAATTCAGTAAAATGAGTTCTGTCCAATTCATTTAATTTTTCTTCGCGTATATATGAAGGGAAGTTTGCTTGATGAATTTTCTGTTTTTCATCAAAATAGGAGTTTAGTTTTTGCTTGATGATTTCTTTTTGAAAATCGTCAACACTTAAGCTGCTAACAAGATTTTCTATAAATTCAAGTTTGTCAGCTTCATATTGTTCTTTCATCTCTTGCATTTGCTTCTCATTACTGTTTTGAGAATGAGTAGCTAGAGAATAAAAACTGAAAAAAAGTAAAAAAAAGAATAGTTTTTGCATGCCTAGTTTTTTAGTTAGACAGCAAAAATATGGTAAGGTTTAGTGGGTTTTGGTTAAAGTTGTGTTAAAGAAATAAATCTTATTAAGGCTAAATAATTTCTAAAATTTTGGTAGCAGGTCTACCAATAACAGCCTTTTTACCATTAATAGCTATTGGTCTTTCAATAAGTTTTGGGTTTTCAGTCATAGCTTTTATAATTTGATCGTCAGTAAGGTCTTTACCTTTAAATTCTGATTTCCAAATAGCTTCATTTTTACGCACTAATTCAATAGGTTGAATTCCTAATAAATTAATGATGTCTTTTAGTTCTTTTTCAGAAGGAACGTCTTCTAAATATTTAATGACTTTAAATGGTTTTCCATAAGTTTCAAGAACTTCAATACCTTGTCTTGATTTACTACATCTAGGGTTGTGGTAAATTTTAAGCATAATAATTTTTTATAGTGTTTGTTGTGTGTCTTCTTTTTGTCCCATCATCATTAAATAGGCTTTTAAAAAAGGCTCAATATCTCCATCCATAACAGCGTCTACATTACCTGTTTCATGACCAGACCTTACATCTTTTACTAGTTTATATGGATGCATAACGTAATTACGTATTTGACTTCCCCATTCAATCTTCATTTTTTCGGCTTCAATATCATCTCTTTGAGCCAATTGTTTTTGCAATTCTATTTCGTATAACTGCGATTTAAGCATTTGCATTGCTCTTGCTCTGTTATCATGTTGCGATCGTGTTTCGGAACAAGAAATTTGAATTCCTGTAGGCTTGTGAGTAAGCTGTACTTTGGTTTCAACTTTATTAACATTTTGACCACCAGCTCCACTTGAACGCGCTGTTGTAATTTCAATATCGGCAGGATTGATTTCTATTTCAATAGTATCATCTACCAAAGGATAAACGTATACCGAAACAAAACTTGTGTGTCGTTTAGCATTACTGTCAAATGGCGAAATACGTACCAAACGATGCACTCCATTTTCACCTTTTAGCCATCCAAAAGCATAATCGCCTTCAATCTCTAAAGTTACCGTTTTTATACCTGCAACATCTCCTTCTTGAAAGTTAAGTTCTTTAACTTTAAAGCCATTTTTTTCAGCATACATAAGATACATACGCATAAGCATACTTGCCCAATCGCAGCTTTCGGTTCCACCAGCTCCAGCAGTAATTTGAAGTACAGCACTAAGACTATCTCCTTCATCTGAAAGCATGTTTTTAAACTCTAATTTTTCAATTTGAGTTACAGCTTTTTCAAATCGGTCATCAACATCTTCAGCAGTAGCTTCATCTTCTTTATGAAACTCATAAATAACTTCTAAGTCTTCTACAAGTGTTTTTGCAGTGTTATAATCTTCAACCCATTTTTTCTTTTCTCTTAGCGACTTCATTAAGGCTTCAGCAGCTTTGGAGTCGTTCCAAAAGTTTGGGTCAAATGTTTTTTCTTCTTCGTTAGCTATTTCAATTAATTTGGCATCTACGTCAAAGATATTGTCTAAGCGAACCTAGACGGGAATTAAGATCTTTTATTTGATCTGATGTAGTCATAAAATTGTAAATTTTGACAAATTTAAAATTAAAACCTGCATTGTAAAAGATTTGCAAGGATATTTTTAAAGGAATTTGTTTAGTTTTATGCCTTAATACTCAACTATGAAAACGCTTTTTTTACATTTATTTTTACTTTTATGTATTACTACTTCCTTTGCTCAAGGATTAACAGGAAAAGATTTAAAAAATTACGAAGGATATTTTAATTTCTTTTATGAAGAAGCTCAAGACAAAATCTATCTAGAAGTTACTCAGTTAGATGAGGAGTTTTTATATGTAAACTCACTTGCAACAGGAGTTGGTTCTAATGATATTGGTTTAGATAGAGGACAACTTGGAGATAACAGAATTGTAAAATTTGTTAAAGCAGGAAACAAATTACTTTTAGTACAACCTAATCAAAATTACAGAGCAATAACCGATAACGAGTTAGAAAAGAAAAGTATTGAACAAGCTTTTGCAAAATCGGTGTTATTCGGGTTTAAAATAGAAGAGGAGTCCAACGGAAAATACATTATCGATGTTACTCCGTTTTTAATGCAAGATGCTCATGGAGTAGCTGATAGACTGCAAAGCCAAAACGAAGGACGCTACAGTTTAGATATGAGTAAAAGTGCATTATCACTAGAGCGTACAAAGGCATTCCCAAAAAATGTTGAGTTTGAAGCATTGTTAACTTTTAGTGGAGACCCAAAAGGCCGAAACATAAGAAGTGTAACACCAACAGCTTCTTTAGTGAGTGTTATTCAACATCATTCATTTGTGGAATTACCGGACGATAATTATAAAAAGCGTGAGTTTGATGTGCGTAGTGGAGCCATTTCCATTTCGTATATGGATTATGCAACTCCTGTACAGGAGCAAATAAAGAAACATTATATTATTCGTCATCGTTTAGAAAAAAAGAACCCAAACGATTCCATTAGTGAAGCAGTTGAACCAATTATTTATTATTTAGATTCTGGTACTCCTGAACCTATTCGTTCTGCTTTATTAGATGGAGCACGTTGGTGGAATGAAGCCTACGAAGCTATTGGTTTTAAAAATGCTTTTCAAGTTGAAGTGTTGCCTGAAGATGTTGATCCTATGGATTGCAGATATAATGTTATTCAATGGGTACATCGTTCAACAAGAGGTTGGAGCTATGGTGGAAGTGTTATTGACCCAAGAACAGGAGAGATTATTAAAGGACATGTTAGTCTAGGAAGTTTACGTATTAGACAAGATTTTATGATTGCTCAGGCGTTATTGAATAAGCCATTTGCTGAACGTGATGATAATTACCAACCTATGTTACAAATGGCTTTGGCAAGAATACGTCAGTTGAGCGCGCACGAAGTGGGACATACTATTGGTTTTGCTCATAATTTTGCAGCAAGTACTAACAATAGAGCTTCGGTTATGGATTATCCGCATCCAAAAGTAAAACTTACAAATGGCGAAGTTGATTTAAGCGATGCTTATGATGTTGGTATTGGTGATTGGGATAAAGTTACTGTGGCTTATAGTTATTCTCAATTTAAAGACACTGAAAATGAAACAGAAGCACTAAATAATATTTTAAAAGAAGCAACCAATTCAGGTCTTCGATTTATAACCGATAGTGATGCACGAGCACAAAATGGTGCTCATGCCTATGCTCACCTTTGGGATAACGGTAAAAGTGCTTCTGAGGAGTTAGAAAACGTGCTTAAAGTGAGAGCTAAAGCGATTTCAAATTTTTCAAAAGATAATATTAAGACAGGAGAACCTTATTCAGTTTTAGAAGATGTGTTTGTGCCTTTATATTTCTTTCATCGTTATCAAACCGAAGCAGCTACTAAGCTTGTAGGAGGATTGGATTATAATTACGCTGTAAAAGGTGATGGTCAAATGATTACAAAAGCTATCGATGCTAAAACTCAAAAAGAAGCACTACAAGCTATACTTAAAACCCTTTCTGCAGAAACATTGGCTATTCCACAAGATAAGTTAGAGTTGTTTCCTCCAAGAGCATTTCAGTATTGGCGAACTAGAGAATCATTTCGTGGTAATACAGGAGTCGCTTTTGACCCTTTTGCACCTGTAGAAACGTCAAGCGATATGACTTTGGGATTATTATTAAATCCTGAACGAATGAACAGAGTGTATCAACAAAAGGTTTTAGATAAATCGCAATTAGGTTTAAAAGAATTTTTAGAAATCTTGATAGATGCCACTATAAAAAAGAAAACAGAAAATAGTTACCAAGGTGAAGTACAGCAGGTTATCAATCTTTCGGTTTTAAATAATATTATGGCGTTATCAGCTAGTGAAAAATTAATGCCACAAGCTCAGGCTTTAGTGAATTTTGAAGTGATGAAACTAAAAGTGAAGCTACAAGAGCGAAGAGTTGACCCAATGGCAATGTTTATGGTGAAAGAGATAGATAAATTTTTAGGAAATCCTAAAGGGTTTAAAGCACCAAGTACACCAAAAATTCCTGATGGTTCTCCAATAGGAAGTGATGCTTGTTTTTACCATTCAAACTAAACATAACAGAAAAATAGTTTAAAAATTCCCATTTCTTAGAAAATAGATATGATTATAGATTTAAGAAGCGATACAGTTACAAAGCCAACAAAAGACATGTTGGAAGCAATGATGCAAGCGCAAGTTGGCGATGATGTTTTTGATGAAGATGTTACTGTAAAAATGCTAGAGAGCAAACTAGCAGCTCAATTTGGAAAATCACACGCCTTATTTTTTCCTAGCGGAAGTATGGCAAACCAAACTGCTTTAAAACTGCATACGCAACCAGGAGAGCAGGTGATTTGTGATAAAACAGCTCACATCTATAATTACGAAGCTGGTGGAGCGTCGTTTAATAGTGGTATTTCGTGTAAGTTGGTTGATGGTAACAGAGGAATGTTTACAGCACAACAAGTAGAAGAAGCTATTAATCCTGATGCGTTTTATTATGCTAAAACAACTTTAGTAGAAGTTGAGAATACAGCAAATAGAGGAGGAGGTTCTTGTTGGGATTTTGAAGAGTTGAAAAAAATACGTCAGGTTTGTGATACACACAAATTAGGGTATCATCTTGATGGTGCTCGATTATGGAATGCGCTTGTTGAAAAAGACGAAACCACAATGCAGTATGGAAAACTGTTTGATACTATTTCGGTGTGTTTGAGTAAAGGTTTAGGTTGTCCCATAGGTTCTGTTTTAATTGGTGATGAAGCGCTTATGAAAAACGCAGTGAGAATTAGAAAAGTATTTGGTGGAAATATGCGACAAGTAGGATATTTAGCTGCTGCTGGATTGTATGCTTTAGAAAACAATATCAACAGACTAAAAGACGATCATAGTAAAGCTAAAGACATTGAAACGGTTTTAAAAACATTGCCTTTTATACAATCGGTTGAACCAGTAGAGACCAACATTATCATTTTTGAGCTACAGAAAGGAATTAGCGAATCTGCATTTGTACAAAAGCTAGATGATAATGGTATTAAGATTATTGGTATGGGAAGTGGAAAGCTACGTATTGTAACACATCTTGATTATACCAATGTAATGCACGATAAGTTTTTGAGCGTATTGAGAAAGCTTGAGTTTTAGTTCAATAATGTTTAGTAAATAGATTTTTAAATTAGTGGTTTAAATTAAACCCACTCAACATTTAACTTCTCTAATTCTGTTTTTAAATTAGATAAAGATTCTTTATCAATTAAATCAATATTAATTTTCATTTCCTGTGATGTGGTTTTAAGGATATACTCTCCAGCAAAATGTTTAATTCTTGTTATTTCATTTAAGTTTATCTTCTTTCCAAAAGGCCAGTTTTGTTTAATAACCCCATTTTCAATAGTTAAATACTTTTCCTTTTTCTGATAGAAGTGTGTTATTAAGTAAAACCCTGAAAGTAGAAACCAGATATAATCAAACCATCTAGTATTGTCATTAAATACAGTTTGTATAACTCCATTAGCTAACCAAACTAACCCTAAAATTAGATTTAGGGTTAGTTGTTTCTTTTTATAATGAATTTTCATTTTAAGGGATTTACATCAACACGCTAAAAAATCACTTAAACATATCCAAACCAGGAATGTTTGGCATACCGTCTTTGGCAACTGCAGCAATTTCGGTTTCGTTTACAGTTGTAGCACGCTCAATAGCTTTGTTTAGGGTTAAAACAAGGTAATCTTCAAGCATATCTTTGTCTTCAAGCAATGCATCGTCAATAACAATATTTTTTATGGTTCTGTTTGCAGTAATAGTTACTTTAAGTTTATTATCAGTACTGCTTTCATCAATTAAAACAGTGTTTAAACGAGCTTTAGTGTCTTCAACTTTTTTTTGGGTTTCTTTCAATTTATTCATCATACCCATCATATCTCCAAACATAATTTTTTCTTTTTATTAGGTTAAGTCACAAAATTACTAAAATCATTAGTAATGCATTAACAGTTCAATTCTAATTTTAATTCTATTTTTGCATACTTCTTAAACTAATTTTTAATGATAAAAGAAAGGGTTGTACCTCCTGTAGCTAAAAGAGTTCCTAAAACTTTAAGCATTCACAACGATACCAGAATTGACGATTATTTTTGGCTCAACCAAAGAGAAGACCAAGATGTTTTGGATTATTTAAACGCTGAAAACGCCTACTTTGAAGAAATGACAGCGCATACCAAAGCTTTTGAAGACAACTTGTTTAAAGAAATGAAAGCAAGAATTAAGGAAGATGATGAGTCGGTTCCTTATAAATACAATGGGTATTGGTATATTGTGAAGTATGAAACAGGAAAAGATTACCCTATTTATATAAGAAGAAAAGATACTTTAGATGCTCCTGATGAGTTGATGTTTGATTGTAACGAAATGGCAAAAGGACACGACTATTTTAAATTAGCAGGTATAAGCATAAGCCCTGATAATACCAAAGTTGCGTATGGTTTAGATACAGTAGGAAGGCGTCAGTATACTATTAATTTTAAAAATTTAGTTGATAATGAACCAATTACTGATACTATAGAAAACACTACAGGTTCAGCGTCTTGGGCTAACGATAACGCGACTTTATTTTACACTAAAAAAGATGAAGAAACGCTGAGGTCTGATAAAGTGTTTAAACACAAATTAGGCACTAATGAAAGTGAAGATAAATTGGTTTTTCACGAAACCGACGACACATTTGGAGTAGCAGTTTACAAGTCAAAATCTAGAAAATATATCATTATTGCTTGTTACAGTACTTTAACTAATGAGTATCACATTTTAGATGCCAACACACCTAATGCTGGTTTTAAGGTGTTTCAAGAGCGTATAAGAGGGTTGGAGTACAGTATTTCGCATTTTGAAGACCATTTTTATATGGTTACCAATAAAGATGAGGCTACTAACTTTAAGCTAATGAAAACCGATGAAACCAAAACAGAAGTTTCAAATTGGGTTGAGGTTATTCCGCATCGAGAAGATGTGTTACTTGAGGATATTGATATTTTCAAGGACTTTTTAGTCATTAGTGAGCGTAGTAATGGTTTAAACCAAATACGAATTACACGTTGGGACGAAACCGATGATTACTACTTACCTTTTGATAGTGAAACCTATACAGCCTACACAGGCACTAATGTCGATTTTGATACTGAAGTGCTAAGGTATAGTTACAATTCGCTAACCAATCCTGCGTCAACCATTGACTTTAATATGGTAACTAAAACCAAAACCATAAAAAAGGAGCAGCAGGTTTTAGGAGGTACATTTGATAAAAACAATTATCAATCAGAGCGCTTATGGGCAACTGCTGATGATGGTACCAAAATACCAATGTCTGTAGTATATAAAAAAGGTGTTAAAAAGGATGGCAACAGTCCAGTGTTACAATATGCTTATGGCTCTTACGGTTCAACTATAGATCCTTATTTTTCTAGCATACGTTTAAGCTTGTTAGATAGAGGCTTTATTTATGTAATTGCTCATGTAAGAGGCGGAGAGTATTTGGGTAGAAATTGGTATGAGCAAGGTAAACTACTTCAAAAGAAAAACACCTTTACCGATTTTATTGCGTGTTCAAACTTTTTAATAGAAAACAATTATACCTCTCCTAAACATCTTTACGCTTTAGGCGGAAGTGCAGGAGGGCTTTTAATAGGTGCTGTAATTAATATAGCACCACAGTTATATCATGGCGTTATTGCTGCTGTACCTTTTGTAGACGTGGTAACCACAATGCTAGACGATAGTATTCCGCTAACAACAGGAGAATATGACGAATGGGGAAACCCAAATACCTTAGAGTATTATAATTACATGAAATCCTATTCGCCATACGATAATGTAAAAGCGCAAGACTATCCACATATTTTAGTAACTACAGGACTTCATGACTCTCAAGTACAATATTGGGAGCCAGCAAAATGGGTTGCAAAAATGAGGTTTCTAAAAACTGACACTAATAAATTGTTTTTAAAAACCAACATGAATGCAGGTCATGGTGGCGCTTCAGGACGTTTTGAAGCTTTAAAAGAAGATGCCGAAGAGTATGCCTTTTTATTAGACTTAGAGAATATTACTAGTTAATTAAAAAAAAACTCTTATTTTTGCGAGGTTTTAGGTTACTTTTTTTAATTTGTGACTGATAAATAGCATTTATGAAAGACAACTTACAAGTGTTTGATAACGTGTTGGATCTTATAGGAAAAACACCTCTAATCAAATTAAATAAGCTAACTGCAAGTTTTGATGGTGATTTCTACGCTAAGGTAGAAGCCTTTAATCCAGGACACTCTTCAAAAGATAGAATAGCACTTCATATTATAGAAGAAGCTGAAAGACAAGGAATTTTAACTCCAGGAGATACAATTATTGAAACCACATCTGGTAATACAGGATTTAGTATTGCTATGGTAAGTATCATTAAAGGATACGAGTGTATTTTGGCTGTGAGCTCAAAGTCGTCAGCTGATAAAATAGATATGCTTAAAGCCATGGGAGCAACTGTGTATGTGTGTCCTGCTCATGTAAGTGCTGATGACCCAAGGTCGTATTATCAAGTTGCAAAACGCTTACATGAAGAACGAAAAGGTTCAATCTATATCAATCAGTATTTTAATCAATTAAATATTGATGCACATTATAACACTACAGGTCCTGAAATTTGGAAACAAACTGAAGGAAAAATTACACATTTAATTGCTTGTAGTGGAACAGGAGGAACAATTTCAGGAACTTCTAAGTTTTTGAAAGAGCAAAATCCAAACGTTAAAATAATAGGAGTAGATGCTTATGGCTCGGTATTAAAAAAATACCACGAAACCAGAGAGTTTGACGAAAACGAAATCTACCCATACAGAATTGAAGGCTTAGGAAAAAACTTAATTCCTACAGCAACAGATTTTGACCTTATTGACAAGTTTGTAAAAGTAACCGACGAAGACAGTGCACACACTGCAAGGGAAATTTCTAGAACCGAAGGTTTATTTGTTGGTTATACAAGTGGAGCAGCAATGCAAGCCATAAAACAACTTAGTGAAGAAGGAGAATTTAAAAAAGGAGACAAAATTGTTGTGATTTTCCCAGACCATGGTTCAAGATACATGAGTAAAGTGTATAGTGACAAGTGGATGGAAAGCCAAGGTTTCTTTGACAGTAAAAATGTCACTTCCGAAACAATTCAGTACATAAAGTAAATACATTACCTATCCTATTTCACCCTAATAATATGATAGGTTTTTTGTGTCTTATTAGGTTATGAACACAAGTTTATAAATTAATTATGTTGTCATAATATAATTAATTAATTTTGCCTCTCAAACTAGACTAATTTAGCTTAAATGAAAGATTTATTTGAAAAGATATACAAGGATAAAGGTCCTTTAGGAAAATGGGCGTCTCAAGCAGAAGGATATTTTGTGTTTCCTAAACTTGAAGGTCAAATATCCAACAGAATGAAGTTTCAGGGAAAAGATGTAATTACCTGGAGTATTAATGATTATCTTGGTTTAGCTAACCATCCTGAAGTACGAAAAACCGATGCTGAAGCTGGAGCAGCTTATGGGTCGGCTTACCCAATGGGAGCTCGTATGATGTCTGGTCACACAGATTTACACGAAAAACTTCAAAATGAGTTGGCTTCATTTGTAAGTAAAGAAGCAGCTTACCTTTTAAACTTTGGTTATCAAGGAATGGTATCTACTATTGATGCTTTGGTATCTAAAGATGATATTATCGTTTACGATGTTGATGCACACGCTTGTATTATAGATGGAGTACGTTTACACATGGGTAAACGTTTTACTTACAAGCACAACGATGTTGAAAGTTTAGAAAAAAACCTTGAGCGTGCTACCAAAATGGCAGAACAAACAGGAGGTGGAATTTTAGTAATTTCAGAAGGTGTGTTTGGAATGCGTGGTGAGCAAGGTCGTTTAAAAGAAATCGTAGCGCTTAAAGAAAAATACAATTTCAGATTTTTAGTTGATGATGCTCACGGTTTTGGAACCTTAGGAAAAACAGGAGCTGGAGCAGGTGAAGAGCAAGGTGTACAAGACGGAATAGATGTATATTTTGCAACTTTTGCTAAGTCTTTAGCAAGTACAGGTGCATTTATTGCTGCAGATCAAGAAATTATTGATTATTTAAAATACAATTTACGTTCTCAAATGTTTGCTAAATCATTGCAAATGCAATTGGTTGTTGGTGCGTTAAAGCGTTTAGAGATGTTAAAGACAATGCCAGAGCTCAAAGCAAAGCTTTGGGAGAATGTAAACGCATTACAAAAAGGTTTAAAAGAGCGTGGTTTTGATATTGGTACAACGCAAAGTTGTGTAACTCCAGTATATTTAAAAGGAAGTATTCCTGAAGCTATGGCTTTAGTAAAAGACTTACGCGAAAACTATGGTATTTTTTGTTCAATAGTAGTGTATCCAGTAATTCCTAAAGGATTAATATTATTACGTTTAATACCTACTGCGACACACACGCTAGAAGATGTTAATGAAACTTTAGATGCTTTTGATGGTATTAGAAGTAGATTAGAAAACGGAACTTACAAACGTTTATCTGCTGCAGTTGCTGCTGCAATGGGAGAGTAAACGATAGTTAAATATATCAACAAAAAAGCCGATGATTTTTCATCGGCTTTTTTTATTAAAGATTTTTTCTAAGTGTAAAACGCCTTTTGTTGGTTTTAGGATTAAAATGTTTCCATATTTGATGAATAGCTTTATTATCTGCTAATTCAGGTGTTCTAATACAGTTTTGAATGCCTTTTTCCTTAAACACCTTATAGTATTCATTAAATATAATTGCTGTAACTCCTTTGTTTTGATATTCTGGTAAAACACCAATTAAGTAGAATACTACATCCTTACTTTCTTTTTTAGCTTTTAATAACTTAAGAAACCCAAACGGAAATAGTTTTCCTTTTGCTTCCTGTAAAGCTCTAGCAAATGATGGCATTACTATTGAAAACGCAATTAATTCATCGTTTTTATCAACAACAAACTTGATGTATTCAGGGTTTACAAAGCTTACAAACTTCTTTTTAAAGTATGTCTTTTGAATATCGGTAATCTCAACAAACGATGATAACGAAGAATAACTCTTATTGAATAAGTCAAACATTTTATCAGCATAAGGCATTACCTCTTCTGTTTTGGTAAAAGCCAATGAACGTAACTGATATCTTCTTTTTATAAGTTCTTGAGCCTTTGTAAAGAACTCAGGTTTTACATTTTTAAAAGGGAAAAAGTTTTCGATGTATTCCTTTTCCTCAGTATACCCATGAGATTTGTAATGGTTGATGTAGTATGGATGGTTATACCATGTAATCATAGTGCTAAGTTGGTCAAAACCTTCGGTAAGCACACCTACTTTATCTAAATTTGAGAAGCCAACAGGACCTTCGCAATACTCAAGGTTATTTTCTTTACCAATTTCTTCTACTTTTTCAAGAAGCGCTTTAGAAACTTCTAAATCATCAATAAAATCAAACCATCCAAATCGCATTTTCTTTTGGTCTTGCTTTTTTACTTCAAGCCAATTGATAATTGCAGCGACTCTACCTACAATTTCATTATTCTTATATGCTAAAAAGAAACGAGCTTCAGCATCTTTAAATATTGGGTTAACATCTTTGTTAAAGGTTTCTAACTCTTGTTTTATAATAGGAGGAACCCAATACTTGGAGTCTTTATAAATTTTAAACGGAAACTTTACAAATTCCTTAAGCTCATTTTTAGAGCTAATTTCTTTAACTGTAATCATAAAATAGTTGGCTTAGTTGCCATTATCGTCATTAAAATCGGTTTCAGCTCTTCTGCTTTTTTTACCTCTTGATTTTCGTTTAGCTTCTTCATCGGCAGAATTACCATTGTCAATTTTATCCTTATGGAAATCAAACCTGTAAGATGCTCCAAAATTAACGCTGAATACCGAAGGTGTGTCTTTAGTGTTCAAGGTTAAAGCTGTGTCCAACTGTAAGTCTTTGCTTAAGAGGTAAGCACCTCCAAATCTAAATAAATTATCGGCATAAAAGTCACTCTTAATACCATGAGCTTCTCCAAAAATCACCCATTTAGGATTGAAAGAATGCGTTAGTGTGAGGATATATTGAAAATCAGAAAAGTCACTACCAATTCTGTCTTTAATTAAATTCATAACAAGTACCCAACCACCAGCAAAGTTGTTTTGTGTTGCAACCATTACTTTAGGACTAAAACCTTCAACATCTGGAGCAGTGTAAGGGTTATTTTTAGAATCGTAATTTGCACCTAAATATACAGCAACAGCAGGAATTAAGGATTTCCACTTAAAAGCTCTATTGTCATGGTAGCTATAAATGTTTGGTTTGTCTTCTTCTGCATTTTTATAAGGATCGTAAACTAAATATTTAGCGCCAAGAGTAAAGTTTTTAAAATTTGAGCGTTTATCTTCAGTTGAGAATGTTGAGCGATTATCGGTAAACGTATCGTTTTGGTAAGTACCTTCAAGGTTGATTTCCAATTCTTCAAAAAGTAGTCCGTAACGCGCAGCAAAATCTACTCCAAAACCAGACACTTCATACATTAAAGGCGTGTGTTTTTCTTTAACAATGTAAGGGCCAACCTCTAATTGAGCTACATTGGTTCCCACAGAAAAAGCACTTCTAGAAACTCCGGGTCTATTGGAATTTATAACTTCGGTATATTGCGAAAATGTATTGAAAGACACTGCAAAACACACCAATAACATATACTGTTTAATAGATTTCATCTGTTTGTGTTTTAGTTTTTTAATTGTCAAACGTAATGCCTTTTTCATTTTATATTCTGATGTAAAAATTAGCTGTGTAGGCATTTCATAGGTGATTTGTTAAATTCAAATATAGAGATTTTATACTTTTTTTAAGTATTTATAACTTATTTTAAAGTATGATAATTGTATTTTTGAAAAAAATATCTTTTTAATGGTACAAACGGCTTCTTTTATTGGTTTTTTAAGAACCATTTTAATCATACTATTAGTGTATTATGGTATAAAGCTACTTATGCGAATTTTTGCTCCATACCTTATGCGTTATATGTCTAAAAAGATGCAAGAACGTTTTGGAGGTCAATTTCAACAATACCAAAATAACCAACAAACACAACAAAGAGAAGGCGAGACTGTAATTGATAAAATGCCTGAGCGTCAGAAGTCTTCAAATAAAACTGTTGGTGAGTACGTGGATTACGAAGAAATTGATTAATTTTCACAATCATTCTTTAAAACATATTCATGCAGTTTTCAATCAAAAGAATTCTTCCTCATCTTTTAATTTTAGTTGGGTTTGTTATTGTTTCATTAGCATATTTTAGCCCAGTTTTAAAAGGCAAAAAGATTTTCCAAAGTGATATTAAGCACTATATTGGAATGTCTCAACAGCAAAATGACTTTAGAGCAGCCACTGGTGAGGAAACCTACTGGACTAACAGTGCGTTTGGAGGTATGCCCACGTATCAGTTAGGTGCAAAATACCCTCATAATTATATTAAAAAACTAGACCTTTCACTACGTTTTTTACCACGACCAGCCGATTATTTATTTCTTTATTTCCTAGGGTTTTATGTGTTGTTACTTGTGCTAAAAGTAGATTTTAAACTCGCTGCACTTGGTGCATTGGCCTTTGGTTTTTCTACCTATCTCATTATTATATTAGGTGTAGGACATAATAGTAAAGCGCATGCTATTGCCTATATGCCTTTGGTGCTTAGTGGTATTCTACTCACGTTCAGAAAACATTACATAGGTGGTTTTTTACTAACTACAGTGGCTATGGCTTTAGAGATATGTGCTAACCATTTTCAAATGACTTATTATTTGATGCTGTTAGTTGTGGTTTTAGGAATAGCTTATTTAATAGACGCTTACCGAAAAAAGGTATTGCCACATTTTTTCAAATCGGTTGGGATGCTAGTTGTTGCAGTACTATTAGCTGTTGGGTTAAACGCCAGCAATATTATGGCGACCAAAGAGTATGTTAATGAAAGTACACGAGGAAAAAGTGAACTTACTATAAATCCTGATGGTTCTCCTAAAGCAGTGACTACTGGATTGGATAAGGATTATATTACAGAATATAGCTATGGCATAGCGGAAAGTCTTAACTTGTTTATTCCGAGGCTTTTTGGTGGTGGAAGTCATGAAGATGTTGGTGTCGACTCTGAAACGTTTAAATTTTATAGAAATATTGGAGCGTCGCCTGTTGAAGCTACTCGCGAAGTAAAAACTACACCTACTTATTGGGGAGCACAAACCATTGTTGAAGCACCAGCGTATGTTGGAGCAGTAGTTATTTTCTTGTTTGTATTTGCTTTGTTTTTGGTTAAAGGCAGACTCAAATGGTGGCTAGTTGGTGGTACTGTACTATCGTTATTGCTTTCTTACGGAAAACATTTAGGGTTTTTAACCGATTTCTTTATAGACTTTGTACCTATGTACAACAAGTTTAGAGCAGTAAGTTCTATTCAGGTAATTTTAGAACTCTGTATACCTGTATTGGCTATTTTTGGTTTGGTACGTTTATTCAATGATTTTGAAAGCAAAGAGGAAAAGCTAAAAGCATTAAAATATTCCGCAATAATTACAGGAGGACTTGCAATTTTACTCTTGCTTATAAAATCGTCGTTTGACTTTGTTGGTGTAAACGATGGGTATTACAGACAAGCCTATGGCGAGTATGGACAAAGCTTTGTTGATGCACTAAGAGCCGACAGACAAACCTTCTTTACACAAGACACATTAAGAACTTTGCTTTTAGTAGTGCTTGCAGCAGCAACAATTTTTGGATTCTTAAAACAAAAACTATCAGAAGGAAAAGTGATTATTGTATTTGCTGCTTTAATTTTATTTGATTTGGTTGGTGTAGACAGACGCTACGTTAATAACGATAATTTTGTGTCTGCAATTCAAGTTGAAAAGCCTTATAAAGCTAATGCTGCTGATAAAGAGATATTAAAGGACAAGACACATTTTAGAGTTTTAGATTTATCTAGTGAAGGCTCTAGAAATCCAGGGAAAGCTGCTTATTTTCATAATTCGTTAAGTGGTTATCATGCAGCTAAACTTGGACGATTTGATGAACTGTATGATTTTCATATTTCAAAAAATAATATGGAAGTCATTAATATGTTGAATACCAAATATTTTATTGGAGAAGACGATAAGGGTAATGTATTTCCTTATAACAATGAAGAAGCCAATGGAAATGCTTGGTTTGTTTCGTCATTACAACAGGTTAGTTCTGCTAATGAAGAAATAGTTGCCTTAGACAGTTTAAATACTAAAACAAAAGCGATTACATCAATGCCATTGGAGTCTAGAACCTATACTGTAGATTCTTTATCTACAATTAAATTAGTAGCACATCAACCAAACTATTTAAAGTACGAATCTAACAATAGTAACGATGGTTTTGCTGTGTTTTCTGAAGTGTATTATGGCCATGGTTGGGTAGCAACAATTGATGGAACCGAAGCACCTATTCAGCGTGTTAATTATGTATTGAGAGGACTTGAAATTCCTAAAGGAAACCATACTATTGAGTTTAAATTTGAGCCTCAAGTAGTAAAAACAGGAAGTACTATTGCGTTGTCTAGTTCAATTGTACTAGCATTATTGCTTTTAGGAGGGCTATTGTATTCGTTTAAAAAAGACCAAGCTAGTGCGTAAAAAAGCACTTATAATAACATACTATTGGCCACCTGCAGGAGGACCAGGTGTACAACGTTGGTTGAAATTTGTAAAATACTTGCCAGAATTTGGTGTAGATCCTGTTGTTTACTGTCCTGAGAATCCTAGTTATCCAATTACAGACTTGCAGTTGGAAGATGAAGTGTCTAATACTGTAACTGTTTTAAAACAACCTATAAACGAACCTTATAAGTTTGCTAATTTACTTTCAAAAAAGAGTTCTAAAACGATAAGCTCAGGCATTATTCCGAAGAAAAAAAAGCAATCTCTTATTGAGCGTTTATTATTGTATGTAAGAGGAAATTTCTTTATTCCTGATGCGCGAAAAGGTTGGGTAAAACCTTCGGTAGCTTATCTTTCAGAATATATAAAAAACGAAGGTATTGAAACGATTATCACTACTGGACCACCACATAGTTTACACCTTATAGGTTTGCAGTTAAAAGCGCAATTGAATGTAAAATGGATAGCCGATTTTAGAGACCCTTGGACAACTATAGGTTATCACAAAGATTTAAAACTCACCAAAAGCTCTAGACAAAAACACGAATTGTTAGAGCAGAATGTTTTACAATCTGCCGACCAAATTATAGTTACTAGCACAGTAACAAAGCAAGAGTTTGCGCTTAAAACCCAACAACCTATAACTGTTATTACCAATGGTTACGACACGTATGCTATTGAAAAACCAGAGAAAGACCAACGTTTTACAATAGCTCATATTGGCTCATTACTTTCTGAACGTAACCCAACTCAATTATGGGACGCATTACGTGAGTTGATAGCTGAAAACGAAGCTTTTAAAACTGCGTTTCAATTGAACTTGATAGGTGTTGTGAGCGATGATGTGTTGCAGACTTTGTCAAGTTATCAACTAGATAATTATGTAAATGTTGTTGGTTATGTCAACCATGAGGAAGCGATGCAGTTTCAAATGCAATCGCAAGTGTTGTTGTTAATTGAAATAGACTCACAAGTAAGTAAAGCTATTATTCCTGGAAAGCTGTTTGAATATATGGTTTCCAATACGCCAATACTAGCTATAGGACCACAAGAGTCTGATGTTGAAGACATCATTAAAACTACAAATACAGGACATTATTTTTATTACAATGAAAAGCAGCAGATAAAATCTCAAATTTTATTGTATTTTAATGCCTATAAAACCAATTCGCTGCAAACGCAACCTATAGGATTGCAAAAGTACAGTAGAAGGGAACTAACAAAAACTCTAGCGAAACTTGTATAAATGGGAATTGTAGTTAAACAATCCTTTAAAAACACTATTAGTACCTATTTAGGGTTTGGTATAGGAGCAATTAATACATTGTTTCTGTACACTAATTTTATTACAGATGAGTACTATGGTTTAATTGCCTTTGTGCTATCTACAGCAAATATTATGATGCCTTTAATGGCTTTTGGAGTTCATAATACACTTATAAAGTTCTATTCTACATTTAAAACCAAAAATTCACTTAACAGCTTTTTAACCTTAATGCTTATACTACCTATGTTTGTAGTAGTTCCTGTAGCATTGATTGGCTATTTTGGTTATGATGTTATAAGTGATTTGTTATCACAAAGAAATGGTATTGTAAAAGACTATGTGTGGCATATTATTATTGCTGCTATTTCTATGGGTTATTTTGAAGTGTTTTTTGCTTGGGCAAAAACCCAAATGCAGACTGTTTTTGGCAACTTTATGAAAGAGGTGTTTCATAGAATTGGGATAATGTTACTGCTGTTTTGTGTGTATTTGGGATATCTTAATGTACACGAGTTTATCAATGCAATTATTATAGTATATGTATTGCGTATGGTTATAATGAAACTCTACGCATTTATTATTCGTTGGCCAGTACTTAAGTTTAATAGAATAGAGAGCTTTAGGGCTATTATTAAATACTCATCGCTTATTATACTTGCAGGTTCGGTAGCGACACTTATTTTAGATATAGATAAGTTTATGCTTGGACAATATATTGATATAGAGGAAGTCGCTTACTATAGTGTTGCAATTTATATCGCATCGGTAATTTCGGTTCCGCAACGGTCTATGCATCAAATATTAATGCCTATTACTGCTAATTATTTAAATGAAAAAAATAAGGTTGCTTTAAAGGATTTGTATCAACGCTCGTCACTTAGCCTTTTTATTATCAGTGGTTTGATATTTTTACTAATTGTGCTTAACATCAATCAGTTGTATTTAATTATCCCTGAAGAATTTAGTTATGGACTAACCGTTGTGTTTTTAATAAGCTTAGCAAAACTCTACGACACGCTTTTAGGGAACAATAATGCTATTTTATTCAATAGTGATTATTATAGAGTGGTACTACTTTTTGGAGTGTTACTTACGGTATTGATAGTTATTTTAAATATGGTATTTATTCCGTTATTAGGAATTGATGGAGCAGCAGTTGCAACTTTTATAGCTATTTTTATTTACAATACAGCTAAAATTTACTTTGTAAACCGAAAGTTTAAAATGCTTCCTTTTACAAAAGATTCTTTAAAAGTAGGAATATTGATTTTAGTAAGTGTTGCTGTGTTTTATTTTTGGGAATTTCCTTTTCATCCTATAGTTAATATAGCATTTAAGTCTTTATTGATAGGGTGTGTGTATGTCTTTGCAGTGTATAAGATGAATGTCTCTAAAGACATTTCAGGAATATTAAAAAAGTACTTACCAATTAAATAGTTTTTGCTGTGTTACTAGCCTAAAACGGGAAAATCCCACAAGGTGCTTTGAGGCATACGACTTGCAGGACTTTCCAACTAACCAACCAAAAAATTATGTATCGTTATATTATCTTCTAGATCTTGTACTGTTTTGTGAACTTCTAGATTTAGTCGCATTTGACGACTTTGTTCTGTTATTTTGAGTTACACGCTGAGTACTTTTGTTTTGTCTTGTATTATATTTACGTATTTGAGACGTATTTGGTTTTCTTACCGTTGAATTTTTTTTAGTGTTCACTTTATTAGACACAGTAGTTCTTGTTTTGGTCACATTTCTTTTGGTAGTAACCGAACTATTTTTAGGCCTATTAGTATTAACTGTAGCTCTAGACGATGTGTTTGTTCTATTAGTAGAACTTGATACTCTAGGAGTGGTAGTTCTTGTTCTAGTAGGAGCTGTTACAGCACTATTATTACGTCTTGTGGTGTTGCTTCTATCTACAGAAGTACTTCTTCTAGGTGTAGCATCTTGTCTATATCTATCACTTATACGTGTTTGTTGTGCGTTTGAACGTCTTCCGTTGTTAGCTACAGTATTACGACGACTGTTTATGTTAACAGGCTGACGGTAATTGTTTCTGTATGGTCTGTAATAGTGATGTCTAATAGGAGTGTAATACTGTCTATAAGGTCTAGTGTTTACAATACAGAAGTTTACTGAAGGTACAGCATAATATCTGTGCCATGGACGGTACACATAGTATCTATTATAAACGTTTATAAACCCTGTGTAGTGAGAAAATACTCTGTTACGATAGTGAATGTATAAACCACCTACACGAGCAACACGTCCAAAACTGTTATAGTGAATGTTTACATTTCCTGCTCTTGTAATTCTTCCGTAGAAGTCATAATAAATAGGTGTATTTTCTATTTGAACAATAGCACCAAAATCGTCATATTGTACATAAGGGTTGTAATCATAACCAGTGTTAAAGCTTATGGATACATTAGGAGTACTAAAGCCAACATTTACGTTTGGACCATAATTAGGGATGTAAAAGTCAAACTGACCATCAGGAAATACTGAAAATTCAATACCATTCTCTACAAATATGAAAGAGTTGCCATAACCATTAGCATAAGTGTTAAAAGTATTTACTGAATTTGTGCTGGTGGTTGTTGCGTTTACAGATACGCTTCCTAAGAGTATTGCTGTAAAAAAATAAATAATTCGTTTCATAATTGTAAGGGTTTTAATTATACAACTAATAGTAAACAAACAGCGTGCCAAAAAACAGAAACAATATTTAATGTATTGATTTTAAGTAGTTTGTGTTTATTTGGGTTTTTTGTAGGAAAAACCGCGTTTTACATGGACTATCCATGGACTAGCTATGGAGTAGCTATGACCTAGGTATAGAGAAGCTGTTTAGCGATTGTTTTTTTCGTGCTTATTGAATAATGATAGTTGTTGAAAAAGATTATATTTAAGAGTTTTATAAATCAAATAAAATGAAACATATTAAGAGACGGTTTTTTTATCAAACAAATTCTAATGATCCTATTTTTAACGGAAAAAAAATAGAAATGATTGATTTAAGAGCTAATGTTGAAGAAAATATATTATCTGATAGGAAAGGTGAAATAGCTTTTTTAGAATTAGAAGATGATACTTTAATTGGTGGCTTGGTGAATAAGATTGATGGTATAAATTATCTTGTTCCAATTCCTGATCCCACTTTAATTTATTTTAATAATGCTCAGATGGGCTTGAAAAGAATTTCAGAACAGAGAAAAATATTAATTTCTAAATTAAATTTATCATCAGAAGATAAAAAGCCACCAATTCATGAATTGTATAATTTTTTTGGTTTATCTAGTGGTTTTGTGATATACTTATTTACGGCTATTGAATCTTTTATAAATTCAATGATAAAGGATGACTATAATTATATTGATAGACAAAAAAACAAAACAATAATTTATAATAAAATGCAAATTCAAGAATCCTTGGATTTTAAGACTAAAATCAAAGTCATTCTTAAAGAGAATACAGGAAAGGATTTTTTTAAAAACAATAATCTAAATAATCAGTTAATTTGGAAATTGAAAGAATATAGAGATGATATAATTCACACAAAGCAAGAGAATGATTTTCTAAGATATAAAAACTTAATAAAAAAAGGATTTGATTTTAAATATTTAGATACATTGAAGTCAGTGGCTAAATTTATGAATTATTATAAGGAAGATTACATTATCGAATGTAATTGT
This sequence comes from Gaetbulibacter sp. NE, assembly GCF_025548475.1. NCBI lineage: Bacteria > Pseudomonadati > Bacteroidota > Flavobacteriia > Flavobacteriales > Flavobacteriaceae > Gaetbulibacter > Gaetbulibacter sp. NE. The sequence continues at coordinate 839 of NZ_JAOQHY010000008.1, read as the reverse complement.
GGTCAGGATTTTTAATTCTTAATTATAACTCTTTATGATAATTTATCAGCTATTTTAAAATTAATTATTTGTTGGCAACAATATGATGAAACGCAGAAATCATAATAAGCGAAATCGATTCTCGATTTTATTCCCAATTTTGACAATACTCGGAATTGGAATTGTTGTTGTATTATCTTCATTCTATGAAAAAAGTTGGTCACATAATTGGAATAATGTATCGAAATCTATAAAGGACTCTGTTTTAGTTGCAAAAAACACTGGATATACAGGAGGAGTTGGTCCAAATGGAAGGTCAATGGAAAAGTTTGCCAAAACAAGACTTTGGATAATGAATAATGCCAGCGAAAATGAACTGTTGAACTTAATAAAATACCCAAACGGAACTGTTAAAGCAATTGGATACGAAGGGCTTTTAAGGAGGAGTGATTATAGTAAAAAATTAGATTTGATTTCAAAATCAATTAATGACAAAGAATATAAGGTTTATTATTCAGCAGGTTGCGAAGAAATCGAATTAGAAATTAGCCAATATTTAATTCAATGGTTTTTAAAAATTGATAATCAAATGCCACCTTTCCGACCTGAATTAATTGTTGATTATGGGTTGTCGGAATCAGAAAAAGAAAAAATTCTGACTGAGTTTCATAATGGAAAAAAATAAAATACTGTTGCCAACAATGTATAACCGCAATTACGGCGGATTCGACTACGTCCGAATCCACTCGGAATTGCTAACGTCTGTGTTTAACCGAAAAATAGTAACTTTAATCCCGTAACTGACGGTTATACGTATTCCAAGGTAAAAAACAAGTTTTTTTTAGAAATTTACTGCTGCT
>NZ_JAOQHY010000084.1:0-208 GCF_025548475.1 Gaetbulibacter sp. NE | reverse complement strand
TCCTGTTCCTGATGTGGCGACACTTGCTGATGTAACTGCTGAATGTGAAGTGACTGCTTTAACACCTCCTTCAGCTAATGATAATTGTGGTGGTACGATAACTGTAACTCATGATGCCTCTTTACCAATCGCTACTCAAGGTACAACTGTAGTGACTTGGACTTATGATGATGGTAACGGAAATACATCTACACAAACTCAAAACGTG
>NZ_JAOQHY010000083.1:0-219 GCF_025548475.1 Gaetbulibacter sp. NE | reverse complement strand
TTTTGGTTCACCTGCCTTGAGCCTGTCGAAAGGTGGTCCCTCAAAAATGAACAAGCACACATCACTACAAAACCAAACACTAAACACTAAACACCAAACCCCAACAACCAACTAAACCCCATTCCTGCAACGCAGGAAAACACTGTCGTAAGCATAGCGCACAAAAGCTTCGAAATCAGGAGCTTTGCGACGCGAAGTTTTGGGTGCGGTTCGCTGCAA
>NZ_JAOQHY010000082.1:0-219 GCF_025548475.1 Gaetbulibacter sp. NE | reverse complement strand
CGACAGTAAAAGCACTTTTTGGTTCACCTGCCTTGAGCCTGTCGAAAGGTGGTCCCTCAAAAATGAACAAGCACACACCACTACAAAACCAAACACCATCAACCAACAACCAAACACCAAACACTACACACTAACCCCCAACCCCCATTCCTGCAACGCAGGAAAACGCTGTCGTAAGCATAGCGCACAAAAGCTTCGAAATCAGGAGCTTTGCGACGC
>NZ_JAOQHY010000081.1:0-224 GCF_025548475.1 Gaetbulibacter sp. NE | reverse complement strand
ACGAGTTTTGATTGTACTAATATAGGTGTTAACACAGTAACGTTAACAGTAACAGACAATAACGGAAACGTATCGACCTGTAGTGCAACAGTAACCGTTCAGGACAACACAGCACCAACAGCAATTTGTCAGAATGCAACAGTTGTATTAGATGCCTCAGGAAACGGAAGCATCACGACTTCAGATATAGACAATGGATCAAACGATGCCTGCGGAATAGCAAG
>NZ_JAOQHY010000080.1:0-231 GCF_025548475.1 Gaetbulibacter sp. NE | reverse complement strand
ATGCGGATTTCTATTACTAGAGTCGCGAGTGTCTTTTTATGGATGTGTTTTAAAAAAGTAAGGTGTAATTTAAGAATGGGTCGTATAGTGAGGAATTAACAAATGTATTAAAAAAAAAAAGAAAAAAAGACAAAAAAAAAAAAAAAAAAAAAAATAGGACAGAATATAAATAATTGAAGAAAGAAAAAATAAATAAAATTAAAAAAAAATAAAAAAAAAAAAAAAAAAAAA
>NZ_JAOQHY010000078.1:0-231 GCF_025548475.1 Gaetbulibacter sp. NE | reverse complement strand
AGCATCCACCGGACGGTGGATTGTTCCAAATGCCGACATGCCGAACGGTTGGCGTCACGCTGGTGTCGTGCGCGGTTCGGCCGCTGTGCACCGCACAGTGAGCGCTCCAGGCTTTCCCAATCGAGAAGTTGATCCGCATGACCAGGACATTCGCCGACACGGTCTTCCGCAACGGTCGGATCTACACGTCGAACCGAGGGCAGCCTTGGGTGGCCTGCGCGGCGGTCAAGG
>NZ_JAOQHY010000007.1:0-181772 GCF_025548475.1 Gaetbulibacter sp. NE | reverse complement strand
ATTAAAAGAGGTACTCCCTTTGTAAATATAGCAGCAGTAAATTTCTAAAAAAAACTTGTTTTTTACCTTGGAATACGGCTATGAGTAGTTGCGTGGTTTAACATTTAACTTAGCAAGTAAACACCAAACTGAAAATCCGTGAGGATTTTCAGAAGTAGGCGAGAACAAGCAATTATTTATAGCCAATGTTGTGCTTAGTTATTTATTATTTTAAACTTGTTGTTTTCTATTAATCCCAATAGATTCTCTTTCCAATTTTTTGCTAAAGAGCCACCATTGTCATTTTCCATTGAATCTATAATCACTCCATTCAGAAGATACTCGGTCGAAGCAATGACTTTCTTATTATCGACACTTATACCAGCTGGTCCTCTCGCAGAATGATGTTCGTGCATTGGCATTTCGGAATAGGTTATTTTAAAGCCATTTTCACATATTTCTTTTGCTTTAACATCAAATTCAGAATCAATTATTGAAAGAATAACCAAAATTTGCGGACTAACCCAAGAACCAGTCTTTAGACGATTCCATAAATCAGTTTTTAATTCAGACTGCTGATTTTTGTCAATTTTAAGGGTTGCAAGAGCAGCGACTAAATGAGGTCTCCAATCTTCATTCTTTAATAACAATCTAATTCCGTCAACTATATCATTACTTGAGTTTTTAGAAACTATATTATCAAGTCTATCAATACTTTTTGTGAGATTCCATTCTTTTGGTGGATTCGGAATGTCATATAAACTCATAAGTGGTAAATGATTTGGATGTCCATTCCAAAAATCATTAAAAACTCCAAAGTTTGGTCTTTCACTCATTTTTTTCTAATTAAGCACAACAATTGGATATACGTATTACGTATATTCATACTATATGTCTAAGATAGCAAATCTTTTATTCAGCCAAAGATTAATTTCTCTATCAATATTGAGGTCACGTTTAAAAGTTGTAATTATTTCCTCTAAACTTATTGAATATAGTTCCTCAAAAAATCAAACCGTTTACTCCCTCAACGTTTCTTGAAACAATTTAAAAATGCGTCGGTACTCATCGCTCCAGCTAGAGCTTTCTACAAAGCCATGACCTTCTAGTGGGAATACAGCTAATTCCCAGTTTTCTTTTTTCAGCTCAATTAAACGTTGTGATAGACGTACCACATCCTGAAAATGTACGTTAGTATCAATCATACCATGTAGCATCAATAAGTTGCCTTTTAAACCATCGGCAAAATAAATTGGTGAACTTTGTTGGTAAGCTTTTGGGTCTTCAACAGGAGTGTTTAAAATATTTGCGGTATAGCCATGGTTGTAATGTGCCCAATCGGTCACTGAGCGTAAAGCTGCACCACTTTTAAAAGTATCAGGATATTTAAACATAGCCATAAGCGTTATAAAACCACCATAAGAGCCACCATAAATTCCTAGTTTATCTGGTGAAACTCCATGTGCTTCAACCAGGTATTTTGCACCATCAATTTGGTCGTTAAGGTCTTTTCCTCCCATGTGACGGTAAATAGCTGTTCTCCAGTCTCTACCATAACCTTTACTTGCTCTAAAATCTATAGCTAAAACAGTGTATCCATTATCGGTTAAAATATTATGGAACATGTATTCTCTATAGTAAGACGACCACCAATTATGAACGTTTTGTAAGTATCCTGCTCCATGAACAAAAATTACTGCTGCACCATTGTTTTTGTCAGGACTAGGCTTGTAAAGTGTTGCTGGTACTTGTGCGCCATCTCTTGCAGTAAAGTTTATAATTTCGGCTTCAGTCCAGTTGTAGGATTTAAAAGCATCGGTTGTAGACTCTGTAAGTTGTGTCATTTTTGCACCAGCTTTGTTATCCATAACATACAATTCCCAAGGTTTATTGGTGTACGAATATCTTACAGCTAGCTTACTCTCGTCAGGTGAAATAGAAACTTCATGACCACCTTTTTGAGATGTGATTTGTACCATTTTTCCACCTTTTACTGGTAGGTGATAAAAATGGGTTTGGTGCGCACTTTCTTTATTGCTAATGATGTAAAAGGTTTTTTTGTCTTTAGAAAGTGTTACTTGCTGAATTTCAAAATTACCTTCGGTAAGTGCTTTTATTTTTCCTGAGTTTACATTGGCAGTGTACAAGTGTGCATATCCTGTTTTTTCTGATTTAAACCAAATAGTAGTATTGTCAATCCACTCAACAACACCATTGGCAAACCAACCTATTTCTGGTCCACCAATCCAAGCATCGTCATGTTGATGATCGATAAGTTTTAAGTTTCCGTTGCTAAGGTCTACTAACATAATCCAACGGTCTTTATAATCTTGCGAAGTAATGTTTACTACAGCTTTTCCATCTTGTGAAAACACAGGAGAATCTACATAAACAGGTCTTGGGTTTTCGTATTCAGGATTGTAATCTTCAGTAGTTTTGGCATAGTCTTTTAAAAATGCAGGTTTGTTTTTAATGCCTTCAATAGTTTCGGTTTTTAGTTGGTGTGTTTCACCTGTTTTTAAGTTTAAAACCCAAGCTTCGGTAGTGTATTGAGGTCCGCCAACTTTTGCACGAGCGTTAAGATCTGTAGTGTAACCACTATCAGTAACATAATCAGGTACTATAGTGTTTTTATCGTTTGCAGGACTGTAAAGCCTGTAAATAGCGTAATCTAAATTTGGAGAAAGGTCAATATCAAAAAGGCTTTTATCACCTATGTAAACTGCTTCAGGACGATTAAACTGTATTTGTTCTCTACGGTAACTGCTAGCATCACTTTCGTTTTTACGTTTTTGCAGAATGTCAAAATGCGCCAATTGGTCATCGTAAAGCCATTGGTCTTGCGCGTTACGTTTACTTTCAGGACGCTCGTTTCCGCTTTTAAAATTAGTAAGTTGGGTAATGCTTCCATCAGCAATTGTCCATTGAAAAAGGTTATTGTCTTGTTGGTAAACAATGTGTTTTTGGTCTCCCGAAAACATTGGGTTAGACTCTCTGTTTATAGTATTGGTAATTTGTCGTTTACTAAAGTTAGACGTATTAAGTAAAAAGAGGTCTCCTCCTTTTTCGTAAACGCTCCATTTTCCGTCTTTTGAGAGCGCTCCAGCATTACTGCGTTGTTTTTCGTCTTCAAAAGAAAGTGCTTCTATTTTTTGCGTGTTGATATTTACTTTATAGTTAGAACGAATGGTGTCGTTATTAGGATTCCAACTGAAATAAATGTCTTTGCTATCGTCTGACCAACTAATATTTGTTGGTAAATAACCTACAAAGTCTTCGCCTTGCATAATTTGGTCAATAGTAAGAGGAGAATTGTTGTTGGTTTGTGCTGTAGAAAAGGAAGAAACAAATAGAATAATTAGGGCAGAGAAAACGTGTTTCATTGTATTTTTTTAAAGTAATGCGTTAATTTTGCATCTAATTTAAAGGTTTTCTGTAGAAGCAAGAAATAAGATGAAAAAAGATATTGAAATCCCAGAGGTGGAAGGTGTTTATATAGCAGTAGTAAACGAGTTTAATGATGTTTACAAAACCCAAGACTGGAATGCATATATTATTAATGATAAAGACCAAGACCTAGATGTGGTTTTAATTGTTACTAATGGATATTCTGACCAAAAAATAACATCTACATTTAGAAAAAAGATAGATAAGCTACCTGCAAAAAGCTATGCTAAAATTGAATTGTTACAAGAGGAACTTTTTGCGCTTAACAATCAGTTTAAAGTTACTTTTTTTGAAGGTAATACTATGTTTGAAAAAACCTATGTGTTTAGAAAAAACACTATTAATGAACGTGCCTTACAAGCTATTCCGTTAATGAAAGTAAAAGGGGTTTTAAAAAAATAAGCCTCGTTTTAAACAAGGCTTATTTTAAAGACAATTATGCAGCTTTAATATGCTGATTAATGGTGTTTACCCAAGCATTGGAAAATTGAACTTCACCATCTAGCATAAAACCATCTTCATTATCAAAAACGGTTAGTTTTTGATGTTCTTTATTAGAGAGATTAAAACAAATATCAATAGTACTTATTGATTGTGTTTTGCTTTTTTCTTCATTAATATAACAATAGTTAGCTTGTTTTAAGTCTACAATTGTTGTTTCGTTGTTTTTAACAAATAGTACCTTTCGGTTTGTTTTATCAATACCAATGGTATTTGTATTTAAAGTTTCAAATTCATCAATTTGAATGTTGTGTTCTAACGCAATAGTTTTAAATGTTGCTATTGTTTGCTTTTGCTTCTTTTTTCTAGAAAAGTATATAAACGCATAAGGCATACAACATAATAGAGCTATTACAACTCCTATTATAGTGCTGTTTGTATTCATTGTTATTTTAAAATAAGTGTGTAATAAATTACTGCTGCTTAGCTTTAAAAGCTCGCAGTGTTTAAATTTTTAAATGCAGTAAAATGTGTTTACCAATGCGTATGGAAAGGGAAAATAATATCAATAGCTCTAAAGGGAACTATGGTTTTATTATAGTGTTTAAACTGAACAGTACTTGTTAAGGCATGGTGTAAACTAAACGCCTTGTTTTGAATATATGTAGAGTTTTTAAACCCTAAAGGTGAAGGTCCAGTTCTTGAGTCTGAAAGAAAAACAACATTGGTTTCAATGCTGCTTGCTAAAAGTGCAGGTTTTGAAGGCGAAGTAACTGTTTCTTTTTCAGCTTTAGAAAAAAGCAATACCGAATCGGTTATAGTTTTTTCAGGGACAGCAGTCGATGAAAAACTATAACTAAATAAGGAGCAAGCTAATAAAAGAAAAGATACTAACTTTTTCATGGCACAAATGTAACTTAAAGAATTGAGGTGTAAAGATTAAATACGTTAATATTAATCTAATTTTTCGGTCAATTTTTTAAATACTTTTTTAGGGTTTTTACCTTCATATAGTATTTCGTAAACTGAGTTTACAATAGGTAAACGTGTTTTCTTTTTATTTTTTTCGTTCAATAAATGTGCACTTTTTGTGGCATAGTAACCTTCGGCAACCATGTTCATTTCCATTTGAGCCGATTTTACAGTGTAGCCTTTACCAATCATGTTACCAAACATTCGGTTTCTAGAAAATGTAGAATATCCTGTAACCAACAAGTCTCCTAAATATGCAGAGTTATTGATGTTGCGTTTCATTTTGTGCATTTTTTTAATAAAACGCTTCATTTCTCTTATGGCATTACTCATCAATACACTTTGGAAATTATCACCATAACCTAAACCATGTGCTATACCAGCAGCAATAGCGTAAATGTTTTTAAGCATTACAGCATATTCGGTACCAATAACGTCGTCGCTAATTTTGGTTTGTATGTAATCGCTAGAGAGCTTATCAGCAATGTCCTGTGCTTTTTTACTATCAGCACAAGAAATGGTTAGGTACGATAATCGTTCTAAAGCGACTTCTTCTGCATGACAAGGACCAGCAATTACAGCAATGTTTTCAAAAGGAATATGGTAAATATCATGAAAATGTTCACCGACCAATAAACCAGATTCAGGAATAATACCTTTTACAGCCGAAACAATGGTTTTTTTAGTAATATCTACAGTGAGTTTCTCTAATTCAGAATGCATAAAAGCCGAAGGCACTACAAAAATAAGTACATCAGCATAATTAGCCATTTCATTAATGTCGTTGCTTAGCTTTAATTGGTTTATATCAAACTCAACCGAACTTAAATAACTTGGGTTGTGTTCTTCTTTAAGTAAATGCTCTTTTATGTAAACACTACGCATGTACCATCCAACTTCATCAAGATTTTCGCATAACATTTTTACAATAGCAGTGGCCCAACTTCCTGAACCAAAAACAGCATATTTTAAAGGGGTATTCATATAATTATTTTCAAATTCTATATTCAAAAATACACAAAATATAAGTCTTTGAGGTTAACATTACATAAAGCACAACTAATTTTTGGCACGCGTTTTGAAACTTTAAAATTATTAACCCTAAAATTGTTGGATTATGAAGACTATAAAATTATTCTTAACACTTGCTTTTACAGCAACTTTATTGACGTCTTGTTACAGAGAAGAAGTTATTGTTGATAACTATAATAACACACCAACAATTTCATTACATCAATTATTGAGCTCGTATGAATTGTGGTATGTAGATATTAACCAAACTATAGGTTATGGCGAAACACCATTTTTACAAATAGCATTTACAGTTTCGTTTAGAAATGGAGTAATGTATGCTAACAACAACCTAGTTGGTTTTGGTAACCAAGGTAACGGTTTTGGAATTCCAGTAGCAGATTATGATGCTTATAACATGATATTGGATGTGTACCACGATATTGATGGTTACGAAACTTTTGATGTATACCAAATAGATAATAATACCATTGAGCTTTACAATCCGTTTAATGATACTTCATATTTTTTACATGGTTACCAACGTAGCACGTTTGATTATGACTATGTGTTTTATGACAATATCCACTATTTTCTTCAAGAGTATGAAGCTTGGGAAAAGACCTATACAAGTCAACAAGGAATGCTAAATGAGTTTGATAATGAAAATTATCTTCAGTTTTTAGCTGGTGGAAATGATTCAGAGTTTAGAAGTTCTCAAGACGTAAATGTCTCAAACCCAAACAATATTTATTGGGATTATACAGGTGTTTATGGAGTAGGAGACATCTCAAATAACATGTATCTAAAAACATTAACATTAGATTATGATTATTTTGACAATGAATACTTTGAATTAAGCGTTTTAAATGATGCAACTATAGAGCTGTACCATCCATCTTCTGGAACAATTTATGAATTTACAGGTAATGGTTACATACAATTTATGAGAGAAGCAAATACAGAAGGAAGAATGGTTAAACAAACCAATGAAGCAAAAAAACGTAAACAAAAAACAGATAAAAAAGAGAACCCAAGAGAAAATACAAGGAGCTAAATTTTGGTTGGTTATTTAGTTTCCATAGCGCTCAACTAGATAGTTCTAGTTGAGCGTTTTCTTTTGGATTTTCATGTGACTTTAAGGTGATATTATGTGTCATATATATGAAGATTTGTTTACATTTTAATTACGAATATTAATTGGAATTGAAGCAGATTTTTTTAAACTTTACAAGAACAATAACTATTAACACTTAAACATTATAATTATGGGTTTATTTTCATTTATTAAAAATGCTGGAGCAAAAGTTTTTGGCATAGGAAAAACAGATGCAGAAGAAGCTGCTGAAGCGGCAGAGGCAGCAGCTGAGGCAAAACTAAAAGCAGAAACTGCAGCAGCAGGCAAGCTAGAAGAAACAATTTCTGATTTGCAATTAAAAGTAGAGAATTTAAAAGTACATATTAACGACGATTTAGCTACCATTTCGGGTATGGCTTATGACCAAGCAACAAAAGAAAAAGTAGTATTAGTTGTAGGTAATACTGAAGGTATTGCAACTGTTGATGACCAAATGACTGTTGAGCATGTAGAGCCAGAAGCTCAGTTTCATACAGTTGTAAGTGGAGACACTTTAGGTAAAATTGCTAAAAAATTCTATGGAAATGCTATGAAGTATCCTGTGATTTTTGAAGCTAATAAACCAATGCTTAAAGATCCTGATTTAATTTACCCAGGACAAGTATTACGTATTCCGCATTTAGACTAAGCATAGTACACATACATAAAAAAAGCCAACGCAATTGCGTTGGCTTTTTTTATACAGTATATTAAAGTATTATTTCAAAAGCGTTGTTAGTGCTTCAACGTCATAAGGCTTTGCTGTAATGGTTTTGTTTTTATCCAAGACAAAATACGAAGGTGTTGACCCAACACCATAGGCATTAGAAATTGGGTTGTCCCATTTTCCTAAACCAAGCACATGGATAAAATCAGGATAATTAGCAATTTGTTTTTGCCAGTTTGTATTCTCGTCTTCTAAACCAACAGCAATGACTTTGTAATCAGGTTTTGTAGCCATTAATTGTTTTAACTTAGGAAGTTCTTCCAAGCAATGACCACAAGTACTACTCCAAAAAACAACAATGTAATGCTCTGCACTATTTAAGTCGTGTAATGAAGTGGTTGTAGTTGTTCCATTTTTAGAAATAGCGATATCGAAATTATGCGCTTTTTTCCCTATTGAATTGTTTTTATAAACACTAATGTATTCAGCGAGTTGATCATTGTGAGTTGCTTTTGCCAAATCAAAAAGGTACTTGTCAGTAATTGCATTTGCAACATCGTCATTTTGTAAGGTTGAAAAACGATGCCAAATCAGCTCTAATAACGATACTTTTACAGTAGCATCAACACCATTCATATACGACATTAAAGTGTCAATATCTTTTAAATGGGTTTCGTTGCTAGTGCTTGCCGACATACCAAAAACATAAGCCAAAACTCTATCAGTTAAAAAATCAGAACTTTGCAACAACACACTTTTAAAATCTACATGTTTTAAATAAGATGCTTTAAGGTTTGCAGAGTAAGTAGAGATGTCTTCATACTCTGTTGGTACGTAAGGCCTATTGGCAACAATAAATACATTTGCCATTGTCCCTTTTGAGGCATCTTCAAAAGCAGTTTGAGTATCTTTTAAGGTTTTAAAAATATCTTTAAACGCTTTTTTGTCGGTACTTTCTTGAGTGTAAAAATTGCTAATTGTCATGTTTACCAATTCCATACTTTTGGTATAAGACGACCACAATTTATTTTCGTTTGAGGCTGTAAACTCTAAGCCTTTGTCATCACTATAGGTAAATGAAATATCTTCTTTTCCGTTGTAGATAAAGTCAAAATTATTTTCTTCAGGAGGTAAAGCATACACTATTTTATAGATTCCAGGACCAGTAGTAGAATCAAAAGAAATACTGAAATCACCTTTTTCATCAAGTTCAGCTCTATCTATATAGTTTGAGCCTGTTGGTGTAGAATGGTATAAAAAGGCATAAGTATAATCTGTTACTGGTTGAAAGTTTCCTTCAATTTTATGTTGTGAAACCATTAAAAAAGGACATAAAACTGTAAGTATAAATAGTTTTTTCATGTGTTTTTAGTTTTCAAAATAAGTACCAATTATCAAGCCAAAATAGGCTTTAAAGCAGCTAAAGCTTGATGAACTGATTTTATATTATCAAATGTAAGCAATAATCGTAAACCATTTCTGGTTTGCTTTTCTTTCATCTTACAGGCTTTTGGGTGTGTTTGTGCAAATTGTAACACTTTGGTAAATCCGCTACTTTGATAAAAACCACTTTGTTGATCGTTAATAAAATAACCTACAAGTTTACCGTGTTTCATCACCACTTTTTCTAAACCAATTTTTGTCGCAATCCATTTTATACGAACACTGTTTATTAAGTCGATAACTTGGGTTGGCAACTCACCAAAACGGTCTATAATTTCTGACTCAAATTTATCTAATTCAGCTTCGGTTTTAATATCGTTTAACTTGGTATACAGGTTTAAGCGTTCGGTAATATTGTTGACATAATCATCAGGGAACAAGAGTTCAAAATCACTATCAATAGTAATGTCTTTTACGTAGTCTCGTTCTTTACCATCGTCTTTGTATAAATCTTTAAACTCGTTTTCTTTTAATTCATCAATAGCTTCATTTAATATTTTTTGATAGGTATCAAAACCTATATCATTTATAAAGCCACTTTGTTCGCCTCCTAATAAATCTCCAGCGCCTCTAATTTCGAGGTCTTTCATGGCAATATTAAATCCACTCCCTAATTCGGTAAACTGCTCTAAGGCAGTAATACGTTTTCTAGCGTCATTAGTCATAGCCGAATATTCTGGAGTAATAAAATAGCAAAATGCTTTTTTGTTGCTTCTTCCTACACGACCACGCATTTGGTGTAAATCACTCAACCCAAAGTTATTGGCATTGTTTATAAAAATGGTGTTGGCGTTTGGTACATCTAATCCACTTTCAACAATGGTTGTACTTACAAGAACATCAAAATCGCCATTCATAAATCCTAACATAAGTTGCTCTAGTTTTTTACCATCCATTTGTCCATGACCAATACCAATTTTAGCATCAGGTACTAAACGCTGAATCATACCAGCCACTTCTTTAATGTTTTCAATACGATTATGAATGAAGAAAATTTGACCACCACGTTGTATTTCATAAGTTATAGCATCTCTTATGGTTTCTTCGTTAAACCTGATTACGTGACTTTCAATAGGATATCTGTTTGGTGGAGGAGTTGTAATAACCGATAAATCCCTTGCAGCCATTAAACTAAACTGAAGTGTTCTAGGTATAGGTGTTGCTGTGAGTGTAAGCACATCAACATTGTCTTTAATGGTTTTTAATTTTTCTTTTACTGCAACACCAAATTTTTGTTCTTCATCAACAATAAGCAATCCTAAATCCTTAAAGCTTACATTTTTATTAACCAATTGATGTGTGCCAATAATGATATCTACACCTCCTTTTGATAGGTTTTCTAAGGTTTCACGCTTTTCTTTTGCAGTTCTAAAACGGTTGAGGTAATCAACAGTTACAGGAAAATCTTTTAAACGTTCTTTAAACGTTCTATAATGCTGATAAGCCAAAATAGTTGTTGGCACTAAAACCGCTACTTGTTTACCGTTGTCTACAGCTTTAAAAGCAGCTCTTATGGCAACTTCGGTTTTACCAAAACCTACATCACCACAAACCAATCTGTCCATAGGACGCTCGCTTTCCATATCTGCTTTTATATCAGCAGTTGCAGTACTTTGGTCTGGTGTGTCTTCATAAATAAACGATGCTTCTAGCTCGTGTTGCATATAGCTATCAGGATTGTATTGATAGCCTTTTTCTAGCTTTCGCTTAGCATACAGGTTTATAAGGTTAAAAGCAATTTCTTTGACTTTAGACTTGGTCTTTTGTTTAAGGGTTTTCCATGCTTTGCTTCCTAGTTTGTATACTTTTGGAGGTTTCCCGTCTTTACCATTAAACTTGGTAATTTTATGTAGCGAATGAATGCTTAAATACAACACATCACGTTCGCCATAAATAAGCTTGATGGCTTCTTGTTTTTTTCCTTCAACATCAATTTTTTGTAACCCTCCAAATTTCCCAATACCATGATCAATATGGGTTACATAGTCACCAATGTCTAAATTGGTAAGTTCTTTTAAGGTAATAGCTTGCTTTTTAGCATAACCATTTTTAAGATGAAACTTATGATAGCGTTCAAAAATTTGATGGTCTGTATAGCAAGTTATTTTAGCATCATGGTCAACAAAACCTTGAAATAAAGACAACACAATGGTTTGATAGTGTACTTCTTGTTCTATACTTCGACTGCGCTCAGCACTAGCATCTTCAAAAATATCATGAAAACGTTTGGCTTGTTGCTCACTTACGCATGCAATATAGTTGGTGTAACCTTTATTATGATTTGAGTTTAAATCATCAATTAACAGATTGAATTGCTTATTGAATGATGGCTGAGGTGACGTGTTAAACGTAATAGCGCTATTACTTTCAGACGCATTACTAAAGAAAGCTTCTGAGCCAAATTCTACTAAAGTAAATTCTAATAATTGTTTTTTAAGCAATGCCGAATTGCAAAACAGCTCCTCAGGTTCAGCATGTTTAATGTCTTTTGAAAGGTTTTGGAAAGCGTCTTCGGCTTTACTAAAAAAGTCATCAATTCTTGAAAATAGAAGGTTAGTGTTTTTAGCAAATACTACTGTTTTTTGAGCAATGTATTTAAAAAAACTTTGTCTAGTTTCTTCTAAAAATTTATTGGCAACATTGGGTATAATGTTGATTTTTTTAACCTGTTCGGTTGAGAGTTGAGTTTCTACATCAAAGGTTCTAATGCTGTCCACTTCATCACCAAAAAACTCAATACGATAAGGCTCATCGTGCGAAAATGAAAACACATCTACAATTCCACCACGTACCGAAAATTCTCCAGGTTCGGTTACAAAATCAACACGTTTAAATTTATATTCAAAAAGAACTTCGTTTACAAAATCGATAGACAAGTTATCATTAACCTTAATTTTTAAGGTGTTTTTTTCTAGCTCTCTTCGGGTAACTACTTTTTCAAATAAAGCATCAGGATAGGTCACAATAACTGCAGGTTTTTTTTGCGAGTTAATGCGGTTTAAAACCTCTGCACGTAAAAGCACATTAGCATTATCGGTTTCTTCAATTTGATAAGGTCTTCTATAGCTTCCTGGATAAAACAAAACGTCTTTATCATTGAGCATCAATTCTAAATCGTTAAGGTAAAAGGCAGCTTCTTCCTTATCATTAAAAATCAGTAAAAAGGGTTTGTCTGCTTGTTTGAAAACTTCTGTAATTACAAAAGATAAAGAGGAACCAATAAGTCCTTTAAGGTGTGTTTTACTTTGGGATTGGGCAATAGCAATCTGCAGATTTTGCGTTTGCAAAGTCTGTGCATAGGTTTGCGAGAGGATGGATTTACTCAAGACAATGTATTTTGTAGTGCAAATATAAAATTTTGTGACTTAGTTTATGTTTAAAAACTATTAATAAATAGTATATTTACTCTAAGTGTATTTTATTTAAAATTAAGGAAGAAGTCAACCTTTTTATTAGTCTTTTATGATTAAAAAAAGAAAAATAATATGTAGGTTTGCACGACTTTAAAAAACAAGAATATATGTCAATTTCAGATTTATTTGATAGTGGTTTTAGAAAACGTAATGAAGACCATTTTGCAGCCATAGTAAGAGTTGCAATGAGTGACGGAATTATCACTGATGGAGAACGTGCTTTTTTAGATAGATTAGCTAGAAATTTAGATATTAGTGATAGCGATTATAAGCAAATATTAAAAGACTATAAAACGCATCCTATTAACCCTCCAACATCTTACGATAGACGTTTAGAGCGTTTGTACGATTTGGCACGTATGGTATGGGTTGACCATATGGAAACAGAAGATCAGGTTATTATGCTTGAAAAACTTTGTGTTGGTCTTGGGTTTAGAGCAGACAACGCTAAGTATGTTACCGATAAAGCGTTAAGCTTAGTACATGAAGGTGTTGATATTGATACTTTTATGGATGAAATTAAAACAATGAATAGATAGTATTCAGTAGTTATAAAAAAAGAAAAGCGAACAATTTTGTTCGCTTTTTTTATGTTTAATTTTCAGCATTCCTCATAAACTCTTCGGCTTTTTCAACCATGTTTTTGCTACCACATATAAACGGTACACGTTGGTGGAGTTCAGTTGGTTCAATGTCCATAATTCTATTAAAACCATCACTTGCTTTTCCGTTGGCTTGTTCAGCTAAAAAAGCCATTGGGTTACATTCATAGAGCAAGCGTAGTTTTCCGTTTGAGTTTTTAGAACTTTTAGGATACATGTAAATACCACCTTTAATCATGTTTCTATGAAAATCAGAAACTAAAGAACCAATATATCTACTAGTGTAAGGTCTGTCGCCTTCTTCCATTTGGCAGTATTTGATGTAGTTTTTAATGCCTTGAGGGAAGTGAATGTAATTTCCTTCGTTAACAGAGTAAATTCTACCATCAAGTGGAAATTGCATGTTTGGATGTGACAAATAAAATGTACCAATTGCTGGGTTTAAAGTAAAGCCATTAACGCCATCACCTGTAGTGTAAACCAACATGGTTGAGGTACCATAAACCACATATCCAGCTGCAACTTGCTGGCTTCCTTTTTGTAGAAAATCGTCCATGGTTACAGGAGTTCCAACAGGAGTAATACGTCTGTAAACCGAAAAAATAGTACCTACAGAAACATTAACATCAATATTTGAAGAACCATCAAGAGGATCGATTAAAACCACATACTTGTTTTGGTTGTTTTCATCCTGACTGTTTATGGATACATAGTCATCTTCCTCTTCACTGGCAATACCACAAACAATATTTCTGTTGGTTAAGGTTTGGATAAATTTTTCATTGGCATACACATCTAGTTTTTGTTGATCTTCACCTTGAATGTTTGTTTCGCCAGCAGCTCCAATAATATCAACCAATCCAGCTTTGTTTACTTCATGGTTTACAACTTTAGCAGCTAATCTTATGGAGTTAATTAATCTTGAAAGTTCTCCTGAAGAGTATTTAAATGAAGCTTGGTTTTCAATAATAAACTCTCCTAAAGTTTGATTTTTTCGAGACATGAAGTGTGTGTTGATTGTTTGTACAAATATCTTATTTTTTATGACAACTACAACGTTTTCGTGGAAGTTTATGTCACATAATCCTTAAGTTTAAGTTATCTTTGAGTATCAAAAATTAGGTTATGGAATTTACTATTCGATCTGCAAATAAAACTGATATGCCTCAAGTACTTGAGCTCATAAACGAATTAGCGGTTTATGAAAAAGAACCTGATGCTGTTGAAATAACGGTTAACGATCTTGAAAATTACGGCTTTGGCAATCATCCTTCGTTTCATTGTTTTGTAGCTGAAGCAGAAAAAAATATTGCTGGTATAGCATTGGTGTACACTCGATTTTCAACATGGAAAGGTAAAGTTTTGCACCTTGAAGATTTAATAGTAAAGCAAGATAAAAGAGGTTATGGTTTGGGAGGAGCGTTGCTGGATGAAGTAGTTAAATATGGCCAAAAGTTAAATGTAAAACGTGTGAGTTGGGAAGTACTAGATTGGAATGAGCCTGCAATTGATTTTTATGAAAAAAAAGGAGCGAATGTAATGAGAGATTGGGACGTAGTACATCTAGATGAACAAGCCATTAAAAATTATATTTCAAAACTATAGCATGCAGGTATTTAAGTTTGGAGGAGCATCAGTAAAAGATGCTGAAGGTGTTAAAAACCTAGTAAAAGTATTACAAAATGTGGGTTATAAAAATACGCTGGTAGTTATATCAGCAATGGGAAAAACCACTAATGCTTTAGAAGTAGTTATTGGCAATTACTTTAATAATCCTAGTGAGTTACAAAGTTCTATTCAAGATGTTCGAAAATTTCACAATGCTATACTTTTAGATTTGTTTGATAATGAACAACATGTGGTTTTTAAAAAAGTAGCAAACCTATTTGATGAATTATCATTGTTTTTTGACAGAAATAAATCTCCAGATTACAACTTTGTGTACGACCAAACTATAGGTTATGGCGAGTTGGTTTCTACCACAATTGTAAGCGAATACTTAAATGCTTCAGGGATTAAAAACACTTGGTTAGATGTTCGCGACTACATAAAAACGGATAACTATTATAGAAGAGCCAATGTTGATTGGGAAGCGACTCAAACCAATATTACAAAACAGTTTCAAAACAATGTCTTAAACATTACACAAGGATTTTTAGGAAGCGATGCCAACAATTTTACGACCACTTTAGGTCGAGAAGGAAGCGATTACACAGCAGCGATTTTTGCCTATTGTTTAAATGCCCAAAGTGTTACCATTTGGAAAGACGTATCAGGAGTTTTAAATGCTGACCCTCGTTATTTTGAAAATGCACAGCTACTCAATACCATTTCCTATAAAGAAGCTATTGAGCTAGCGTTTTATGGAGCTTCAGTAATTCACCCAAAAACCTTACAACCATTACAGCGAAAGGAAATTCCTTTACATGTAAAGTCGTTTTTAAATCCAAATAACAACGGAACCACAGTATGCAAAACCAGTGGTATTGAGCCTAATATTCCGTGTTTTATTGTTAAAAAAGGACAAGTGCTCATTTCGTTGTCGTCATTAGATTTTTCTTATATCGTAGAAGAAAATATCAGTGATATATTCAATTTATTGCATCAGTACAAAATGAAAGTAGATGTCATACAAAACTCTGCCATTAGTTTTTCGGTATGTGTAGATGATGGCTATCGCAACCTAGAAAACTTATTGCAGCATTTAAAAGCAAAATTTAAAGTTAATTGTACCGAAAACGTATCTTTATACACCATCAGGCATTATAATGAGGTTGCAATTAACCAATTGGAGCAAGATAAAGAGGTGTTATTAAAGCAATTAACACAAGAAACCGTTCAAATAGTTACTAAATAAACATTTTATTACATTTGTAAGTATGACCAAGCAACCAAAATCTGGATTAGTAACAGCCAAAGAAGTCGCTAAAGCCATACAAATGGATAAGTATGGATTTATAGGAACATTTGTAGGTTGGTTGCTAATGAAGACCTTAAAGATATCTACACTCAATAAAATTTACAATCGTAATAAGCACCTTGAAAAACTTGAGTTTTTAGACGGTATTTTAGAAGAGTTTCAAATTAAATTTGAAATTCCTGAAGAAGACTTAAAACGATTGCCTAAAGATGGAGCTTATATAACGGTTTCTAACCATCCACTTGGTGGTATTGACGGCATTTTGTTGCTTAAATTAATGCTAGAACAACGTGAGGATTTTAAAATTATAGCCAATTTTTTATTACACAGAATAGAGCCTTTAAAACCTTACATTATGCCTGTAAATCCGTTTGAGGATAGAAAAGATGCCAAGTCTAGTATTACAGGATTTAAAAATGCTATTATGCATTTAAAGGATGGACATCCACTTGGTGTATTTCCTGCAGGAGAAGTATCTACTTACAGAGACGGAAAGTTGGTTGTAGATAGACCTTGGGAAGAAGCAGCAATGAAGTTGATTCAAAAAGCTGAAGTGCCAATTGTACCTATATATTTTCACGCAAAAAACAGCCAGTTGTTTTACAAACTGTCTAAAATAAGCGACACCTTTAGAACTGCTAAGTTACCTTCTGAATTGTTAACCCAAAAACGAAGAACAATTAAAGTAAGGATTGGTCGACCTATAACATTAAGCGATCAAAAAGAGCATAAAACACTCGAAGAGTTTTCTGAATTTATACGAAGAAAAACCTATATGCTTTCTAATTCCTTTGATGAAAAAGGAAATTTATTAAGCAACATATCTTCAACTTTAAAAGTGCCAAAACCACCAAAACGTATTGTAACTCCTATTGCTTCAGACGTGATGATAAAAGAGGTGGAAACCTTAAGAGATAACGATTTAAGATTGCTACAAAGTAAAAATTACGAAGTGTTTTTAGCTCAAGCAAAAGATATCCCAAATATACTTAGAGAGATAGGTCGTTTACGAGAAATTACTTTTAGGGAAGTAGGAGAAGGTACTAATGAAGCGATTGATTTAGATACTTTTGACACCTATTACCACCACATGTTCTTATGGGACGATGAGGCAAAAGTCATTGCTGGAGCGTATCGTATGGGATTAGGCTCTAAAATTTATGAAAGCTATGGTATAGACGGATTTTACCTTCAGGATTTATTTAGATTTGAACCTGAACTTTATAAAATGATGAGCGAATCTATTGAAATGGGAAGAGCGTTCATTATTAAAGAATATCAACAAAAGCCAATGCCTCTCTTTTTACTTTGGAAAGGTATTGTACACACTACGTTAAGGCATCCTGAGCATAAGTATTTAATAGGAGGTGTTAGTATTAGTAATCAGTTTTCAAACTTTTCAAAGTCGTTAATGATTGAGTTTATGAAATCACATTATTACGATCCATATTTAGCGCAATACGTTCACCCTAAAAAAGAGTTTAAGGTAAAACTTAAAGATGCTGATAAGGATTTTGTGTTTGATGAAACCGAAGCCGACTTAAATAAATTTGATAAAATTATTGACGAGGTTGAACCAGGAGCACTTAGGCTACCAGTGCTACTTAAAAAGTATATTAAACAAAACGCAAGGTTAATAGCTTTTAATGTGGATCCGTTGTTTAATAACTCGGTTGATGGCTTGATGTACATAAAAATTGCCGATTTACCTGAAAGCACAGTAAAACCTGTAATGGAAGAATTTCAGGCTGAATTAGAGCGTAAACTCACTGAAAACAATGGCGAAGCTTAAACACATTGTCTTAACAGGACTTTTGTTTTTAAGCTATTTTGCTGTTTGTTCCCAAACCATAAGCGGACTTGTTTTAGACCAAGCTACAAACCAACCTATAGAAAGTGCTGCTATATATTTTGACAACACTACAATTGGCACTTCTACTAATGATAAAGGTGAATTTAGTATTGAGTATCAAGAAGGAATTACCTCGCCTTTAGTTATTTCTTTTTTAGGTTATAAGAGAATGATTATAACCAATTATCAAGTTGGTAAGTTTTACAAAGTGTTGCTTCAAGAAGATATTGATGCTTTAGATGAGGTTGTGATTACTACAGATGATGGAATGCCAAAAGAACTAAAACTACAACAGTTTAGACAGCAATTTTTAGGGTTTTCTGATAATGCCAAATCGTGCAAAATACTTAATGAAGAAGATCTTATTTTAAGATATAATAAGAAGACTCAAACCTTAAGCGCAAGTTCTAAAAAACCTATTTTAATTAAGAATGAAAAATTACAATATTTGGTGTCTTTTGAAATTAAGGATTTTGATATAACTTATCATCATATCAACATTAAGCGAGACCGTTTTTTCATTAATTCAGTAATTTATACTGGTACATCTTTTTATAAAGAGTTGGAAGAATCCAATTCTAAAAAAACTACTAAATCTAGGAATAAAGCTTATAAAGGTTCAGTGCTTCACTTTATGAGAGCGCTTTCTAAAAAACAACTTGAAGAAGAAGGTTATCAAATTTTTAGTGGTGGATTTAAAGTCAACCCTTATCGATACATCAATGTAAAACAAATAGATAGTAGCAAAGCTGTAGGAGTTAAACTATTGAATAAACTAAGCATTTTGTATGATAACGAACAGTCTGCAATAGAGTCGAGGGTTGATGAGTTTATTATAGACCAATATGGTAATCACTCTCCAATACATCAAGTGCTTTTTGGAGGTCATATGGGTAACCAACGTATTGGAGACTCTTTACCTTTCGATTTTATGTTATCTGAATAATTTAACGCAATAATTTGCTCACAAAAGACATTTATCGTAATATTACAATGAATAAATAAAACGATGGGTTTAACAAAGTCAGAAATATTTACAGATAAGCAGAACCAAATAGCACAATTAGCTAAGGCTTTTGGGCATCCTGCTCGTGTAGCTATTTTAGAATACCTATTTAAAACCAATAGCTGTGTTTGTGGTGACTTGGTAAACGAAATAGGTTTAGCGCAACCTACCATTTCTCAACATTTAAAAGAACTAAAACAATTAGGTTTAATTAAAGGCACAATTGAAGGCACAAGTGTGTGTTACTGTATTGATACTAATAATTGGAGCCAAATGAAGCAATTACTTTCAGAGTTCTTAGATCAAGATATGGAAGATGCATCTAATTGCTGCTAAAAAAATTTATCTTAATTAATCGCAATATCGCAATAAAACAATATTAAAATGAAACTTTCAGAATTAAAAACAAATTTAAAACCATTACAGCAGATTGCATTTCAACTGCCAAATGGTAGTTTAGTGCCAAGTCATTTTCATGTGACTGAAGTAGGGCAAATTGATAAAAAATTTATCGATTGTGGAGGCACATTACGTAACGAGAGCGTTATAAGTTTACAGCTTTGGAGTGCAAATGATTATAATCACAGGCTGCATCCAGAAAAGTTAATCCATATTATAGAACTTTCTGAAGCTAAACTAGGCTTGGAAAATTTAGACATTGAAGTAGAATACCAAGGAGAGTCTATTCAAAAATATGGGTTACAGTTTGATGGTACCCACTTTTTATTAACTACAAAACAAACGGATTGTCTAGCAAAAGACAATTGTGGAATTCCTGTAAAAAAACCAAAACTAAAACTAGCCGATTTAAATAACGAACCATGTTGCTCACCAGATGGTAATTGCTGTTAAAACAATAATAATTTTACCTGTTGTGCCTTTTGAGAATTTTTTCAGGAAAATTGTCAGTTCGAGTGAAATTCTAAAAGAATTTTGTATCGAGAACAAGTTTTTAGAAGCTTAAATTCTATTCTCGATACGATTTTTATCACTTTGTTTCAAAAAATCACTCGAATTGACAAATTTATTCTCAAAATGCACAATGATTTAACGTTTTAAAATTCAGTTATGTTTGAAAAACTAACCTCAGTAATTGAAAGTTTAACTACAAATTCAATTTCAGAAGACCGAAAAGAAACACTGCAACCACTTATAGCGTTTATTCAAAGTAAAATTGATAATGGACAACCTGTTAATATTAATTTTATTTGTACCCATAATTCCCGAAGAAGTCATTTAGCACAAGTTTGGTCGCAAGCTATAGCACAACATTTCGGTTTTCATACAGTAACATGCTATTCAGGAGGAACAGAAGTTACTGCATTGTTTCCTATGGTTGTAAACGTATTAGAGCAATCAGGTTTTGAAATTCAAAAATTGTCTGAAGCAGAAAATCCTGTATATGCCATTAAATATGCTGAAAATGCGCAACCTATCATTGGCTTTTCTAAGCGTATGGATAATACTTTTAACCCAACTTCGGGTTTTGCAGCAATAATGACTTGCTCGCAAGCCGATGAAGGTTGCCCTTTTGTACCAGGAGCTGAGAAACGTATTCCTATTACTTTTGAAGACCCTAAAGCTTTTGATGGTACTTCAGAACAAGAAGCAAAATATAAAGAGCGTAGTTTGCAAATAGCAGCAGAGTTATTTTATGTGTTTTCTAATGTAAATCAATAATCATGAGTGCAAAAAAATCACTTAGCTTTTTAGACAAAAACTTAACCCTTTGGATTTTCTTAGCCATGGCATTAGGTGTTGCTTTAGGATACTTTGTGCCAACAATTCCTGAGCGTATAAATACTATGAGTAGTGGAGCTACTAACATTCCCATAGCTATTGGGTTGATTGTAATGATGTATCCTCCATTAGCAAAAGTTAACTATGCACTGTTACCAAAGGTGTTTAAAAATGTGAAGATTCTATCCATTTCTTTGGTACTCAATTGGATTATTGGTCCTGTGTTAATGTTTGCCTTAGCCATTATCTTTTTACAAGACTATCCTGAATATATGGTTGGGTTAATACTAATTGGGTTGGCACGTTGTATTGCTATGGTTTTAGTTTGGAATGACCTTGCAGAAGGTAGTAGCGAGTATGGAGCAGGATTAGTAGCCTTAAACAGCATTTTTCAGGTGTTTGCCTATAGTTTTTATGCTTGGATATTTATAACTGTATTACCACCATATTTTGGATTTGAAGGAGCTATTGTAGACATATCAATAGCTACAATTGCTGAAAGTGTAGCAATTTATCTTGGTTTACCTTTTGTTTTAGGAATATTAAGCAGATTAATTTTAGTAAAGCTCAAAGGAGAAGATTGGTATAACAATACATTTATTCCTAAAATTTCACCACTAACCTTAATCGCATTATTATTTACAATCATAGTCATGTTTTCTTTAAAAGGAGAACTGATTGTTGAAATTCCAATGGATGTTGTTATTATAGCTATTCCGTTGCTATTGTATTTTACCATAATGTTCATTATTGGCTTTTTTGTAACAAAAGCTATGGGAGCAGATTATAATAAAACCACAGCTGTGGCTTTTACAGCAGCAGGTAATAATTTTGAATTAGCAATTGCTGTTGCTATTGCAGTGTTTGGGCTAAACTCTGGTCAAGCATTTGCAGGTGTTATAGGTCCATTAGTTGAAGTTCCTGCATTAATACTATTAGTTAAAGTAGCCTTTTGGCTCAGAAAAAAATATTTTTAGAATAAAAAAGCCGCAAACACTGTTTGCGGCTTTTTTGTGTTTTTAAGGTATGATTAAAACCAAGGTTTTTTACCCACTTGGTAAGTGTTATAGAATTCTTCGTCAGATTTTGTAAGGTAAATAATACCTTCAATTAAACCTATAATTCCAGGAATCCAAACGATTAAAATACCAATACCTACACAAGATAGTATTGCTCCTAATAGCCAAACACCTAAAAGGATTCCTCCTTCTTTGTTGTAACCTAGAATAAATTTATGAACACCTAAGCCTCCAAAAATGATACCTAAAATACCAGCTAGTAGTTTTTTGTTATCTCCTGATGCTTTACCAAAAGCTTCTTTGGCTCCATCAGAAAATTCTTTTGCAGTTTCTTTTGCTTCGCTAGCAAATTCTTTTGCTTTTTCTTTAGCGTCATCAGCAATATCTTCTGCTTTGTCTGCTGCTTTTTTTGCACCATCTTTTGCGTCGTCTAACATATCGTTAAGGTCGTCGCTTAAATTTTTTTCATCTGACATTTGTAAATTTGTTTATATGGTTAGAAGTCTAAAGGTAACAAAAAAATATAATGGTTTACAAAAAAGCTTTATCAATAGGTTCCCAAAGTTCAATTTTGTTGCCATCGTTATCCATAATCCAACCAAATTTTCCGTAGCTGTATTCTTCCATTTCTCCAATAATGGTAACACCTTCGTCTTTTAATGTTTTTAGTAATTCTTCAAGATTTTCTACGCGATAATTAAACATAAAATCTTTTTTTGAAGGCTGATAATACTCAGTGTCTTCAGTAAACGGACTCCATTGTGTTGAGCAATCGTTACCTTCTTTATCTTTCCACCAAAAGGTACAACCATAATCATCGGTATTAAACCCTAAATGCTTTTTGTACCAGTCTTTTGTTGCTTTTGGATCTTTTGTTTTAAAGAACAATCCGCCAATGCCTGTAACGCGTTTTTTCATTTTATTTCTTTTTAAGGTTGGTTTCGTATATGTCTATCCATTGATCTGGAGTTAGTTTTGTGCAGAGTTCAGCAATTAATTCCATTGGAATATCATTAATACGCTTAAAACGCACGCAACTTTTTCCCATATCTAGCTTGTACTTACTGTATTTTGGGTATTCGTTTACAAACCAATCGTGTATTTCTGGTACAGCATAAATACCACTATGGTAAAGATTTATTGAGTTTTTTTGTGAAGCAAAACTCATGAATGGTAATGGTTCTTCTGGTGTGCAATGGTAACCATCAGGATATTTACTATGTGGTACATAATAGCCTATCATACCATATTGAATGCCTTCTTCAAAGCCTTTTGGTAAGTTGGTTTTAATGGTTTTGCGTAATGTTTTTAAAACATCCTGACGTTCTTCAGGAACTTGACTTATATAATCTTCGGGAGATGATGCTTTGTATTGCATAATGATTTATTTTTTTCGTTGTAAAATTAAAGCAGATATTAAAGATAGCACAAACCCAATTAACACAACGGTTACAAACATTAAGGCAGCCATAAATCCAGAGCCACCATAATCTTGCATTTGTTTTGTGAGTTCTGCTTTTTTAGCTTCTAGTTCTGAACCAGAGTAAGTGCTTTCATAAGTTTTTAAAGTGACTTCTAAATATTCTGAAGCAAAATCAGGATTAATTACGGTTGTATAAATGTAATCTACCATAGCAATTCCTAGTCCAGTTAAAGCTGAAATTAATAAGCCAATAACCAAAGCTTTTCCAAAACTTACAGCACCATTATTTACTTTGTCGCGATAGTGTTTTATCCCAAAAAATATAAATGATAATGAAGCAATCATTGACGTATAACCAATAACTTCTTGAGCCGAATAGCTTAAGTTTTTACCAAAGGTTAATGCTAAAAAGAATAAAACAGCGGCAGTTATAAGTCCGTAGCCTCCATATTTTAGTACAGTTTTTTTCATGTTGTTAGTTAGTTTTAAGAGTTAAAAAAAGAGTTTAAATATGTTGATCAATTAATATGGTATTACCATCAGGATCGGTTACAACCAAACTTGCAGGTCCTGAAGTTGTTTCGTCTGCTTCACTTTGTAACGCTATGTTTTTACTTTTTAAATGCTGCTGAATTTGCCTAACATCAGTAAACGTATCTAACGTTTTTGCATTTTCGTCCCAACCAGGATTAAAGGTAAGTATGTTGTTTTCAAACATACCTTGAAACAAGCCTACTAAAGCCTTCCCATTTTTCATGATGAGATAGTTTTTTTCTAAATCACCAGCAAAAACTGTGAATCCTAAATTTTCATAAAATGTTTTTGAAACAGTAATGTCTTTTACGCTTAAACTAATTGAAAATGCGCCTAATTCCATAATTGTGAGGTATTGATTAATTATTGATACAAAACTACGAGAAGCCTTTAAAAATCGACTCATACTAAAGTACCAAACCGTTAGTACTTTGGTCTAAAATACATAATTTTATAGTATTTGAAGTTCTTTTGCAACTTGAAGTGCTTGCGTGCGTCTTTTGGCATTTAGTTTTACCAATAAGTTAGACACATGCGTTTTTATGGTGCTTTCTGATAGGAATAATGTCTCGGCAATTTCTTTGTTTGATAACCCTTGAGCAATATGTTGAAGTACTTCATATTCTCGTGATGTAATATCTAATTCTTTTATTTTATTGTGATCAATTTCGGTTGTATCAACAGTTTCTTTTTGAAGACTTTTTTTGTTGAGGTAAATACCAACAATTAGGAAAACAATCGCAATAACAGCAATTATAATTTCAATGTTTACATTTCCAGATATGATAGCGTATTTACTAACCTGAAAAAGTAGTAACAAGGCAAAAATTAAACCAGCAAAAACAGCTATTGTTTTTTTCATAGTTGAAAGTTAACAAAATCTAGCTTTAATTTTATCAACGATGGTTTGCGCTAGTTTTTCTTTGCTTTCAACTGTCCAACCAGCTACATGAGGTGTTAGTAATACATTTTTAGCTTGAATGATGTATTGAAATGCCTCTGGCATATCCGAAGAAAATAGGCTTTCAAAAGAGGCTTTTTCATATTCTAAAACGTCTAATCCTGCACCTAAAATTTTACCACTTTTTAAAGCTGAAACCAAATCGGTAGTCACAACACTTTTTCCACGTGCTGTATTGATGAGCCAAAACGGTTTTTGAAACCCATTAATAAAATCAGCATTAACCATATTGAGCGTTAGTGGTGTTTGTGGTGTGTGTAAACTTAAAACATCAGCGTTTTCTTGTAAAGTTTCAAGAGACACTTGTTTACAGTTATTGTCGCCAACATTGGGTTTTATATCATAGCAAAGAACTTCAACATCAAACCCACGAAGTTTTTTAGCAAAGGCTTTTCCCATGTTGCCATAACCAATAAGTCCAACGGTTTTGCCATCTAGCTCAATACCTCTGTTGGCTTCACGTAACCATTGACCATGTCGTACTTCGTTATCAGCTTTATTGAGCTTGTTGAATAAGGAAAGTAACATTCCTAAAGCGTGTTCGCCAACAGCATTGCGGTTACCTTCTGGTGCTGAAATTAAATAAATGCCTTTACTTTCGGCATAATCACAATCTATGTTTTCTAAACCAGCACCAACACGACCTATAAACTTTAAGTTTGTAGCAGCATCAAGAAACTGCTTATCTATAGTAAAACGACTTCTTATTACAATACCATCATACTCATGAATTTTTGCTTCAACATCAGTTTTTGATGCCGTGTAATCTTCATGATTTGTAAATCCTAATACATTAAGTTGATTAATGAGAAGCTCGTGATTGGTATCTAGATGTAGGACTTTCATATTTAAATTTACAATAAATAAATTTACGGTTTTTCCGTACTATTTAATTATAGCAATATGTTGTAAGGTATAAATTATGTAAAAAACACATTAACAATTATTTAGCTTAAAAAAACTTTAAAAATTTGGTTTTTGAAAAAACATTTCACCAAATTTATAAACATTATTTTAATTTTTTAAACTCAATTAAAATGAATAAAATTTACTGCATAATTGTAATGTTTTTTCTAGCTATAAGCACTGTTTTTAGCCAAAACAATACAGCTTTTTTCAACGACTATTATAAACTTAGTTTTCAGTTTGGTGTCTCACGTTATAATGGTGCAGAAACCACACCTTTGCCAATTACATTACGATATACATTTAGAAACTATACTTCTCCTCATTTTGGTTTTTATTACGATGTTTTGCAAACGGATAATTGGAATTTCAAAATTGGAGTTTCTTCTCTTTTAGTTAGAAACTTTGAAGAGTATAAAATAGATAATAGTGAAATACCAAATGTTGATAGGGACCTTCATTTATATGTTGAAGGATCAGGCACATGGCGTTTTAATTTACCTGTTATAGGTGAATATATTATGAATACAAAAATTGGAAAATTGAATTTTAATGGTGGTTTAATCCTTGGGTATAGTGAAGAGTTTGGAAGCACTTTTTCTCAACACAATATTAGAGCAGATAGCTCATCAGAGTATACTTCAGCGACTGCCGTTTATAGCCGAAGCACAGCGCCATGGTACTTAAACGGTCAGGTTGGTGTTGGTATGTATTTTCCATTTAAAGGTTGGATGCTGCGTACCAACGTATATTATAATATGGCATTTCAAAAGCTGTATGAAGGTGATTTTGAATTTACAAACTTAGAGCAATCTCCTGACCAATCTGGTAAGTTTAGTTTTAGAGGCAACTCTTTTGGCATTGAGTTTTCTATTTACTTAGCAAATAAAAATAAAAAAGCTAAAATGTAATGAAGAGCATATTATTTGTTTTTTTAATAATTACTGCGTGTTGTTTTTCTCAGACAAAAGAAAACAAAAGCTTAACTATTGTAAATACAACGTTTACAGATTCACTTCAAAAACCAATAGGTTTAATTGGTTATCAATTTTATAATGGTGGTTTTATTACCAATAGGCTGTCAAAAAATGTAAACCTAGAGTTGGGTTTACTCTATACTAATGTTGATAATTATAAAATTATTGAGGTCCCAATACTTATAAAACACAATTTCAATAAAAATTTCAGGGTGTTTTTTGGTTCTAAGTTAAATATGGAAATTAATAATGGGTTTTCAACATTACAGCCTTTAAACAATACATCTAACGGTATGAATATGTCACTTGAAACAGGACTACAATATGATGTTAATAATAGTATTATGTTAGAGGCGAGGTATTCGTTGCCAGTTTTTCAGAAAAATTCAACAAAACCTTCAATTATTTATTACAATACCAGCATGTTTAAATTTGGTTCAAATTTTAAATTTTAAATCCCTAAAATAAGTTTAGCTATGGTAAAGTAAATTAAGATTCCAAAAATATCATTGCTGGTAGTGATAAAAGGTCCTGTTGCAATAGCAGGATCAATACCACGTTTGTCAAGGAATAATGGTACAAAAGTTCCTATTAAACCAGCTACTATGATTACTACAACTAACGAAATTGAAATAGCAAAAGCAGTTGCGGCTTCTTGTTGCGTTGCCCAAACAAAAAGGAACAAGAAAATAGCCAAAATAACTCCATTAAGAGCCGCTAAAAGCATTTCTTTCATTAAACGACTATTAATACTTCCTTTTATATCATCATTTGCTAAACCTTGCACAATAATTGCGCTAGATTGTACACCTACATTACCAGCCATTGCTGCAATAAGTGGTGTGAAAAAGAATAGGATTGCATATTTTGAAAACGCTTCGTGAAAACCTTCCATAATTAAAAAGGCTCCAACACCACCAACAAGTCCTAAAAATAACCAAGGTATACGTGCTCTGGTAAGTTTCCAAACGCTATCATCAGAGTCTACATCTTGAGAGATACCTGCTGCCAACTGGTAATCTTTATCGGCTTCTTCTTTTAAAACGTCAACAATATCATCAATAGTAATTCTACCTAAAAGTGTTTGATTGTCATCTACAACAGGAATGGCTTCCAAATCGTATTTTGCCATAACTCTTGCCACATCTTCAACATCGTCTTGTACATGAACCCAATCCACATTGCTGTTGGAGATATCAGCAATTTTTTGATCGCTTTTAGCAACAATTAAATCTTTAAGCGAAAGTCTACCAATAAGTTTATTTTGTTTTGATACAACATATATAGAGTGTACTCTTGTAACCTCTTTGGCTTGTCCACGAATGCGACGTAAGCATCCAGCAACAGTCCAGGTTTCATACACTTTTACAAGCTCTTTTGCCATGAGTCCACCAGCTGTATCTTCGTCATAAGCTAAAAGTTCTTCAATTTCGGCTTTATGCTCTTGGTCTTCAATGTTTGAAATTACTTCGGCTTGACGTTCTTCAGGAAGTTCGGCAATAATATCTGCTGCATCATCAGTATCCAACTCTTCAATTTCGTCGGCAATTTCTTTAGCAGAAAGATTTTTTAGGACTTTTTCTCGATTGTCTTCATCGAGCTCCATTAACACATCAGACGTGGTTTCAGAATCAAGAAGTTTTATAACATAAGTCGCATCTTCAAGATCTAGTTCGTCTAAAACTTCGGCAATATCAGCATAGTGAAACTCACTAAAAAGCGTGTTGAGTTCCTTATCGTTTTTCTCTTCGATAAGAACCTCTACTTGCTCGATGAGTTCATCTGTTAGTTCAAATTGTATGTGCTCTTTTTCCTCTTGCATAAAATTTCTTGTCGTTGCACACTGTTGAAGTGACAAATTGTGTTATTCTTGAGTGTCGTTTTCAATTAATTGCGTGAGAGTTATAAATTCTTCAACGCTTAACTGCTCAGGACGTTTGCCAAATATAACATTTGCTTTTAAATTATCTGACAAATTGAATGTTTTTAAACTGTTACGAAGTGTTTTTCGGCGTTGTTGAAATCCTTGTTTTACGACCTTGAAAAATAAAGTTTCGTCACATGGCAAGGTGTAGTTTTCTTTTCTTGTTAATAAAAGCACACCAGAATCTACTTTTGGTGGAGGATTAAACACCGAAGGTGGAACTGTAAATAAATATTCGGCATTATAAAATGCTTGTGTTAAAACAGATAAAATACCGTATACTTTACTACCTTCTTTAGAGCAAATACGTTGCGCAACTTCTTTTTGAAACATCCCTGAAAATTCTGGAATTTGGTCGCGCATTTCTAAAGTTTTGAATACAATTTGTGATGAAATATTGTAAGGGTAATTACCTATGATAGCAAAAGGCTGCTCGCCAAAAACTTGTGTGATATCGTACTTTAAAAAGTCTTGCTCTATAACTCTATCAGCAAGATTTAGATAATTGGCTTTAAGGTATTCAACCGATTCGGTATCAATTTCAATAACGTGGGTTGTGATGTCTTTTTTGAGCAAATATTTAGTGAGTACGCCCATTCCTGGACCAATTTCTAAAACATGTTTATAGCCTTTAAGCGATAAACTATCAGCTATTTTTTCAGCAATAGATTCGTCGGTTAAAAAATGTTGTCCTAAATGTTTTTTTGCTTTTACTGACATAGTATTAATTAAAGCTTACTGAAAATTCGTCGATTACTTCTAATTCGGTTCTAAATGCTAACATTTTATCTGCAAATCGTTTAAGTCCGTCTTGACGTAAAGCATCAGCATGATTGTTGTAATAGTCTTCTAAATCGGTTCTTGATTTTGCACGATATTGAATGGAGTAGGTTGTGCCTCCCATTTCTTCTTCAATAAGTACTTTGGTTAACTTAGCTTCAGTGAAATGACCTGTTGCCAAAACCAATGCAATGTGGTTTTTTATCCAATTGAGCCACTCTTCATGTATGCTTTCGTCAATATTAACGGTTACGTTGTATATTATCATGGTTGTTATTTTAATGGATTCCGAACTGGTTACGGAAAGACAAAACTTGTATTATAGTGTTTTTGCAAATAACAGGAGTTCTTCATCATCTTCAAAAGGTTTTACTCTTTTTTCATAAGATAAGCCTAATTTTTCTAATAGTTTAATTGAATTTGTATTAGTAGGCAATGTGATTGCTGTTATTTTTTTTAGTTTGAATTGGTCTTTGGCAAGTTTTATAATTTCAGAAGACGCTTCAAACCCATAACCTTTACCTTCATAATTAGGAAGTAGCGAAAAACCAATATCTACATGTTCTAACTCATCGCGTTTTACTAAACCACAAGTACCAATTGATTTTAGGTTTTCATCTTTTAACTGAATTTTATAAAACCCAAATCCATGAGTATCATAACTTTTTAGGGTTCTTTCTTTTAAATAGTCTTCAGCTTGAGCAACAGTTCTCACATTTCGGTCACCAATATATTTCAACCAATGAGGGGAATTCATGAGTTCTAGTATAAAAGGAGCATCTTCTAAAGTGATTTTAGAAAGCTGAAGACGGTTGGTTTGAGCTATAATCATTCTGAGCAAAATTTTCCATTTATTACCTGAATATCATCATTTGCAGATAAAGTAGATTTAAAAAAGAAACACTTGCCTTTGATTTCTTTTAGTTCGGTTAAAATGCCATCATTTTCGTTAATGAATTTTTGGTAATCATTTAACGTCATTTTTTCTGTATCATAAAAACTTCTATATGAACAATCGTCAATCCATTCAATTATCACATATATTGTTTGTTCAAATTCAGGGTCTATAACAATCTCAACTTGAGAATTTCCATTTCGTATTATTTTATAAGAAACTAATGTTTCAGAATCACTAGGAACAAAGAAAGTACCTTCTTTAAAATCTTTACAAGTTAAATTTTGACTAAAAGAATTAATACTTAAAAACACTATAAATAAGAAACCAATTTTTTTCATTTATAATTTCAATTTATAGTATCACCACGTAGCATCCTGAAGTTTTTCCTGGCTTCAACAAAATAAATACTGTCTTGATGATTGAATATGATTTTTTCGTAAAGTGCTTTAGCTTCTTCGGGTTCGCCTAAAATATTATTGTAAAGTTCAGCTAAAAAATAGTAAGCATCGTCAATTAAAATACTGTCACTAAAGTCTGTTATAATTTTTTGATAGTTAACCGTTGCTTTTTCATACTGTTTCTTTTTTTCGAAAAGTTGTGCTTGCATTAACAAAGCTTGACCTTCGATGTTTTCACCTTCATGCTCTGTAAGAATCTTGTCTAAAAGCGTTATGGCTTCATCAGTTTTATTTTGAAATGCCATAAGGTCTGCTTTTGCATAAAGCTTTAACGCTACGTGTAGAGAATCTTCATATTTATTGTCAGAAATAAGTAGTTTTAAATCTAAAGCATCATTAGCAATAAGCTGCGATGTTGATGATTTTAAAATTTTAAGCTGCGATTCAGCCCAATCAAAATCACCTTTATAATAACTAGTTTTGGCAACTTTAAAACGTGCATCTTGCGAAATGGTACTGTTTTTTAAATTGGCTTGTATTTGAGAATAATAAATAAGAGCTTCATTAAATTTTTCTTGATACACCAAAACATCACCAAGTTTTAGCTTTACAGTAGCCTTTTGAAATTCAGAAACATTAAGGTTTAAAATTTCTTTTAAAAACTTGCTAGCATCTTCAGGTTTGTGTAAGTGAAACGCCAAAAAATCGCCATAAGCAATTTGTAAAGAAAGGGTTTGCTCATACCTACCATATTGATTAAAAAGCGCTAGATACTTATCGTTTATAGTATTAAAATCTTTTTTGGTAGCATTTATGGTTTCTATTTCCAATAAAAATTGATGAGCTCTTAAAAGACTAGAAATATCTTGTGAATTTTCTAATACAAAATTGAATATTTCGGTTGCAATGCTGTATTGTTTTTCATCTAGAGTTGTAAGTGCAAGTTCAATAATTCGGTCTAGACTTTCAGGGTTTCTTCTATAAAGTGCTTTCTCTTGAGTAAAGGATTTGTTATACTCTTTTTCTTGAACAAACAACCAGCTCAGTAACTCATACCAATACACATCAGGATTGGTTTGCAGCTTTTTAAGTAATAACCGTTTTAAGAAAATGTTGTTTTCGTTTTCGCTGTTTTCTGAGACAAAATCGCTAAAAGCGCGCTTTGAGTTATTTAAAAAGCTAGGGTTGGTTTCTATATAATCTATATAGTTAGAAAACATTTGCTCCACATTACCTTGCTCACCATAAATTCGTGCCAGCTGAATGTTATAGTTTTGTTTAGGATTAAGTTCAGCACCTTTTTTATAGGCAGAAATGGCATAATCTAAAAGTGAATGATTTTCAAATTGTCTAGCAATACTACTTGTATAAATAGGTTTTTCATCGATTTTTAAAAGCGCATCGTTATAATATTTTTTTGCAATTTCTATACTGTCTTGTAGTTGATAGTTGTAACCCAATTCAACCATAAGAGTTGGGAAAGAACTTTTCTCTAAACGTTGGAGCAATAGGTTTTGAACTTCTGTATAGCGTTCTAGCTGTTGTAATGTTTCAACTATTTTGTAAAGGTAAGTTGTGCTTGGTTTTTCAGTATATAATTTTTGGTATTCAATAAGGGCTTTTTCAAATTCACCACGTTTAAAATAATCGCTTGCCAACTGCTCACTTTGGGCAAGCATTAAAGTGCTACACAGTATTAGGGCAAAAGTTAATATCCTCTTCATAAAGCTAATTTAAATAAACAACCTAAATACAGGTTTTGGTGCGCTTATTTCGATTATTTAGTAAATATAACAAATGCTAGCTTTGGATATTGTAAATGTTTTGATAAAAAAAAATGCCTAAACGCAAGTTTAGGCATTACCAACCAAAATAAATGTGCTATTAACCATTATTTTAAAAAAATGATTCAGTTATTCTGCTCTGGCATTTTTTATTGTTAACCAAAGGTGTATTCTAAAAGAAAATTTTACTGACCATAACGACCAGTGAAACCAGTATTATAATGCGTTTGATATTTTTCATAAGTAGGTTAGCTTTTAATACTTTACTAACATCAAAAAATTTTATGAAAAAACAAAAGAAAACGCTAAAAATTCGTTAAACAACGTCTTTTTTTAGCGTTTTATCGAAATTTGTAGAAAAAATACTACAGATTTTAGATTTTATCAAATCCAGTATAAGGAACTAGAACATCAGGGATTTTTATACCATCTTCAGTTTGGTAATTTTCTAAAATTCCTGCAAGCACTCTTGGTAGAGCCAATGAGCTTCCATTTAAGGTATGTGCTAATTCATTTTTACCTTCAGAATTTTTAAAACGTAATTTTAAGCGGTTTGCTTGAAAGGTTTCAAAATTTGATACTGAAGAAATCTCTAACCAACGGTCTTGAGCAGTTGAGAATACTTCAAAATCGTAGGTTAATGCTGATGTAAATCCTAAGTCACCACCACATAAACGTAAAATTCTGTAAGGTAATTTCAGTTCTTTTAAAATGGTTTTTACATGCTCTACCATTTCGTCTAGAGCTGTATAAGAACGCTCAGGATGTTCAACACGTAAAATTTCAACTTTATCAAATTGATGTAGTCGATTTAACCCTCTAACGTGTGCACCATAACTTCCTGCTTCACGACGAAAGCAAGGTGTGTAGCCTGTAATACCAATTGGTAAATCACTTTCGTTAAGTAAGGTGTCTCTAAATAAATTGGTTCCAGGAACTTCAGCAGTTGGAATTAAATATAAATTGTCACCAGTAACGTGGTACATTTGACCTTCTTTATCTGGCAACTGTCCTGTTCCAAAACCAGACGCTTCATTAACCAAATGTGGTAACTGGAACTCCGTATAACCAGCTTCGGTATTTTTATCTAAAAAGTAAGCAATAAGCGCACGTTGTAATCTTGCACCTTTACCTTTATACACAGGAAATCCTGCTCCAGTAATTTTATTACCCAATTCAAAATCGATAATGTCATACTTTTTAGCTAATTCCCAATGTGGTAATGCACCATCAACTAATTTTGGAATATCACCTTCTCTATAAACCTCTTCGTTATCCTCATCAGTATTTCCTTTAGGAACACTTTTGTGAGGTACGTTAGGTAGTTGGTATAAAAGAGTGTTTAGTGCTTCAGCTTTATCATTAAGCTCTTGCTCTAATTGTTTAGTATCTTCTTTAAGTTGAGTTGTTTTTTCTTTTAAAGCATTGGCTTCTTGTGCTTTTCCAGATTTAAACAAGTTCCCTATTTCTTTGGAGATACTATTAGATTCAGCTTTTAAGTTATCTAAAGTTGCTTGAAGATTTCTTCGGTCTTCATCTAAAGTAATAACATCGTTTATAGATTGTTCAGCATCAATATTACGTTTTGCTAAACGCTCAATAACCAACTCTTTGTTTTCTCTAATAAAAGGGACTTGTAACATGGTGTGAAAAATTTAAGCGACAAATTTAATGAATTGCCAAAACATTTAATCGAGTTTTGAAGGTAAAATCCACGAGCTGTGTTTAAAAACATCCCATTTTACATTGGCAAGGTCAATATTAGGATCAATAAGCTGTTGTCTTGGTCTTCCATTTACGCTTATGCTACAGTTTACAAAGACTTGCACGTCAAATCCTTTTTTTGCAAAATCTTGTTTTAAATGTTGTGCAAATTGCCAGATGACATCTGGTTTGGTGGTTGCACCTCGTTGCTGTTTTTTGGTTAAATAGTCGTTTAATTTAACAGGTAATACATTGTTAGTGTTTTTGTCAATGACTTTATAAGTGCAAAACCCACTTTTTGAGCGTAGCATCATTCGCCATGACAGTCTGTGACCTTCTTCGGTCCAAAGCACATTATCTTGAATAAAATGATGACGAATAGGTAATAGTACTTGAATGATAAAATACACTGAAAATAATCCTACATAAAACTGATTTCCTTTAGGAATGATAACTTCACCTTCATTGTAAAACAGTTTCTTTTTCAAGAATATATTTTGAATGGTTTTAGGCTCAAAAAAGAACAAAATAAAGGCTAAAGACAAATATGGAAATATACCTACATGGAAAATAAATGAATTGAACAGATGAAAGAAAATAGAAATGATAAACGCAAATTTCCTTGTTCTTTTCCATAGCAATAACGGAATGATAAGTCCGTCAAACAAAATGCCTCCATAAGCCAGCATATAGTGTAACCACTTGTATTGTAAAATATCACCAACTAAAACAAAATGTTGTTTGGCTTTCATCATGAGTTCAATAGTAGTGGTGTTTAACCAATCAGGATATATCTTGGCAATTGAGGCGTATGTGTACACAATAAAGAGCTGAATAACAAATACATATTTGCACCACTGTGGCATTGAGCCTCTTTTTAATTTCGGGTTTTGTTTGGCATCAATAGAAAGGTAAGTGTTCGCAGGTTGAAACACCATTATGGCACTCAATAACATTAATAAGTAGTAGTGATTGTTATAAGACGATTTTTGCATAAAGTAAGTGGCAGACCACATGATGGTAAATGCAAACATGCTCCATCTGTATTTATAACCTATCATTACAAAAAGGCCAAATATTCCCATAATAGCATAATAGAGATACATCCAGTTTCCTGGTAAAGGCTGTAACCATTCAAACCCTATAAATGTAAAAGTGAATTCAGGTTCAATAAGCGTTCGTTTTACCCAACCAGTAAAGATGGCTCCAACACTTTCTAAGAAAATAAGTAGACCAAAAATAATTCGGAATACAATTAATGCACTGTTGTCAATATGTTTAAATAAAAACCTATTCATCTAGTTAAATAAAGTTAATGCTTTTTCTTTGTCTTTGTTGAGTTGTTCTTTAAGTAATTCAACCGAATCAAATTTTTGCTCGTCTCTAAGTCTGTCAATTAATTCCACTTGTATTGAAGTGTCATAAATATCTTCATTAAAATTGAAAAAGTGTACTTCAATAGATTGCGTTTTTCCATTAACAGTAGGGTTGGTTCCAATATTCATCATCCCATAAACTGTAGTGTTGTTAATATTAGATTGCACTACATAAGCACCATTTTTTGGGATGAGTTTATAATCTTCAGGTATTTTAACATTAGCAGTAGGAAATCCTATTTTACTACCAATTTGTTTTCCTTTTACAACGTTACCTGATAAAAAGTAATTGTAACCTAAATACGTATTTGCGGTTTTAACATCACCATTATTTAAGGCATTTCTAATTTTAGTTGAACTGATAGCAACGTCTTCAATGTCTTTTACAGAAATTTCTTCTACTTCAAAATCAAATTGAGCACCATAACCTTTCAGGTCTTCAATGTTTGCGCTTCTATTTCTTCCAAACCTATGGTCATAACCAATGATAACGTGTTTGACGTTTAATTCATCAACTAAAATATGCTTTACATAATCATTTGCTGATAGTCTAGAAAAATCTTGAGTAAACTTTTTTATAATAAGATTATCAATACCAATTTGAGACAAAATAGTTTTGCGCTCATCAATAGTATTCAACAATTTAATATCAGCATGAGTTTGCAATACCATTCTAGGATGCGGAAAGAATGTTAGCAATGAAGATTCTAGGTTTTTTTCTTTTGCAACAGTTATTAACCTATTAATTATTTTTTGATGTCCTAAATGGACACCATCAAACGTGCCAATAGTAAGTACTGATGGCGCTTTAGAATAGGAAGTTAGGGAATTATATATTTTCAAAAGATTTTTTTGTAAAAATAGCTAATAAGCATTGAAATAAAAAGGAAGATATGAAAGGTAATAACTTCACAAATATTACAGTTTATTTATGTTAAAAAATCACATTTTGTTAAAGAAAACTTAATATAACAATTGATTTTGATTAAATTTGGAGGATGTTTATAGATATTATCCTTTTTTAATTAATACAATTTATATGAAAATGAACTTTACTATTAAATCCCTTTTTGCAATGCTTATGCTAATATGTGTTGCTAATAGCTACTCTCAACAAAGGACTTGTGGAGTGGATGAGTATATGGAAGAAATGCTCAAAAACCCTGAGTTAGCTAAAAAATATGAAGAAAATCAAAAGAAATTTCAAGCAGAGCTTGCTAGAAGAGCTAATGGAGACTATAGTGCTAGAGGAGCTTCAATAGTAATACCCGTAGCTGTTCACTTTCCAACAGGAAATGAGGCAGATAGAGACTGTCTTGTTGCATTGGCTCAAAGTCAGGTAGATGTTTTAAATGCTGACTATACAGCAATGAATGCTGACATTTCTAATTGGACTGCAGCAAGTCCGTTTTATCCAGGATTACAACCTGGAGTGGCAAATATTTCTTTTTGTTTAGCAGTTTCCGATCACCCTGTTGGAGTTGACCCAGAATTACTTGAAGGAGAGCCAGCTGTTACTATTGGTTATAACTTTGCAAATGGTTCTGGATTTCCAGAGTTAGACTCTAATTGGGCTGGATATATGAATTTTCTGATCAAACCATTAGATGGTACAACTCTTGGGTATTCACCATTAGGAGGTAGTATTGAAAATGGAGGAGCTGTTGTAATGAATCTTAGTACTTTTGGAACTGGATCTGGTTGTCCTGGTTCTGGAATTGTACCTGGAGCACCTTTTAATCTTGGTAGAACAGTGACACATGAGTTAGGGCATTTTTATAATTTAAATCATACATTTGCGGACTTTACATGTACAGGTGATGATGGGCTTGCCGATACGCCAAATATTGACACAGAATCTTATAACTGTCCACCAGCTGGATCAGTGAATGCTTGTACACCAGGTCAATATTCATTAACGATGAATTATATGGATTATGTTAACGATGCTTGTATGTATATGTTTACACCAGATCAAATGAATGTTGTGGATGCATATGTTTCAAGTGTTTTAGCATCTCAAATAAAACCAGGAGTTTGTGAGCCAGCTACACCAGGTTTTAATTTAGCAACAACAGATAATGAAATATTCAGTTGTCCAAATACAGACACAGAAGCTGTATTTACGTTTAATTATTCAACAATTTTAGATTTTAATGAGACTACAACTTTTTCTGCTTCTGGCGTTCCTGCTGGAGCAAGTGTAGCCTTTAGCCCAACGTCATTAAATAGTAATGGGAGTTTTACTATGACTATTGGTAACTTAGGAATGACTGCTCAAGGAGATTATACAATAACTGTTACGGGAACTTCTAGTTCAGTAACTAAGAGTTTTGACGTTGTTTTAAATAATAATTGTACAGAAATACAGTGTAATACATATGAGTCAGCTCCAAACTTGAATTTAACAATAACAGATGGTGCTGGTGGTTCCGCTGGTCAACCAATTTTAGAGCATGTAATTAATATTCCTGATTCAGGATTAATAGAAAGTATGACAGTGAATGTAAATGTTTCTCATACTTATGTTTCTGATGTAAGAGCTGTTTTACTTCACCCTAATCAAACAGATTTTATCTATCTATGGAATTTAAACTGTGGTAATAACGATGACTTTGATGTGACTTTTGACGATGAAGCTAGTGCTATTACTTGTGGTTCTCCTACTGTAGGAACTTTTCAGCCTGCTCAAGCATTAAGTGCTTTTTCTGGGTTAGAATCTCAAGGAGATTGGACATTGATTATGTTAGACTATTTTGCAGGAGATGAGGGCACATTAAATAATTGGTCAATTGAAATTTGTTCAGAACAACAACTTAGCGTAGATGAGTTTTCAGCTAATGAGTTCTCAATTTTCCCTAATCCAAACAATGGTGAGTTTACTATCAAATTAAACTCAAACTCAGGAAACGACATCGCTGTTGATGTTTTTGATATTAGAGGAAGAAAAATATTTAACAACTCTTATTCTAGAAATAATTCTGATTTCTCTCAATCTATTAAGCTTAATAGTGTAGAGGCAGGTATGTACTTAGTAACCGTAAGTGATGGAGCTAAGAAAATAACTAAAAAGATTATTGTAGAATAATAATTTAAGGATTTATAAAAAAGAGAGACACTAACGTCTCTCTTTTTGTTTAATACCTTTACGTAAATAAAATTTTCAATATTATGAGAATAAAATTACTTTCCATCAAAGCCCTTTTCTTCTTATTGTTACCATTAATGTTGTCTGCTCAAAATAACGAGTGGCAGCAATTAAAAGAAGTTAGAAAAGTAGAAGACGTCAGTCTCGAAAATTTAGACAAAGATAATTTTAGCATTTTTCAGCTAGATATAGAATCTTTGAAATCAAAACTTGTTGATGCACCATTAAGAAGTGAATACAGTGGGATATCAAATACAGTGGTTTATTTTCCTGATGTTTCAGGTAATTTGCAACAGTTTAGAGTTGTTGAAACAGCAATCTTTTCTTCACAAGATAATGCTAGTCTTCATAAAAATATAAAAACTTATTTGGGTTCTAGGCTTGATAATTCAGGTACTCGAATTCGTTTTAGTGTTACACCTTTAGGCTTTAATGCAATGGTTTCTGAACCAGGAAAGGAAACTTACTTTATTCAACCAGTAACTAAGGTTTCAAACGGACAATACCTTGTATATAACAGAAGTGCAAGAAATGAAACAACTGTTAATAATGCATTTGAATGTTTAACAGAAGACCTTCATTTATCTTCTAGAGAGACTATGAATACATTGTTAGCAAGAGACGCTAATGACCAGTTGTTAAGAACTTTTAGAATAGCTGTTTCAGTTACTCAAGAGTATACTAGCTTTTGGGATGATGGAAATGACGCCAATGGTATTGATAGAGAAGATGCATTAGCTCAAATGGTATCAACTTTAAATAGAACTAATGAAGTGTTTGAAGTAGATATGGCTATTACATTTCTATTGGTTGATACTGTAGATGATCCTGCATTAGATCTTATTTATTCACCTACTTTCCCTGACCCTTATGGTAGTGACTTAAATGGAGGTTTACAAACAAATTTAACAGCAACAGTTGGTGAGTCTGATTATGATATAGGTCACTTATTACATTATGGTGGAAATAATGGTAATGCAGGTTGTATCGGCTGTGTTTGTGAAAGTGGAAAAGGTAGTGGGTTTTCTTCGCATTCGTTTTTAGATAATGATGGAGGTCCATACATGTCTGATTTTTTTGACATTGACTATGTACCACATGAAATTGGTCATCAAATGGGAGCTAATCATACTTTTTCATATGGATCTGAAGGTACTGGAGTAAATGCCGAACCAGGAAGTGGTACAACAATTATGGGTTACGCTGGTATAACAGGAGCTAATGATGTTCAGGATCATAGCGACCCTTACTTCCATTATTTTTCAATTAATCAAATTTTGACTAATGTTTCGTCTGCTCCAAATAATTGTGCAGTAACAACAAACATTACTAATAATCCGCCTGTAGCTAATGCAGGAACTAATTATACAATTCCTCAAGGAACAGCATTTATTTTAAAAGGAAGTGCTACTGACCCTGATGGAGGAGATATATTAACCTATACTTGGGAGCAAATTGATAATGGTGTAACAACATCAAGCAATTTTGGACCTACTAAAACTACTGGAGCACTTTGGAGATCAAGACCTCCTAGTACATCTCCTAATCGTTATATGCCAATTCTTCAAAGAGTTTTAGACGGTGAACTTACCGAGAGCAACCCTGTTGAATCTATAGATAATACAACTTGGGAAACTGTTTCTACTGTAGGAAGAAACTTAAACTTTGCTTTAACTGTTAGAGACCGACAAGAAACTGGAGGAGTTGGGCAGACACCTCAAACAAGTTACGATACC
This sequence comes from Gaetbulibacter sp. NE, assembly GCF_025548475.1. NCBI lineage: Bacteria > Pseudomonadati > Bacteroidota > Flavobacteriia > Flavobacteriales > Flavobacteriaceae > Gaetbulibacter > Gaetbulibacter sp. NE. The sequence continues at coordinate 141,594 of NZ_JAOQHY010000007.1, read as the reverse complement.
ATGACAGTTACAGTTGATGGAAGTTCAGGGCCTTTTACAGTTACATCTCAAGATTCAAATGTTACTTGGGATGCTGGTTCAACTCAAACTGTTACCTGGAATGTTGCAGGAACTGATGCAGGTTCTGTAAATACACCAACAGTAAATATTTTATTATCTGTTGATGGTGGGCAAACGTTTCCTTATACTTTAGCTTCTGATGTGCCAAATGATGGATCACATGATATTACTGTTCCTTTAACAGGAGGAGATACTTCAACTGCAAGAGTAATTGTTGAAGGAAACAATAATATATTTTATGCAGTAAACTCATCAGAGTTTAGTATTCAGGAGTCAGAGTTTGTTATAACGGTTGATGAGGTTTCGTTAGATGTTTGCCAACCGAATGATGCAGTATATTCTTTTACTTACAATACATTTTTAGGGTTTAGTGATACAACAAACTTTAGTGTTACAGGGCTACCTGCTGGTGCAAGTGCAACGATAAACCCAACTTCAGCTATTGCTGACGGAACCACAGGTACAATTACTATTAGTGGTACAGGGTCTCTTGCAACAGGAAATTATCCTTTTACACTTGAAGGAGTTTCAGGAGCTATAACTCAAACTGTAAATTTAGAAATGAATGTCTATAGTGCTACAGTAGCGCCTGCAGTACTTACATCACCTTCTGATGGTGCAACAGGTGTAAGTTTAGAAGCAGATTTGATGTGGAATGGAAGTGACAATGCACAAGAATATTTTGTTGAGGTTTCTACCGAAGCAAATTTTGCATCAATAACTGAAAGTGCTACATTACAAGGCACATCTTATACAGTAAGTAATCTGTCAACTAACACACTTTATTATTGGAGAGTTACAGCATCTAATTTATGTGGAACAGCAAATTCATCGGTTGTGTTTAGTTTTACAACTGCTAATATTGAATGTAACTTCTATAGTGCAACCGATTTACCTATAGATATTCTTGAAACAGGTAATGGAACGGATAATTACACATCAATCATTAACGTAGCAAACGATGCTCCAATTACTGATGTTAACGTAACCATCAATATTCAACACGACTGGAATAATGATTTAGATATATTTTTAATAAGCCCATCAGGAACAACTGTTGAACTTTCAACAGATAATGGTGCAGATGGAGATAATGATTATGTTGATACAGTTTTTGATCAAGAAGCATCTACACCAATAACAAGTGGAACATCACCATTTACAGGAACGTTTATTCCAGAAGGAGATTTATCTACACTTTATGGTGAAATGTCTGGAGGAGATTGGACCTTATCAGTAGATGATGATTTTGGTCTTTTTGATGGAGGTCAAATTACTGAGTTTACTCTAGAGCTTTGTACAGAAGGCTCGTTATCAATTGATGAGTTTACTACAAGTGAATTTACAATTTTCCCTAATCCTAATCAAGGAGAGTTTACAGTGAAGTTAAATTCAAATTCAGGTAGAGATATCACAATTGGTGTTTATGATGTTAGAGGTAGAAGAATTTTTAATAACTCTTATGTTAACGCTTCTGATTTTACACAAACTATTAGGTTAAATAGTGTAGAAGCAGGTATGTATTTAGTTACCGTAAGTGATGGTGTAAATAAAACCACTAAAAAGATTATTGTAGAGTAGTCGTTTTTTAGTTTGAAATAAAAAAAGAGGAGCTTACGGCTCCTCTTTTTATTTTCCGTTAAAAGTATTCATAGTATTGTTTACACCTGCTGTAGCAAATGATTTTATAATCTCAACCGATTTTTCTAAGCGTTCTTTTAGTTGAGTCGATTCTTCTTCTGTCCATTCTCCTAAAACATAATCTACTTGCTTGCCTTTGCTAAAACTATCGCTTATTCCAAATCTAAACCTGTTGTATTTGGTGGTTTGTAATTTGTTTTGAGTGTCCTTTAATCCGTTATGGCCACCATCACTACCTTTTGTTTTAAGACGTAGTGTTCCAAAAGGAAGGTTTAAATCATCAGTAATAACTAACAAATTTTCAAGAGGAATTTTCTCCTTGGTCATCCAGTATAGTATGGCTTTTCCGCTTAAATTCATGTAGGTGTTAGGTTTTAATAATAGTAACTGTCTGCCCTTAATTTTATAAGTGCATAAATCACCTAATTTTTGAGTTTCAAAAGTAAGCGACTCGTTTTCTGCTAAAAAATCTAAAATCTTAAACCCAATGTTATGGCGTGTGTTTTCATACTCGCTACCAATATTTCCTAATCCAACTATTAAAAATTTCTTCATTACTTGTTCTTCTTCGTTAAAGGAAGTTTGTTTTTTCTTAAATATGTTAAACAGAAATTTACACATTTTTATCAATTTCTGTAAAAGTAAAAAAGCATCCTGAGTTATCAGAATGCTTTTTATAATTTAAACTATTAAGTTTTTTAAGCTTCAGCAGGAGCTTCTCCTTCTGCTGCTGGTGCTTCAGCTCCTTCTTCTAGTTCTTCTTCATCTTCATCATCAGTCATAACTGATGCTCTTGCACGTTTAACTTGACAAACAACAGTGTTGTCTGGGTGCATGATTGTAAAGTCATCACTAGCTAATGCAGTTACATATAATTTACCACCAATCTTTAAAGGTGTAATATCAGCCTCTAAAAAGTCTGGTAAGTTTGCTGGTAAAGCTTTTACTTTTAACTTACGATTATTCTTTCTAAGAACACCACCATTTAATACACCTCTAGAAGTTCCTATAATGTGAACAGGAATTTCCATAGTAATTGGTTTGTCTGGGAATAACTGGTAAAAATCTATGTGTAAGATTTTATCTGTTACTGGGTGAAACTGGATGTCTTGTAATACAGCATCGAAAGTGTCACCATTGTCTAAAGCAATCACAACTGTATGCGCGTTAGGCGTATAAACCAGTTTTGAGAATGCTAATTCATCTGCAGAGAAATGCACTGGTTTATCTCCTCCGTATAATACGCAAGGAACCTGACCAGCATTACGTAAGGCTTTTGTTGCTTTTTTGCCCACGCTTTCTCTTTGAGATCCGTTGATTGTAATTGATTTCATAATTGTTTATTTATTATTACTTATTTGTGTTATGGAAACTTCGTTGATTAAAAATCAACTTGTTTTCATTATTTATATAATTATTAAAAATTACATTACAAATTTGGAACTAATTGATTTGTTGTAATGTACATTTTGCATTACATCAGCAAAAAGTTCAGCACAGCTTAAAATTCTAACTTTTTCACAAGCTTGTTTAGAAGGGATTGAATCGGTAACAATTAATTCTTCTAACTTAGAATTTTCTATTTTTTCATAAGCACTTCCAGATAGAATTGGGTGTGTACAAATAGCTCTTACACTTTTTGCGCCTCTTTCCATCATCAAGTCAGCTGCTTTTGTTAGCGTTCCTGCTGTATCTACCATATCGTCTACAAGAACAACATTTTTACCAGTAACGTCTCCAATTAATTCCATATGTGAAATAACATTGGCCTTAGCACGTTGCTTGTAACAGATAACCACATCACTTTCTAAAGCTTTAGAATAAGCATAAGCTCTTTTTGAACCTCCCATATCAGGAGATGCAATGGTTAGGTTATCTAGGTTTAAGCTTTTTAGATATGGTAAAAATATTGTAGATGCAAATAAATGATCTACAGGTTTTTCAAAGAATCCTTGAATTTGATCAGCATGCAAGTCCATAGTAATAATACGTGTTGCACCAGCAGCTTCTAACATTTTTGCTACTAATTTTGCAGCAATAGGAACTCTAGGTTTGTCTTTTCTGTCTTGTCTTGCCCAACCAAAGTAAGGTAAAACAGCAGTAATGTGTCTTGCAGATGCACGTTTTGCTGCATCTATCATTAACAACATTTCCATTAAATTTTCTGGACCAGGATGTGTAGACCCAATAATAAAAATTCGGGTTCCTCTTATTGATTCTTCGTATGATGGTTGAAACTCACCATCGCTGTAAGTTGATGTAATAACATTACCTAATTTCACTCCAAAATTAGCTGCAATTTTCTCAGCAAGTTCTTTACTTTGAGTACATCCAAAAATCTTTGCTTCTGTGCTTACATTTGGCATTTGTAAAATATTGTTTTGTAACGTATTAAATCGCCTTTGTTAAATGAGGTGCAAATTTAGGAATTTATTTGAACTGAAAAAGCATAAAACCCACTATTTTTGATTGTTGGTATAGAATTATTTTATAATTTTGCAATCCAAATTTGCTCAAGTGGCGGAATTGGTAGACGCGCTGGATTCAAAATCCAGTTTCTTCGGAAGTGTGGGTTCGATTCCCACCTTGAGTACTAAAAAGCTTCAAGTTTATACTAACTTGGAGCTTTTTTATAGCTTCTTGATCACATGAGTTACAATTCCCCAAATTTGAAAATCATTATCGTTTGTTACTAATAATGGCTCATAAGCAGGGTTTTCTGGTTGAAGGTAAACCCCTTCTTTAGTCACTCTCAAACGTTTTACGGTAAATTCACCATCAATAAAACATACTGCAATTTTATTGTGTTGCGGTTCTAAACTTTTGTCTACAACCAGTAAATCGCCATCATCCAATCCTGCACCAATCATGGATTGACCACTTACTCTAGCATAAAATGTAGCTTCTTTGTTTTTAACTAAAGTCTTGTCTAAACTTATTTTAAATTCTTTAAAATCATCAGCAGGGGATGGAAATCCAGCAGAAATACCTGTTTGCGCAAGCACAACTTCTAAATCGTGAGAATCATCAGGAGAGTAGAACTCCAATGCGTTTTTTGGTGTTAAGAATTTTAATGACATTTTACAGTAAGTATTTCGTTAATATTTGTGGTGTATCTTGGAGATAATCGTTCTTGACGCATTTTCCAGGTGCGTTTTAAATCTTGATTACCTATTTTTATTTTGTAGGTTTCATATTTTTGGTTTAATACATCAATAGAGTGCATTAATGAAGAATGTTTTGGATTTTCATGAATAAATAAATCTAGTTGATGATTGTCAGTTGGTACCAAGCCAGTAACAATAACGCCAGCACGCTTGTACTTAATTCCAGATTTATAAATTTCAGAAACTGCTTTTACAGCACATTGGCTAATAGTTAACGAGGAATCAGTTGGGTAGGGTAATGCAACCATTCTGCTCGCTTTATGTTGTGGTAGTTCTTTTTTATGTCTGTCGCTACTCAGTAATACTATTATTGCATGACAACGCGATTTTTGTTTTCGGAGTTTTTCAGCACAACTAGTAGCAAATGTAGAAATACGCTCTTTTATGTTTTCTAGGTCTGAATAGGTGTATTCAAAACTTCGGGTTGTAGCAATAGAGCGTTTAGGTTCTCTGTATTCTAAAGGTATTTTAGAGATGCCTTCTAAATCTTTTTTTAATCGCCATTCAGTAATTGAAAAATTAGATTTAACCCATTCATCTGAAAGTTGAGTGAAATCAAAAGCGGTATGACATTGCTTTGCTTTTAATCGTTTTTGCAACCTGTAACCTATTCCCCAAACATCTTCAATCTTTAGCCATTTTAAGGCTTTAATGCGTTTTTCTTCAGAGTCAATAACATAAACGCCTTTGGTTTGCTTAGGAAATTTTCGTGCTATTTTATTGGCTACTTTAGAAAGTGCTTTTGTAGGTGCAATACCAACACAGGTAGGAATTCCTGTCCATTTTAATATGCGTTGCCTAATGTCATTTCCGTAGGAATTAAAGTCATAGTTTTTAAACCCTTTAAATTGTAAAAAGGCTTCGTCTATACTATATACTTCTACATCTGGAGTAAATTGTTCTAATATCTTCATAACACGACTACTCATGTCGCCATACAATGGATAGTTTGAAGAAAACACATGAATATTGTTTGCTTTAAAAAATGCATCATATTTAAACGCAGGAGCTCCCATGGGTAAACCCAACGCTTTGGCTTCATCACTACGCGATATTACACAGCCATCATTGTTTGATAATATTGCAACAGGCTTATGGTTTAATTGAGGTTGGAATACGCGTTCGCAAGAGGCATAAAAATTATTACAATCTACAAGTGCAAACATGTGTATAAAATTAATGCAAATGGCTTTATAATTATAATTTTTTGTGGGTCAGTTATGTTAAAATTTGTTTTGCAGATACGTTATTAATTGTAACTTTGAATTAACCCAAATACAATAAACGATGCTTGACGATTTTTTGTCCAACTTACAACATGGAATTTACCATATCCTAAACGTAAATGCCTACGAACACATTGTTTTTTTAATTGTGTTAGCAGTGCCTTATTTGTTTAAGGACTGGAAACGTATACTACTTTTAATAACAGTTTTTACTTTAGGTCATACTGTTTCTTTGCTGTTGGCTACTTACAATGTAATTAGCGTTAACAGTAGTTTGGTTGGTTTTTTAACACCACTTATAATACTTGTTGTAGCGCTTTATAATGTATTTACAGCAGGTAAAAAAGCGCATAACGAAAAGGTTGGGATACTATTTTTGTCAACGTTATTTTTTGGTTTAATACATGGCTTAGGTTATGTAGGCACTTTTGAGTCTCTTATAAAAGCATCAGATAATAAATTACTTTCAGCATTAGAGATTTCGTTAGGTATAGAAGTAGGACAAATTATAGTTGCTTTTATTGTTGTGTTTTTAGGATTCTTATGTCAAACCATTTTTAGGTTTTCTAAACGCGACTGGGTTATGGTTGTTTCTGCTATAGTTGTTGGATTACTTATACCAATGCTTATTCGAAGCAATATATTTTCGTAGAAATTATATTTTTTTTGATAAAATTTTAACGCATAATTATTATAAATTAAACTGCGAAGCACTTATATTCGTTAAATGTTTGATTTTAAACGCACAATTCAAATTAATTAATGCCAAAAGAAAAACAATTAAGATACGATAAAGCTTATCTTAGAATAGCAAAAGAATGGGGAAAACTGTCACATTGCAAGCGTAAACAAGTAGGCGCTTTAATAGTAAAGGACAGAATGATAATTTCTGATGGTTATAATGGTACACCAACTGGTTTTGAAAATTACTGTGAGGATGATGAAGGCTACACAAAATGGTATGTATTACATGCCGAAGCCAATGCTATTTTAAAAGTAGCAGCATCAACACAATCTTGTAAAGGAGCAACACTTTACATTACGTTGTCACCATGCAAAGAGTGTAGTAAACTTATTCATCAAGCAGGTATTGTTAGAGTAGTGTATAGTGCTGCATATAAAGATGATTCAGGTTTAAAGTTTTTAGAAAAAGCAGGAATTGAATTGAAATTAATAGAAGATGTAAAGGCATAATGTCATTTCAGAAAAAATACATACCACTTATTATAGGTGTTGCTGTTGCAGCAGGTGTTTTTATTGGAGGCAAATTAAACTTTACAGATACTTCAGATAGATTATTTACATCAAACAGTAAAAAAGACAAACTCAACAGGTTAATAGACTATATTGATTATGAGTATGTTGACGAGGTAAATACTGATAGTATTGTTGATGTAACTGTAAATGGGATTTTAGACAATCTCGATCCACATTCTACTTATATTCCAAAAAGCGAATTACAACGTGTTACCGAAAACATGAAAGGTGATTTTATTGGTATAGGTGTGAGTTTTTATACTTATAAAGACACTGTTACAGTAATAAGACCAACCGAAGGAGGTCCGAGTGAAAAAGCAGGAATAAAAGGTGGTGACCGAATTATTATGGCTGATGGCGATTCTATTTTTGGAAGAGAATGGAGTAATGAAGCTATTATTGAAAAACTTAAAGGCGAGAAAAACACCAAAGTCCATTTAAAAGTTTTAAGAAAAGGAGAGGATGAACTTCTAGATTTTACTGTAAAACGAACCGATATTCCTATTAAAAGTGTTGATGCAGCCTATATGCTTACTAACAAATTGGGTTATATAAAAATCAATCGTTTTGCAGAGTCTACCTACAAAGAATTTAAAAAAGCATTAGATAAACTACAAAATCAAGGAGCAACCCAACTGGCATTAGATTTAAGAGATAATCCAGGAGGTTTTCTTGGAGTTGCTGAACAAATTATAGATGAGTTTTTAGAAGATGATAAACTGATTTTGTTTACTAAAAACAAATCAGGAAAAATTGAGAAAAGTTACGCTACGCGAAGAGGCGATTTTGAAGAAGGCGAAGTCTATATTCTTATTAATGAAAACTCAGCCTCAGCAAGCGAGATAGTTGCAGGAGCCTTACAAGATAATGACAAAGGAACCATTGTTGGTCGTCGTTCTTATGGAAAAGGACTGGTACAACGTGAAATGGCTTTAGGAGATGGTAGTGCTGTGCGCTTAACGGTTTCAAGATATTACACACCTACAGGTCGTTCTATACAACGACCATATCATAATGGCAATAGTGACGATTACTATAACGATTATTACAAGCGTTTAAGTAGTGGAGAGTTGAGTGAACAAGAAAATATAAAGGTTGCCGATTCTTTAAAATTTACAACACCTAACGGAAAAGTGGTATATGGTGGAGGAGGTATTATTCCTGATATTTTTGTGCCACTAGATACTAGTATTCAAAACGAAACTTTAAACTACATAAGACGTAGAGGTTACATAAGTAATTTTGTGTTTGAAGAATTAGATAGAGATCGAAGCGTTTATGAAAGCGTAACTAAAGACGATTTTATAGCCAATTTTGAAGTAAGCGATGACATTGTTATAAAGTTTCAGGATTATCTAAACCTAAAAGAGCGTACTAAAATCACATTTGTAGCGTATCATGATGCAATGAAGCAACTTATAAAAGCAGACTTAGCAGACCAATTATATGGTGGAAATGCCAGTGAGCAAATTATAAATGAAAAGGATGAAATGATTTTAGAAGTGATTAAACTTAGTGAAGATGAAAACCAAATGTAGTGTTTTTTACTTCTAAGGCTGTTCAGTAATAGTTTGTGTAGTAAGTAAAGTCACTTTTCCTTTTAAAATATCTGAGTAGATTTTCACTTCCAAGGGGAAGTATTCATTTAAAACATTTTTGTTAATAGTTAAGGGGTAATATATACTGTTGAATTCATCAGTAACGTACATCTCTTTGTAAATAAATGAATTAGGTAAAACCTCTTGAAAATCGATATCATTAAAACTTCTTTTGTCTAACTCTTTTATAATTACTTTAAAACAATTAAAACCATGAATGGTTTTAATACTATCCCTATATTCTATAATATTATAATCTTTAGAATTATTAAATCTATATTTTAGATTCTTGCCAATTAAGGTTGAGTCTTTTGATGAATATAAATCATATGTTTCTTTAAGAGAATTGATGATTTTAAAATTTTCTAGCTCTTTACTTTTTTTGTAAAGCATTACCTCAACTTTTTTGTGAGAGTAATTATATCTTAGTTTTACAGGTGAAGTGTTATTTCCTGCTCTAGGGTCAAAGTATAGTTTTAAAGTTGGCACATTAGTGTTCGACCATTCATTTATACCATCTCTTATAACTAATAATGAGTCTATTTTTTCAGCTAATTTATTTATTGAAGTATCAAATCTGTTTTTATCAGTAATTTCATTTACGATTACAAACTCTATATCTTTTTTAAGAATAGTTCTAGTATTTTGAGCAAATAAAATAGAAGGGAAAAAAATACCGTATAAAAAAAGTTTCATTTATATTATTTTACTAATGAGATTTCCTTCTAAACCTTATCATGCACATGGCTTTGTTTGCCATTATTCCATAACGTAAGAATATCAGTTGCTACTTGTGCACCACTACCTGATGCTATGGCGAATTGACTTCTCCAACCAGCTAATGTGCCAGCAACATACAAACCTTCTTCTATTAAATGATCATCGTTTTTAAGCCAAATACGGTCTTTTTCTATAGCAGCTCTTGGGTGAGGTTCTACATAGTTTTCTAATCCTTTAATAGATAAAAGATTAGTGTAGCCAACAGCTACAACCACAGTTTTAGATTGATAACTACTTTTATTGGTAGTAACAGTAAAATAGTTGTCAGTTTTAGAAATCTCTAAAACTTTTTCGTTGTCTATCTGTTCAACATGAGGATAACGAGATGCTAAATGCATTTTACCATTTTCTAGAATAGCTTCTCCTGTAGTGCCTTCGGCTAAACCAAGTACATTATAAAATAAAGCGTTTTGTAAATGAGACGCTTTTTGATGCACAATAATACCTATTTTTTTGTCTTCAGCGTAGGGCTTTAATTTAGCAGAACCTAACACTAATGCACAAGACATACCTGCTGCTCCACCTCCAATAATTAAAGTGTCAAACATTATTTATTCTCTTTAGTTTTTTTCTCAATTAATTTTGAGGTTCTCAATATTTGTAACAAAACAATTGCGCAAAGTGAGGTTAAAATAGTGATAAGAGCAATAACACTTTGTCCTTCAAAAGGAGCATTAACATCTACTTGAGTGATATTAAAAATTATTAATGCAATAGCAATAACAGTTACTATTATGGTGAAAATTTTCATTTAATATAAGTTTTAAACAACTTCAAACAGCGCTTTAATGTTGTGAGCAAAGAGTTTTACAGCGATTGCTAATAATACAACACCAAACACCTTACGGATAATATTAATTCCGTTTTGGCCAATTAAACGCTCAATTTTAGAAGAGGTTTTTAATACTATAAATATAATAATTACATTTAGTACTACAGCAATTATAATATTTTCAATTCTATATTCAGCACGCAAAGAAAGCAGTGTGGTTAAACTACCTGGTCCTGCAATTAGCGGAAACGCCAAAGGGAACACCGAAGCTGTCATAGCAGTGTTTTCATCTTCTTTGTATAAAGTGATACCCAAAATCATTTCTAAGGCAATAAAGAATAAAATAAAGGCACCAGCTACTGCAAATGAGTTAACACCAACACCAATTAATGACAGAATTGTTTTTCCTAAAAACAAAAACATAATCATTATAATACCAGCAATTATTGAAGCCTTTTCACTTTGAATATGACCTACTTTTTTACGTAAGTCGATAATGATAGGAATATTACCAATAATATCTATTACAGCAAATAATACCATAAAAGCCGTAAATATTTCTTTAACATCGAATTGCATCAGAATAGGGTTTTAAATTTTTTGCAAATTTCGGTAATTATAAATGAAATATGCTATTAAATAACAGTAAAGTTTATTTGCTTTTTTTATGCTGAATATAACCTATATTTGCTGCATGTTTCAGTTAGGAAAAACCATAGTTTCAGAAGATATTATAGAAAACGACTTTGTTTGTAACCTTTCGGCATGCAAAGGTGCGTGTTGTATTGATGGTGATGCAGGAGCTCCATTGGAGGAAGATGAGACAAAAATTCTAGAAGATATTTATCCTAAAGTAAAGCCTTTTTTAAGAAAAGAAGGGATTGCGTCAATAGAAGAACAAGGTACTTTTATTACCACAGAAGATGGTGAGTTTGAAACGCCTTTAATTGATGGCGCTGATTGTGCTTATGTTATTTTTGATAAAAAAGGAACTGCACTTTGTGCTATTGAAGAAGCTTACAACCAAGGAGAAGTCAACTGGAAAAAACCAGTGTCTTGTCATTTATATCCTATTAGAGTTAAAGACTACAGCGAGTTTTCAGCAGTTAATTATAATAGATGGCACATTTGTGATGATGCGTGTACGTTGGGAAAAGAACTTCAGGTTCCTATATATAAATTCGTAAAAGAAGCACTAATACGAAAGTTTGGAGAAGATTGGTATATGGAGCTCGAAAAAGTAGCTCAAAAACAAAACAGATAGTTTTAAGCAGTTCTTAAAGCTTGAGTTTGTATAGGGATATCAATAATTACTTTTGTACCAACAGGTTTTTGTTGGTTGTCATAAAGATCATCAATCTTTAATTTGTACTGACTGGTATATCCTTTTGAAAAGTTTGATAATCGTGCTTTTGTTATAGCAATACCTACCGATTTTCGTTTTAATAGTTTACTCTTATTAATTTTTTCAGATTCTTTTCTACCTATTCCATTATCAGAAATAGTAACAGTTACATAATCATTTGAGGATTTTGTAACATAAAGGTCAATTTTTTTATTATCCTTTTTTGTAGATAACCCATGCCAAAGTGCATTTTCTAAAAAAGGTTGAAAAATCATTGAAGGTACTTTTACACTTGCAGTATTTATAGTGTCGTCAATATGAATTTTAAAATTGATTTCGTTAGAAAAACGAATGTTTTCAATATTCATGTAAAGCCTCATAGTGTCCAACTCGTCTTCTAAAGAAATTTCCTTTTCGGTTGAAGCAATGAGTATTTTTCTAATAAGCTTTGAGAATTTGTTTAGGTAGTAAACAGCGTTTTCTTTTTCGTTGTTTATAATATAGAGCTTTATTGAGTTTAGAGAATTAAAGATAAAATGAGGGTTCATTTGACTCCTTAACATATCTTGCTCTAAGGTTAAAATTTGTTTTTCTTGCTCTAGTTGTCGTTGTCTGTTAAGTGTAATTATAACTCCAGCAACAAGTATTAGGCCTACTAGTGTGTACCAAAATATTTTTTTGTTTTTCTCAAGCTTGGATTTTACCATTTCATTTTCGCTAGCAAGCGCACGAATTTGATTGTTTTTTATTTCGTTTTCATACTGAACAATAATATCATTAACATACTGTAGGTTTCTTTCGTTTGAGATGGTTTCTTCAAGCTCTATAGAGGTTTTGTAATGCTGCATAGCAGTTTTATAGTCTCCTTTTTTGGTGTATAAATCAGACAAATGTTCATTGGCTTCAACTACTGCAGATTTTAATCCGTAAGTTTCTCCAACTTTTAATGCTTTTTTTAAGTTGTCTTCAGCTTCAGTATCTAAATTTAACTCTATTTGAGCCCAACCTAAGTTGGTGTAAGACGAAGCAATATAAAATTGGTCTCCAACCTGAAGTGCTTTTTCCAGAGCATCTTCAAGTATGGTTTTAGCATCGTTATATTTACCTTGTTTGATGTAGATTTTCCCTATACTATTAAAGCAAATTACGCGTCCTATTTCGGAGTCTATTTCGTTGTTATACTGTAATGAAGTTTGGTAATCTTTTAAAGCGTCTTCTAAGTTGCCCTTGGCTTCTTTAGCATATCCAATATTTTGATAGTTTATGGCTAGTCCTAACTTATTATTAGCTTCGGTTTCAAAAACTAGAGATTTACTAAACTGAGCAATTGCCAAATCGTATTGTTTTAACGCTAAATAAATATTACCCATACTATTTTGTGATACAGCAATACTGTGTTTCATTTCTTGTGTTGGGTTTTTGAACGAGTTTGCAATATCCAACGCTTTTTTATGATAATCTAAAGCAGGTTTTACTAAGTCCATCCTACGATACACAACACCTAGCATGTTTAGATTGATAACTTCTAGCTCTTGATTTTTTGCTTCTACAGCAATTTCTTTTGATTTTAAATGAGTTTCTATTGCTTTATCATATAGCGAGACATTTCGGTATATAGTTCCTAGTGCATTTAGTCCATAGCTTTCACCTTCAAGATATTCAAGTTTTTTAGACTTAGAGACTAGCTCTTTCATATTAATGCTGTCGTACTTGGTTCTATAAAATATAGAGTCTAAAACAGTGTAAGAGTTAGGTTTTGTGTCTAAAACATTTTCAAGTAAGACTTTAAAGTCTGTGCTTTTATTGTTTTGAGCGCTTATACTTAAAATACCTATGCAATTAACGCATAGTAACAAGAAAATGACTAGAGCTTTTTTACTGTAAGTTGTATTTGCCAATAAATTGTGCATGCTATAATTTTTCTAAAAAATCAGATTTACGTTGTCTGGCTACAGGTATTTTGTGGTTAGATTGCATAACAACATAGCCTTCATTTTTTATAAACTCTTTTATCTTATTAAGGTTAATAATAAAAGAGTTGTGTATTCTAAAAAAGTAATGTTCTGGTAAAATTTCGTTGACTTCTTTTAATTTTTTTGTAGCTACAATTTTTTGTCCATCGGCTAAAAATATAGTGCTATAATTTCCATCAGATTCAACAAATAAAATATCATCAAGAGTAACGAATATGAGTTTGCCATCGGTATTAATGGTAATCTTTTTTTGGTCAAATTTAGCATTAAAGTTTATGAGAGCCTTTTCGATTTTTGATGAATTTAAAAGTCTGGAATTAAACTTTTTGATTTTTTTTATTGTGTCTTGAAGATCATCAGAGTCTATTGGTTTTAAAAGATAATCTATAGCTTCGTGTTTTAAAGCTTTAATGGCATATTCATTATATGCTGTAGTGATTACAACAGCAAAATCCTTGTGTTGTAACTTGTCTAAAAATTGAAATCCATCCATTGCTGGCATTTGAATGTCTAAAAACAAACAATCAGGAGTATTGTATTCTAAGTATTCTAGGGCAACTTCAGGGTCAGAGAACGTTTTTGTAATTTCTATCTCATTACTAAAATTAGTTAATTCCCAAGATAAACTTTGAATAGCTTTTGGCTCATCATCAACTATTACAGCTTTTATCATAATATCAAATATAACAATATATTATCTGCAACTTTAAATATATGTGTGGTTTGACAGTGTTTTTGTGTAATATGTTAAATATTAACGTTAAATAATGCGTTTTTGACAAAATAAATCAAATTCCTACTTACCAACTATACAATTTTCATAACCATTTATACAAACCTAATTTACAAACCAATTTTATTTATAGATATTTGATGTAACAAATTTTATAGAAACCTAACCAAAATATAAAGTGATCGTGGGGATTCACTTATCTGATTAAATGCTATTAATCAACAAATAAAAGTCAGGTTTATTCCTGACTTTTATATTTTCCACAGGGTTTAAGGTGACTATCCTTTTAATTTAAATAAAAAGTTTTAGTTAGTTTAGTTAATTATTGGGGAAAAAGAGAGCTTGTCTAGGCTCTCTTTTTTGTTTTGTAAGTTTTCTCGTATTATTTTTGGTTAAATCGCAATATGTACATAGCTCAACAAAAACAAATCATACCTATGGAAATTACTGAAGACTTACTAGCAAGCAAAGGCAAGCGTTTTGTTAACCATCTTATAGATTTAGTGCCACAATACGCAGTTATATATGGACTGTCTTATGGGTTTTACTATTTAGGGGAGTTCACAGGAAATTATGCATTGAGTGATTGGTTTAATGGAATGTCTACAGTAATGGACTACGTTTTTACTTATTTACTATTACTTATCTATTACACCTTAATGGAAGGGTATACCGAAAGAACATTAGGTAAATATGTAACAAGAACAAAAGTCATTAAAATTGACGCTGAGCCTATAACGTTGAAAGATGCTTTTATAAGAAGCCTGTGCAGATTAATTCCTTTTGATATGTTATCCTTTTTGGGAACAAATGGTAAAGGATGGCACGATTCTATCTCAAAAACTTATGTTGTTGACATTGATAAATTTGAAACTAAAAAGCAAACCGAAATTAACCTTGAAGCTATTGGTAATACTCTAATCGAGTAAACTACTCTTCTTCAGACGATTTAGATTTGTTTTTGTTTACAGCTATAGTTGCAGGTACAACGGTATCGTCATAAGCCTGATAATACTCTTCTAGTAAATTCATAGTAGCTGTAAGTAAGTCTTTAGTTTCTAATAGAATGCTGAAATAAAGTGTCGTGTTTTTAGGACTCGATTCTTCAGTTCTAGTACGCTCCACTTGCTTTTGAATTTTTTGGGTAAGCGTATCAAAAATCACTTTTTTATTGTTAAGCACTTTGCCAATTTCTTCAAAAGTTTCGGAGTCAAATGAAGTTTTTGTATCATCAAATAAACGTTGAATTAGGTCATCAACCTCTTTAAGTTCCTTTATTTGACTAAACTTAAGCTTTTTGTGATTGTTGTTAATGTGTTTGTGGCTTACCTTAGAAATGTATTCTAAAGATTGTGCCATATCTTGCAAGTAGCTTAAAATATTGATGTAAAAATTACTCGCATTAACACTTGGGTCTTCAAGATTTTTAATAAAATAGAAGATGTTATCTCTTAAATCCTCAATCTCAGAAGATAGTTTTTCAATATTCTTTTTATTCTTTTTAAGTGCGTTTAAGTTTTGAGTAGCTAAACCATTAATTGCACCAGTATATATTTTATTTCCTCTTTTAATAACGTTTGAAATGTTACCAGCGCTTTCAACGATAACGCCTTGTAGCGAGCTGCTTTCAGCTTTATTTAAACTATCAGTTTCTTTAATTGATAAAGATTTTTTTCTGTGGTTTAAATAGTTTTTTACAAGAAGAATTATGGCAATAGTTAATAATGCAGATAGCGCATAACCTTTTCCGTAAAATAATATTACAGCCATAATAGCAGCAGCAGTAAATGCGCACAAAGCAGTTAAGAACCAACCACCAATAACATTTAAAACTCCAGCAACTCTGTAAACAGCACTTTCACTTCCCCAAGCTCTATCAGCTAATGATGTACCCATTGCAACCATAAATGTTACATAAGTAGTTGATAAAGGTAATTTCATAGATGTTGCTATAGAAATAAGTACACTAGCAACCATAAGGTTTACTGATGCTCTTACAAGGTCAAAAGCTGGTGCATCTTCTTTAGATGAGGTATAAGAAAGTACAGGTTTAACAAACTGTTTTTCAATTTTTTCTTTAGCAGAAGCAGAAAGAAGACTATTGAAGCTACTTGATATAGCAATACTTCCTCTAACGATACTACGCGATAAAAAGTTTGGTTCAAAACGCTCTTTTACATCATCTTGACGAGATAAATCTACTGATGTTTTTACAACAGCCTTTGCCTTACTAGAAAACCATAAGGTAAGCACCATTACTAATCCAGCAATAAGTAAAAGGTAAGGTTCAGTTTTAACCTTTTCAGCTAAAGAGCCCATACTGAATTCAGTAGGCAAAATACCACTAGCAGACCATTTATTGAAAGAGTCAAAAGCAGCAATAGGAACACCAATAAAGTTTACAAGGTCGTTACCAGCAAAAGCCATAGCTAACGCAAAAGTTCCTATGATGATAATCATTTTGTAAATATTGGTTTTAAATGCAGAGATAACAACCATTGATATTAAAGACCAAGCAATAAGGTTGATGCCTAAAAAAGCAAGAGTGTTTTCTTGTACTAAGTCTAAAAAGTTACCACTCATAAATGTTGCACTTTTTAAACCTTTTATTATTATGAAATAAAGTATTGAAGTTACTGCAAACCCACTAAATACAGCTCCGTACCAACTTGGTTTAGATTCGAATTTAAACGATAATAAAATTCTTGATATGAACTGAATTAGTGCACCTACACTAAATGCTATAACTACTGAGAGCAAAATACCCAATATGATTTCAATAGCTTTCTCGTTATTGATATATGTCCCAAGATCTAGAATGCTTTGAGTGTCATCAGCATTTATTTTAAGTAAAGCTACACAAACCGAAGCTCCTAATAATTCAAATACAATAGATACAGTAGTTGAAGTAGGTAACCCAAGTGTATTAAAGAAATCTAGCAAAAGAATATCTGTAATCATTACAGCCATAAAAATGACCATGATTTCATCAAACATAAATTGCCCAGGATTAAAGATACCCTTTCTTGCAACTTCCATCATTCCGCTAGATGATAACGCTCCAAGAGCAACACCAAGACTAGCGACTATCATTATAGTTTTAAACGTAATTGCTTTAGAACCTATAGCAGAGTTTAAAAAGTTAACAGCATCATTACTAACACCAACTACAAGGTCAGCTATTGCTAAAAAAGCTAAAGCGACCAACATGTAGATATAAATATTTTCCATTAAGAAAGAGTCAAAATTTAATTAGCAAATTTCTTGTTTTAAATTGAACGAAATGTTACCAAAATGTTATGTTCTTTTTAACTAACATATATTATAGAAGTAGGTTAGCTATTGTTTTTATTATGAAATGTGAACTTCCAATGTTAAATTTTTAATTTTTTAAAAAAATAAACAATTGTAAATCAGGGCTTTATAATTTCAATATTAATTTAATGTTACGTAAGTGTTACCAAAATGTTTTAAAATTGTAAATATATCTTTATATTTGTTACATAATCATTAATTGAAACCCAAAGTAACATGAAAAATATAGTATTAGTTGTATTGATGTTGGTGTCTAGTTTAAGTTTTGCTCAGGTAGATGCTAAGGTAGAAAAAAAAGGAGATTTAACTATGGTTACTTATTATCATGATAATGGTAATGTTGAACAAGAAGGAACTTTTAATGCTAAGGGTGAATTGCATGGTGTTTGGACAAGTTACGATTTAAAAGGTAATAAAGTTGCTGTTGGTAATTATAACAATGGTCAAAAATCTGGTAAATGGTTTTTTTGGGTAGATGATACACTAAAAGAAGTAGACTACAAAGATTCTAAAATTGCTAGTGTACAAGAGTGGAAACAATCTACTGATGTAGCTATAAGAAATTAAGTTGATCCTTATTAAATTAAATCAAAAAGGCACTCTGAAAAGAGTGCCTTTTTGATTTATAGTTGATATGTTTTTATTGGTGAGTCCAACCTGCTCCCCAAGTAGCATAATCAGTACCAGTACCATTACCATCACCAGAAATGAAATCTGCTTCACCAAAAGTTTCACCAGTGTCATTTTTTAGTTTAGTTACTACATCAGTGAAAGTAACATTAGTAACTGAAAGATCTCCACTTAATACTCCAGCACCAGTTGGGTTGTCTCCTTGGTCTCCATCAAGATCAAAACCTTCTTCAAAACCTTGAATTAAAACATTGTTGAAGATACCTTGTGTGCCTGCTCTTAAACGGATAGCTTCGTTACCAGTTGTAGAACCAAGACCAATAATTGTTAAGTTGTTTACTGTTGGTTTAGAGAAATAACCACCTTCGTTACTAAAATCTGTGTTGTAACCATCAGCTTCAATACCTTTATCGTGGCTAGCAAGATGCTCAACATAAGCATTAGTGATTGTTCCTGTATAACCTTCAGTCCAGTCTATAGAATCGTCTTCACATCCAATCATAGAGATATAGCTAACATTTACAGTACCACCAAAGAACTCGATACCATCATCTTTACCAATATAAGTTTGGATGTACTCAACTGTTGTACCGTTTCCTACACCATAAAAAGAGAATCCGTTGTTTTCTGATTGACCATCAGCAGCACCACCACCATATTCAACACGAACATAACGAATAACACCAGAGTTGTCAGCATCTTCAGTACCACCAAATGGTAAACTTGCGATTTCAGAAGTTGAAGTTGCATTACCAGTTACAGAGTTAATTGGAGCTTTACCTAAAACAATTAATCCTCCCCAATCACCTGCAGCAGGAGCAGCAGCGTTAGATGTAAATACAATTGGGTTTGTAGCTGTACCGTTTGCAAAAATTTTAGCACCTTGAGAGATAGCAACATAAACATCAGCTCCTTCAGCTTCAGCATAAATAGTTACACCTTCATTAATGATAAGGCTACTACCTTCAGCCATAATTACTGGACCGTTAATGATGTAGCATTGGTTTGCTTCTAATACAACATCTGAAGAGTACTGAGCTGCAGCGATAACTTGACATTCATCGTCACCATTTCCGCCACCATTTCCGCCATTATTGATAACGCTATTGTCGTTTATTATGATATCTGAAGTATCATCGGTAGTACAAGAGAATAGCATCGTAATAATTGCTAATCCTAAAATTAAGTTATTTTTCATTGTTCCTGAGTTTAATTTAATTTTTAAAATGTTTAAAAAGATTTATTTGTGTTTAAAATTTATATTTAAGTTGTAAGCTTAGATTCATACCTCTTTTGTAATCTGAAACTCCTTTTCCATTAGCAGAGTTTACTACAATATCACCTAAAGATGTTTCTCTAACATATTTGATACTTGGGTTTAAAAGGTTTTTTGCGCTTAGGTTAACTTCAAAGTTTTTCTTGATAGTGTTTTTCCAAACAAAATCTAAAGTTGGAACACCTTTCTCAATTACGTTTCCTAATTGTCCTGATCCTAAAGCGTCAATTCTATCAGCAAAATAATTGAATACTAAGTTGGCAACTGGTTTGTAGTTTTCACTAATTGTAGGTGCGTAGTTAATATCTGCATTTACAATAAATGGTGATGCTCCTTGTAGCTCTTCTTCAGAAGATTGGAAACTTACATCATAAAAGTCTCCATCTATTTGAGAGTAAAGGTCTTGTTTGGTATGCATGTAAGTTGCGTTAACACCAAAAGATAATTCAGAATCTTCATCTTCGTTAACAATTAAGTTCTTTCTTAATTCCACTTCAACACCATATACCTCTGCTTTTTCACCGGTTCTAAAGTAACGTTGAGTTCCAGTAGCATCAGCACCTACTACTAAGTTCACAGGGTCATTTATTTGTTTAGCAAATGCAGCTACAGAGAATAATTCACTTTTACTAAAGAACCACTCATATTTTAAGTCTATGTTGAATATTTTTGAATAGCCTTCGTCTAATAAGTCTGGGTTACCTCCAATACGAGTTGAAATATCTTCGTATACAAATGGAGCAACCTCTTTAAACTCCGGAATTGAAGCTGTTTGACTTGCAGAAAAACGTAAGTTAGAGTCTTCGTTTAATGCGTATTTAATGTTTAAACTTGGTAAAAAGAAGTTTTGGTAAGATGTTATTTCAGCATTTCCTTGGGTACCTAAGTTAATAACATCAAATGCAATTTTTTGCTCAAAAGATTCTAGTCTAACACCTGGAATGAACAACCATTTTTCGCCAGCTTTAATTTCAGCATCAACATAACCAGCATAAATACTTAGATCTCCTCTGTAGGTGTTTTCAGGTAATCCAGGTCTGTTAGTGTTTGATAGAGTAGGTATTGTATTAATAACTTTTATCTCATAAACACCATTAGAACCTTCGTTTATGTGCATGTTCTCTAAAGAGAAAATATCATTAAAATTATTAACGTCAGTTACAGCGTAGTCTGAATCAATGATATCATAACCGTAACGAATGTTGTTGAAAGTTCTTGTTTTGTTTCTTCCGTTGTAACCAAAGTTGAATTTTAGGTTGTCATTAGCGTTGTAAGCTAAGTTAATACGACCATTATACTCTTCATCTTCTATATTTTGAAAATAACGTTGGTTGTCAAAATCTACGTTACTGTAAAAAGTAGGGTTAGTTGCAGGGTCGTTATCTAAAGCGTATTGGTAGTTTTCTAATGTTATACGCTTTCTGTCTGGTTGTTTAGAGTATACTACGTTATATCCTAATCCCCAATCCAAATCAAATTTACCTGAAGTATGTTCACCTAAAAGTTGGTTAACAAAAATTTGAGTTTGGTCAAATTGAACATTCATTTGATAAAACCCTTCATCTGTATTTAATATAGCATCTCTACTACGTCCATTACCGTCAATACCAAAATAACCTACTTCATCAGATGAGTTATTAATAAATAATGAATTGTATTTAAATGTGTTGTTGTCATCTACTCTAAAGTTAACATTAGCCATAGCTGTTGTTGTGGTAGAGTATTCAAATTCTTCTGACTCATCAAAAGCCTTCTTTTCAACAAGTGTATAGTCTACAGCTTTTCCTTTTCTGTACTCGTAACCGTTTTCAAACGACCCTGTTAAAAATACACTTAATCTAGAACCGTTGTTAAATTCAAATGATCTACCTAAAGACGCACCATAATTAACATTTAAAGGAGTGCCAGCACTTTCTGGATCAATTCCGTGAGATAATATTACAGCAAAAGGATTGTGATCATATCTTCCATAATAACCAAAGTAACCTGTACCTTCGCTACGTACAAAATCTTTATCAATAGCATTAGTGTTAAAACCAGTGCCTCCAAAAATTTCAAACATGCTTTTTCCTTTGTAGTTTTTTGAAGTGATATCTACATTACCAGCAGAAAAATCACCATAATATTTACTAGAGTAAGCTTTACTTATAGATACATTTTCAATAATATCTGAAGAGAATAAGTTTAGGTCAATATTCTTTTTATTAACATCGTTTGATGGTAACGAAAGCCCATTCATAGTTGTATTAAGGTATCTGTCACCTAAACCACGAACATAAACGTTGCTTGATCCTTCTTGTTTGGATACACCAGAAATTTGGGCTACAGCTCCTGCTGCATCGCCAACACCTTTTCTTGATAGCTCATCAGCACCAATACTTTGTTTTATTTCAGTGGCTTTTTTCTGGTCTAAAAGTAAAGCAACTTCACTTTCTCTTTTTGTAGTAGTTTTAATTACAATTTCGTCTAATGCAGCAGCATTGGCACCCATTGGAACATTGATTTCAGTTACTTTTCCAGCAACCACTTCAACTTCTATTTCTTGAGTTTCATAACCCACAAAACTAAATACTAAGGTGTATTTCCCTGGATCCATCTCATTAAAACTATACAAACCATCAAAGTCTGAAGTAGTTCCAGTAGTTGTTCCTTTAATAAGTACATTGGCAAATGCTAAAGGTTCGTTGTTGTAATCTTTATCGGTTATTTTCCCTACTATAGAGCCTGTGTTTTGGCTATAAGCGAATGAAGAAATTATAAATACTAATAGTAATGTAAATGCTCTCATTATTGTAATTAAATTGATGCTGCAAAGAAACTGTTGAACTGTAAAGACAAGGTTAATCAGAAGTTAAACATTGGTAATAAAAAAGTTATTTAAATGTTACCAAACCTTGATTTTTTGAGTTTCTCTAAACATTAAATTAACATTGAATTAGCTATCTTGCGAGCACTTAATATTTTGTTATGAATTGGGAACAGTTACTCTCTTTAAAACGATTTGGTGATACTAATAAAAGGCTAAGAAAGGAGCAGGATGAGACTAGATTAGGTTTTGAGGTTGATTATGATAGGGTTATATTTTCTTCAGAGTTTAGAAGTCTTCAAGACAAAACTCAAGTTATTCCACTTTCTAAAACCGATTTTGTTCATACTCGTTTAACGCACAGTTTAGAGGTAAGTGTCGTGGGTAGGTCTTTAGGTAGAAAGGCAGGACAAAGGTTAATAGAGAAGCATCCTTATTTACAAAATATTCATGGTTATCAAGCAAATGATTTTGGAGCTATTGTTGCAGCAGCTGCTTTAGCGCATGATATTGGTAATCCGCCTTTTGGACATTCTGGAGAAAAAAGTATAGGAGAGTTTTTTAAAACAGGTAAAGGTGTAAAGTTTAAAGATAAACTTACGCAAAAAGAGTATCAAGATTTATGTGACTTTGAAGGAAATGCCAATGGCTTTAAAATATTAACCGAGAGTAGACCAGGTAGAGAAGGAGGTTTAAGGTTGAGCTATGCAACCTTAGGTGCTTTTATAAAATACCCTAAAGAGTCACTACCTAAAAAGCCAACAACTCATATTGCTGATAAAAAATATGGCTTTTTTCAAAGTGAAAAATCAGTTTTTTTAGATGTTGTTAAAGAACTAGGTCTTGTAAAGCGAGGTAATGATAATGATATTAGTTTTAGTAGACATCCACTAACTTACTTGGTTGAAGCTGCTGATGATATTTGCTACACTATTATTGATTTTGAAGATGGTATCAATCTTGGGTTAATACAAGAAGAATATGCGCTTGAGTATCTTATTAATCTTGTTAGAGGCTCAATTAACACTTCAAAATATCACGAATTAACGACCACACAAGATAGAGTTAGTTATTTAAGAGCTTTAGCCATTAATACGCTAATTAATGAAGCTGTTGAATTGTTTATTGAAAATGAAGAAGCTATTTTGGATGGAACATTTTCCAAAGCCTTATTGGATTTGAGCAAATACAAGGCTCAAATAAAGGATATTATTCAAATAAGCATTTCAAATGTTTACCAGTCTGAAGAGGTGATTGATAAAGAAATTTCGGGTTATGAAGTCCTAAATCAGTTATTGAGTGTATATACTGATGCAGTCGACCATAAATTGAATAATTCACTTTCTAGTTTTAATAGTTTAGTTTTAAAATCATTACCAAAAACTGTTAATTTGAATGATGATAATTTTTACAGTTGCCTAATGGCTGTATGTAATTATATTTCAAAACTTTCTGACAGTAATGCAATTTTAACCTATAGAAAACTTAAAGGTAATCACCTATAAATACTCAAATTGTTAATATAAATGTTGATAATTTTCAACTGTTTTTTTTTAAAGTGGTTGAATTAAGCCTGAACTTTGAGAGTATAGATGGGAAATTAAATAATTGCATTTCGTCGATAAAATTTGTATTTTAACGATGATTTGTTATATTTGTTAACACAATCCCATAAATCTACTAAGATGAAAAAAAATCTATTAGGTGCGATAGTTATATTTTTTGTAACAGTAGCGTTTTTGCTAATGATAGACGATATCTCTAAAAGCAAAAATTCACAGCATGTACAAAACATTGATATGTACAATGTAGATCAGCAACCAGATTTAGCTACTACTGATACTGAGGAATAGCTCTTCAATAGTTTTAACCAAGCTATCTACATCCATTTTAGAAACCTTTTGTAATTGGTCAACAGTTCCATGTTGAATAAATTCATCAGGAATACCAACAACTTCTGTTTTTGCTGAGTAATCATATTTTGACTTAAACTCTAAAACTGCACTACCAAAGCCACCAACTACTGTTCCGTCTTCAACTGTTATTACAGCTTTAAATGTTTTAAAAATATGATGCAATAAACTCTCGTCAAGTGGTTTTACAAAACGCATATCAAAATGAGCAATTGTATCAGTATACTTGCAGTTTTCAATAGCATTTTCAACGTTTTTGTAAATAGAACCAATACTTAAAACAGCAACGTCTTTACCTTCTTTTAGTTGAATACCTTTACCTATTTGTAAAGCTTCAAAAGGGGTTTTCCAATCTATTACACTACCTCGTCCTCTAGGATACCTTATGGCAATTGGATGGTCTAAACCTAATTGCGCAGTGTACATAATATTGCGTAGTTCAATTTCGTTTCTAGGTGCAAAAACAATTAAATTAGGGATACATCGTAAGTAAGCCAAATCAAAAACACCATGATGTGTCGCTCCATCTTCACCAACCAATCCTGCTCTGTCCAAGCAAAAAATGACTGGAAGATTTTGAGTGGCAACATCGTGTATTACTTGGTCGTAAGCACGTTGTAAAAATGTAGAATAGATATTACAAAATACAGTAAATCCTTGGGTAACCAAACCAGCAGCAAAAGTTACTGCATGTTGTTCGGCAATACCAACGTCAAAAGCACGTTTAGGAAATTCTTTCATCATGTATTTTAAAGAACTTCCAGTAGGCATCGCAGGAGTAATCCCAATTATGTTTTTATTGTTTTTTGCAAGCTCAACAATAGTTAATCCAAATACATCCTGAAATTTAGGTGGTTGGCTAGAACCCGATTTAACAATCAGTTCTCCTGTTTTAGCATTGAACTTTCCAGGAGCATGATATTTTACTTGATCGTTTTCAGCTTGCTTTAACCCTTTTCCTTTAGTAGTTATTATATGAAGAAACTTTGGTCCTTTAACGGTTTTTAGTCTGTTGAGTTCTGAGATTAAAAGTGGTAAATCATGGCCATCAATTGGTCCTGAATAGTTAAAGTTTAGAGCTTCAAAAATATTGTCTTGCTTTTGAGTGCCTTTTTTTACATTGGTTAAATACTGTTTTAAAGCGCCAACACTTGGGTCTATTCCAATAGCATTGTCGTTTAAAATCACCAACAAATTAGCATCAGTTACGCCAGCATGATTAAGACCTTCAAAAGCCATTCCGCTTGCAATTGATGCATCACCAATAACTGCAATATGGTGTTTGTTTTCATCCTTTAATTGAGATGCAATTGCCATTCCTAAAGCTGCTGATATTGATGTAGAAGAATGCCCAACACCAAAGGTGTCAAACTCACTTTCGCTACGTTTAGGAAACCCACTAATACCACCAAATTGCCTGTTGGTGTCAAAAACGGTTTTTCTGCCAGTTAAAATTTTATGCACATACGCTTGATGACCAACATCCCAAACCAAAATATCATCAGGTGTATTAAATACGTAGTGTAACGCTATTGTAAGTTCTACCACACCAAGACTAGCACCAAGATGTCCTTCTTTAGTTGCGACAATGTTAATGATAAATTCACGCAGTTCTTTGGCAAGTTGAGGTAAATCATCAACTGATAATTGACGTAAATCCTTAGGAACGTTAATATGGTCTAAATGTCTTTTTTGCACTATACAAAAGTACAAGAATTAATTAGTCTTTAATATCAAAAATAATAGGTAAAGAATATATTGATGCAACATTTTTATCACGCTGTTTTGCTGGAATAAATTGAGGAAGTAGCTCCATAACTCGAGTGGTTTCTTTATCAAAATAGGGATGAGGCGACTTTGATCTTACTATAATGTCTTTTGTAATTCCTTGCTCATCTATAGTGAATTGGATATACATTTTTTGTTTGCCAGATAAGCCTGCTTTTTTTGCGTTTTCTATATCAAAGTTTTTTTCAATAAACTCTCTTAGTTGTTTGTTAAGATATTCTTTCTGTCCTTGAATAGATAAACTGTCAGGAGTGTTTGGAAATTTTGGATGAGAATTAATAATCATTCCAACAACAATATCAGTTACATCCTCTTCATCTTCCATCTGTTCTTCAACTTCAATAACTTCTCCAGTTACATTAGGAATAGGGCAAAAAGGAGGAGCAGTAATTTCTGTAGAATCTTTTTTTGATGTCTTTTCTAGAGTTTCATTAAGTATTTGTTCAACATCTGTGTCAATTTCTCCCATTTTTTCAATAGTGTCTGTTTTTGTATCTATCAACTCAATGCTTTCAATTTTCTTTGTATTGCCTTTTTCATCAGCACAACTAAAAATAGTGGTTCCCATAGCTAATAATAATGCCAATAAGAACATTTTATGAAAACTTAGTGTTTGATCAAAAACACTTTGAGACACTTTTAGGTTAATGGTATCTAATTGACTTTGTTTAATGTGTCCACAAATACGTTGGTGCTTGTTGTTATGGATAAAGTCTTGAATGTCATCAGTGGTCATAGTTGTAAAGTCGACAACGGTTTTGGAGCAAGATTGACAAAAACGCCCTTTTTCATTAGGCGTCATTTTGGACCAGTTCTCATGACATGGTTTGGGAATAGAAATTGAATAGTGAGGTTTCATAATTAATAGCTTTGTAGTTTGAATATCAAATTTCTTGCCGATTTGTTTTTGATTCAATTAGAATTGTATTTTTACAACTATGGAAAACCCTTTTGACGATACCTATTTTATGAAAAAAGCTTTACAGGAAGCTGAAATTGCTTTTGAAAAAGGCGAAATTCCTGTTGGAGCTGTTATAGTAATTGAAGATAGAATTATTGCAAGAACACATAACCTAACTGAGTTACTTAATGATGTTACTGCTCATGCCGAAATGCAAGCCATTACTGCTGCAGCAAATTTTTTAGGAGGAAAATATCTGCACAATTGCACATTATATGTTACTCTAGAACCTTGCCAGATGTGTGCAGGCGCATTGTATTGGAGTCAAATATCTAAGATAGTGTATGGAGCTAGTGATGAAGAACGTGGTTGTATAAACCTAAAAACAAAACTGCATCCAAAAACTAAAATGGTAGGAGGTGTACTGCAAGACGAAGCTTCGCAGCTGTTAAAGCGTTTTTTTATTGAAAAACGCAATTTAAATTAGGGCATAAAAAAACGCCCAACATTTCTGTTGAGCGTTGAAACTGTGATAAATAAAGTATATCGCTTAGAGAACTTGCACGTTAGCGGCAACCATCCCTTTTCTTCCTTCTTCTTCTGTGTACTCCACATTATCGCCTTCACGAAGTTCAACACCATTTAGGTTTGAAACGTGTACGAAAATGTCTTTTCCTGTTTCGTCGTTGGTAATGAATCCAAATCCTTTTGAATCATTAAAAAATTTAACTGTTCCAGTCATTGTAAAAAAATATTAATTAAAGGACAAAGGTATAATATTAAATGAAGCAATATGTTAACAAATTGTATTTTTATTAAAAAATTGATAATCAGCGTTTTTTTTCACGATTTCGCATTTTTTCTAAATTCTCATTGGTAATCATATAGTCTTTAAGATTTTTATCTTTCCATCTGTAGTAAGAAAACAACGGAAACACAACAAAAAACAACCCAACTACACCTAATCCAATAAGTTTTTGAGAGTATTCAGCATCAATAGCAAAACCACAAATAATAGATGCTAGTGAAGCAAAAAACGCAATGCCTGTGAAAATTTTTATAAATCGAATCATGATGTAAAATTAATCAATTCGCGTCTATAGGCAGTGAGTAATTTAGATTTTGACACAAACCCATAGTACTTCCCATCTTTTATCACTGGTAAATTCCAAGCTCCAGAATCTTGAAAGCGCTGCATTACCTTTTGCATGGAATCTTCATTATAGTTTATATAATCTGGTGGATTATGCATAAAAGTTTCAACCGAAGTAGTGTTATATAAACTTTGGTCAAACATCACATTTCTTATATCGTCCAATAGAATAATACCAACCAATCGTTTGTCTTCATCTACAACAGGAAATAAATTCCTGCTTGATTTTGCAACACCTTTATGAAGCATTTTACCTAAAGACATCTCAGGATGTAGAAGCGTAAAATCATTTTCAATCACGCTATCTAATGTCATTAATGTTAATACACTTTTGTCTTTATTATGAGTTAACAAAGCGCCTTTTTCAGCCAATTCTTTAGTATAAATAGTGTGCTCAACAGCATTTTTGGTAATAATGAATGACATAGAAACTGTAATCATTAACGGAACAAAAAGTTCGTAGCCACCAGTAATTTCGGCAATTAAAAATATAGCAGTTAAAGGCGCGTGAAGTACACCAGCAATTAATCCTGCCATTCCAATTAAAGTGAAATTAGATTCAGAAACATTAAAATTTAGTCCAAGATTATTAATGATTTTTGCCACAACATTTCCTAAGGCACTACCCATAACCATTGTTGGGATAATAATACCACCAGCTCCACCAGCTGCAAGAGTTGTGGTCATGGCAATGGCTTTAAAAATTGTAATTCCTATTAATAAAGCAATAACAACCCAAATGTTATCAATAAAAGCGTCAAAAGGAGTTTTTCCTAATGCTTTTAGATGGTTGTCGTGTAATAAATCATTTATAAAACCAAAACCTTCACCATATAAAGGCGGAATAAAATAAAGCATAGTACCTATTGCTAAACCACCTGTAATGAGTTTTTGACCATTGGTTTTAAACCGATTAAAAAATGCATAAACGCCAAAGTATATTTTAGAAAAATAAATGGAAGCTATTCCTGTTCCAATACCAAGTACTAAGTAAAACAGCGTGTCTTTAATGGTGAATTTATCAACAACGGTAAAGTTGAACAGCACTTCATCACCTAAAAAGAAATAAGATGTCAATACCGAAGATACCGAAGCAATTAAAAGCGGAAGCAACGAAGCAAATGTGAGGTCTAAACTAAAGACTTCAATAGCAAAAATAATTGCTGCAATAGGTGATTTAAAAATAGAAGCTATAGCACCTGCAGATGCACAGCCTATTAATAAAGTTCTTGTTTTCCTATCAATATGAAATAGTTGACCAATATTAGAGCTTATAGCAGAAGCAGAGGCTATTGCAGGACCTAATAGTCCTACCGAACCACCAAAACCTACTGTTATTGGAGCAGTAATTAGCGGTAAGTAAATTTTACTTCGCTTTAATAAACCATTCTTTTTGGAAAGTGAAAATAGTATGGTTGGGATAGCGTGTTCAATAGGTTGTTTTGAAATATGCTTAACAAATAAATACACTAACCACAACCCAATAATTGGAAAAATGAAGTAAAAACTACTTTGAGAAAAGGTAATGGTTTCTAAAAACCACTCAATACCATAGGTAATGTTTTTTATGATTACTGAAACAATTCCAGCTAGTAAACCAATTAAAATACTTAAAAGGAATACAAAGTTTTTATGGGAAATATACTTGTATCTCCAAATATGTATTCGTTTTAAGAATGATTTTGCTGGCATAAATTAAAACTACTAAAAAATCCTGCAATTAGCAGGATTTTATTTTTATGATTTTAAATTGAGTTTTAAATTGAGTTCCGTGAGTTGCTCTTCATCAATAGGAGCAGGAGCATCTATCATAACATCTCGACCAGAATTGTTTTTTGGGAATGCAATAAAATCTCTAATGGTTTCTTGACCTCCAAGAATAGCCACTAATCTATCTAGTCCAAAAGCTAATCCACCATGAGGAGGAGCTCCATATTCAAAGGCATTCATAAGGAAACCAAACTGTGCTTTTGCTTCTTCTTCGGTAAACCCTAAATAGTCAAACATTAAGGCTTGCGTTTTTTTATCATGAATTCTAATAGAACCACCACCAATTTCGTTTCCGTTTAACACTAAATCATAAGCGTTTGCTTTAACAGCTCCAGGATTGGTTTCTAAAAGTTCTAATTGTCCTGGTTTTGGAGACGTAAATGGATGGTGCATGGCATGGTAACGCTCTGTGTCTTCATCCCATTCTAATAATGGAAAATCCATTACCCAAAGTGGCGCAAATTCATCAGGTTTTCTTAATCCTAAACGTTCAGCAAGCTCCATACGTAAAGCACTTAACTGTGTTCTTACTTTGTGAGTATCACCTGATAGTACACAAATTAAATCTCCTGCTTTAGCTCCAGTTGCTTCAGCCCATTTAGCTAAATCGTCTTGGTCATAAAACTTATCTACTGAAGATTTGAAAGTACCATCATCATTACAACGACAATACACCATACCTAAAGCGCCAACTTGCGGACGTTTTACCCAGTCAATAAGTTTGTCTATCTCTTTTCTTGTGTA
Organism: Gaetbulibacter sp. NE; assembly: GCF_025548475.1. Classification (NCBI taxonomy): domain Bacteria; kingdom Pseudomonadati; phylum Bacteroidota; class Flavobacteriia; order Flavobacteriales; family Flavobacteriaceae; genus Gaetbulibacter; species Gaetbulibacter sp. NE. The sequence continues at coordinate 110,746 of NZ_JAOQHY010000007.1, read as the reverse complement.
ACTGTTTCCTCCAGGAACAGCGATTCCTACTACTAATTCAGCGTTGTTAAAAACACCAAAGTCTTTATGTTGTGCTACTTCGTTAAGTTCTCCAAACTCCATTCCAAAACGAATGTCTGGTTTGTCGTTTCCATACAAACGCATAGCATCGTCATAAAGCATTCTTGGGAATTCTTGAATATCAACTCCATTTACTTCTTTAAGTAAATGACGTGTTAAACCTTCAAAAGCGTTTAAGATATCTTCTTGCTCTACAAACGCCATTTCGCAGTCTATTTGTGTAAACTCAGGTTGTCTGTCGGCACGTAAATCTTCGTCTCTAAAGCATTTTACAATTTGAAAATACTTATCCATTCCACCAACCATAAGCAATTGCTTAAAAGTTTGAGGTGACTGCGGAAGCGCATAAAATTGACCTTCGTTCATACGAGAAGGTACCACAAAATCGCGAGCACCTTCAGGAGTAGACTTAATTAAATAAGGAGTTTCTACTTCTATAAAACCTTCTTTTGATAAATAGTTGCGAACTTCTTGAGTAACTTTATGTCTAAATATTAAACTGTTTTTTACTGGATTACGACGAATATCTAAGTAACGATACTTCATACGTAATTCTTCACCACCATCAGTTTCATCTTCAATAGTAAAAGGCGGTAATTTGGCAGAGTTTAAAATGGTTAATTTGCTTACCAATATTTCAACGTCACCTGTAAGTATGTTAGGGTTTTTAGAAGCGCGTTCAATAACAGTTCCTGTAACTTGAATGACAAACTCACGACCTAGCTTTTGAGCTTGTTCCATCATGGTTTTAGAAGTACGTTCTTCATCAAAAATAAGTTGTGTAATACCATAACGGTCGCGTAAGTCTACCCAAACCATAAAGCCTTTATCACGAACTTTTTGAACCCAACCAGAAAGTGTTACTTCTGTATTAATATGTGATGCTCTTAACTCACCACAGTTATGACTTCTATACATACTATAAATTTTGATGTGCAAATTTAATGAAGTTAAATGATTATCAAATAAAAAAAGCCTCAACATTTGTCGAGGCTTTTCTGCTATTAATCAAACTACTTAAACAGGGTTAAGATAGTACTTTCATTATTCTTCAATGCGTTCATTCATAGAAAACGCTACTTGCTCCTCTTCTTCATTGCCAGATGATCTTTTTCGGAGCCACATTTTAAACTTAGTGACTAAGAAGAATAGAACAGGAACTATAATAAGGGTAAGGAACGTTGCAATAAGTAATCCGTAAATTACTGTCCAAGCTAATGGTCCCCAGAAAATAACGTTGTCACCACCAATGTATACATTAGCATCAAACTCTTTAAATAATGTAAAGAAATTAATGTTTAATCCAATGGCTAATGGTACTAAACCAAATATAGTTGTGATTGCAGTTAATAGTACTGGACGTAAACGTGCTTTACCTGCTTTTACAATACTTTCGTATAAATCTTCTTCTTCAAGGTAATCGTCATCTTCAAGATTAAGATTTACCTTTTTTCGGTCAATTAACAGTTGTGCGTAATCTAAGAGTACAACACCATTGTTTACCACAACTCCTGCTAGTGATATAATACCAACCATAGTCATCATAATTACAAAGGCACTTCCTGTTATAACAATTCCTCCAAATACACCTATTAAACTTAAGAAGATCGCTAACATGATAATTGTTGGCTTTGAAATAGAGTTAAATTGGAATATTAAAATGAAGAAAATTAAACCTAAACCTGTAAAGAATGCACCCATTAAAAAGGCCATTTGTTTGTTTTGCTCTTCAATTTGACCAGTATAATCTACTTTAATATTATCAGGCAAACCTTCGTAAGCCTGCATTTCATTTTGAATTTGGGTTACCACAGCTCCAGCATCAGTAAACCCTGGTGCTAATGCTGAATAAACAGTTACCACACGCTTAGTGTCTTTATGCTTAATGGCACTAAATCCTGAAGTGTTTTCGGCATGGGCAATGGCAGAGACAGGAACCTCTCTAATCTGTCCACTTGCCATATCTCTAAATGTGATTTTTTGATTGAAAAGTGCACTTTTATTGTAGCGGTTATCTTCATTAAATCTCACATAAATATCATAATCGTCACCACCTTCTTTGTAAATGCCAGCTTTAGACCCGAAAATTGAATTACGTAATTGTTGTCCAACTTGTGATGCAGTTACACCTAATTCACCTGCTTTTTCTCTGTCAACAATAACACGCATTACAGGTTTGTCTTTGTTAACATCAATTTTAAGCTCATCAATACCAGCTACGTTTTTACTGTTGATAAACTCACGCATTTGCTCAGCAGCATTGATAAGTTCGTTATAGTCTTCACCTTCTAATTCGATATTAATTGGTGCTCCTGCAGGAGGTCCATCAACATTTTTTTCTACAGAGATTAATACACCTGGGAATATGCCAACTAAAGCTTTTTGAACTTTTTGACGCAGTAACTCACTGTCTTCACCTTCACGATATTTAAACTCACGCATTGATGCGGTAATTTTTGCTTTGTGAGGCATTTCGGCAGCTGAACCACCATCGGTTTGTGGGTTTCCAGCACCTTCACCAACTTGAGATACAGCACTTTCAACCATAAAGTTGTAATCGCCATTTTTATATTGGTCGTCATCTAAAACATCGTAAACAATCTTTTCAATTTCTTTAGTTATAGCATTGGTTTTTTCAATTGCTGTACCTTCAGGATATTCAATGTAAACAATAATTTGATTTGGGATGTTATCTGGGAAAAACTCTACTTTAGTACGTTGTGTAGCCAATGAAGCTCCAAAAGCTATAAAAGCAATAATAAGTAGTAAAAATGTTCCGATAGTTAAACCGTAAGGACGCCAACCTTTTAAGGCTTTACGCAATTGTCTTTCATACCAGTTTTCTAGTTTTACTAATGTTTTGGTTTGGAAATTATTTGCCCATTTACGTAAAAACAATCGATACACCCAAAGCATAACAGCTGTAAATACCATTAAGGTTCCTAAAGCTCTGTATTCTCCACCAACAATAAATATAATAATACCAATAACAGCCATTATAATTGTTGTTCTTATGATTTTGTGAAGTGGCATGTCTTTGTCTTCGGTATTCATAAACTGCGATACCAAAACTGAGTTAAAGAAAATTGCAACAAATAATGAAGACCCTAATACTATGGATAATGTTTGAGGTAAAATCATCATAAATTCACCCATAATTCCAGGCCATAATCCTAATGGAATAAAGGCAGCTACAGTAGTTGCTGTAGAAATGATAATTGGGAAGGCAATTTCACCAATACCTTTTTTAGCAGCTTCAATTCGGCTCATGCCTTCTTCGTCCATTAAACGATAGACGTTTTCAACAACCACAATACCATTGTCTACCAACATACCAAGTCCCATAATTAGCCCAAACAATACCATAGTGTTTAGGGTAATACCAAACATACTAAGTATCATGAGCGACATAAACATAGACATTGGTATTGCAAACCCAACAAATATGGCGTTTTTGAATCCTAAGAAGAACATTAAAACTGTTACTACCAGAATAACTCCAAAAATGATATTGTTTACTAAATCATCAACTTGACCAATAGTAACTGAAGATTGATCGTTAGTAATGGTAATGTCTAAATCTTGAGGGAAAACATTTTCTTTAGATTCCTTAACTATAGTATGAATTTGCTCTGCAGCATCCACCATATTTTTACCAGCACGTTTTTTTACATCGAGCATTACTACTGGATGTCCATACTCACGTGCATAAGTGGTTTTGTCTTCTTCTTTAAAGCTAACCGTTGCAACATCTTTTAAATAGATAGGATAATCGTTTTCAGATTTTACAACAAAGTTTTCCAATTCTGAAGGTGTTTCGATTTCACCTAAAACTCTAATGGTACGACGTTGTCCACTTGCTTTGATATTACCAGCAGACATAGTTACGTTTCCACCATTTATGGCATTAATGATATCGCTAAAAGTTACTTTAGCTGCGGTCATTTTATAAATATCTACTGCAACTTCAACTTCTTTTTCTTGAGCACCACGAATAGCAACTTCTTTAATTTCTAGTAAGTCTTCAATTTCATCTTGAAGGTATTCACCATATTCTTTAAGTTTTTCTACAGGATAATCACCAGAAATATTAATGTTTAGAATTGGCATCTCTTCTGAAAGGCTTAGCTCAAACACATCAGGTTCTACTTTTGCACCATTAAATGTTGGCCAATCCTCGCCAGCAGTTTCAGATTCTATTTCGTCTTTTACCTTCTGTTTGGCTTGTTCAACGGTTAAGTTTTCGTCAAACTCAACAATTACCATAGAGTAATCTTCGGCTGAGGTAGAGGTTATTTCTACTACATTACTAACGGTTTTTAATTGGTCTTCTAGTGGGTCTGTTACTAGTTTTTCAATGTCCTCAGCTGTGTTTCCTGGAAAAACTGTGCTTACATATATTTTGGTTTCGTTTACTTCTGGGAAGTTTTCTCGTGGCATATCAAAAAATGCCGAAACACCTAGATAAAAGAATACCAATATAAGGACATACATTGTCGTTTTATTGTTGATTGCCCATGAGGACAACCCAAATTCTTTATTGACTTTTTTCTGTTTGTCAGTCATAACTTTGGTTGATCGTTAATTGATTGAGTCTTTATTGATATTAATTACCTTAACTGTTTGCTCGTCTTTAACACTACGTGCACCTTCTTTAATGATTTCAGCACCTTTTTTAATTCCTGAAAGGACTTCAATAACATCGCCTTGTGTTTTACCAGTTTTGATAATTACTTTTTTAGCAACACCTTCTTCTTTATCATTTTTATCTTCAACAACATATATGTATTGCTCGCCTTCAGCATTTTCAGAAATAACACTTTGAGGAATTAAAATAGCATTCTCGTTAGTGTAATCGTTGATTTTTAACTTCGCTGTTAAGTTTGGTTTAATAGTATTGTCTCCTTTAGGTAATCCAATTTCAACTTTAAATGTTCTGTTAGCAGCATTGATAAAATCTCCTGCTTGACGAACATTACTTTCAACAGTTTTACCAAGTACAGGAAACTCAACATCTACATGTTTACCTACAGTAACGTCTTTAATGTAACGTTCAGGAACCTCAGTTTCTATATACATATTACTTAGGTTTACAATTCGCATTAAAGGCGATTGACCAGCAGCTACAACACTACCTTGTTCGGTGATAACATCGTCAATAGTTCCAGAAAATGGAGCTCTTACAGTAGTTTTAGCTACTTGCTGTTTTATTTGGTCAACAGCTTTTTGTTGCGCTTCGTAATTAGATTTTGCTTGTAAAAACTGAATTTCACTACCTATGTTTTGATCCCATAAACGTTTTTGACGTTCGTAAGTGGTTTTAGCTAAATCTGCTTGAATTTGAAGCTGAGACAATTGTTGACCTAACCCACCATCATCAATTTTAGCTAATACTTGTCCTTTAGTTACCTTTTGTCCTTCTTTTACATATACATTGGTAAGAATACCATTATACTCAGGTGTAATAACTAAAAGGTCTTTGGTTGTAACATTACCTTGAACTTCAAAATAGTGGTTAAACGCTTCTTGTTTAGCTGTAATTGTAGTAATAAGTGGTACTTTTTTTACAGTATCTAGTTTTGAAATAACAGCATCTAGTTGTTTTAGCTTTTCATTTGCTTCGTGTTGTTCTGCAACAACTTCAGCACGTTTTTGGCGTAATAATTCTAGATTATTGGAGCTTAAAACATTCTCCATAGAGTTCTTTTTGTTTTCGCCTCCACATGAGACTAAAACTAAAGCTGTAATTACTAATAAATATATTTTTTTCATGATGTGGTATTACGTAATTGATTAGTTTGATTGAATAGTGTTAAGTGTGGTTTCTAATTCTGCTTTAGAGTTAATTACGTTAAGCATTGCTTGTAAAAACTCTTGTTGAGCAGTATATAGTTGAGTTTGAGCTTGACGTAACTCAAAGCTAGAACCTACACCTTCAAAAAATTTGGTTTGGTTTTTACGCTCGATACGTTCGGCTAGATTAAGATTTTCTTTTTTGTTGTCGTATTCTTCAATAGCAAATTGGTATTCGCTTTTAGCATTAGCTATTTTAAGCCTTATTTGTTGTTCGGTTTCGGTTAAATCAGCTTTTGCTTTTTCAAGATTTATTTGAGCACGTTGTGTTGAAGCACTTCGCATACCTGAACTAAATATTGGAATGTTTAAGCTTACACCAAATAATGAAGAACCAAACCAATCTTGATCCTTTTCTAAAAAGGAAAAATCATCGCTAAATGCAGAATAGCCACCATTAACAAAAGCGTTTAGTGTTGGTAATGCTTTGCTTTTTTCTAGTTTAACCAAAAGCTCTTTTGAAATCATATCGTTTTCAGAAATTTGAAAATCAATAGTATTTTCAACAGACTCATTAGCCTCTAATAACTCTAAGCTTATATTTTGTGCAGTTAAGGTTTCTAAATTATCAGTAAGTGTTGTTTGAGAGTTTAAGTCAATACCAAGAGTTATATTAAGCATTTGGTAAGCTAATTTTTTTAAACGCTCAGTATTTCTTAAGTTACTTTCTACACTAGATAATGTGATTTTTAATTGTTCAACGCTCTCTTCTTCTTCAAGACCATTTTCATAAATCTTAGTAGTCTCGTTAAGGTTTTTAGTTAGTACTTCTAAGTTTCTTTTTAAAATAGAAATACTTTCTTCAGCAAGTAATACATTTCCGTAAGCGTTAATTACTGCTTTTCTTACTTCTAAGTCGGTTTTAACTTTGGCATTTTCAGAAATTTGTAAATACACTTTTGCCGATTGTAAGCCAACAAGATATGACCCATCAAAAAGTAATTGAGATAAGGTAGCTGTTGCAGTTACGCTTTGTTTTGTTCCAAAACGTAAAGGAATAAACCCTTGAGGAGTGGTAACATTGAAGTTGTCTTGAGTTACATCAAAATAGTCATTCACTATATCAATAGTGCTTTGAGTATTGTCAAAAGCAGCAGCAGGTAAAAGCTGAACTTGTTGTTTTAACCAGTTTTGATAATCTACACCAACATTAACTTGTGGTAATCCTGCAGCAGTGGTTTCCCATTTTTGCTTTTTTGCAGCTTCTATATCTCGAGTAGCATTTTGTGCCGATCGATTGTTTTCTAGAGCATAATCTATAGCTTCCTGTAGGCTAAAATTATAGACATTCTCTTCTTGAGCAAAAGCTGACCAAGACAAGAATAACCCTAAAAGGATAATTGAGATGTGTTTCATTAATTATTGTTTTGATTGATTTGTAAATAGTTGTTTAAGTGTTCTAGTCCTTTGCTTGTGCAAATACCTCGCAAATGGTATTCTAGATAATTGTTCATAAGCATTCTCATAGAAAAATGTTCTAATGGAAATAATGACTTGTCTTTTAAAGCCATCATACAATTAAAATAGATTTTTGATATGAAATCTGAATTCAAATCTTCTCTAAATAATCCCATTTTTTTACCACGTTCTATGTTGCACCCAACACAATCTTCCATAACACACATTTGCTTTTCTTTAATGTTATGGAAAATTTTTGGGTAGTATTTTTCTAGTTGATATTGAGGAGAAGACTTTTCATCTTTTAAGTTTTTCATCAAAAACTGTTTGATTTCATAAATCTCTTCAATAGGGTTTTTTTCTTGGGTTCTAATCTCTTCAATACCAGTAGAAATAATTTGAAACAAAAGCATTACTGCTTCTTCAACCAATACGGTTTTGTTTTCAAAATACTGATATATCGTTTTTTTAGAGATGCCTTGCGCATTGGCAATATCATCCATAGTTACACTCTTAAACCCATAGGTTAAGAACAAATCGACTGCTGTTTTTAAAATATCTTGCTTCATAATTCTGAGGCAAAACTACGACAGGAAACTTTAAAAACAAAAAAAGTTTCCAAAGTTTTAACAATTATTTAATATTGAAGATTGTGCTTGTTATACTGACGACAAATACCGATTTTTGTTTCATGCAAACAGTACAATATTATCAAGAGCAGTTTATAGCTTATTTGGAAGAGTTTACAAAACAACGTGAGCCAGAAAACCTTTATAATCCAGTTAATTATATTTTAAAGTTAGGAGGAAAACGCTTGCGACCTGTTTTAACTTTAATGGCAGCCGAAGTTTTTAATTGTGAATACCAAAAAGCGCTTGATGCTGCTTTGAGTGTTGAGGTGTTTCATAATTTTTCATTAGTTCATGATGATATTATGGATGATGCACCTTTGCGAAGAGGTCAAGAAACTGTTCATGAAAAATGGGATATTAACACAGGTATTTTGTCTGGTGATGCGATGTTAATTTTAGCATATCAGTTATTTGAAAACTATGAGGCTACTACTTTTCAGGCTTTGGCAAAGTTGTTTAGCAAAACAGCTTTAGAGGTTTGCGAAGGACAACAGTATGACATTGATTTTGAAACACGAGATGATGTTACTATTCCTGAGTACTTAAAAATGATTGAGTATAAAACCGCTGTTTTGGTTGGTGCTGCTATGCAAATGGGAGCAATTGTAGCGCAATCTTCTAAAGAAGACCAAGAAGGTATTTATGCTTTTGGCAAAAACTTAGGTATAGCTTTTCAATTACAAGATGATTATTTAGATGCTTTTGGAGACCCAAAAACGTTTGGAAAGCAAGTAGGTGGTGATATTATAGAAAATAAAAAGACCTTTTTATATTTAAAAACCCTAGAGTTTTCAAATGCTAATGATAAGTTACAGTTGCAGCATCTTTTTAGTATTAATCCAACAGACGCTAAGGATAAAATAGAAACCGTAAAGCAGTTGTTTGAGTCGAGTGGTGCTTCTGAAGCTACAAAACAAGAAATAAAAAAATATACCGAAAAGGCGTTTTCAGTTTTAGAACATCTAAATATTTCAAATGAAAATAAAGCTATCCTTAAAGTATTTGGGGAACAATTAATGAACAGAAATGTATAATGCAGCTACCAGCAACTTTTGAAGAATTAATTGATGAGGCAAATAAGCTTGAGTTGTATTCTAAATTAGTAAAGCAACTAAATAAAGATTTCTTGTTTGCTAACATTGATTTAGATTTTGATGAAGCTATTTTACCAACAAGTTTAAAGCTACTGCTTCATGAAACCGTTTACAAACTCATCCAAGAAAAATTTGCAGAGTACCTTAACTTACTTTACATCATTGATGTGCCTGAACATAAAATAAAGCAGCTAAATGGTGATGATACTTTAAAACTTTCAGAAGAGGTTACCTTTTTAATTTTGCTTCGCGAATGGCAAAAAGTATGGTTTAAGCATAAATACTCTTAAAAATAAAACCTAACAAAAGGCATCCAAGGGTCAGCATAAATGCTTTTGTCTTCATCGTATAAAACGTCATATCGAATACCAAAGGTTACATTTTGAGTTCTGTAACCAGCACCAATAAATAAAGCAGGATACCAATAGTTTTGGTCTTCAATACCTAAATTATCTTCCCATTTTCTGCTCACGTTGAGTTCTTCAAATTCTGCAGAAAGCTGAATTTCATTTATAGGTTGAAAAAGACCAATTAAACTACCACCAAAAATGGTGGATTTATAAAAGTTTTTCCTGGAGTTGTAAGTTCCATTAAGTCCAAGCCCTAACGCAAATTGATTATTGAATTCATAAATAGCACTTGGTGCTAAAGTGCCACTAAAAAAGCCATCACCAAAGCTTAGTCCTACTCCTCCTCCAAATCGCACATGATTCCAAAAATCGCTAGTGTTTTCTTGGGCATTTACTGTGTTAAAACAAACCGAAATAAGTATTAATAAGATGATTTTTTTGAGGTTAAATTTTGTAGAAAAGGTCTTCATAGTATAAATAGTTGAAAAAGAGATGTTATAAATATAATAAAACATAAGTGTATTATAGTAAAAGTTGTACTTTTGTATAAATTTTGTCGGAACGATACAGTTTTTAACTACTTATGGATAAATATTCCTTTTTAAACGCAGCACATACAGCATATTTTGCTGATTTATACGAACAATATTTACAAAACCCAGACTCAGTTGAACCAAGTTGGAGAGCATTTTTTCAAGGTTACGATTTTGGTAGTGAGAGTTACGGAATGGAAGGTGAAATTGTTGAAGGCGTTTCTACCCAAATTCCTGAGCATGTACAAAAAGAGTTTCAGGTTATAAAACTTATTGATGGTTACCGTAGCAGAGGTCACTTGTTTACAAAAACTAACCCAGTAAGAGCAAGACGTAAATATGTTCCAACGCTAGATATTGAGCATTTTGGATTGTCTAATAGTGATTTAGATACTGTTTTCAATGCAGGTGAAGTATTAGGGATTGGAGCACAAACTTTAAGAGAAATCATCAAACACCTAGATAGTATTTATTGCGATTCTATTGGTGTTGAATACATGTATATTAGAAAACCTGAGGAAATCAATTGGATTCAGGAAAAATTAAATATCAACGATAACCAACCAAATTTTTCAGCAGAACAAAAAAAGCATATCCTTAAAAAACTTAATGAGGCTGTCTCTTTTGAAAGTTTCTTACATACAAAGTATGTAGGTCAAAAGCGTTTCTCTCTAGAAGGAGGAGAGTCTTTAATTCCTGCATTAGATGCTGTAATTGAAAAAGCAGCTGACTATGGTGTTAAGGAGTTTGTAATGGGTATGGCACATAGAGGTCGTTTAAGTACGCTTACAAATATCTTTGGAAAATCTGCAAAAGACATCTTTAGTGAGTTTGATGGTAAGGATTATGAAGAAGAAGTTTTTGATGGAGATGTTAAGTACCATTTAGGTTGGACAAGCGATAGAGTTACCGACTCTGGCAAAAAAATAAACCTTAACATAGCACCAAACCCTTCACACTTAGAAACTGTTGGAGCAGTTGTTGAAGGAATTACTAGAGCAAAACAAGACGATAAATATCCTGAAAACCCATCTCAAGTACTACCAATAGTTGTGCATGGTGATGCAGCTATTGCTGGTCAAGGATTAGTGTACGAAGTTGTGCAAATGGCACAATTAGATGGTTATAAAACTAATGGAACCATTCATATTGTAGTAAATAACCAAATAGGTTTTACTACTAACTATTTAGATGCAAGATCAAGCACCTATTGTACTGATGTTGGTAAGGTAACATTGTCACCTGTATTACACGTAAACGCTGATGATGCCGAAGCTGTAGTGCATGCCATGTTGTTTGCTTTAGACTTTAGAATGCAGTTTAAACGCGATGTATTTATAGATTTATTGGGTTACAGAAAGTATGGTCATAACGAAGGTGATGAACCTAAGTTTACACAGCCATTACTTTATAAAGCTATTGCAAAGCATCAAAACCCAAGAGACATTTATGCTCAAAAACTAATTGACCAAGGTATTATCACTAAAGACCATGTGTCACAATTAGAAGAAGATTACAAAGCATCTTTAGAAGAAAAATTAGAAGACTCTCGTAAAGAGGATAAAACAGTAATTACTCCATTTATGCAAAATGAATGGACTGAATATATTACTGTTGATGAAAATAAAATGATGAAACCTGTAGATACTGCTTATTCTGCTGAAGGATTAAAGCGTATCACAGAAGTAATTTCTTCGTTGCCAAAGGACAAAAAATTCATACGTAAAATAGAGCGTTTAGTACAATCCAGACAAACTATGTTTGATGAAAACAAGTTAGACTGGGCTATGGCTGAACACTTAGCCTATGGTAGTTTACTAGAAGAAGGTCACGATGTTCGTATATCTGGTCAAGATGTAGAACGTGGTACATTCTCTCACAGACATGCCGTTGTAAAAGTAGAAGATAGCGAAGAAGAAATTGTATTACTTAATAAGTTGAGTGATAAGCAAGGAAAATTCTTTATCTACAACTCACTATTATCAGAATATGGTGTGGTAGGTTTTGATTATGGTTATGCTATGGCAAGCCCTAAAACCTTAACCATTTGGGAAGCGCAATTTGGAGATTTCAGTAATGGAGCTCAAATTATGCTAGACCAATATATTTCTGCAGCTGAAGATAAATGGAAACTTCAAAATGGTTTGGTAATGTTATTACCTCATGGTTATGAAGGTCAAGGTGCAGAGCATTCATCAGCACGTATGGAACGTTACTTACAACTATGTGCAAAAGATAATATGTATGTAGCCGATTGTACAACACCAGCTAACATGTTCCATTTATTACGTAGACAAGTAAAAGCAAAATTCCGTAAGCCTTTAATCGTGTTTACGCCTAAGAGTTTATTGCGTCATCCATTGTGTGTGTCAACAGTTGATGAGTTTGCAAATGGTAGTTTCCAAATGCTAATCGACGATGAGTCTGTAAAAACTGATGCTGTAAAAACGCTAGTGTTTGTAACAGGTAAGTTTTATTATGACTTATTAGAAGAACGCGAAAAACTAGAAAGAAACGATGTTGCTTTAGTAAGAATAGAGCAATTATTCCCATTACCAGAAAAAGAAATTAAAGCTGTTTTGGAAAAATACAGTCATGTTGAAGATATGGTTTGGGCTCAAGAAGAACCAAGAAATATGGGAGCTTACAGCTTTATGTTAATGCATTTAGATGAAGCTAAAAACTTTAGAGTAGCATCGAGAAGAGCTTATGGAGCACCTGCAGCAGGAAGCTCAGTACGTTCTAAAAAACGTCATCAAGAAGTTATTGATTTCGTTTTCGATAAAACAAAAAACAACCAACGATAAAATAAAAACAAATCCAAAAACATAAAATTATAGAACAATGATTTTAGAAATGAAAGTACCTTCACCAGGAGAGTCTATTACTGAAGTAGAAATTGCAGAATGGTTAGTGCAAGATGGTGATTATGTAGAAAAAGATCAGGCCATTGCTGAAGTAGATAGTGATAAGGCAACTCTTGAGCTTCCAGCTGAAGCTAGCGGAACGATTACCTTAAAGGCAGAAGAAGGTGATGCAGTTGCAGTAGGAGAAGTGGTTTGTTTAATTGATACAAGTGCAGCAAAACCAGAAAGATCTGATGCACCTGCAAAAGAAGAGAAAAAAAAAGAAGCACCTAAAGCTGAAGAAAAGAAAGCAGAACCAGTTGCAGAGAACAAAACGTATGCAACAGGAACAGCAAGTCCTGCAGCAAAAAAGATTTTAGCTGAAAAAGGAATGGAAGCTTCTCAAATACAAGGCACAGGTAAAGACGGTAGAGTAACCAAAGACGATGCTGTAAACGCAAAACCATCTATGGGAACTCCAACAGGAGGAAGCCGTGGAGAGTCACGTTCTAAACTATCAATGTTACGTCGTAAAGTAGCAGAGCGTTTAGTGTCTGCTAAAAACGAAACAGCAATGTTAACCACTTTTAATGAGGCTAACATGACACCTATTTTTGAATTGCGTAAACAATACAAAGAAGAGTTTAAAGCAAAGCATGGTGTAGGTCTTGGGTTTATGAGCTTCTTTACATTAGCAGTGGTAAGAGCATTAAAAGAATATCCAGCTGTTAACTCTATGATAGATGGAAAAGAAATGATTTCTTACGATTTCTGTGATATTAGTATAGCAGTGTCAGGGCCAAAAGGACTTATGGTTCCAGTAATACGAAATGCTGAAAACTTAACCTTTAGAGGTGTTGAAGCTGAAGTAAAACGTTTAGCATTAAGAGCTCGTGATGGTCAAATTACTGTTGATGAAATGACAGGTGGTACATTTACAATTTCAAATGGAGGTGTATTTGGTAGTATGTTATCTACACCAATTATCAACCCACCACAAAGTGGTATTTTAGGAATGCACAATATTATTGAGCGTCCAATTGCTGTTGATGGTAAAGTTGAAATTCACCCAATGATGTATTTAGCATTATCATATGATCACAGAATTATTGATGGTAGAGAGTCTGTAGGATTTTTAGTTGCAATTAAAGAAGCACTTGAAAACCCAGTTGAGTTATTAATGAATAATGATGTTAAGAAGGCTTTAGAGTTATAAAGTAATAGACATATCATATAAAACAAAAAGCGCAATTCCCCTTAAATTGCGCTTTTTTCTTGAAAATAACTAACTAATAACTAAAAAAAATTGACAAGAATATTTATAGATATTATTAAAATGACACTAATTACTAAACCAATAATAAAAAGCTTATTAGAAGATTTTAAATTATGTTTCATCTTAATCGAGTCAATATTTTCACTCAAAATCCCTGGGCAATTAAGCCCAGAGCTTTCAAGTTTCCCTTATAAAAAATTAATAGCACTGTAAAGGTCTAGAATAATTGAAAGCCAAACAATACGTAACGTTACGTATATTTTGGTTTTTTGTAATAAAAAAAGTGCAAATTTTGAGGGTTTGCACTTTTTTCAATCATCATAGTATGGTTAAGTTCATTGAAAACAGACTAAAATATTTAATGTTATTGTTAACACGACACTTAAAACTAGAGTAACAATCAAAGGTGAATTAAAGAGTGACAACTTCTGTTTCATTTTTTTGTAATTTTTAACTTCGAGAATAGTTGTTAAAACAAAAAAGCTCCTAGTTAAGCTAATAACCAAGAGCTTTTTATCCCCTAAGTAGTTTGATTAATAGCACTGTAAAGGTGAGCATTATATCAATGCCAAACAATACGTAACATTACGTATTTTTAAGTAAGAAATTCCTGATTTTCCTTTGCCCAAATCAATAAACTGTTTTGAAACGGAGTGATATCAAGCTTTTTAATGATGTTGCTTTTGTGTTTTTCTACAGTTCTGTTGGAGATAAACATTAGTTCTCCAATTTCTTTTGCAGTTTTGTTTTGCGCAATATGTTTTAATACTTCTTTTTCGGTTGGAGTCAACTCTTCAAGTTCTTTTGGGACTTCTTTAATTTCTAAATGCGAAATAAGTTCAGGACTAAAATACGGTGTGTTTTTTAATACCGAAGAAATACATTGCTCAATTTCAACTAAAGCAAATTCTTTAAGGACATAACCAAAGATATTTAGTGCTTTGGCTTCGTAATAGGTTTCTTCGTCCTTTTCAAAAGTTATAAGGACAATTTTTGTTGGTAAATTATTATCGAAACACTTTTTTGCGATTTCCAAACCTGTCAAATGTGGCATCCTAATGTCTAGTATGGCAATTTCAGGTTGGTGAGTTTCTATAAGGTTGTAGGCGTCTCTGCCATTTTCGGCACTACCTATTATATTGTAGTCCTTTTCTTTTAAAAAATCATTCAGACCTTTTAGGATCAATGGATGATCGTCTGCTATTATTATAGAGGCATGCATTTGTGCTATTAATTAATTGAGGGATTGACTATAAATATAAGCACAATTTTGAAATATTCAGAAAGAATTATACTACAATTTTAAGTATAAATATTTTTTTTGATAATCAATCACTGCTTTTCCCTTTTTTAAGATGTCAGCACCAATAATGCCATCAACTGGTTTTGAGTTATGACTTGTTAGTGCAGTATTTACATGTGTTAGGTTAAATAAGATTAAAGCTACTTTGTCTTTTTTCCATTTACCAATTTTTACTTTATTCTTTTTGGAAATTTGGGTTTCCATATCAGTTGCGCCAGCTCCTGCAGCTCGTATAGGAGAGTCTTTTGCTTTTAAGTTGAACCTCTCAACAGCATCAAAGCCTACGCAAGAGTTTGAAGCACCAGTATCTAAAATAAATAAACCTTTTACTCCATTTATTGTAGCGCGAATTTCAAAATGATTGGTTCTAGTTAGGTGCAGCTTTATTTTAGTAAACCCCTTTTCTAACAGAAACTCTTGAAGACTGTTTTCCATAACTTTTTTTACAAATATAGTGGTATAAAAGAATTATTTTAGCAAAATGATTATTACCGATACACATACTCATTTATACAGTGAGGCTTTTGATGAAGATAGAAAGGAAATGATACAACGTGCTATAGATGCCAATGTTTCTCGTTTTTTTATTCCAGCAATAGACTCTAGCTACACAACATCTATGTTAAAGTTGGAACAAGAATTTCCCAATCATGTGTTTTTAATGATGGGTTTGCATCCTACTTCTGTAAAAGATAACTATAAAGAAGAATTACAACATGTTGAGGAGTTAATGGCAAAAAGACACTTTTATGCTGTTGGCGAAATAGGGATCGATTTATATTGGGATACTTCTACTTTAGAAATTCAAAAAAAAGCATTTAAGCATCAAATTCAGTTAGCAAAAAAATACAAGTTGCCAATTGTGATACATTGTCGTGATGCTTTTGATGAAATATTTGAAGTTCTTGAAACCGAAAAAGGCGATGCGCTTTTTGGCATCTTTCATTGCTTTACTGGTACTTTTGAGCAAGCACAAAAAGCGATTTCTTACAATATGAAATTAGGAATAGGTGGTGTAGCAACATTTAAAAATGGAAAAATAGACCAGTTTTTAAATCAAATAGACTTAAAACATATTGTTTTGGAAACCGACTCGCCATATTTAGCACCAAAACCATATCGAGGGAAACGTAATGAAAGTAGTTATATAATAAAGGTGTTAGAAAAACTATCAGAATTGTATAATTTTCCTCAAGAAACCATTGCAGAAATAACAACACAAAACTCAAAAGACATATTTAATATATAATAGGTATGGAAAGCAATAGCCCAAAAATACTTTTAATATATACTGGTGGAACTATTGGGATGATTAAAAACCCAAATACAGGAGCATTGAAGTCCTTTGACTTTAATAATCTGTTAAAACGTATTCCTGAATTAAAACTATTAGACTGTGATATAACTACAATATCCTTTAAAGATCCAATAGATTCTTCAAACATGAATCCTGACTATTGGGTTCAAATAGCCGAAATTATAGAAGACAATTACGATAGCTTTGATGGGTTTGTAGTACTTCATGGCAGTGATACCATGAGCTATACAGCTTCAGCATTAAGTTTTATGTTAGAAAACTTAGCTAAACCTGTAATATTAACAGGGTCGCAATTACCAATTGGTGATTTGCGTACCGATGCCAAAGAAAACTTGATAACCACAATTCAAATGGCATCGTTGCAAACTAGGAACAGACCATTAATAAGAGAGGTAGGGTTATATTTTGAATACAAATTATATAGAGGAAATCGTACAACTAAAATAAATGCAGAACATTTTGAAGCATTTGAGTCCTTAAATTATCCTCATTTAGCCGAATCTGGAGTACATATTAAGGTAAACCATGAAGACTTGTATAAACCAAATGCTAGAAAAAAGTTGGTTGTGCATAAATCTTTTGATAACAGTATTGCTTTAATAAAGCTGTTTCCAGGTATTTCGAAATCGGTTTTGGAATGCATGACACATAATCCTAAAATAAAAGGTATTGTTTTAGAAACCTATGGAGCAGGTAATGCTACAACCGAAGATTGGTTTATTGACTTAATGGAATCTGCTATAAAAAAAGGTGTACAAATTATAAATGTAACACAATGTTCAGGAGGAAGTGTCAATATGGGACAGTATGAAACCAGTTCGCAGCTTAAAAAAGCAGGTGTAATTTCAGGAAAAGACATTACAACCGAAGCTGCAATAGCAAAATTAATGTATATGTTGGGAGAAAACATTTCTGCTAAAACGTTCAAAACCATATTTGAAACGCCTTTACGCGGAGAAATGTCTTAAAATTAACTTTCAAAATTTTAACATTCAAAGAATTTTTTGTTATTTGACCCACTGTAATTAAAGATAAAGTTACAGAGAGGTGGCCGAGTGGTCGAAGGCGCACGCCTGGAAAGTGTGTATACGTCAAAAGCGTATCGAGGGTTCGAATCCCTTCCTCTCTGCTGTTATTTTATTTTTAATTGTAATTTTTTTATATCTTTAACACTTTAACTAATAAAATTAAGAATAAGAACAATGAAAAGACTATTTTCTATCCTAGCCATAGCAGGAACCATGGCTTTCGGAACTGTTAATGCAAACGCATTTACTACAACTACAACTGCCGCAACAACAACTGTTGCAACTGTAACACAAGAAGAAGAGGCTGCAGCTCCTGCTGAAGAAGACCTTGGATTTCACCAAGAATTAAAGAAACGTTTTATTGAAGGTGGACCTGGGTTTATGGGAATTGTATTGCTATGTTTAATTTTAGGTTTAGCAATTGCAATTGAAAGAATTATCTTTTTAAACTTATCTACTACAAATACTAAGAAATTAACTCAAAATGTAGAAGATGCATTAGCATCAGGTGGTATCGAAGCAGCTAAAGAAGTTTGCAGAAACACAAAAGGACCTGTTGCATCTATTTTTTATCAAGGATTAGACAGAGCAGACGAAGATATCGATGCTGCTGAAAAAGCTGTTGTTGCCTATGGTGGAGTACAAATGGGACAATTAGAGAAAAACGTATCATGGATTTCATTATTTATCGCATTGGCACCAATGCTTGGGTTCATGGGTACAGTAATTGGTATGATTCAAGCATTCGATAAAATTGAAGCAGCTGGTGACATGCAACCTTCTTTAGTAGCAGGTGGTATTAAAGTTGCCTTATTAACAACTGTATTCGGTCTTATTGTAGCAATTATACTTCAAATTTTCTACAACTATATTATTGCAAAAATTGATAGTATCGTTAACGATATGGAAGATGCGTCTATTACATTAATGGACATGTTAGTAAAGCACAAAAAATAATAAGCAATAAATTATAGAAAAATTATGCATAAGATTTTAAAAATAGTAGCAGCTGTACTTAGTTTACTAGGTATTGTCTTCCTAATTAGAATTATTTCTAAAGGAGACGAAGCTATTAAAGCAGCTGCCTTAGAAGGAGATACAGCAATTGTAGACCCAATGGCAATAGTTACTTATATTGTTCTTGGACTCGTATTACTATTTGTTGTAGTGTTTGTGTTAAAAAATCTATTCACAAATACTGGATCCTTAAAAAACACGTTAATAGGAGTAGGCCTTTTTGCTGCTGTACTTATAATTGCATACGCAGTATCTGGTGGAGACACTAATACATATATGTACAATAACAAAGTAGCAACTGAAGGACAATCTCACATGGTAGGAGCAGGTTTAATTGCTTTCTACATATTAATAATTGGAGCAGCTGCGGCAATGTTATTTGCTGGAGCAAAAAAAATGATTAAGTAATTATGGCAAAAAGATCAGCACCAGAAGTTAATGCAGGCTCAATGGCTGATATTGCATTCTTACTTCTTATTTTCTTTTTGGTTACAACAACTATTGAGACTGATACAGGTTTAAATAGAAAGTTGCCTCCAATTGAAGAAAGTGACGAAGATGTAATCATCAAGCAAAAAAATATTTTTACTGTACTTATTAATGGTAAAGACCAATTGCTTGTTGAGGACGAATTGATGGATCTTAAAGATTTGCGTAAAGCTGCAGTAGAATTCCTTGATAATGGAGGAGGAACTGGAGAGGATGGATGTGACTATTGTAAAGGGAAAAGAGACCCTAAGTCATCTGACAATCCTGATAAAGCTATCATATCTTTAAAGAACGAGCGTGAAACTACTTATAAGACTTATATTTCTGTTCAAAATGAGTTAGTAGCAGCATACAATGAACTTAGAAATCGTAGAGCGCAAGAGCTTTACGGAATTTCATTTTTACAAATGCAAGCTAACTATGACGACGTAAACTGGGTTGGAAGTAAAGACAAGCTTAAAGAAAAGATTGAAAAGATAAAACTTGAGTACCCTCAAAAATTATCTGAAGTTCAACAAAAGTAATTTAGAAAACATAAGATATGTCTAAATTTAATAAGAAAAAATCAGGCGATTTACCAGCTATTTCAACTGCGTCTTTACCTGATATTGTATTTATGTTATTATTCTTCTTTATGGTTGCTACCGTAATGAGAGATAATACCTTAAAAATTAAAAACGAATTACCAAGTGCTGACCAAGTTGAAAAGCTAGATAAAAAAGATTTGGTGATGTATATATACGTAGGACAACCTACTGAAAGATATCAAAGCCAATTTGGTAAAGAATCACGTATACAGTTAAATGATAAATTTGCTGATGTCAGTGATATAAAAGCTTTTATAGCTGCAGAACGAGCATCTAAAAGAGAAGAACTAATCCCGTTTCTTACAACTGCTTTAAAAGTAGATAAAGAAGCAAATATGGGATTAATTGGAGATATTAAGCAGGAACTTAGAGAAGAGAATGCTTTAAAAATTAACTACACCACTAAACAAGGGGATATCTCTGCTAATAGAAAATAATTTTATTTGTTAAATTTCTAAAACATCCTGGTTATTTTGATCAGGATGTTTTTTTATACATTATATTTTAATCATTACCATATATTTGTATAAATGAATCTCAAACTCCTATTTGCATTTCTATTGTTGTCACAATTTGTATTGGGACAAACTACTAACGATTCTACTCTAGTTGATTCTCGTTATAGAGAGGACCAATTTTATGTTTCGGCAACTTATAACTTACTAGCAAATAAACACCAAGATGTTTCTCAAAGAGGTTTTTCTAGTGGTTTTCATTTGGGATTTATTAGGGATATGCCTATCAATAAAAAAAGAAATGTAGCTGTTGGTTTAGGGATTGGTTTATCAGCCAATTCTTATAATCAGAATCTATTAATCGATGAAGTTTCTGGAGGATATACATATACTGTTTTAGATGAAGACGAAACGTCTTTTTCAAAGAATAAATTTACTACCTATGTTCTTGAGGTACCACTAGAATTTAGATGGAGGACATCTGATGCCTCTACATATAAGTTTTGGAGGATTTATTCAGGACTGAAATTTGGTTACGTTTTTGCTAATTCTACTAAGTTTAAAGGTAATTCAGAAACCATTAAGCTTACCAATGTTTCTGACTTCAATACAATACAATATGGCTTGACTTTAAGTGCTGGTTATGATACTTGGAACATTCATTTTTACTATGCTTTAAATCCAATCTTTGAAAGTAGTGCGAAAATTGAAGATGCCACTATTGACATGTCAGTTGCCAGAATTGGAATAATGTTTTACATTTTATAGCCAATAATTAAGCAAGATTAATTGTGGAATTAATCCAATAAAAAAGCCTATAATTAGTTCTATGCTACTATGCGCTTTTAAATGCAGCCTAGAGCTTGCAATTGCGCCTAAAATGATACACATAAGTGCAATAGTACCATTAATATTTATTTTAAAATGAATACCTATTGCAACTGCAAACATGAAAAAACCAGCTGCAGCTATCATATGTATACTTGCTTTAAATTTTAGAAAAGCCAAAATAAGACACGTTATGGTTGAGCAAAGTACACCTACAAAAAAGTAGTATAATTCAGGAATTTCATTATAGGTTAAAACCCTATTTAAAACAAGTATTATGATTGCACTATTAAGAATTAAAGGGATAATGCGTTCTTGAGTTGTTTCAAGGTAAAAAGAGTCTATTTTTTTAATGGTTTTAAGTAGATAAAATAGCAATATAGGAAGTGCAATAGTGAGTATTGAAACCGAAAATAGTTTAGCTTTTACTATAGGAACAGGAATAAACCTAGGCGTTTTTGAAAAGTAAAAGATTACACCTAATAAAGGCATTAAAACAGGATGGAAAATAAATGATATGGCTCTAAGAATATGGTTTATCATATCTTTTTTCTCAATCTTGCCACAGGAATATCTAGTTGCTCTCTGTATTTTGCTACAGTACGTCTAGCAATTGGATAGCCTTTTTCTTTTAAAATTGAAGCTAATTTTTCATCGGTTAGTGGTTTTCTTTTGTTTTCTTCTTCAATAACCGTTTCTAGAATTTTTTTAATTTCTCTAGTTGAAACTTCTTCACCTTGGTCATTTGTCATTGACTCAGAGAAAAATTCCTTAATCAATTTAGTACCATAAGGTGTATCTACATATTTACTATTAGCAACTCTTGATATTGTTGATACATCCATGTCTATTTCATCAGCAATATCTTTTAAAATCATTGGTCTTAACTTACGTTCGTCACCTGTTAAAAAATACTCTTTTTGATAATGCATAATTGCACTCATGGTCACAAAAAGGGTCTGTTGACGTTGTTTTATAGCTTCAATAAACCATTTTGCAGCATCTAGTTTTTGCTTAATGAAAAGCACAGCATCTTTTTGTGATTTGCTCTTGTCTTTAGATTCTTTATAGCCTTTCATCATGTTGCTATATTCTCTTGAAACATGAAGTTCAGGAGCGTTTCTTCCGTTTAAGGTAAGCTCAAGTTCGCCATCTACAATTTTAATAGCAAAATCAGGTACTATGTGCTCAACAATTCTATTATTACCAGCATAAGAACCACCTGGTTTTGGGTTAAGATGCTCAATTTCATCTATGGCATCTTTAAGTTGAGCTTCTGTAATGTCAAATTTTTGAAGTAGCTTTTTGTAATGCTTTTTGGTAAACTGTTCAAAAGCTTTATCAATAATATCAATAGCAAGTTCAACATCAGGTGTTTTTTCTTTTCTATGAAGCTGAATGCTTAAACACTCTTGAAGGTTTCTTGCGCCAACACCTGCAGGATCTAGTTGATGTACTTTATGTAGTACTTTTTCAACCGATGCTTCATCAGTATACACGCCTTGAGTAAATGCTAAATCGTCAACAATATCACTTAAAGAACGACGTATATAACCACTCTCATCAACGCTTCCAACTAAAAATTCAGCGATTTCATATTCGTTATCATCTAGTCGGAATGTGTTTAACTGATTGATTAAATGCTGAGTAAAAGAGGTTCCAGCAGCATAAGGCACATTTTTTTCTTCATCGTCGCCACTGTAATTATTGGCTTGGGTCCTGTAGTCAGGAATATCATCATCACTTAAATATTCATCTACATTTATGTCTTCGGCATTTATAGATTCGTTGTCATTATAGTCGTCAGCAGAGTTGTCAAATTCATCATATTTATCATCAAATTCATCTGATGATTCTTTACCACTTTCTAAAGCTGGGTTTTCCTCTAATTCTTGCTTTAATCTTTGCTCAAACGCTTGTGTAGGCAACTGAATCAATTTCATTAATTGAATTTGTTGCGGAGACAACTTTTGTGATAATTTAAACTGTAAATACTGTTTAAGCATTGTGTTATTTGGGTTTAGAGTAAAAATAAAAAAAACAATCTACATTATGTTAGAACGTAGATTGTTTTATTTCATTATTTATTTTGAAGTGATACATTTAATAAACATCTAGCGATATAAATTAAAAATCTCAATGTCTTCTGTAATTAGAATTCAGCATTTTGAGGTGTTCTTGGGTAAGGTATAACATCTCTAATGTTACCCATTCCTGTAGCAAACATGACTAAACGCTCAAAACCTAACCCAAATCCAGAGTGAACAGCAGTTCCGTATTTACGTAAATCTAAATACCACCATAGTTCTTCTTCTTCGATATCAAGCGCTTTCATTTTTTCTTTTAAAACGTCTAAACGCTCTTCACGTTGTGAACCACCTACAATTTCTCCAATTCCTGGGAACAAAATATCCATAGCTCTAACGGTTTTCCCGTCTTCATTTAAACGCATGTAAAATGCTTTAATGTTTGCAGGATAATCAAATAAGATTACTGGGCATTTAAAGTGCTTTTCAACTAAATAACGCTCATGTTCGCTTTGCAAGTCAGCTCCCCATTCTTCAATAATATAATTGAATTTCTTTTTCTTGTTTGGTTTACTATTGCGTAAAATATCTATGGCTTCAGTGTAACTTACACGCTTAAAGTTGTTGTCTACAACAAATTTCAACTTTTCAATTAAGCTCATTTCGCTACGTTCAGCTTGAGGTTTTGTTTTTTCTTCGTCAAGTAAACGGTTTTCTAAAAATTTTAGGTCGTCCATGTTGTGTTCTAGAACATAGCTCAACACCGATTTCATAAAATCTTCGGCTAAATCCATGTTACCAGCTAAATCCATAAAAGCTACTTCTGGTTCTATCATCCAAAATTCAGCTAAGTGACGCGATGTGTTAGAGTTTTCCGCTCTAAATGTCGGTCCAAATGTGTACACTTTACCTAATGACATTGCATAGGTTTCGGCTTCTAACTGACCAGAAACGGTTAAGTTGGTTTCTTTTCCAAAGAAATCCTCTTTGTAGTTTACTTTTCCATCTTCAGTCAATGGAGGGTTTTTAGCATCTAGAGCACTTACTCTAAACATTTCACCAGCACCTTCGGCATCACTACCTGTAATGATTGGTGTGTGCATGTAATAAAAACCATTTTCATTAAAGTACTTGTGAATAGCAAATGATAATGAAGAACGCAAGCGCATTACAGCGCTAAATGTACTTGTTCTTGTGCGCAAGTGTGCATTTTCACGTAAAAACTCAAACGAGTGTTTTTTAGGTTGAATAGGATATTCGTCTGGGTGTGAATCACCAAGAATATCAATGGTTTTAACCTGTATTTCTACACTTTGTCCTTTTCCTTGGCTTTCTACAAGTTCACCTTTTATATGTATTGCAGCACCAGTAGTTATGCGCTTTAAGGTGACTTCGTCTGTATTTTCAAAATCAACTACACATTGTATATTATTAATTGTAGAACCATCATTTAAAGCTATAAAACGATTAGCTCTAAACGTTCTAACCCATCCTTTAATTTCAATGTCTTGTAGTGTAATGTCACTTGACAATAGTTCTGCAACAGTGTGTAATTTCATTTGATATTAAATTTAAAATGCAAAGATAATTTTTTATGATTATTCTGAAGAATTTTCTATCTCATCATCTTCTTCAGGAATAATGTTTATTGCTGGTTTTCGTAATACTTCTTTATTGGCAATGCTTCTTTCTAACGATAATAATAACGATGGTAAAAGTAATAGGTTAGACAACATTGCAAACAGTAATGTGGCCGAAACTAGAGCTCCTAAAGCAACTGTACCTCCAAAACTAGATATGGTAAATACCGAAAAGCCAAAGAATAATACTATTGAAGTATAAAACATACTTACACCTGTTTCGCGCAATGCTGCGTAAACCGATTTTCTTATTTTCCAGTGGTTGGCTTGAAGCTCTTGACGGTATTTTGCTAAAAAGTGAATGGTGTCATCTACCGAAATACCAAAAGCAATACTAAATACTAGAATTGTTGAAGGTTTTATAGGGACTCCTAAATAACCCATTAAACCTGCGGTTACTAGTAATGGTAATATGTTAGGAATTAAGGATACAATAATCATCCTAAAAGATCTAAACATATAAGCCATAAATAATGAGATTAAAATTATGGCTAAGGATAATGATATTGCGAGGTTTTTTACTAAATACTTTGTTCCTTTTTGAAATACCAATGCTTTACCTGTCATAGTAACTTTATAACGCTCTTCAGGAAACACTTTGTTGATTTTGTTTTGAAGGTCTTCTTCAATACGCTCCATTTTATCAGTACCAATATCTTTCATAAAGGTTGTAATACGCGCATATTGACCTGTACTATCTACAAAGTTATTCAGCAAATCTACATTTGAAGATGAATTTTTTGCATATGATAAAATAAAGCTATTTTCCTGACTGGTTGGGAGTTGGTAATATTTTGGGTTACCATTATAGTAGGCTTGTTTAGAATATTTTACCAAACTAACTACTGATATTGGTCTTGACAGTTCTGGCGTTTCAATGATGAGTTCCTCTAACTCGTTCATGCGTTTTAAAGTACTTAACTTCATAACGCCTTTTTTACGTTGAGTATCTACCATAATTTCAAGAGGCATAATACCATTAAACTCACTTTCAAAAAAGCGAATATCATGGAAAAACTCTTTTTCTTTAGGCATGTCTTCAATTAAACTACCCGAAATTTTTATTTGGTAAATACCAATAATACTGGCAGTAAGTAAAACAACCGAAGTTGCATAAATAGCAATTTTGTGCTCTCTTACCATGCGTTCCATCCAATCCACGAAAGTTCCAATCCAACGTTTGTTAAGATGTTCTAAGTGACGTTCTTTAGGGTAAGGTAAAAAAGTGTAAATAATAGGAATTACCAAAAGGCATAATATAAAAATAGCTAAAATGCTAAGTGAAGCCACAATACCAAACTCTTTAAGCAATGTACTTTCAGTAAGAATAAAAGTAGCAAAACCAGAAGCTGTAGTAACATTTGTCATTAAGGTAGCGTTACCAATTTTTGTAATGACACGCTGTAGCGACTTTACTTTATTACCATGTTTTTTAACCTCGTGTTGGTATTTATTTATTAAAAAGATACAGTTAGGAATACCAATAACTATAATAAGTGGCGGAATTAAAGCTGTTAAAACAGTAATTTCATATTTTAACAACCCAAGTACACCAAAAGTCCACATTACACCAATACACACTACAATAAGAGAGATAAATGTGGCTCTAAACGACCTGAAAAAGAAAAAGAAAATTAACGAAGTTACTAGTAAAGCTGCTCCAATAAATAGTCCTATTTCATCAACAATGTTTTGTGAGTTTAGGGTACGAATGTAAGGCATACCTGAAACCCTAACATCTAAGTCATTTTCACTTTCAAACGTGCTTATTTTATCTTGAAGCGTTTCAATTATAAAATCTTTTCTTGCAGGTGTATTAACTATATCTTTTTTAAGATAAATAGCTGTTCGAATGGTTTTTGTGGTCTTGTTAAACAGAAAATTATCATAAAAAGGATACTGTTTAAACAGTTCGTTTTGAAGCGTATCTATTTGCGCCAAAGAATGAATAGAATCTTTTATAAAAGGTTCTAATTCAAATTTTTGAGCATCGTTGTTTTTTACAAGTTTTTGGAGGTCTTTAATTGACACAACGGTTTCGACTTCATCATAAGCTTTAAAATCTTCAGAAAGTTGATTCCAAGCGTTAAGTTTTTCAACCGAAAAAAGTGTTGAGTCTTTAACACCCAAAACAATGAGGTTACCTTCTTCACCAAAAATATCTAAAAACTCATTGTAAGTAACATTTACCTCATGATCATCAGGTAATAAATTGGCTTCAGTATAGGTGAAGCGCATATATTTCCACTGATAACTAAAGAAAATTGTAGCAAGAATTATGGCAATAAGTATTGCTATTTTATTACGCAAAATAACTCGCGCAACAACTTCCCAGAATCCTGTTGTAAATAGTTTAAACATAGTGTTACAAAAACAGCGACAAAGGTAGAAAAAAGCTAAGGATTAGCTAAGAAAAACAAGTTTATTATTGTGTTTATAACGAAACGTTAAAGGTAAATTTAAAAGCTACGTTATCTTCGGTTTTTGGTAGGTGGTAAGCTCCATAACGATACGCAAAGCTAAGTCCGAAACCAAAGAGAAGTTTATTGATTTCAAAACCAGATTCAGAATAACCATCTTCTAAGGTGTTGAATGTTATATTTTGATGTCTGTCAATATTGCCCATGTTTCCAATAGCATACCTTGTTATCAATACCAATTGTGGTTTGTAGCGTTCAGAAATATTAAAAGGTTGAAAATAATGTTTCAGTTGAAAGGTTGAAAACCTATCAGAGAAAAATTCATTAAAATACATGGTTTCAAAGCTATTTATACCTGCAACCGAAAATCGTTGTAATATGGTCTCTTTGGTGATATTGTTTGGATAAGCATGATATAAATGCGTTAAGGGTGTATCGCCACTTACCATTCCTGCAACTACTGTTGCTTGTGTGTACGACTCTTTAGTATAATTTAACTGATAAACAGTTCTAAAGTCTAACTTTGAAAAGTTAATATTGCTTCTAAAAACATCTTCAAAAGCATGTGTGTATTGTAGTGTGAATTTAGGATAGCCAGATTTAATTTCTTTTATTAAGTCATCTTCTGAAACTTCAAACTTACTAAACGGACTCCATTGGAATGCAACTTTAGCTGTACTTAAGTGAAATTCGTTTAATATTTTGTCATTTTTTAAATATTCATAGCTATACGTAGGATTGATGTTGCTAACGGCAAATTGCGTTTCAGTAAGTAAATGTTTACTTAGTTTATGCTCTAAAGTTATAGCTTTAGTAATGTGTTTATGAAACAAATTAATATTAAGCAATCGAGGTTCAAAGAACTGAAAAAAACGTTTGTCGGTTAAAAAAGCAGAACTTCCTGTTTCCTGAAGATCATCAGTATATGATAAGTTTAGCCAAGTGTTAGATTTTGACGCAAGTCTAAACCCACCACCAATACTGTATTTAAAATTATGGTCTAAAAACCCATAAACAAGATAGCCATTAAGCCTATAATGTTCTGAAAAACGTTTGTTTGTAATGCCACCTAAACCTGTTCTTACACCTTCATATTGGTTGTATTTAAAAAGGTATCGTAAATCTATGTTTAAGTAATTGGTTGGAAAAAAACCATTGCCTATTTGTTTAAGGAATTCGGTTTTTTTAATAGAGTCCTGACTAACTTTAGTAGAATCTTTTAAAGTTGTTTGCGACTGTGTAGTATAAATACAGAGTATAAAAAAAATAAAAACACAGTGTTTATGCATGTAAGAGGGAAGGGTTTTAAAAGGATAAGAAAAAGCGACATAATTGTCGCTTTTAATTATACTGTCATTATCTCTTTTTCTTTGACTTCTAAAATATCGTCAATTTTTTTAACGTATTTATCGGTCATTTGTTGTATGTCAATCTCTGCATTTTTTTGAAGGTCTTCCGATGCATCATCTAATTTTTTAATTTCGTTGTTAGCATCTTTTCTTGCACTTCTAACACCAATCTTAGCATCTTCAGCTTCAGCTTTAGCTTGTTTAGCAAGGTCACGACGACGCTCTTCAGTCAATGGTGGTACATTAATAATAATCATTTCACCATTGTTCATAGGGTTAAAACCAAGATTAGCAATCATTATTCCTCTCTCAATTTCTTGTAGCATTCCTTTTTCCCAAGGTTGAACAGATATGGTTCTACCATCAGGAGTGTTAACGTTTGCAACCTGATTTAATGGTGTTTGAGATCCATAATAGTCAACCATTACACCTCCCAACATTGCAGGACTAGCTTTTCCTGCTCTAATGTTTACTAATTGTTTTTCTAAATGCTTTATTGCAGCATCCATTGATTCTTTAGCAGAGTCTAGTATAAATTGTATGTCTTCGTTCATCTTTAAAAGTATTTTAATTCTTAAAAAGCCATTTCAAAAAATGAGCCAAACCTTTAAAATTATTATAAGTTTACTTTAGTTCCAATCTTTTCTCCAGAAACTACTTTTAATAAGTTTCCTTTTTTGTTCATATCAAAAACAATAATTGGAAGTTCATTTTCCTGACTCAATGTAAAGGCTGTAGTGTCCATTACTTTAAGGCCTTGGCGCAATACATCATCAAAAGAAATATAATCAAATTTTACAGCTTTTGAATCTTTTTCAGGATCAGCATTGTAAATTCCATCCACACGAGTACCTTTTAAAATAACATCAGCTTCCATTTCAATAGCTCTTAATACAGCAGCAGAATCTGTTGTAAAATATGGGTTTCCTGTTCCACCACCAAAAATTACAACACGTCCTTTTTCTAAGTGGCGAAGTGCTTTTCTTCTAATGAAAGGTTCAGCAACTTCATCAATGCTTATTGCCGACTGTAAACGAGTAGGTACACCAGCATCTTCTAAGGCACTTTGTAAAGCTAAACCATTAATAACGGTTGCTAACATACCCATGTGATCACCTTGAACCCTGTCCATTCCATTGCTTGCACCAGCAACACCTCTAAAAATGTTTCCACCACCAATAACAATGGCTACTTCAACACCTTTTTCAATGATTTCTTTAATGTCGTTTGCATATTCTGATAAACGTACAGGATCAATACCGTATTGACGTGTTCCCATTAGGGCTTCACCAGATAATTTTAGGAGAATTCTTTTGTATTTCATTTTGATTTTGAAAGTTTAGCAAAACTACATAATTTTTTTGTTTTTGAATTATAAAAAAAGCCTCTCGTTATGAGAAGCTTTTTAATGTTTTGGAAAATTGGATTTTAATTATCCAACAGTTACACGTTTAAAGCTTGTAACTTCAACATCTCCATAAGATGCAACATATTTTGCTACGTTTATTTTTTCGTCTTTAATGAAGTTTTGATCCAATAAGCATTGTTCTTGGTCTAAAGTTGTGTTATCAGAAATGAAACGCTCCATTTTACCTGGTAAAATTCTATCCCAAATTTGCTCTGGCTTACCTTCAGCTTTTAATTCAGCTTTTGCATCTTCTTCAGCTTTAGCTAAAACTTCAGGAGTTAATTGTGCCATTGAAATGTATTGAGGTACATTTTTTAAAGTTTTACCTAAACGACCTAATTCAATATTGTCTTTTTCAATAACAGCAATTCTAGCTTCAGTTTCAGAAGCGATAAATGCAGGATCAAAATCTTTGTAAGATAATGTAGTTGCTCCCATTGAAGCTACTTGCATTGCAACGTCTTTTACTAAAGTATCAGCGTTGTCTACTTTTGCAGATAAACCTACTAAAGCAGCGATTTTATTGATGTGAACGTATTGTCCAACATAAGGAGCTTCTAACTTTTCAAAAGCTGTGATGTCTAACTTTTCACCAATAACACCTGTTTGTTCAGTTAGTTTATCAGCAACAGTCATTCCACCAAAATCAGCAGCTAAAAACTCTTCTTTTGTATTGTAGTTTATAGCGATATCAGCTAAATCGTTAGCTAATTTCACAAAGTTTTCGTTTTTACCAACAAAGTCAGTTTCGCAACCTAATACAATAGCAACACCTACAGTATTATCATCGTTAATTTTTGCGATAGCTGCACCTTCAGATGAGTCACGGTCAGCTCTTTTTTCAGCAACTTTTTGTCCTTTTTTACGTAAAACCTCAATAGCTTTGTCAAAATCACCACCAGCTTCCACTAGGGCTTTTTTGCAATCCATCATTCCTGCTCCTGTTGCTTGTCTTAGTTTATTTACTTCTGCGGCTGTAATTTTTACAGTATTTTCCATGAGTTTAAAATTTAAAAAAGTCGTCCAATTAATTTTCAACAAAGAAAAGAACTAAACGACTTATTTATGTTTTGAAATTGTTATTTATTCTTCTTCTTCAGCTACTGCTTTCTTTTTTGCAGTTTTAGCAGGTTTAGCTGCTTTTTCTGATTTATCAGCTTTATCAGATTTTCTTTCTGATAAACCGTCTGCAATTGCAGATGTTACCAAAGAAAGTACTTTGTTGATTGATTTTGAAGCATCATCGTTAGATGGAATCAAGTAATCAACTTGTCTTGGATCTGAGTTAGTGTCAACCATTGCAAAGATTGGAATGTTTAATTTTTGTGCTTCTTTAATTGCAATGTGTTCACGCTTGATATCTACAACAAATAAAGCACCTGGTAAACGAGTCATATCAGAGATAGAACCTAAGTTCTTTTCTAATTTAGCTCTTAAACGGTCTACCTGTAAACGCTCTTTTTTAGAAAGTGTGTTGAATGTACCATCTTTTTTCATTCTATCAATAGAAGCCATTTTTTTAACAGCTTTTCTAATAGTTACAAAGTTAGTTAACATTCCACCTGGCCATCTTTCAGTAATGTAAGGCATGTTTACTGCACCTGCTTTTTCAGCAACGATGTCTTTAGCTTGTTTTTTTGTAGCAACAAATAAGATTTTCTTTCCAGAAGCTGCAATTTTGTGAAGAGCTTGAGAAGTTTCTTCAATTTTGGCAGCAGTTTTGTAAAGATTGATAATATGGATACCGTTACGCTCCATATAAATGTAAGGAGCCATGTTTGGATCCCATTTTCTAGTCAAGTGTCCAAAATGTACACCTGCTTCAAGTAATTCTTTTACTTCTACTTTTTCCATTTTGTAATAGTTTACGTTCTGTTGAATTAGCAATGATTGAGTGGTTGCTTTCGCTCGCCTTAATCATTTAGATGCTAAACTAAACCCTGACACAAAGGCCATGGGCAACAATAACTGGTTTAAATGTTTTAAATAACTTGATTGTAAAACTGTAAATACAGATCCCGAAATCAAGTTGGGGATTTTAACGTTTAGAGAACTGGAATTTCTTACGAGCTTTCTTCTGTCCGAATTTCTTACGCTCTACCATTCTTGGGTCTCTAGTTAATAAACCTTCAGGTTTTAAAATACCTCTGTTGTCAGCATCTACTTCGCACATAGCACGAGATAATGCTAAACGGATTGCCTCAGCTTGACCTGTTATGCCACCTCCATATACATTTACTGTAATATCAAAGTTGCCATCATTGTTAGTCATAGCTAAAGGTTGGTTTACTTTGTACTGTAAAGTTGCAGTAGGAAAATAAACCGCCATGTCTTTTTTGTTAATCGTGATGTTTCCTTTTCCTTGGGCAACATACACACGAGCAACAGCCGTCTTTCTACGGCCGATTTTGTGAATTACTTCCATTAATTGAATTCGTTTAAGTTAATTGCTTTTGGTTTTTGAGCTTCATGAGCATGCTCAGTACCAACAACAACTGTTAGGTTACGGAATAAATCTGCGCCTAATTTGTTTTTAGGCAACATTCCTTTTACTGATTTTTCTACTAATCTTGCTGGATCTTTTCCAAACATTTCTGTAGCAGATAAACTTCTTTGACCACCTGGATAACCTGTGTGACGAATGTACGTTTTGTCGTTCCACTTGTTTCCTGTTAAGTTGATTTTTTCAGAGTTAACAACAATTACATTGTCTCCGCAATCAACGTGTGGTGTAAAGTTAGGTTTATGCTTACCTCTTAAAAGTTTTGCAACTTTAGAAGCTAAGCGACCTAAAGTCTGTCCTTCAGCATCAACTAAAACCCACTCCTTATTTACAGTGGCTTTATTTGCTGAAACTGTTTTGTAGCTTAATGTGTCCACACTTTCTAATTTAATAATTAAACATTCTTCTCTCAAAAAGAGTTTGCAAATTTACGATTATATATTTGATTACCAAATTCTGATTAGATGTTTTTTTTCGTTGAAAATCAGGCTGTTTAAAAAGGTTGAATTAAGGTTTGTTTTATACTAGGTCGCAATTTGTCATTTATAGGTTTTTCTATTCATATAATTATGTAATAGTTTTGATATACAATTGTGTAAAATAAGAGATGATTTTAGATTGATTATTTAAAGTATACCAAACATTATAATGTCAATTTTCTTAGAGGTTTTGAGTGTTTTTATTAATGTTATATATGTAATACCGTAAAAACTAACATTACTTCAAAAAAATCAAAGATTTATCTTTCGGCTTTTAGTAGTTTTGCGCCTTTAAAATTAAAGCTATGATTTCTGTAGATAATTTAGTTGTAGAATTTAGTGGTCACACCTTATTTAGTGATGTGTCATTTACTATAAATGAGAATGATAAAATTGCCCTTATGGGTAAAAATGGTGCCGGAAAATCTACAATGATGAAAATTATTGCAGGTGTACAAAACCCTACTAAAGGACATGTGCGAGCGCCAAAAGATGCTGTAATTGCTTACTTGCCTCAGCATTTACTAACTGAAGATGACACGTCTGTTTTAGAAGAAACATCTAAAGCATTTAGTCACATTTTTGAAATGCGTGATGAAATGGAAGCTCTAAACAAGCAGCTTGAAACACGAACCGATTATGAATCTGATGAGTATATGAAAATCATTGAGCGCGTATCAGATTTGGGTGAAAAATATTATACTTTAGAAGAAGTAAATTACACTGCGGAAGTTGAAAAAGCTTTGAAAGGTTTAGGCTTTAAACCTGAAGATTTTAATAAACCAACAAGCGAGTTTTCAGGTGGATGGCGTATGCGAATTGAATTGGCGAAAATTTTACTTCAAAAACCCGATTTAATTCTACTTGATGAGCCAACTAACCATATTGATATTGAGTCGGTAATTTGGCTAGAAGATTTTTTAGTGAATAAGGCAAAAGCAGTGGTCGTGATTTCGCACGATAGAGCGTTTGTAGATAATATTACAAACCGAACTATTGAAGTAACCATGGGTCGTATTTACGATTACAAAGCCAACTATTCGCATTATTTACAGTTGCGTGAAGATAGAAGAGCGCATCAAATTAAAGCTTATCAAGAACAACAAAAATTTATAGCGGACAACCAAGCGTTTATTGAGCGTTTTAAAGGTACCTACTCTAAAACCAATCAGGTGGCATCGAGAGAGCGAATGCTTGAAAAGTTAGAAATTATTGAGGTTGACGATGTTGATACTTCAGCTTTAAAACTGCGTTTTCCAAAAACACAGCGTTCGGGAGATTATCCTGTAACGGTAAAGGATGTGTCTAAATCGTATGATGAGCATGTGGTGTTTAAAAATGCAAATATGTCGATTGCGCGTGGCGAAAAAGTGTGTTTTGTTGGTAGAAATGGTGAAGGAAAATCAACGATGATAAAAGCCATTATGGGGCAAATTGATGTAGAAGGTACTTGCTCATTAGGACACAATGTTCAAGTGGGTTATTTTGCTCAAAACCAAGCAGCACTTTTAGATGAAAACTTAACTATTTTTCAAACGGTTGATGAAGTCGCTAAAGGTGATATTCGTACGCAAATAAAAAATATTTTAGGTCGTTTTATGTTCAAAGGCGACGATATCGATAAAAAAGTTGCTGTGCTTTCTGGTGGTGAAAAAACGAGGTTAGCCATGGTGAAGTTACTACTAGAACCTGTAAACTTGTTGATTCTGGATGAGCCAACCAATCATCTCGATTTAAAATCGAAAGATGTTTTAAAAGAGGCTTTAAAAGAATTTGATGGTACCTTAATTTTAGTATCTCACGACCGTGATTTTCTTCAAGGTTTATCAAAAAAAGTTTTCGAATTTAAAAATCAACGTGTTATTGAACATTTTGAAACTATTGATGATTTCCTAGAACGTAATCGTATAGAAAATATTAAAGCCCTCGATTTATAATTTTTTACTAAAATATACTGCTATTGTGTTGCATTTGTGTGGTTTAACAGGTGTGTTTGCAATTAAGTAGTAATTTCTATTTACCTTTGTGCAGTTATGCAAGAAGAATTAAGACTTTCTAGTTGGTTGCCTACCACAAACAAAGAGGTGAAAATTCGCGGATGGGAAGAACTTGACGTTATCCTATTTAGCGGTGATGCCTATGTAGATCATCCAACCTTTGGTCCAGCAGTAATTGGACGTTTGTTAGAAAGTTTCGGACTAAAAGTCGCTATCGTGCCACAACCTAACGTTAACGATAATCTTCAGGATTTTGTTAAGTTAGGTAAACCGCGTTTGTTCTTCGGTGTTACTGGTGGTTGTATGGATCCTATGATTAGCAACTACAACGCCAATAAAAAGCGTCGCGATAAAGATGCCTACACACCAAATGGCGAAATAGGTTTTAGACCAGATTACGCATCAACCGTTTACAGTAAAATTTTAAAAGATAAATGGCCAGATACACCAGTTTTAATTGGAGGTATTGAAGGCTCTTTACGTCGTGTAACACATTACGATTATTGGAGCGACCAATTAATGCCAACCATTTTAGAAACCTCTAAAGCCGATATGTTGGTGTACGGAATGGGCGAACAACCACTTCGTGAAATTGTCCGTTTACTAGAACGTGGTGTACCTTTTAATAGTATTAATACGGTAAACCAAACGGCAATTCTTATTAATGATGAAAACGATATCCCAAAAAATAAAAATTGGGAAGATGTTGAAATCGCCTCACACGAAACCTGTTTAAAAGACAAAAAAGCTTATGCTTCTAACTTTAAAGTGATAGAGCAAGAGTCTAATAAATTGGCTGCAAGACGAATTTTTCAAAAAGTAGGTAATAAGATGCTGATGATAAATCCGCCGTATCCCACAATGACGGAAGCCGAAATTGATGCGTCTTTCGATTTACCTTACACGCGTTTACCGCATCCAAAATACAATAAGCGCGGACCAATTCCTGCTTACGAGATGATAAAGACCTCTATAAATATTCATCGTGGATGTTTTGGTGGATGCAGTTTTTGTACCATTTCGGCACATCAAGGAAAATTTATAGCGAGTCGTAGTAAAGAATCTATATTAAGAGAAGTTGATAAAGTGGCGAATATGCCAGATTTTAAAGGCTATTTATCTGATATTGGCGGACCAAGTGCCAATATGTACCAAATGAAAGGTAAAGTGCAAGCCATTTGTGATAAATGTGTCGCGCCAAGTTGTATTTCACCAGTAATTTGTAGCAATTTAGATACGTCGCATAAACCGTTAACCGAATTATATCAAGCGGTTGATAGTCATCCGAAGGTAAAAAAATCGTTTATCGGTTCTGGTATTCGTCACGATATGTTGGTGCCAGAATTCAATAAAAATGCTGACCCAAAAGAGTTAGATGATTATACCGAAGAAGTAATGACAAAGCACGTTTCTGGTCGACTAAAAGTTGCACCAGAACATACTAGTGACCCAGTACTGAAATTAATGCGAAAACCGTCCTTTAGTTACTTCCATAAGTTTAAAGAACGCTTCGATAAAATCAATATTAAGAATAAACTGAACTTACAGTTAATTCCGTATTTCATCTCAAATCATCCTGCTTGCGAAGTAGAAGATATGGCAAATCTTGCTGCCGAAACTAAAGATATGGGCTTTCAGCTAGAGCAAGTTCAAGGCTTTACGCCAACACCAATGACGGTTGCAACGGTAATTTATTATAGTGGTTATCATCCCTATACACTCAAAGAGGTTAATACACCAAAAACAAAAAAGGAAAAAGACGAGCAACATCGTTTTTTCTTTTGGTATAAGGATGAAAACAAAGCTTGGATTAAAAACACCCTCAATAAATTAGGTCGTCAAGATTTATTGAAAGTGCTATTGCCTAAGAAAGAAGAGAAATGGCGCAAGAATAAACCAGGAAAAACTAAGCATACCTTTAATGATGCTGTGCCTTTTAATCAAAGAAAAAATAAGGTCAAGTATAAGAAGAGAAAACGTAAATAGGTTTTCTAATCCAATTCTTCGCAATAAAAGCCAAGACTTTTAAAGGCCTGTGAAATAGCATAAGGTGTAATGGTTTTGGTTTCAACTCGGAAGATATTGTCACAATCTTCCAAGTCAAAATTCCAATATCCATTTTTGGCAATTAAGCTATTTAAAACAGGCTTTAACTGTTTAATTTCACGATTTGAAGTGATAGATGTTTTAAAGACCAAAACAGAATTCATGCTGTAAATTTTAGCGTTCGTAAAAGAAAGGTGGTTCAATATTTAAAGCACGTAAATACACATAGGCTTGTCCGCGATGATGAATTTCATTATCTATGAAATAAAAAATAGAAGACCAAACAGTACCTTCATATTCCCCAAAACTTTTAATAGTGTCATGAAATTGTTCTGGCTTTATTTGCGCCCAATATGTATTGATATCTTCGGTTGTTTTATCCCAAAGCTCAAGCAGTTTTGCCTTCTTATTTTCATGGTTAATGTCTTCATTAAACGCTGCAGTTTTACCAGTAACAATTTCTTTGATACCAGGTGCTGCAATAGCTAATAGTTCAACAACCATTTCAGAGAAAGGACGCATGCCACCTATTGAAAAATTGAATAAGTCTTTTTCTGTAAAAGCTTCAATAACACGTCGAGTTAAGTTACGATGTCCTTGCCATTGCGCTAATAATTCTTCAGGTGTAATTACTGTTTGTAATGTAGTGTTGGTGTTTGTTTCCATGTTTTTTGATGTTCTTGTTATTTGAAATCAAAATTACAAGTGCATAGTGACAGCTTTGTGTCAGTAGTAAAAAATAAAGTTTTAAAAAATTTCAACTGACAAACCCTTGTCATACACCACATCTATTTTTGTGTCTTATTAATGATTAATAATTATGTTGAAGGGTAAATTAAATACAAACTTCAACCTGAAAACCTATCTTTGGGATATATGTTACAGCATTATGAGTTTAGACACTGTAAAACGTTTTGATAGAATTGTAGCCATACTTATTCAATTACAATCCAAACGCATTGTAAAAGCACAAGAATTAGCCGATAGATTTCAGGTAAGTTTACGAACCATTTATCGAGATATTCGTACGCTAGAGGCTTCTGGTGTGCCTATTATTAGTGAAGCAGGTGTTGGTTATTCTATAATGGAAGGGTATCGTTTGCCACCTGTAATGTTTACACGCGAAGAAGCAGGTAGTTTTGTTGCTGCCGAAAAACTCATGCAGAAATTTGTAGATAAATCGTTAGGAAATTACTACGAATCTGCAATGCTGAAGTTGAAATCCGTATTACGTGGACGCGAAAAAGACTGGATTTCTGCTTTAGAATCTCAAATATTAGTCGATCCCTCACATAAACTATTTAATGATGATTTACCTAATGCGCTAGAAGTACTTTTTGAAAGTATTGCTGAAAAGCGTCAAGTACATCTAAAATATCAGGCGCTTAACAATGAAATACCTACCGAACGCTTTGTTGAGCCTGTTGGCATCTATCATGAAACAGGATTTTGGTATGTGTTGGGCTTTTGCCATCTTCGTAAGGATTACAGACAATTTAGAACCGATAGAATGCAAGCCATAAAACCCACCCAACATAGTTTTACAAGAGAGCACATTACCTTAGATGATTACCGTAATAAATTGAATGACGTAGAAAAAACAAAAGTAGTTATACAAGTGGATAAATCTGTCGTTCGATTTATAAACAATAGCAAATGGCAACACGGATTTGTATCAGAAAAAGTAAAAGGCAATTATGTTGAAATGACGTTCTTAACACCTTATGTAGAACATGGTTTTTCAAGATGGTATATAGTGTTTTCAGATTATGCAAAAATCATAGAACCTAAAAGTTTAAAGCATCAGATAAAAAGTATTCTAGAAAAGGCTATTTCTAAACTTTAATTCAAACAACACTTAATTCCGTTTAGAATGTTTTGAAGCAATCACGCTTATAGCTAAAATTTGAAATGCGTGAAACATCATAATTGGTAGTAAAATAACTCCTAAAAAAGAAGCGTTTTGAAATAGTATTTTTGAAAATACCGTACCATGAACTAACGATTTTTTGGTGCCACAAAATTGAGCTGTAATGCGATCTTCAATAGTAAAATTCAGTTTTTTACTTATAAAGCCTATTAAAAAATATACGAGCCAAAACAATACAACAGCCAGAAGAAAAACTCCAATTAAGTTGATAATACTTAAGTTGTCGAAAATGCGGTCTAAAAAGGATTTTGAAAAACTTTTATAGATAATTAATAAAATCACGCTTTTATCAAACAGTGTTATTTTTTTACTGTGTTTTAATGCGAAAGCACCTAAAAAACGTCGTAACAATAAACCAAGAATAACAGGCGCTAAAATTTCTAACAGCAATTTTTGATAAACATCGATTAAACTATAATCGGTATTGGTAGAAGTCATAAAAAAACCAATCCAAAGCGGTGTGAGCACAACTCCAATTAGTCCCGAAATACTCGCATTAAAAATAGCAGCAGGAATGTTACCCTTTGCAATAGATACCATAACCACTGAGGACGAAACGGTTGAAGGTAAAGCTGCCAAAAACATAAAAGCTAACCACAACGATTTATTATCGGAAGAAATAAAGGGTTGCACTGCCAACACAATTAAAGGGAAAACTACAAACGTTATACTTTGAATAAGCACATGTAATTTCCAGTTTTTTAACCCTAATTTTATCTGTTCTGGACTCAATTTTAATCCGTAGAAAAAGAAAATAAGAGATATACCAATACTACTCAAAGTGTTTAAAACCTGTGCACTTTCACCTTTACCCAAATCAGGATAAATGTATGCCGCTATCACGGTAATTATAATAGCAATGACGAATTTGTCTATTTTCAAAATTCGATAGAGATTTTAAATTAATGCGCTTCTAACCAGTTATCGCCAAGACCAATTTCAACATCTAAAGGAACAGAAAGCTTAAATGCATTTTCCATTTCGGTTTTTATGAGTTTTGAAATTTCATCAAGTTCTGGTTTATAGACATCAAACACCAATTCATCATGAACTTGCAATAGCATTTTGGTTTTGTAATCACCAGCTTCTAATTTCTCAAAAATGTTAATCATTGCTAGTTTGATGATGTCTGCAGCACTACCTTGAATTGGTGCATTTACCGCATTTCGTTCTGCTGCACCACGAACAACCGCATTTCTAGAATTGATATCTTTTAAATATCTGCGTCTACCTAAAACCGTTTGTACATAACCATGGTCGCGTGCAAAATCGACTTGCTTACTGATGTAGTTTTTTAGCTTCGGATAGGTTTCGTAATACGTGTCAATTAATTCCTTCGCTTCACTGCGAGATAAGTTAGTTTGATTGCTTAATCCGAAAGCAGAAACGCCATAAATGATACCGAAGTTTACAGTTTTGGCGTTGCTACGTTGTTCGCGCGTGACGTCTTCAATAGCCACATTAAACACTTTTGCAGCAGTTGAAGCATGAATATCTTCACCGTTGTTAAAGGCCTCAATCATGGTTTCTTCTTCGCTTAAGGCTGCGATAATGCGTAATTCAATTTGAGAATAATCGGCAGCTAAAAGGGTGTAATCTTCGCTTCGCGGAATAAACGCCTTTCGCACTTGACGACCACGCTCGGTACGAATAGGAATGTTTTGTAAATTAGGATTATTACTACTTAAACGACCTGTTGCAGCAACGGTTTGCATATAATCGGTATGTACGCGACCTGTAGCTTCTTCAACTTGAAGCGGTAAGGCATCTACGTAGGTGCTTTTTAGTTTAGATAAACCTCTAAATTCTAGAATATTTTGGATGATTTCATGGTCTTTTGCCAAGTAACTCAACACGTCTTCTGCGGTAGAATATTGACCAGTTTTGGTCTTTTTTGGCTTGTCTACCAATTTCATTTTTTCAAATAAAATAACACCTAATTGCTTTGGTGATGCAATGTTGAATTCTTCACCAGCAGCTTCGTAAATGCTCTTTTCAAGTGTAGCAATATCATTGTTTAGTTGCTCTGCTAGTGATGCTAAAAAGTCTTTGTCAAGGTTTATGCCTTCCAATTCCATAGCCGCTAAAACGCGCAGTAATGGAATTTCAATATCATCAAACAAGGTTTGAGTATTGGCTTCGCCTAATTCGTTTTGAAAATGTTCTTTTAATTGTAGAGTGATGTCGGCATCTTCAACCGCGTATTCCGTTTGTTTTTCCAGAGGAACATCGCGCATTGAAAGCTGATTTTTTCCTTTCTTGCCAATTAAGGTTTCAATAGAAATTGGTGTATAATTCAAATAGGTTTCTGCCAACACATCCATATTGTGGCGCATATCTGGATTGATTAGGTAATGCGCTAACATGGTGTCGAACAATTTACCTTTTACCTCGATATTGTATTTGGCTAAAACCTTTATATCATATTTTAAATTCTGACCAATTTTTTCAATGGTTTCACTTTCAAAAAACGGACGTAATTCCTCGATTAAATCTTGTGCTTCGGTTTTGTCTTCAGGAAATGGCAAGTAAAAGCCTTTGCCAACTTCCCATGAAAATGCAATACCAACTAATTCGGCAGTTAACGGATTTAAACCTGTGGTTTCGGTATCAAAACACACTGAAGTTTGATTCATTAAATTTTTAATGAAAAGCTTTGTTGCCATACCAGAAGCGACGCTTTGGTAAAAATGGCTTGTGTTTTCTGCGGTTTTTCGGATGTGTGATGCTGAGTTTGTTTCGGTATCTGTATCATTAACATCACCACCAAATAGAGAAAATTGTCCTGCGCCAGCGGTTGAGGTTGTTTTTGGTTTTACTTTTTCCTCCGTTTTCGATGTTGTTTCAGCAGTTGCTTGAGTATCTTCCGCAGCAAAAGTTTTTAAGAAGTTTTCAGTGAGTCTTCTAAACTCTAAATCTTGAAAAATGGTTTTAACCGCTTCAATGTCCGGATCGCACATTTCAAAATCTTTTTCATCAAATTCCACAGGAACATCAAGCATTATGGTAGCCAGTTTTTTCGATAGTAAGCCTAATTCTTGGTTAGCTTCTACCTTCTCTTTCATTTTACCTTTCAGTTCGTGGATATTTTCAAATAAACCTTCCATACTTCCGTAGGCTTTCAAGAATTTTTTCGCAGTTTTCTCACCAACACCAGGTAAACCTGGGATGTTGTCGCTGGAATCTCCCATCATTCCTAAGAAATCAATTACCTGTAACGGATCTTCAACTTCAAATTTTTTCTGTACTTCAGGAATGCCCCAAGTTTCGTAACCACCACCAAACGATTTTGGACGGTACATAAAAATATTTTCAGACACTAACTGCGCAAAATCCTTATCAGGTGTAACCATAAAGGTTTGATAACCTTGTTTTTCGGCTTGTTTTGATAGGGTTCCTATAACGTCGTCGGCTTCATAACCTTCCTTCACCATAATAGGAATATGCATTGCTTTTAAAATCTCTTGAATGTAAGGTATGGCAACTTTTATGGCTTCTGGCGTTTCATCACGATTGGCTTTGTAAGCCTCAAACATTTCTACTCTATCTGTACTTCCGCCTTTATCGAAACATACGGCTAAATGGTCTGGACGCTCACGTTTTATAACATCTAAAAGTGAGTTCATAAAACCCATAATGGCAGACGTATCGATGCCTTTTGAGTTGATTCTTGGATTTTTAATAAAGGCGTAATACCCACGAAAAATTAAGGCGTAAGCATCGACTAGGAAAAGACGTTTTTGGTCTGACATTTTTTGAAATTTTGTAGTCTATAAAACTACAAAACTTAAGAATACTAATAAAAAAAGCCGAAACAATTGTTTCGGCTTTTTTTATAATCTTTATTTATTCTAGCAAAGCTTTATGGTCTTTACTTTTATTTGTAAACTTTTTCTGTAAGCTTTAATACTAATAATATCATTACTTTTTTTGTGGTTTAAGTTCATTAATTCTGATTTGAATTTAGAACTATCTGTAGTCTCTTTTTTAGACTGAGTATCTTCTTTCTTAGTTGTAGTTTCAATAGTATCACTATTTTTGTTAGTAGCGATATCATTTTGTCCTACAGAAAGTAGAGGTAAACTTAAAAAAACTAAAAATATTAAAACTTTTTTCATGACCTTGTTATAAAGGGTTTATTTTAAAATTCTTGTCAAAGAAACGTAACATTTAAGGCTAGTTTAAATATTTTAGATGAAAACAGTCGATTACTAGATAAGATGAAAAGCATGGTAAAAAACATCGGTGAAATGCACAGAATGAGCTTTGAGCCCAATAAAAACGTTGTTTAGAAATGGTAAATAAGAGTGAAAACACCTATTTAAATCTGTTTAACAGTCAGAAAATCAATCAGTTTTCTGTTGGGAATACAACATACAAAGCACGTATTAAGAAACTTAACCGTTTAAAGAACGCATTAGAGTTTACCTATAAACAAAGGCTTAGAGATGCATTGTATAGTGACTTCAAGAAACCACAGTTAGAAACTGACTTAACTGAGATATATCCTGTTATCGATGAAATTAATTTTGTAAAACGAAATCTGAAATCTTGGTTAAAGCCTCAAAAAGTGGAAACACCCATTTCTCTTTTAGGAAGCTCATCATACATTAAAAACGAGGCAAAAGGTGTTTGTTTAATTATTTCACCATGGAATTTTCCTGTCAATCTTACTTTTGGACCGTTAGTCTCTGCAATAG
Organism: Gaetbulibacter sp. NE; assembly: GCF_025548475.1. Lineage (NCBI taxonomy): Bacteria > Pseudomonadati > Bacteroidota > Flavobacteriia > Flavobacteriales > Flavobacteriaceae > Gaetbulibacter > Gaetbulibacter sp. NE. The sequence goes on along the minus strand of NZ_JAOQHY010000007.1, from coordinate 67,180 downwards.
CAGCAGGCAATACTGTGATTTTAAAACCTAGCGAAATGACACCTCATACCTCTAAAGTGATGAGAGATATAATTGAGGAGCTGTTTGACGATAATGAAATTGCGCTAGTTGAAGGAGAGGTAGAAGTTTCTCAGGAACTTTTAAAGCTACCTTTTAATCATATCTTTTTTACAGGTTCTCCACAAGTTGGTAAAATAGTAATGAAAGCAGCTTCGGAGCATTTAACATCAGTAACTTTAGAACTTGGAGGGAAATCGCCAACCATAATTGATGATACCACCAATTTGGATAAAGTGGTGAAGAAAATAATTTTTGGAAAATTTATGAATGTTGGTCAAACTTGTATTGCTCCAGATTATGTATTCATAAACGAAACTATTAAAACAGCATTTATAGCAAGTTTTAAAAAGCATTTAGATGAATTCTATTCAGAAAAAGCCTATGAGTCCAACTCTTTGGCAAGGATAGTAAACAGAAAACATTTTGAACGATTAAAGTCTTATTTAGAAGATGCATCATCAAAAAATGCAACTATAGAAATAGGAGGAAGCTATAAAAAAGAAGATAATTATATAGAGCCTACTTTAGTTTTTGATGCTTCTGAAGATAGTGCACTGATGAAAAACGAAATTTTTGGGCCAATTCTTCCTGTAAAAACTTACGGTAATATTGATGAGGTTATCGACTATATTAATTCAAAAGAAAAGCCGCTTGCCTTATATATTTTTAGTAAAAATAAGAAGACTATAAAACACATTATTGACAACACAAGAGCAGGAAGTACTTGTGTTAACCACAATTTGTTACAGTTTTTGAATCATAACATACCTTTTGGAGGCTCAAATAATAGTGGCATTGGGAAATCGCATGGGTATTTTGGCTTTTTGGAATTTACCAATCAACGATCTGTATTAAAACAACATACTATTGGAGCTGTAGATTTACTAATGCCTCCTTACAATAACTTTAAGCAGAAATTAGTAGACTTGACTATTAAATGGTTTTAAAAAGTGCTTATTCTGTTTTAATAAAATGATTAGACGTTTGATTGGTATTCTCTCCATTTTGAAATTTCGTCATACTAAAACCGTTATGAATAGAATAACTTCCTGTTTCTCCTTGTTTGTTTACAGCAATGTACCCAACCTGAAAATCCTTGTAATTACTATTCGGTTTACTAACAATACGATTTATAGCTTCTTCACAAGCTTCTTGCGGCGATTTGCCTTGGCGCATCAATTCAACCACCAAAAAGCTACCAACTGTTTTTACAACTTCTTCACCCAATCCAGTAGCCACACAAGCACCAATTTCGTTGTCTACAAATAAACCAGAACCAATTATTGGGCTATCACCAACACGACCAGCCATTTTATAAGCAAGACCGCTTGTTGTACAGGCACCAGAAATATCGCCATTTTCATCAATAGCAAGCATGCCAATAGTATCGTGATTTTCAATGTTAATAATAGGTTTGTACTCGCTTTTTACTTTCCATTCCTCCCAAGCTTTTTTTGATGATTCCGTTAGTAAGTTGTCCTTTGGCATTCCTAATTCATAGGCATATTGTTCAGCACCTTTTCCGGCAAGCATAACATGTGGTGTGTCTTCCATAACTTTACGAGCTACTGAAACAGCATGTACAATATTTTCAAGATATACTACTGATCCACAATTACCATGCTTGTCCATAATGCAAGCATCTAACGTTACGTGACCATCACGATCTGGTAAACCACCTTTTCCTACGGAAGTATTATTGACATCAGCTTCTTCAACCATGCAGCCTTTTTCAACGGCATCTAATGCAGAACCTCCATTTTTTAGAGTTTCCCAAGCTTTTGAAGTAGCATTAGGTACATTCCAAGTAGCAATAACCAATGGAAGTGATGCTTTCGGGTTTGCAACAACTGAAGTTTTTTCGGTTTTTGAATTCTCTTGAGCACATGCAATTAATGATGAACCAACGGTTAATCCAACTCCTGTAAGTGAAGCGTTTTTTATAAAGTGTCTGCGTTTCATAGATTAAAAGTTTTTTTAGAGTTTCGGTAACCATAATACAAGATGTAAGCATAAGCACAAATCACCAAAAACAAAGCAGGTTTAAATCCGATGTTATCTGTTAGAAATCCGTATGCAGGCGGAATAATAGCTCCACCAACAATAGCAGTACATAAAAGACCTGAACCTTTTGGTTTTAACGACCCAATACCATCAATAGCCAATGTGAAAATGGTAGGGAACATAATAGAATTGAATAATCCTACCGCTAAAATACTCCACATTGAAACCAATCCTGTTGTACTAATAGATATCAAGATTAAAGCAACAGCACAAGTAGCAAATATACCAAGTACTTTTCCAGGGTTAATGATTTTGGTTAAGTAGGAACCTATAAAACGACCAATCATAGCACCTGACCAATAAAAGGTAACAAATACACCAACAACTGCCTTGTCATCTTTTTCAGCTAAACCAGAATTTAATAGTGATTCAGCGATTGATTTCATAAACCCTTCTTCTTTGATGAGTGATACTAAATTCATATCCATAAAATAATTTACCAAGTAGCTACCTATAGCAACTTCGGCTCCTACATAACAGAAAATACCAAATACACCAAGCATAAGGTTTTTCTGTTTTAAGGCATTTTTATAAGTCCCTGTTTCGGTTTCGCTAATAAGTTTTGGGAGTTTAGCAAAAAAGAAATAGACAGCAATAAGCACGATAAACAATGCCAAACCAATAAAAGGTGTTTGAACAGCTGAAGCTTCAGCAATTAAATATTGTTCTTTAGCAGTGCCAACCAAAGCATCTATTTCGTCTTTAGTTTTAATTTTATCACTTAAAATGAACAATGCACCAATGGCAGGAGCAATTGCAGTTCCTAATGAATTGAAGGCTTGCGATAAATTTAATCGACTAGATGCACCATCTTCTGAACCTAAAACTGCAACATACGGATTAGCCGCTACCTGTAAAATGGTAATGCCTCCAGCTAAAATAAAATAAGCAAACATAAATATTCCGAATACACGATAGGATGCTGCAGGATAAAACAACAAGCAACCTAATGCCATAGTAACCAAGCCTAGAATAATTCCTTTTTTATAACCAATTTTTGAGAGAATATAACTCGCAGGAATTGACAGTAAGAAAAAGGCCCCAAAAAATGCAAATTGAACCATACCTGCTTGGAAGTAGGTGAGTGTGAAAAGCTCTCTTAATCGAGGTATAAGTGAATCGACTAAAACTGTTATAAATCCCCAAAGGAAAAATAATACAGTAAGTAGAATAAATGATGAGCGATAGGATTTTTGTTGGGTCATGATTAAATGTTAGTTAGTTTTATTTAATAGTAATTTCATCAGCAAATAGCCAGCTTCTTCCGTCGTGTTCGTGACCTAAATGCCATTCTGGGAGTTCGCCTAGTGTTTTGGCTTTTATTTTTATGTAACGGTATTTTTTTGGCACTTGTTTAAAGTGAAATTGTTTGACTTCAACGTTTTCATTTGGAGAAATGTTTTCTGATACGCGAGGTGAATCAATAGGTGTAAATGTTTTACCATCATTGGAGCCAAAACAAGTAACTTCAGTAGGATAAAATATCCAAGAGCGTTGGTCTTCCAAGAAGTTTATGGTAACCAGATTAACATGGTTTTCTTTTCCCAAATCTATAGTTGCTATCAAATCAGTGTTATGATACCCTTGCCAAGTACCAGTTCTGAAATCTTGGGTTCCAAGAATACCATCAATTAAGGCATCGTTGCCACCACCATTGTATTGGTTGGCGTATTCGGTTTCAAGTGTAATAGAAAGGTTAGGGTCTATTTTATAAAACTTGGTTTCAACCGTTGCGCTTTTGGTTTTATTTTTTTCTGAATACACTTTCAAGTTTGTAGCTTCTGAAATTGTAAAAGGCGCATCGTATAATTTGAAATCTTCATCATTCAAACTATAAAATATAGAAGCTTCATCATCTACATTTTCTAGAACAACTTCGGTTTCACCTTTAAAAGCGACATCGCCTTCTGCAATAAAAGGTACAGGAACAACGAGATGTTCGTCAATGCTTGTTTTAGGCTCTTGACCTTCTCGACTTCCCCAAACAGCTGGATTGTCGGTCATTTTAAATTCCAATGTGCCACCTTCTGCAATTTCGTTGTGATAAATAAATGTTCTGTCAAGCGATTTTCCGTTGAGGTAAACATGCTCAATGTAAATGTTTTTGTCACTTAAATTGGTAGCAATAACATTAAATTGCTTGCCGTTTTCCATATTGATTGTGGCTTTGTCAAATAAAGGTGTGCCAATAATGTATTGATTACTTGCTGGAGTCACAGGATAGAATCCCATTGATGAAAACACATACCATGCGCTCATTTGTCCACAATCTTCATTACCGGAAATACCATCAGGTGTGTTGGTGTACAATTCGGTTAAAATTTGGTAAATGCGTTCTTGAGTTTTATGCGGCTTATTTACAAAATTATAAAGGTAAGCCATGTGATGACTTGGTTCATTACCGTGTGCATATTGACCAATGAGACCTGTGATATCTACTTGATGACGTCCAGAAGTTTTGTCATTGGCAGTAAATAATGTGTCTAATTGGGTTTCGAGTTTATCCTTTCCTCCTAATAAGTTCATAAACCCAGAAATGTCTTGAGGCACATAAAAACTGTATTGCCAAGAGTTAGCTTCAGTATAATTGAAGTTTACTTCATAAGGATCAAAAGGTGCAAACCATGTATTTCTAAAACGACCACGCATAAATTTGGTTTCTGGGTCGTAACTGTTTTTGTAATATTGCGCACGTTCCGTATAAGTTTTGTAGTCTTCGGTTTTGTTCATGGCTTTTGCCATTTGAGCAATGGTCCAGTCGTCATAGGCATATTCCAAAGTTTTTGAAACCGATTCGCTTTCTTCTTCTACAGGAATAAATCCAAATTCTTTATAGCTTTTCAATCCTAACTTATCTCTTGTCGCACTGTGCTTCATGGCTTCAAAAGCTTTTTCGGTGTTGTACTCACGAATCCCTTTTAAGTAAGCGTCAGCAATTACAGGAACTGCGTGATACCCAATCATGCAACCCGTGTAATTAGCGCTTAAATCCCAAATTGGCATAATGCCGCCTTCATCATATTTTGCTAAAAATGTATTGATGAAATCGTTCGTTCGGTCTTCTTCAATAATGGTGTAAAGCGGATGCGCTGCACGATAGGTATCCCAAAGTGAGAACACTGTGTAATACTCAAAATCTTTAGTTTCATGAATTTCCAAATCCATACCACGATATCTTCCATCAACATCTTGATATAAGTTTGGTGCAATCATGGTGTGGTATAATGCCGTGTAAAAGTTGGTTTTGTAGTCATCATTTGTGCTTTCAACCACAATTTTTTCTAGTTGCTGCTCCCAAGTGTTTTGAACTTCGGTTTTAACATCGTCAAAGGTTTTGTCTTCTATTTCAGTTTCCCAATTACGTTTTGCGCCAGCTTCATCAACTGCACTAATACCTATTTTAATATAAATAGGGTCATTGTTCGGGTTTTTGAATTTTATTGCTGCCTTTTTGCTTTGGTATTTGTAGTTTTTAGAAACTTCGGTATCATTTTCAACATAAGAAATGCTTTCAATAGGTTTTGAAAAATACATGTCAAAAAACAAACGTTGGTCTGTTGCCCAAGCTTTGGAATGTCTGTAACCTTTAATCGATTGACTATCTACCATCTGAATTTTATGGTCCAAAAGTTGGTCGCGATGGTCTAAATCTAAAATCACGTATTGATTTTCAGAAGAAGGAAATTGGTATTTATGTATACCACTTCGTTTGGAAACAGTGAGTTCTACATCAATTTCTGTAGAATCTAAATGTACTTTGTAATAACCTGGTTTAGCAATTTCGTTGTCATGAGAAAAATGTGCTCTGTAACCAGTTTCTCCATCAGCTCCATTGTTAAAAGCAACCTTATTTGTTGGCATTAATAAAATATCACCATAGTCAGAAACTCCTGTTCCGCTTAAATGTGTATGCGAAAAGCCATAGATATATTCATCTGAATAATGATAACCAGAGCAACCATCCCAACCATCAAGTCGCGTATCTGGAGACAGTTGCATCATACCAAAAGGCATAGTTGCTCCAGGATAGGTATGACCATGACCACCAGTGCCAATAAACGGATTAACATAAGAAATTAAAGATTTGTCTTTTTGAGCAGGTTCAAATGGTTTGTTCTCAGTGCATCCAAAAAAAATGGACGTCAATAAAACAATAAAAAAGCAACGTTTCATGCTGAGGTATTAAATTGGAGGCAAAAGATACTAAATCTTAACATATAGTTAAATATAAAATGATTGAAGATAAAAGATTTTAAATTCGGTTATCTTTGGTTAAATTTAGTTTATGTCGAGATGGATTATTAGGCTTGTGATACTTTCAGCTATTATTTTGGTAGCAGAAATTTATGCTTTTCAAGCTTTAAAAACGGTTACTAAAAGTCGTGTTGTTAAATGGAGTTGGCTAGGTGTTTCTGCATTAGTTTATGCCAACTTAATATATGTAATATTTACTACTCCAAGAAGTTTAGGTCAAACCGTGCAGTTTCAATATGCAGTTGGCTTTATGCTTACAATTCTTATCCCAAAAGCAATATTAATTATAATGATGTTTGGCGAAGATATTGTGCGAGTTATTCTAAAACTTGTTTCAGTATTTTCAAGTGGAGAAACTCAATCTTTTGTTGGTAGGCGTGTTTTTGTTTCTAAGCTGGCTTTAGGGTTGGCAGCTATTCCATTTGCTTCATTTTTATACGGAATTATCCAAGGAAGGTATAATTACAAGGTTTTAAAATATCAATTGTCTTTTGAAGATTTACCTGAGGCTTTTGATGGTTTAACCATTACACAAATTTCCGATATACATTCAGGGAGTTTTACCAATAAGAACAAAATACAGTATGGTGTTGATTTAATTAACGAACAAAAATCAGACATCATTCTTTTTACTGGTGATATTGTAAACAATAAGGCTGATGAAATGGATACTTGGGTTGATGTTTTTAAACAGCTTGATGCACCAATGGGTAAGTTTTCAGTATTAGGAAATCATGATTATGGTGACTATGTTGATTGGTTAACAAAAGAAGATAAGGTTAACAATTTTAAAGCGGTAAAAGACATTCATCCAAAAATAGGATTTGATTTATTACTGAATGAGAACCGTTACATAGAAAAAGACGGTCAGAAAATTGCTATTGTAGGTGTTGAAAACTGGGGAAAAGGGTTTAATCAATCAGGTGATTTGGTTAAAGCTTCCGAAGGAATAAATAAAGACGATTTTAAGATATTGCTATCTCACGATCCATCTCATTGGGAGTACATGGTAAAGAAAGACGATTTTAATTATCAACTTACGCTTAGTGGTCACACTCATGGATTGCAGATGGGAATTGAAATTCCAGGGATTTTCAAATGGAGTCCTTCTCAGTATGTTTATAAACAATGGGCAGGTTTATATGAAGAGTTTGGAAGATATATAAATGTTAATAGAGGTTTTGGTTATCATGCGTTTCCAGGACGAGTTGGTATATGGCCAGAAGTAACCGTTATAGAGCTCAAAAAAGGAACAAAAAACGCTTAATTGCAAGGAAATGTTATATTTACTCTTAAAATTGCTTATTTTTATAAATAAGTAAGAGTGAATCTACTAGATGATATTAGTTAAATCATACCTAAAATCATCTAGGTTTAATAACAACATTTGACTAAAAACTTTAAAGTATGTCAAAATTTGGGGAATTAATAGATGTTAACATTCCTGTTCTGTTAGACTTTTTTACAGAATGGAATGAGCAATCCAAGGCAATGCATGCTGTATTAAGAGACGTTGCAGCTGCTCTTGGTGATAAGGCAAAGGTCATTAAAATTGACGTTGATAAAAATAAAGAGCTTGCTGAAGCTTTAAGGGTTAAAGGTTTACCAACACTAATTATCTACAAAGGTGGTGAAATGAAATGGCGTCACAGTGGTGAGCAAGACGCTAATACTTTAATAGGTATTATTCAAGAGTATATCTAATCAGGTATAACTATATTCTTAAAAGAAAATCCAAGATTGCTATAGTGTTCTAAAACTTTAGGTAAAGCATATTGCAGATTTGAAGCAGCTTTGAGGCTATCATGAAAAACAATAACGCTCCCTTTTTTTGTTTTGGAGATTACATTTTCTAAACAAGTTTCATTAGATATTGTAGCATCCCAATCAAAAGACAATACATCCCACATTATAATTTTATAACCCATTTGAATTAACTCGTTAGCTTGCTTGGGTTTTATTTTTCCGTAAGGAGGACGAAACAACTTAGATGTTTGTTGTTGTTCTATTAAAGATTGGGTTTTTAAAACATCGTCTATATATTCTTTTTTTTGGGTTTTCCAGCCTTTTAAATGGTTGTAGGTATGGTTACCAATGCTATGACTTTCATTGATTATATCCTGAAAAATATCTGGATGCTTTTCAATATTACGACCAATACAAAAGAATGTTGCTTTTGCATTGTATTGTTTTAATGTGTTTAGAGTCCAGTGTGTTATTTCAGGTGTTGGACCATCATCAAAAGTGAGATAAATTGTTTTTTGTTCAGTGGGAATGTCCCAAATATAATTTGGAAACATCTTCTTTACCACCAAAGGTGTTTTAGTAGGAGTTATTTTCATACGAAAACCCTAACAATTTATTCCATATTAAAAAGACTATCAACCGAGTCGTTTGATATAATATCTAAGTCATCCATTAAAGGCTGCTCATCATCTTCTGGTTCGTCTCCAGCAAAGTGATTGAAAAGCTTAAGATAATTGTTAAACCTTTCAGTTTCTTCTAAAGCAAAATCACCATCTTTATAAATCACTAATATATCTACTAAAGCACGGTAGCGTTCAATATCAGTAACAATTTCGTCAAGATAACGTGTTTGATTTTCTATAGATAATCCACTGTAATAGGTTAGACTTTCTTGGTATTTTTTACTTACCTTTTTAAATAGGTCTCTACCTTTTTCAACCTTGTCTACTTCGTAGTAAGCGCTAATGTACGGTTCTAAAAGTGTGTAATACCCAAAAATATCAACAGGCATTTTTTCCATAGCTAAATCAGCTACTTTTTCAGCTTTATCGTACTCCTCTTCATTAATTAGTTGTTCAACCAAACGCGCAAGATTGCCTCTGTAAGTTATCCCATTCTTTCTAGATTCGGTATCATGGTATACGTTTTCGTTACCACTATTTCCCCAATCCCAAGCCATAACTTTTTCGTACATTAATTCGCTATCAACACGTCCCATATCAAATGGATTTGCTCTGTCGACAGGTGTTTTTATTGGCACAAGTTTGTAGCATAAACCGTCTAGTTGCAGGTAGTCTTTCATCCAAATATAATCATCGTCACCAAATGCACCTCCAGTAAAATAAATTGGACGTTCCCAATTGTTGTTAGCTACTATATCTAGCATTAGCAATCTGTTTTTATATAAAGCGCCTCCTTTTATTTCAACGTCTAAATAAGGTAGTATTTTATCAGCATCTTTAGGTTTTACGATACCATGTTCTAAAACAGAAGCCTTGTCAACAGGAACTCTAATGTGAGATGTTGGAAAATAGTTAGAGTTTAATAAATTACTTGGGTAGTAGCTAAGGTCTTCACCTTCTCGTTGAAGAATATATTTTAGCTTGTATCTAGGATCGTCACTACTTACAAAGTTCATAAAGTCTTTTATCATAAGCGTGTCTTTGGTAATTTCCCTTCTCATGATATAGTCTCTTGTTCCAAACTTATATTGGTCATGCGTTAGTTGAGAAGGAATTGGGTCACTCTCATACGCTTTTCGTTTCATTTGATCGATATACCAATCGGTTTGGAATAAACTTGTATTTACAACTCTTACGTCAGTTCGTATTCCTTCAATTTCTTGAGCATACCAAAGTGGGAATGTATCATTATCACCAATAGTAAATAAAATGGCATTTGGCGCACAAGATTCTAAATACTTAATAGCCATTGCATGGGCTGTTTCTCTTTCAGACCTGTCATGGTCGTCCCAATTGTTTGCCGCAAGAATTCCTGGTACAAGAATTAAACACACAAGGGTTATTGATGGCGCTAAGAATTTTGAAGACGAATACTTTTTTAAGCCTTCAAAAATAGAGTATACTCCAAAACCAATCCAAATGGCAAACACATAAAACGAACCAACAACCGAATAGTCTCTTTCTCTAGGCTCAAAAGGTCGAATATTTGTATAGAACTGAATTGCTAAACCTGTAAACAAAAAGAAAACTAGCATAGTCCAAAACAGTTTTTTGTCTTTACTGAGTAAAAATAAAAACCCTATAAGCCCTAAGATAAGCGGTAAGAAATAGTAGGTGTTTCGTGCTTTATTGTTTTCTACATCGCTTGGTAAGTTTTTTTGCGACATGCCTAAATGCATTTCGTCAATAAAATCAATGCCACTTATCCAGTTACCGTGTAAATCGTCATATTTTCCTTGAATATCGTCTTGCCTTCCTACAAAGTTCCACATAAAATAACGCCAATACATATAACCTAATTGGTACTCTAACATGTATCCAACATTTTGAAGTAATGACGGTTTTTCAATGTCTAAAAATTCTTGACCGTATCTTTTAAGGAATAAATGGTAATCTTCATAATCAATTCTACCTTCAGCAACTTGTTGTCTAAAATCATTAACCAAAGCTCTTACTTGGTTTTCCATTTGATATTCTGGCTTGATTTTAAAATCTAGTAGGCCAGTAAACATCATATAGTTTTCGGCATGCTCTGTACTCCACATTCTTGGTAAAATAGAAGCTTGCTCAGAATTGTAGTTTTGTTTGGCGTTTTTCCAATCGTTTACAACAATATACTTTCCAGACTTTTCGTCTTTTTCGTATTTAGGTTTATCATCAATAAAAGGTTGATTGGCATCATAACCAGTGTATTGCTCTGTAAACAATGGTCCATAGAACAAATGAGTTTCTGGGTATTGCTCTAAGTTATAATATGCTAAAAGTTCTCTGGCACTAGAAGGGTTGTTTTCGTTAATAACAACTTGCGCATTGGCTCTAATTGGTAGCATCAACCATGAAGAAAAACCAATGATAATAAACGTTAAACAAAGAATTCCTGTGTTTAAATGCTTGTAGTTTTTTTGACGAGTATATTTTAATCCGAAATAAATAATAGCAATTAAAACAATACCAGCAATAATTGAACCTGAGTTAAAAGGTAATCCTATGCTATTTACAAAAAACAATTCCGAAGCACTAAACGCTCTCATAATGTTTGGAGCTAATAGTTTAAACACAAAAAGTAATATAGCTACTGCTACTACATTGGCAATAATGAAGTTTTTAACCGTTATTTCTTTGTAGTTTTTAAAGTAATAGATAAGTCCAATAGCAGGTATGGTCAATAATCCCATAAAGTGAACACCAAAAGACATACCTATAACAAAAGCTATTAAAATTAACCATCTGTTACCTCTAGGAGTATTCATGTCTTGTTCCCAACGTAACCCTAACCAAAACATAATAGACATAATTAAGGCAGCCATTGCATATACTTCTGTTTCAACAGCATTAAACCAAAAAGAATCGGTAAAAGTAAAAGCTAAACTCCCTACAAGAGCACTTCCTAAGATGGCAACGTTTTGTTGTTTAGATAATAAAGTAGTATCATATTCATCATTGATAGCCTCTTTTTTAGGTAGTGAAGCAACTGCTAGTTTCCTTAAAAGTAGGCTTATGGTCCAAAACATAAACAAGATTGTAAAAGCACTTGCTACAGCACTCATCATATTTAACATCATACCAACTTGAGAAGGTTCAAGAGCAAACATTGAGAAAAATGCACCCATCATTTGAAAAAATGGTGCCCCAGGAGGATGTCCAACTTGTAGTTTAGAAGAAGTTAAAATATACTCTCCAGCATCCCAAAAGCTAACTGTTGGTTCTATGGTTAGCGCATATGTAATAAGGGCTACGGTAAAAGCAAACCATCCTAAAATGGTATTCCATTTCTTGAAGTTGAAATGTGTCATATGTGTTAAGTATTGTTGCGGGCGAATTTAATAATAAATATGATAAACACTAAGGTTTTTAAGTAAACGTTAAGGTTTTTAAATTATTTTCTTGATTTTTTTTTGTGCAAATGAAACTTTGTTATAAATTTGCATCCTCATTTGAAATGATGGCCTATGGTGTAACTGGCAACACGTCTGGTTTTGGTCCAGAAGAGTCTAGGTTCGAGCCCTAGTAGGCCAACAAAAAAAGTCTTCCAATTGCGGAAGACTTTTTTGTTTTAGGGTTTTGAGATTATATCTTAAACGTAATCACAGGTCTTTTGGCATGATTCACAAGGTCTTCACTTATACTGCCGTTAAAAAAATGAGCAATTCCTTGTCTTCCATGAGTGCTTATTCCTATTAGGTCTGCGTCAATATCTTTAGAGAAGTTTAAAATGCCGCTTTCCACAGTGGTGTCGTTGTATATGTTTAGCGTGTAATTGTCAAATTCATAATCTTTTATAAAATCTAATATTCGTTCTTTAGCTTTTGATGTAGTTGTAAACGTGTTTGCGGTATTTACCATGAGTAAATGTATTTTTGAACCAAATGCACTGGCAAAATCGGTTGCTTGCTTATAGGTTTCTTTGTTGTCGTTTTTAAAATCAGAAGCAAACACAAAGTTTTTAACATTAAAGCTAGTGTGCTCGTTTTTAATCACCAATACAGGAATATCAGACGTTCTTACAACCTTTTCAGCATTTGAACCAACAAACATTTCTTTAAAACCACTAGCACCATGTGAGCCCATAACAATTAGGTCTATGTTTAACTCATGACACTTGTCAATGATGTTGCCAAAATTGGTATCAGATTTTACAGTTTCGTGTACAGTAATCCCTTCTAAATAATCACTAGCCATAAGGTTTTCAAATTTTTGATGCGCTAATTTCATGAAGAACATTGCTTCGGGTAATGCGCTATGAGAACTCATGGCATCAACTTCCTGTAATGGAAGTTCTAACATGTGAAGTAGGTATATTTCACTATTCTCTTTTTTGGCTAATTGAGCAGCAACTTTTAATGCGTTTTCTGCTTCTTTAGAAAAGTCGGTTGGTACAAGAATTTTTTTCATATTGATGACGTTGAATGTTATTACATAAATTTAATAATAAAAATCGACTTTACCCTATTTGCAGAAATCAATTAATTTGTTGTATATTTGCAGCGTTGTAAGGAAAAAGAAAATACGAGGGGACGGGAAGTCCCCTCTTTTTATACTAAAAATGTTTAGAGATACCGTAAAAGAATTACTTGATAAAGCCTTAGAAGAACGAAAAGATTTGTTCTTGATTGATTTTGAGGTGTTAGATAACAATGCCATTAAGATTATTATTGATGGCGACAACGGAGTACTTGTTGAAGATTGCATTTTTGTAAGTCGTGCAATTGAGCATAATCTAGACAGAGAAGATCAGGATTTTTCTTTAGAAGTAATGTCGTCTGGTGCTACAACACCATTAAGCCATATAAGACAATACAAAAAAAATATAGGTAGAGTTTTAGGTGTAAAGACAAAAGCTAGCGAAAAATTTGAAGCAACACTTGTTAATCAAGATGAAGAAGGGATAATGCTAGAGTGGAAAGCAAGAGAACCTAAGCCAGTAGGTAAAGGAAAAGTTACTGTTAAAAAAGAAGCCAAGATAAAATACGATGATATTTTAGAGGCGAAAGTTATAATAAAATTTTAATTCATAATAGATATGGAAAATGTTGCGTTAATTGATTCTTTTTCAGAATTTAAAGACGATAAGTTAATAGATCGTGTAACGTTAATGGCGATTTTAGAAGATGTGTTAAGAAATGCATTAAAAAAGAAGTATGGAGATGACGATAACTTTGATATCATTATAAACCCAGATAAAGGAGATTTAGAGATATGGAGAAATAGAATTGTTGTAGCAGATGGAGAAGTAGAAGAACCAAACCAAGAGATTGAATTAAGTGAAGCACGTAAAATAGAACCAGATTTTGAAGTAGGAGAAGATGTTGCAGAAGAAGTTAAACTTATAGATTTAGGAAGACGATCTATCTTAGCATTAAGACAAAATTTAATTTCAAAAATACACGAACACGACAATACTAATATCTATAAGCAATTTAAAGATTTAGAAGGTGAAATTTATACAGCCGAAGTACACCACATTCGTCACAGAGCAATTATTTTGCTAGACGATGAGGGTAACGAAATTATTTTACCAAAAGACAAACAAATTCCTTCTGACTTCTTTAGAAAAGGAGAAAATGTAAGAGGAATTATTGAAAGTGTTGAGCTTAAAGGAAATAAGCCAGCAATTATTATGTCAAGAACAGCTCCTGTTTTCTTAGAGAAGTTGTTTGAACAAGAAATACCAGAGGTTTTTGATGGATTAATCACTATAAAAAATGTAGTAAGAATCCCAGGTGAAAAAGCAAAAGTAGCTGTAGATTCTTATGATGATAGAATAGATCCAGTTGGAGCATGTGTAGGTATGAAAGGATCTAGAATACACAGTATAGTAAGAGAATTGGGTAACGAAAACATTGATGTAATCAACTTTACCAACAACTTACAATTATACATTACAAGAGCATTAAGTCCAGCAAGAGTAACATCAATAAAAATTGATGAAGAAGCAAAACGTGCCGAAGTACTTTTAAAACCAGAAGAAGTAAGTAAAGCTATTGGTAGAGGAGGTCATAACATACGTTTAGCAGGACAATTAACAGGTTATGAAATTGACGTGTTTAGAGAAGGAACTGAAGAAGATGAAGATGTAGAATTAACTGAATTCTCTGATGAAATCGAAGGATGGATTATTGAAGAATTCAATAAAGCAGGTCTTGATACAGCTAAAAGTATTCTAGAGCAAGATATTGAAGACCTTGTGAAGAGAACAGATTTAGAAGAAGAAACAATAATTGATGTTATCAGAATTCTTAAGGAAGAATTTGAAGAATAACATATATTTAAGTTATATTACAAGCAATTTATGGCGCAAACAATTAGATTAAATAAAGTATTAAGAGAACTCAATATTTCTATTGACCGTGCAGTTGATTTCCTAGAATCAAAAAACGTGGAGATAGAAAAAAGTCCTAATACAAAAATATCAGAAGACGTTTATGCAATTCTTTCCAACGAGTTTCAAACAGATGCAAGTAAAAAAGTAGCGTCTCAAGAAGTTAGTGAAGCAAAGCTTAAGGAAAAAGAAGAGTTGCGTGAACAACGTGAGCGCGAGCTTGAAGAAAAGGCGAAAAGAGAAGAACGAGCTAAAGTCGTTAAAGCCAAAGCTGAATTAAGCGGTCCGAAACAAGTAGGTAAAATTGATTTAGACAAACCTAAAACCGAACCTAAAAAAGAGACTCCTAAAGTAGAGGAGGCTCCTAAAGTTGAAAAAACTGAAAAGGTAGAAAAAGTAGACAAGGTTGAAAAGGTAGAAAAAGTCGAAAAAGTCGAGGTTAAAAAAGAGACTCCTAAAGTAGAGGAGACTCCAAAAGTCGAAAAACCTGAACCTAAAAAGGAAACTCCTAAAGCTAAAGAAGTTCCAACCGAAGGTGCTGTTGGTGATGACAAACTAAAAACGCAATACCAAAAACTTTCAGGACCTAAAATAGCTGGAGATAAGATCGATTTATCTCAATTCAATAAGCCTAAGAAGAAAAAAGAAGATAAAAAACCTGCGGCTTCATCTGATAGAGACACCAATAAAAAGAAAAGGCGTCGTATTAGTAAACCAGGATCAGATAATAACTTTAACAGAAACAATAACCAAAGAGGCGGTTTTAAAGGTAAAGGAAAACGTCCAGCTGTTGTTAAAGAAGAACCAAGCGAAGCAGAAGTTCAAAAGCAAATTAGAGAAACTCTAGAAAAGCTTCAAGGTAAATCCAACAAAGGTAAAGGAGCTAAATATCGTAGAGAGAAAAGAGAACAACATAGAGAGCAAACTGAAAAAGACTTACAAGCTGAAGCAGCAGAAAGTAAAATTCTTAAAGTAACTGAGTTTGTTACTGCAAGTGAAGTTGCTACTATGATGAATATTTCTGTTACCGAAATTATTTCGGCGTGTATGTCGTTAGGTATGATGGTAACAATGAACCAACGTTTAGATGCTGAAACACTATCGGTTGTAGCAGA
The DNA here is from genome assembly GCF_025548475.1 of Gaetbulibacter sp. NE. Taxonomy (NCBI): domain Bacteria; kingdom Pseudomonadati; phylum Bacteroidota; class Flavobacteriia; order Flavobacteriales; family Flavobacteriaceae; genus Gaetbulibacter; species Gaetbulibacter sp. NE. The sequence goes on along the minus strand of NZ_JAOQHY010000007.1, from coordinate 50,939 downwards.
TGAATTTGGTTATGAAGTTGAGTTTGTAACTGCTGATATAGAAGAGTCTATTGAAGAGGTAGAAGACAAGCCAGAAGATTTAAAATCTCGTGCACCAATTGTAACTGTAATGGGTCACGTAGATCATGGTAAAACATCGTTACTAGATTACATTCGTGAAGAAAACGTAATTGCAGGTGAGTCAGGTGGAATCACACAGCACATTGGAGCTTATGGAGTTACTTTAGAAAGCGGACAAAAAATTGCATTTTTAGATACTCCTGGACACGAAGCCTTTACAGCTATGCGTGCTCGTGGTGCTCAAGTAACTGACTTGGCAATTATTGTTGTAGCAGCTGATGATGATATCATGCCTCAAACCAAAGAAGCAATTGCACATGCGCAAGCTGCAGGTGTTCCAATTGTATTTGCAATTAATAAAATTGACAAACCAACAGCAAATCCTGATAAGATTAAAGAAGGATTAGCAAACATGAATTTATTGGTTGAAGATTGGGGAGGAAAAATTCAATCGCATGATATCTCTGCAAAAACAGGACAAGGTGTTAATGAATTACTTGAAAAAGTATTGCTAGAAGCTGAATTATTAGAGTTAAAAGCAAATCCAAATAAACCTGCAAACGGAACTGTTGTTGAAGCATTCCTAGACAAAGGAAGAGGTTATGTGTCAACAATTTTGGTGCAAGCCGGAACACTTAAAATTGGAGATTATGTACTTGCTGGTAGAAACAGTGGTAAGGTGAAAGCTATGCATGATGAGCGTGGTAATGACATTACTGCTGCAGGACCATCAACTCCTGTATCTATTTTAGGTTTAGATGGAGCGCCACAAGCAGGTGACAAATTCAACGTATTTGAAGATGAACGTGAAGCTAAACAAATTGCAGCTAAACGTACACAATTACAACGTGAGCAATCTGTAAGAACACAACGTCACATTACCTTAGACGAAATTGGACGTCGTATTGCACTTGGAGATTTCCAAGAGTTGAACATAATCTTAAAAGGTGATGTTGATGGATCTGTTGAAGCCTTAACCGATTCGTTCCAGAAATTATCTACCGAAGAAATTCAAGTTAATATCATACATAAAGGTGTTGGAGCCATTACCGAAAGTGATGTGCTTTTAGCAACTGCCTCTGATGCAATTATTATCGGATTTAACGTAAGACCAATGGGTAATGCGCGTCAAATTGCTGATAAGGAAGAAATCGATATCAGAATGTACTCTATTATCTATGATGCTATTAATGACCTTAAAGATGCAATGGAAGGTATGTTATCTCCAGAGCTTAAAGAGGAAATTACTGGTACTGCAGAGATAAGAGAACTATTCAAAGTGTCTAAAATTGGTACTATTGCAGGATGTATGGTAACTAACGGTAAAATATATAGAAACTCAGGAATAAGATTGATTAGAGATGGAGTTGTTGTTTATACAGGAGAGTTAGCATCGCTTAAACGTTTTAAAGATGACGTTAAAGAAGTATCTAAAGGATATGACTGTGGATTGCAAATCAAAAACTACAACGACATTAAAGAAGGTGACGTTTTAGAAGCATTCCAAGAAGTAGAAGTGAAGAAAAAATTGAAGTAATTACTTTCAATTAGATATAAAAAAAGCGACTTATTTAAGTCGCTTTTTTGTTTGATATAATCTTTCGTTTTAGCTTTTATCTCTTTTAGGTTTAAAAATAAAAGCATTGTTGTAGTTCTTTTTAATTTTAAGTAAAGCCTTGTCAGCTTCAAGTCTACTTCTAAAATTTCCTACCCAAATCTTGTAGTTTGGTGTCTCATACTCCATGCTTACAGGCCATTCGCTGTAAGTTTTCATAAAATCAGCCTCAGCTTTTTGAGCTCCAGAGTGATTTCCTTGATAAACTTGTATTTTATACAAGTCAACAGTTTTAGCATCTTTTTTAAACTGTAATAACTTTTCAATGTCTTTGTCTTGTTCAACAGTAACAACACCATCTTGAGCATTTCCTATTGAGGAAAATCCAATAAAAATTAAAAAGGCGAGTAGTGATTTTATGTTCATTTTTGTCATACGTATCTATTATTAAGAGTATTAAAATTTTCAAACGCAAATACTAAACCATTTAGTATTAACAACTTTTCAATTCGGTAAAATTAAAAAATTTATTTCAGCAAAAGTATATCTGTGTTTAATTAAGTAAATGCAAGCTTCAATATTATTTAGAATCTTTATAAATTACCAATTAACACTTCTGTAACATTTCTAAAATGGACTTTAAGTATTATTTTTGCGTGAGATTTTATAACTGTATTTTTTTCTTTTTAAATGAAAAAATCATACCAAAGTTTGGAAGATAATTCAACTAACAATATGAAACAGGTGATATACCGTAAATTAACCGCTAATATACTTCAATTAGGGTTTATTCTTTTACTCACGTTTTCAACAACACTTAACGCTCAAGAAGGTGATCCTGCTAAGGGTAAATCTATTTTCAATACCAATTGTGCTTCTTGTCATAGCCTAGATCGAAAGATGACTGGTCCTGCGTTACGTCATGTAGAGCAAAGATTAGCAGATGACCATGGTTTAGATAGAGAGTGGATTGCTGCATGGATTCGTAACAGTGCTGGAGTTGTTAAATCTGGCGATGCCTATGGTAACCAAATATTCAATGAATATAGTGGTACGCCTATGACGGCTTTCCCGCAATTAACTGATCAAGACATTTCAGATATCTTAGCGTATACAGCCCAAGAAGCTGTGGTTAAAAAACCTGAAACTCCAGAGAATCCTAATAGTGAAGGTGCTACAAATGGAGGAACTTCAAACAAAATAATCCTTTGGGCATTAGCATTGTTATTTGCATTGTTGGCTTTTGCTTTAGTATTGGTAAGACGTACACTAAATAGATTTGCTGAAGCGAAAGGAATTGAGATTCCTCAAAAAGACAAAGGATTACCATTATGGAAAGCGTTTGTACAAAATCAATTTTTAGTATTGGTTACTGCAATCTTCTTTTTATTGACTAGTGGTTATTTTGTGTATGGTTATTTAATGCAAGTAGGTGTTGATCAAGGATACCAACCAGTACAACCAATACACTTTTCTCATAAAATACACGCAGGAGATAACGGTATCGATTGTAAGTACTGTCACTCATCTGCAAGAGTAAGTAAAACTTCAGGAATTCCTTCATTAAACGTTTGTATGAACTGTCATAAATCAGTTGTTGAATATACAGGTGAAACTACTGCTGAGTATAGCAAAGAGTTTTATGATGGAGAAATCCAAAAATTATATGCAGCAGCAGGATGGAGTGATGCAGATCAAAAATACACTGGTCAAGCACAACCTGTAAAGTGGGTTAGAATTCACAACCTACCTGATTTTGCATACTTTAATCACTCTCAGCACGTGTCTGTAGCAGGAATTCAATGTCAAACATGTCATGGTCCTGTAGAGGAAATGGAAATTATGTATCAACATGCTCCACTTACAATGGGATGGTGTATTAACTGTCATAGAGATACTGAGGTTAAAGTTCAAGATAATGGTTATTATGAAAAAATTCATGAGCAGTTATCTAAGAAATATGGAGTTGAAAAATTAACAGCTGCTCAAATGGGTGGACTGGAATGTGGTAAATGCCATTACTAATTTAATATTAATAAAGAGTAATTCAATTATATAATATGTCATCAAACAAGAAATACTGGAAAAGTGTTGAAGAGCTAGACCAAAACAGCTCTGTTGTTGAGACGCTAAAACAGAACGAGTTTGTTCAAGAAATTCCAACTGATGAGTTTTTAGGAGATAAAGCCTCATTAGAAAGTTCTTCTACAACACGTCGTGACTTCTTAAAGTACGTTGGTTTTAGTACAGCTGCAGCATCATTAGCTGCCTGTGAAGGACCAGTGATAAAGTCAATCCCTTATGTGGTGCAACCAGAGGAAATTATTCCTGGTGTTGCTAACTACTATGCAACTACAATTGCTGACGGATTTGATTTTGCAAGTGTTTTAGTTAAAACTCGCGAAGGTCGTCCAATTAAAATCGAAAACAACACAATGGCAGCTACCAATGGTAGTGCTAATGCTAGAGTTAATGCTTCGGTTTTAGGGTTATATGATAGCCTTAGAGTTAAAAAACCAATGAAAGGCGACGCTGAAATTTCTTGGGAACAATTTGATGCTGAAACCAATCAAGCCTTAACAGATGTAATGAATTCTGGTAAAGAAATTGTGTTATTTACACAAACATTTGCTAGTCCTTCAACATCTAGATTGATTGCTGATTTTAAAGCAAAATATGGTAATGTACGTCATGTACAATACGATGCTGTTTCTGAGTCGGCTGCATTAGATGCTTTTCAAGCAAAATATGGAGAACGTGGTTTAGCGGATTACGATTTTTCTAAAGCAATGACAATTGTATCTGTAGGAGCAGACTTTTTAGGTGATTGGCAAGGTGGTGGATTTGATTCTGCATATGCTAAAAAGAGAATTCCAGATCATGGAAAAATGTCTCGTCACATTCAGTTTGAATCAAACATGTCTCTATCAGGAGCTAATGCTGATAAAAGAGTGCCAGTAACTCCAACACAACAAAAAATGGTATTGGCTAAGCTTTATGCCGAAGTAGTTGGTGGTTCTGTTTCTGTTGATTTACCAGAAAATATTTTACAAGCAGTTACTAAAACAGCGTCTGAGCTTAAAAGCGCTAAAGGAAAAGCTGTAGTTGTAACTGGACTTAACGATATAAATGCACAAACCGTTGCATTAGAAATTAATGAGTACTTAAGCAGTGAAGCATTCAATACTGCTTCACCAATAAAAACTAGGCAAGGTAGTGACAAAGCTGTATCTACTTTGGTTAGTGATATGAAAGCAGGAAAAGTTGGAGCAATTATAATGAGTGGAGTTAATCCATTATATACATTACCTAACGCTGCTGACTTTGCTGAAGGATTAAAAAACACTACAGTGTCTATCGCTTTTTCTATGAAAGTTGATGAGACGTCAACTAACTGTACATATATTGCTGCTGCACCACATTACTTAGAATCTTGGGGTGACGTAGAAATGAAAAAAGGACATTATGCATTAATGCAACCAACAATTCGTCCTTTGTTTGATACAAGACAATTTCAAGATGCATTATTAAAATGGTCTGGAAGTGATGTATCGTATCATGATTATGTTAAAGATACTTGGAATTCTTCAATACTTAATGGAGGATCATTTAACCAAGCGTTACATGATGGTGTTTTTGTAAGTAATGTGTCAATTGATGTTGTTGAAGAAGCTACAACAGAAGAAGATACTGCTGAGGCACTTTCAACTAATGCAGCAAGAGCTTTAGCGTCTTCTGCAAAAGCTGGTTCAGGATTAGAACTTACATTATATAGCAAAACAGGAATGGGAGATGGTCAACAAGCCAATAACCCATGGTTACAAGAGTTCCCAGATCCTATTTCTCGTGTGTCTTGGGATAACTATTTAACTGTTTCTAAAGCTGATGCTGATAAACTTGGACTTAAAAATGTTCATGTAGCAACAGGAGCTTTAGATGGAAGTTATGCTGATGTTACTGTAAACGGAACAACTTTAAAGAATGTTCCTGTATTAATTCAACCAGGACAAGCTAATGGTTCTGTAGGTTTATCATTTGGGTATGGTCGTAAGGCTGGACTTAAAGATGAAATGAAAACAGGAGTTAATGCTTACCAATTATACAGTGATTTTAATAATATTCAAAGTGTAACTGTAGCTGCTGCTGCTGGAATGCATGAGTTTGCATGTGTTCAGTTGCACAATACATTAATGGGTCGTGGAGACATCATTAAAGAAACTACACTTGAAATATTTAATACTTACGATAAAGAAGACCACAAACACGGTTGGAATAAGATTCCTGTTGTTTCTCTTAACCATGAGGAAACTCCAGTAACTTCTCCAGATGTTGACCTTTGGGATGAGTTTGATCGTTCAATTGGACATCACTTCAATTTATCTATCGATTTAAATGCTTGTACAGGTTGTGGAGCATGTGTGATTGCTTGTCATGCAGAAAATAATGTACCTGTAGTAGGTAAAGAAGAAGTTCGTCGTAGTCGTGATATGCACTGGTTACGTATTGATAGATATTATTCTTCAGAAGACTCTTTTGAAGGTGATAATGAAAAGAAAGATAATATCTCTGGTTTAGGAAGCTCATTAAGTGAGTTTGGTGAGATGGAAAACCCATCAGAAAATCCTCAAGTAGCTTTCCAACCAGTAATGTGTCAACACTGTAACCACGCACCTTGTGAAACAGTTTGTCCTGTGGCAGCAACATCACATGGTCGTCAAGGTCAAAACCATATGGCTTATAACCGTTGTGTAGGTACAAGATACTGTGCTAACAACTGTCCTTATAAAGTACGTCGATTCAACTGGTTCTTATATAGCCAAAATGATGAGTTCGATTATCACATGAACGACGATTTAGGACGTATGGTATTAAACCCAGATGTTGTAGTACGTTCAAGAGGTGTTATGGAAAAATGTTCTATGTGTATTCAAATGACACAAAAAACAGTTCTTGATGCTAAACGTGATGGTAGAGAGGTTAGAAAGGATGAGTTCCAAACAGCATGTTCAGCTGCTTGTAGTAGTGGAGCAATGATTTTTGGAGACATTAACAATAAAGAAAGTAAGGTAGCTCATCTTAAAGAAGATGACAGAGCATATCACTTGCTAGAACATATTGGTACAAAACCAAACGTTGTATATCAAACTAAAGTTAGAAATACAACTGAAGCTTAACAAAAGAATTAATAAGAAACAATTATAAACAAATTATGGCGTCTCATTACGAAGCACCTATTAGAAGACCTTTAGTTACAGGTGAAAAATCATACCACGATGTTACTGTGGATGTGGCAAGACCTATTGAAGGTAAAGCAAATAAGCAGTGGTGGATAGTTTTTGGAATTTCACTGGTAGCTTTTCTTTGGGGAATTGGATGTATTTTATATACCATATCAACAGGTATTGGAACTTGGGGTTTAAATAAAACCGTAGGTTGGGCTTGGGATATCACCAACTTTGTATGGTGGGTAGGTATTGGTCACGCAGGAACACTTATTTCTGCAGTACTTCTTTTATTCCGTCAAAAATGGAGAATGGCAATTAACCGTTCTGCAGAAGCGATGACAATCTTCTCAGTAGTACAAGCAGGATTGTTCCCTATTATTCACATGGGTCGTCCATGGTTAGGATATTGGGTATTACCAATTCCAAACCAGTTTGGTTCACTATGGGTTAACTTTAACTCTCCATTACTTTGGGATGTATTTGCGATTTCAACTTATTTATCAGTATCATTAGTATTCTGGTGGACTGGTTTATTACCTGATTTCGCAATGATTCGTGATAGAGCAGTAAAACCTTTCCAAAAGAAAATATATTCTCTAATCAGTTTTGGTTGGACAGGACGTGCTAAAGATTGGCAACGTTTTGAAGAAGTATCATTGGTATTAGCAGGTTTAGCTACACCACTTGTACTTTCTGTACATACCATTGTATCTTTTGACTTCGCAACTTCAGTAATCCCAGGATGGCATACTACAATTTTCCCTCCTTACTTTGTTGCTGGTGCGATTTTCTCAGGATTCGCAATGGTAAACACACTTCTTATCATTATGAGAAAAGTGTGTAACCTAGAAGACTATATTACTGTACAACACATCGAGTTAATGAACATTGTAATCATGATTACAGGTTCTATAGTAGGTGTGGCTTATATTACTGAGTTATTTATTGCTTGGTATTCTGGTGTAGAGTATGAACAATATGCATTCCTTAACAGAGCAACAGGTCCTTACTGGTGGGCATATTGGGCGATGATGACTTGTAACGTGTTCTCTCCACAGTTTATGTGGTTTAAGAAACTACGTACTAGTATTATGTTCTCGTTCTTTATCTCTATTGTTGTAAACATAGGTATGTGGTTTGAGCGTTTCGTAATTATCGTTACATCATTACACAGAGATTACTTACCATCTTCATGGACAATGTTCTCTCCAACATTTGTTGATATAGGAATATTTATAGGTACTATTGGATTCTTCTTTGTACTATTTTTATTATACTCTAGAACATTTCCAGTAATCGCTCAAGCAGAGGTTAAAACTATTTTAAAATCTTCAGGAGAAAGATATAAGAGAATAAGAGAAGCAGGCGAAAGTTTAGCTGGTACAGGAGCAGATGAAAGAACTTCAGGTAAAGCTGTTGAAGTAAAATCAGCACCAAAAGCTGAAGTAAAGGACAATACTGATAAAGTAAATAGCTTATTTGAAAGTATAGGTAAGTTCGACCCAAGTACACAAACTGCTGATGACCTTAAGGTGATTAATGGTATTGGTCCAAAAATGGAAGACGTACTTAACAGTATAGGTATTTTTACTTATGTTCAGGTAAGTAAAATGACAAAGAGAGAATACGACTTGTTAGACGAAATTACTGGTTCTTTCCCAGGAAGAGCAGAACGTGATGATTGGTCTGGACAAGCTAAAAAACTAATAAACTAAAAGTAGCATATGGAATCTTCAAAAGTAATTCACGCTATTTATACAGATGATGATGTATTAATGTCTGCGGTTAAAAAAGTTAAAGCAGCAAAACATCATATTGAAGAAGTATACACACCTTTTCCAGTTCATGGATTAGACAAAGCTATGGGATTAGCACCAACACGTATTGCAATTGCTGCATTTATGTATGGTTGTGTAGGGTTAACTGTTGCTATTACCATGATGAATTTTATCATGATTAAAGATTGGCCTCAAAACATAGGTGGAAAACCAAGTTTTAGCTACATAGAAAATATGCCAGCTTTTGTGCCAATTATGTTTGAGTTAACAGTATTCTTTGCTGCCCATTTAATGGTAATCACATTTTATTTACGTAGTAGAATGTGGCCATTCAAAAAAGCTGAAAACCCAGATCCAAGAACTACTGACGACCATTTCTTAATGGAGATAGCTGTTCATGGAAATGAAGAAGAACTAGAGAGTTTACTTAAAGAAACAGGTGCAGTAGAAATTAATTTAGTAGATAAAGAAGAAGCACATTAATATGAAGAGCTTAATTAAAGTAGCAGTTATAGCATTAGTATTAGTAGCGTTTGTCTCTTGTAAAAAAGATTCAAGACCTAATTACCAATTCATGCCTAATATGTACGAGTCTGTAGGTTACGAAACATATTCAGAGTCTGATGCATTTAAAAACGGAAAAGAAGGTCAATTGCCTGTAGAAGGAACAATTCCAAGAGGACATACTCCTTTTGATATTGATAACACAACTGAAGGATATGAGCTTGCAAAAGCTACACTGACTAATAAATTAGATTCTACTCAAGTAGATTTCACTAGAGGAAAAGAACTTTATGATATTTATTGTGGTATTTGCCATGGTAATAAAGGTGACGGACAAGGTAACCTTGTAAAGCGTGAAAAGATACTAGGTATACCTAGTTATGATGATGTTGGAAGGGCAATTACCGAAGGTAGTGTTTACCATGTAATATACTATGGTAAGAACGCAATGGGTTCTTATGCAAACCAATTGAACGAAGAAGAGCGTTGGCAAGTAGTTGCTTATGTAATGAAATTAAAAGCTGATTTAGAAAAATAAGACAGATAAAGATTATATATAGATATGTACACATTTTCAAATAAATTAAAGACACTTTCTATTGCATTAATGATTATTGGGGCAATAGGCGTTGTTTATGGTTTTATGACATCTCATAAATCTTTTGAAGACGTTGAAACCATGTTAGTGGCTGAGTCAGCTTCACATCATGGTGGAGGTCATGGAGAAGATGCAGCACATGCTTCACCTGCTCATGATACTCACAACACTACAGATGCTCATGCAACTAACGCTCATGCTAATTCAGATGTAAGTCATGGTGACGACCACAAAAAACATGTTGAGCATGTAATGCACCAAATACACAATAGACCTTGGGCAGCATTATACGTTGCAGCATTTTTCTTTTTCATGATAGCTTTAGGAGTACTTGCATTTTATGCAATTCAATATGCAGCTCAAGCAGGATGGTCTCCAGTACTGTTTAGAGTTATGGAAGGGATAACATCTTATGTATTACCTGGTGGATTAATAGTATTAGCAATTGCAGTTGCTTCACACTATTTAGGACACAATAGTATTTTTGTTTGGATGAATGAAAATATGACTAACCCAGATCACGAAGATTATGACAAGTTAGTTGCAGGTAAATCAGGATTCTTAAATATGACAGGATTTATAATTCGTGGATTGATATTTATAGCTGGTTGGAGTATTTACCGTCATTTTGCTCGTAAGTTCTCAATAGCTCAAGATAATGCTGATATTAACGATAACAGTAACTTTAAAAAGACATTCCGTATTTCTGCTGCATTCTTAGTATTCTATATTTATACTGAATCTATGATGTCTTGGGATTGGATTATGAGTGTTGACCCTCACTGGTTCTCTACCTTATTTGGATGGTATGTTTTTGCAAGTATGTTTGTAAGTGGAATTACAGTAATTGCAATGATAACTATGTACTTAAAGTCTAGAGGGCACTTAGAGTTTGTAAACGATAGCCATTTACACGATTTAGCTAAGTTCATGTTTGCAATCAGTATTTTCTGGACATACTTATGGTTCTCTCAATTTATGTTAATCTGGTATTCTAACATTCCAGAAGAGGTAACTTATTTTGTAACGCGTTTCCAAGATTACCAATTACCTTTCTTAGGTATGGTAGTAATGAACTTTGTGTTCCCATTATTAGTATTAATGAATAGTGATTACAAACGTATTCCTTGGTTTGTAGTTATGGCTGGTATAGTAATTCTTTGTGGGCACTATTTAGACATATTCAATATGATTATGCCTGCAACAGTAGGAGATAGATGGTTTATTGGTGTATCTGAAATTAGTTCAATAATGTTATTTGCAGGACTGTTTATTTTCGTAGTATTCACTGCATTGACTAAAGCACCTTTACTTGCAAAAGGAAACCCATTTATTAAAGAGAGTGAACATTTCCATTATTAATTAAAATAAATAAAGAAGAGAAACGACAATGACTGCTTTTTTAACAACTATAATAGTACTTTTCATAGCTGTTGCAATTTGGCAAATGGTTAAAATATTTGACTTAGCTCAAGTAGGTAACACCAATAGCCAAGTAGCAAATGATAAAGACAATACAATTAATGGCTATTTAATGATAGGTTTCTTAATCTTCATTTATGTAATAACAATTGTTTGTTTTGTAAAATGGGGAGATTTACCTCTAATGTCCAATTCAGCTTCAGCTCATGGACCTCAAATAGATAACTTAATGATTATCTCAATGGTAATCATATTTATAGTTCAAACAATAACTCAGTTTTTACTACACTACTTTGCTTACAAATACAAAGGAGAAAAAGGTAGAAAAGCATTATTCTATGCTGATAATAACACATTAGAGGCAATTTGGACTATTATTCCTGTAATTGTTTTAGCTGGTTTAATTATCTACGGATTATTTACTTGGACTAGCATTATGAATATTGATGAAGACGAAGATCCTTTAGTTATTGAGTTATATGCTCAACAATTTAACTGGACTGCTAGATATGCTGGAGACGATAATGTTTTAGGTATGGCTAACGTTAGATTAATTGATATTGATAAAGCTAATGTTTTAGGTATTGACGAATCTGACCCTAACGGACACGATGATGTAATTGTTAAAGAATTACACCTTCCTGTAGGTAGACCAGTATTATTTAAAATGCGTTCTCAAGATGTATTACACTCTGCATACATGCCTCACTTTAGAGCACAAATGAACTGTGTTCCTGGTATGATTACTCAGTTTGGATTTACACCAACTATTACAACCGAAGAAATGAGACAAAACCCTGATATCATTGATAAGGTTGCTCATATTAATGAGATAAGAGTTGAAAACAGCGAAGCTGTTGAAGCTAGAGGACAAGATTTAAGATATGAGTTTGACTATTTATTATTATGTAACAAAATTTGTGGTAAGTCGCATTACAACATGCAAATGAAAATAATAGTAGAAACTCAAGAAGAGTATGATGCTTGGATGAAAGAGCAAAAAACATTCAAAGAATCTTTATAATAAACCAATTAAAAAGTATTAAAACGATATAAGATTATGTCAGCACACGCAGATATTCACGCACACGACGACGATCACGGACATCATCATAAAGAAACATTCGTGACTAAGTATATATTTAGTCAGGATCATAAAATGATTGCCAAACAATACCTAATTACAGGTACTATAATGGGTGTTATAGGTATTTTAATGTCTATGATGTTTCGTATGCAAATTGCATGGCCTGAAGAGCCAAATGTACTTTTTGAAGCATTATTAGGTAAATGGGCACCTGAAGGTGTAATGGATGCTGATATCTATTTGGCATTAGTGACCATTCATGGTACTATAATGGTATTCTTTGTACTAACTGCAGGTTTGAGTGGTACATTTAGTAACCTTTTAATTCCGTTACAAATTGGTGCTAGAGATATGGCATCAGGATTCTTAAACATGGTATCTTACTGGTTATTCTTTTTATCTAGTGTTATCATGGTGTTGTCATTATTTGTTGAAGCTGGACCAGCTGCAGCAGGATGGACAATTTACCCTCCATTATCTGCATTACCAATGGCTCAAGGTGGTTCAGGTGCTGGTATGACTTTATGGTTAGTATCTATGGCAATATTTATTGCGTCATCATTATTAGGATCATTAAACTATATTGTTACAGTACTTAACCTTCGTACTAAAGGAATGTCTATGACAAGATTGCCTTTAACTATTTGGGCATTCTTTATTACAGCTATCATTGGTGTAATTTCATTCCCAGTATTATTATCAGCTGCTTTATTATTAATAATGGATAGAAGTTTTGGTACATCATTCTTCTTATCAGATATTTTTATTCAAGGTGAAGTACTGCATTATCAAGGTGGATCTCCAGTATTGTTTGAGCACTTATTCTGGTTCTTAGGTCACCCTGAAGTGTATATTGTATTATTACCAGCATTAGGTATTACTTCAGAAATTATAGCGACTAACTCACGTAAACCTATCTTTGGTTATCGTGCCATGGTAGCCTCTATTTTAGCAATTGCATTCTTATCTACAATTGTTTGGGGTCACCATATGTTTATTTCTGGTATGAATCCATTCTTAGGGTCTGTATTTACATTTACTACTTTATTAATCGCGATTCCTTCAGCTGTTAAAGCATTTAACTACATCACTACGCTGTGGAAAGGTAATTTGCAAATGAATCCAGCAATGCTGTTTTCAATAGGATTAGTTTCTACATTCATTACAGGAGGTTTAACAGGAATCATCTTAGGAGATAGTGCACTTGATATTAACGTACACGATACGTATTTCGTTGTAGCTCACTTCCACTTAGTAATGGGTATTTCTGCACTTTACGGAATGTTCGCTGGTATTTACCACTGGTTCCCTAAAATGTTTGGACGTATGTTAAACAAACGTTTAGGTTATGTTCACTTCTGGACAACTGCAGTATGTGCTTATGGTGTATTTTTCCCAATGCACTTTATAGGTATGGCAGGATTACCAAGACGTTATTATACTAACTCTGCATTCCCATTGTTTGATGACTTAGCAGATGTAAACGTTATTATTACTGTATTCGCCTTAGTAGGTGGTGTATTCCAGTTGGTATTCTTATACAATTTCTTTTCTAGTATTTTCTTTGGTAAGAAAGCTGAGAAAAACCCATGGAAATCTAACACTTTAGAATGGACTACTCCAGTTGAACATATACATGGTAACTGGCCAGGAGAAATTCCTCATGTTCACCGTTGGGCTTATGACTACAGTAAACCAGGACATGATGAAGATTATGTGCCTCAAAACGTGCCAATGAAAGATGGCGAAGAAGAACTTCAACATTAATGAATTCTTGATAGAGCAAGAATCTTAAAAGATATTAAAAAGCCTTTCTGAAATAGAGAGGCTTTTTCTTTATATTTGTTTAGTATGAACGAAAACCTAGATCCAACAAACGAAAATTTCACGCCAGAAGAGCTGGATGTTGAAAAGAAATTAAGACCCTTATCTTTTGAAGATTTTACTGGTCAAGATCAAGTATTGGAAAACCTTCAGGTCTTTGTTAAAGCAGCTAATTTGCGTAACGAAGCATTAGATCATACACTATTTCATGGGCCTCCTGGATTAGGGAAAACAACTTTAGCACATATTTTATCTAACGAGCTTAATGTTGGTATCAAAGTAACTTCAGGACCTGTGTTGGATAAACCAGGTGATTTGGCTGGTTTGTTAACCAATCTAGAAGAGCGTGATGTACTGTTCATTGATGAAATTCATAGATTGAGTCCCATTGTTGAAGAGTACCTTTACTCTGCAATGGAAGACTACAAAATTGATATTATGATTGAGTCTGGACCCAATGCAAGAACAGTACAAATCAATCTTAATCCGTTTACACTAGTTGGTGCAACCACTCGTTCAGGATTATTAACTTCTCCTATGCGTGCGCGTTTTGGTATTAGTAGTAGGTTACAATATTATAATACCGAATTATTAACAACCATTGTACAACGTAGTGCATCAATATTAAACGTGCCAATTTCTATGGAAGCTGCCGTAGAAATTGCAGGTAGAAGTAGAGGAACCCCTAGAATTGCCAATGCTTTATTACGAAGAGTTAGAGACTTTGCTCAAATAAAAGGTAATGGAACAATTGACATTAAAATTGCACGATTTGCTTTAGAAGCGTTAAATGTGGATGCGCATGGACTCGATGAAATGGATAACAAAATTCTATCCACTATCATTGATAAGTTTAAAGGTGGACCAGTTGGTATCACTACTTTGGCTACTGCAGTAAGTGAAAGTGCCGAAACTATTGAAGAAGTTTACGAACCCTTCCTTATTCAACAAGGATTTATAATGCGTACACCAAGAGGACGAGAAGTGACTGAACAAGCCTATAAACACCTTGGAAGAGTAAAAGGCAATATACAAGGTGGTTTATTTTAGATGAGTGTTGTAAAAAACATACCAGAGGTTTCAACCTTTACTTTTTTAAGGCAAGCAATATCTATACTTAATAATCCGCTACCATTTCATCATAAAAACTTTGAGCGTTATGGAGACACATTTAAACTAAATGTAGGACCCAAAAGTTATGCTATATTTTCTCGTGATGCTGAACTAGCTGAATATGTATTGCAGAAAAACTGGAAGAACTATAAAAAATCACCTATTCAAACTAAAGATCTTGCAAAGTATTTAGGTCAAGGATTACTCACAGCCGAAGGTGATCATTGGCGGACACAACGAAAACTTATTCAACCAGCATTTCATAAAAAGCACATTGAACATTTACTAACAGTCATAAAACAAACTATTGTAGATGAATTAACATCAATTGAACCTAATAAGGATATTGATGTTTTACCAATGTTTAGCAATTTAGCGTTTAAAGTAGTTGTAAAGGCATTGTTTAGCAATGCAGCATCTGACAGTGAAATCAAACTACTCCAAGATGTAACCGAAGAAAATCAAGAAATGTTAGTGAAAGAATTAAGACAACCTTACTTGGCTTGGTATTTTAAACATTTCGGAATTATTGAAAAACACTTATCTCGCTCAAAAGATTCAAGAGATGTTTTGCAAACTATTATTGATAAGCGTAGGAATTCTTCCGTAGAGTATAACGATTTGTTAGATATGCTCTTGCAGACACGTTATGACGATGGCTCTCAAATGAGTGACGAACAACTTATAGATGAGATTTTGGTTTTGTTTGTTGCAGGACATGAAACAACAGCAAATGCCCTAAGCTTTGCAGTACAATTATTAGCACAACATCCTAACTGGCAAACAAAAGTAGTATCGCAGTATAAACAAATATTAGGGCTACATGATACAGATATAATGTCTGCAATTGCTATGTCAGCTTATGCTAAACAAGTGGTTGAAGAAACTTTAAGACTGTATCCACCAGCATACTTTATAGATCGTGTTAATATTGAAGATGATAGTTTTAAAACCTATCAGTTTAAAAAAGAGAGTAGTATTTTATTATCTATTATAGAAATTCATAAACACAAAGACCTGTGGGAAAATCCAGAGGAGTTTAATCCTAATCGTTTTTCTCCTGAAAAAGCTAAAAGCTACTCCTCACAGTATTTTCCTTTTGGAGCAGGACCAAGAAAATGTATAGGAAATAATTTTGCTATGTATGAAATGATTATAGCCATTTCAGAAGTATTACTTAGGTTTGAAATTCTTCCAACTAAAGATACTATTGAAATAAACCCATTAATAACGCTTAAGCCTAAAAATGCCATTGTTAGGCTTCAACCTAGAGCTTAATGAACAGCCAAACTTCAAAATACACAAAGCTTATAAAAGAGGAATCTAAAAGGCTAGGTTTTTTATCGTGTGGTATAAGTAAAGCAGAATTTTTAGAAGAAGAAGCATCTCGTCTTGAGAAATGGTTAAACGCTAATATGCATGGTGAAATGCGTTATATGGAAAATCATTTTGACAAACGTTTAGACCCAACAAAACTAGTGGATGGTTCTAAAAGTGTAGTATCATTACTACTTAATTATTTCCCTTCCCAAACTCAAAACACCGAAAGCTATAAATTGTCAAAATATGCTTATGGAACTGATTACCATTTTGTAATAAAAGATAAATTAAAACAACTATTACAATTCATTCAAGACGAAATAGGTGAAGTATCAGGACGTGCCTTTGTAGATTCAGCACCAGTTTTAGATAAGGCTTGGGCAGCAAAAAGTGGATTAGGTTGGATAGGTAAACACAGCAATTTACTAACCCAAAAAGTAGGCTCGTTTTATTTTATTGCTGAATTAATTATCGATTTAGAATTAGATTACGATACACCAACTACAGACCATTGTGGGAGCTGTACTGCCTGTATAGATGCTTGCCCAACAGAAGCCATTGTAAAACCATATGTGGTAGATGGCAGTAAATGTATTTCGTATTTAACCATTGAGTTAAAAGATAATATACCATCAGACTTTAAGAATAAAACTGACGATTGGATGTTTGGTTGCGATGTGTGTCAAGATGTTTGTCCATGGAATAGATTTTCAAAACCTCACAATGAACCATTGTTTAATCCACATCCAGAACTATTAGAAATGACCAAGAAGGATTGGGATGAAATTACAGAAGACACTTTTAAAAAGGTGTTTAAAAAATCAGCAGTAAAACGCACCAAGTATTCAGGACTTACACGAAATATTAAGTTTTTGAAAGATTAGAGTTTCATAGAAAGGATTACTACATTTGTAAATTCATATTAATCCAATTTTTATATGAGTAAACAAAGCAAACGTCGTGAGGCTTTGGTGTATCACGCCAAACCAACTCCAGGAAAAATAAAGGTTGTACCTACCAAAAAATATGCAAGCCAAAGAGATTTGTCATTAGCATATTCACCAGGTGTTGCAGAGCCTTGTCTTGAAATTGCAAAAGATAAAAACAACGTTTATAAATATACTACTAAAGGTAACCTTGTTGCCGTAATCTCTAATGGGACAGCGGTTTTAGGACTTGGTAATATTGGTCCTGAGGCTTCTAAACCTGTTATGGAAGGTAAAGGGTTACTGTTTAAAATATTTGCCGATATTGATGTATTTGATATTGAGGTAGACACCGAAAATATTGAAGAGTTTATTGAAACGGTTAAAAATATTGCACCAACCTTTGGAGGTATTAACCTTGAAGATATCAAAGCTCCCGAAGCCTTTGAAATTGAACGTCGTTTAAAAGAGGAGTTAGATATTCCTGTAATGCACGACGACCAGCATGGAACAGCTATTATTTCTGCTGCAGCATTAATAAATGCATTGGAGTTAGCAGAAAAGAATATTGAAGATGTTAAAATAGTTATTAGTGGAGCAGGAGCTGCTGCAATATCATGTTCGCGTTTATACCAATCGTGTGGTGCAAATCTTGAAAATATGGTAATGCTAGATAGTAAAGGTGTTATCAGAAAAGACAGAGAAAACCTTACCAAAGAAAAAGCTGAGTTTGCTACGCACAGGAAAATTGACACCTTAGAAGAAGCAATGAAAGATGCTGATGTGTTTATAGGACTGTCTACGTCTAACATCGTAACTCCCGAAATGCTTAAGTCTATGGCAAAAGACCCAATAGTTTTTGCTATGGCTAATCCAGATCCTGAAATTGCTTACGATTTAGCAATAGCTACTAGAGATGATATAATTATGGCTACAGGACGTAGCGATCATCCTAATCAGGTAAATAATGTACTTGGCTTCCCTTTTATTTTTAGAGGAGCTCTAGATGTAAGAGCTACCAAGATTAATGAAGAAATGAAAATGGCTGCTGTGCTTGCATTAGCACGTTTAGCAAAGGAGTCAGTGCCTGAGCAAGTTAATATAGCCTACGGAGAAACGCACTTAACTTTTGGTAAAGAATATATCATTCCAAAACCTTTTGACCCAAGATTAATTGGCGAAGTTCCTCCTGCTGTGGCAAAAGCAGCTATGGAAAGTGGAGTTGCTCAAGAGTCTATCGATGATTGGGATAAATACAAAGAGTCACTATTAGAGCGTTTAGGAGCAGATAATAAGATTGTACGTTTACTTGTCAATAGAGCAAAACTAAACCCAAAACGAGTGGTATTTGCTGAAGCTGACCAGCTAGATGTATTAAAAGCTGCTCAAATAGTTTATGATGAAGGAATTGCACATCCTATTTTATTAGGAAGACGAGATGAAATTGAAAAACTTAAAGAAGAAATTGAGTTTGATGCTGATGTTCCAATTATCGACCCTAAGTCAGATGAAGAGTTAGAGCGAAAAAATAAATATGCCGAAGTCTATTGGCAACAACGTAAACGACGTGGTGTTACATTATATTCTTCTCAAAAAATCATGCGTGAGCGAAACTATTTTGCAGCAATGATGGTTAATACAGGAGATGCTGATGCTTTAATTTCTGGGTACTCCAGAAGTTATCCTTCAGTAGTAAAACCTATGTTAGAGCTTATAGGTTTAGCTAAGGGAGCATCGAGAGTAGCGACTACTAACTTAATGATGACACAACGTGGACCAATGTTTTTAAGTGATACCTCAATAAATATTGATCCATCATCTAAAGACTTAGCTAAAATAGCTCAAATGACTTCCAAAGTGGTAAAAATGTTTGGTATGGAGCCAGTAATGGCAATGGTGTCGTATGCCAATTTTGGTTCGTCAACAAATGAGCGTGCATCAAAAGTAAGAGAAGCAGTGTCTTATTTGCATCGTTACTATCCTGATATGATTGTAGATGGAGAATTGCAAACCGATTTTGCTTTAAACAGTGAGATGCTACAAGATATCTTTCCGTTTTCAAAATTAGCAGGTAGAAAAGTAAATACACTCATTTTTCCAAATTTAGACTCTGCAAACATCACCTATAAACTGCTTAAAGAGCTTAATAAAGCGGACTCAATAGGACCGATAATGATGGGAATGCGTAAGCCTGTTCATATCTTACAATTGGATGCAAGTGTAGATGAAATTGTAAACATGACAGCTATTGCGGTAATTGATGCTCAGCAAAAAGAAAAGTGGGAGTTAGAAAACCAATCGACCAAGTAGATTTGTAATGCAAATAATTTTATTACATTTGAGAGGTTAATTAAGGATTAGTTAATGATTACACATATTCAAGGGAAACTTGTAGAGAAAAACCCAACTGATGTTACGATAGACTGTAATGGAGTGGGCTATTTGCTTAATATTTCGCTACACACGTTTTCTCAAATTCCAGATAAAGAGCATCTTAAGTTATACACGCATCTTCAGGTTAAAGAAGATTCGCACACGCTTTTTGGATTTTCATCATTAGCTGAACGTGAAATTTTCAGATTACTTATATCGGTAAGTGGTATAGGAGCTAGTACTGCACGTACTATGTTGTCTTCGTTAACACCCAAACAAGTTAGAGAAGGAATAGCTATGGAAGATGTGGCTCTAATTCAATCTATAAAGGGTATTGGAGCCAAAACAGCTCAACGAGTTATTTTGGATTTAAAAGATAAAATTTTGAAAGTGTATGATATTGACGAACTTTCGGCCCCAAAAAGCAATACAAACAAAGATGAAGCGTTATCTGCTTTAGAAGTTCTAGGATTTGCTAAAAAACAGTCTGAAAGAGTTGTAGATAAAATTATATCTAATCAGCCAGATGCAAGCATTGAAGCAATTATAAAAGAGGCTTTAAAAAATTTATAATCAATTTGAGGACAACTAACTATACTTTTAAACCGACATTATTACAATACCTGCTTTTTAGTTTAGCTATGCTGTGCAGCACTTTTGCGTTTTCCCAAGAAGATGCTGAAGAATCTGATACTACAAAAACAGGGTATGCCTTAGGAAATATAAAAATGCCAAATCCTAACAGCATTGTTTCAAAGTATACATACGATCCTTTAACTGACAGATACATTTACACTGAAAAAGTAGGCGATTTCAATATCAATTATCCAATTATTCTAACACCTGCTGAATATCAAAGATTAGTAATACAAGAGCAGTTAAGAAACTACTACAAACAAAAAATTGATGCTGCTGAAGGTAAAAAGGAAGGGACTGAAGAAGAACAAAAAAACTTATTACCAGAGTTTTATGTAGACTCAGGTTTTTTTGAAACTATTTTTGGAGGTAATACCATTGAGGTAGTTCCTCAAGGTTCGGTTGAAATGGACTTAGGAGTATTGTTTACAAAGCAAGATAACCCTTCATTTTCACCAAGAAACAGAAGTAATTTCACCTTTGATTTTGACCAACGTATAAGTTTAAGTTTATTAGGTAAAGTAGGTACAAGATTACAGGTAACTGCAAATTATGATACCGAGTCAACATTTGATTTTCAAAACTTAATCAAGTTAGAATATACACCAACCGAAGATGATATTGTAAGAAAAATTGAAGTTGGTAACGTTAGTATGCCGCTTAATAGTTCATTAATTACTGGAGCGCAAAGTTTATTTGGTGTAAAAACCGAACTTCAATTTGGTAAAACAAGAGTTACAGCAGTGTTTTCTGAACAGAAATCACAGTCGCAGTCAGTAGTAGCCCAAGGAGGAGGAACACTCGAGGAGTTCTCGTTTTTTGCTAGAGACTATGACGAAAACCGACACTTTTTCCTTTCGCAATATTTTAGGGAAACGTATGATGCGTCTATGATGCGTTACCCATACATAAATAATAATATTCAAATTACTAGAATAGAGGTTTGGGTAACTAACCGAAGCAATCAAACTGATAACGTAAGAAACATTGCTGCTTTTCAGGATTTAGGAGAGTCTGAAATTGTCGGTTCTGGTGTAAACATACTAAACCCAGGCGCACTGCCTGATAACAGTAATAATGGTTTTGACCCGACAAATATAGGTGGAGCTGGTTCTAACCTTAATGATTTAGTAAGAGATATTACCACTGTAGAGCAAGGTATTAATATTCCAGCAAACGAAGGTTTTGACTTTGGAAAGTTAGAAAACGCACGTAAGTTAGAAGAAGGGTATGACTATACGCTAAACACACAATTGGGTTACATCTCATTAAATCAAAGGTTGCTAAACGATGAAGTGTTAGCAGTTGCCTTCCAATATACTGTAGGAGGTCAAGTATACCAAGTTGGTGAATTTGCTAACGATGGTGTTGAAGCTACTGGAGTAACAACTGATACAGGTTCAGGAAACCAAGTAGTTAGTAACAATAGCTTGGTTTTAAAAATGCTTAAAAGTGCAATTACTAGTGTTGAGGAACCTATATGGGACTTAATGATGAAGAACGTGTATGACACTGGCGCTTTTCAATTAAGTCAAGAGGATTTCAAATTAAACATTTTTTATACTGAAGCCTCTCCTGTTAACTACATTTTACCAGTTGAAGGAACAGCTTTTCCGTTGTATGATAACAATACAACCGATCCAACAGACGATTCAGTTATTAACGAAACACCTTTAATTAGACTATTTCACTTAGATCGACTTAATTACAATAATGACCCACAATTGCATGGTGATGGGTTCTTTGATTTTGTTGAAGGTCAAACTGTTTTAATGCAAAACGGAAAAATAATATTCACTAAGGTAGAGCCATTTGGTAAATACCTATTTGATGTGTTAGACGACCCAAGTAACCCTGGTGACTACGATGCTGATATCTATACCAACGCCAACCAAGAAAAGTATGTGTATGATATTCTTTATAAGAAGACTAAAACTGCTGCTTTAGATGAAATTGAAAAGAATAAATTCCAGATTAAGGGAAGTTATAAATCATCAGGAGGTGATGGTATTCCTCTAGGAGCATTTAATGTGCCAAGAGGTTCTGTAGTAGTAACTGCTGGAGGACGTACACTAGTTGAAGGTATTGATTACACAGTAAATTATCAATTAGGACGTGTTCAAATTTTAGATGAAGCACTTAAAGCATCTAACACTCCTATTAATGTATCTGTTGAAAACAATGCGGTGTTTGGTCAGCAAACAAGACGTTTTGCAGGTGTAAATGTAGAACACCAGTTTAATGAGAATTTTGTGTTGGGAGCAACCTTTTTAAATTTAAGTGAACGACCAATAACACAAAAAGCAAACTACAATACTGAACCTATAAACAATACCATTTTTGGATTTAATGGGAATTATTCAACCGAAGTTCCATTCTTTACAAGATTAGTAAATAAACTTCCAAATATCGATACTGATGTGCCTTCTAATTTATCAGTTAGAGGAGAGTTTGCTTATTTAGCTCCAGGAGCTCCAAAAGGAACCGACTTTAACAATGAAGCTACAGCTTATGTTGATGATTTTGAAGGTACTCAAGGAGCAATAGATTTACTATCACCTCAATCATGGTTTTTATCGAGTAGACCAAGAACTGTAAATGGAGCTGCTGAAAACGATCCTATAAACGCACCAGGTTTAGAAAATGGTTTTGATAGAGCCTTTTTAAACTGGTATACAATTGACCCAATTTTTTACAGTAGTCAAAGACCAAGTGGTATTTCAGATGATGATGTGTCAAACTTATACTCAAGACGTGTTTTCATTGACGAAGTGTTTCCTCAGGTTGATATTGTACAAGGTCAAAGTACCATTATTAATACATTGGATTTAAGATATTATCCAACCGAAAGAGGACCATACAATTTTGATCCTTCAACATCTGATGGAACAATTGATAACCCAGCACAAGCTTGGGCAGGAATTACCAGACAAATAACTTCAACCGATTTTGAACAAGCCAATGTAGAGTATATTGAGTTTTGGGTGCAAGATCCATTTTTAGATAACGAAAACAGTACAGGAGGAAAGCTCTATTTCAACTTAGGAAATATCTCTGAAGATATTTTAAAAGATGGTAAAAAGCAGTATGAAAATGGACTTCCTGAAAATGGTGATGTATCAGCATTATTAAACTCAGGAACCGATTGGGCTGTGCCACAAAACCAATCATTAATCTATACGTTTTCAACTCTAGGGCAAGAAAGAACAAACCAAGATGTTGGTTATGATGGATTTGATGATGCTGAAGAAGCGCAACAATTTCCTGCATTTGCTGGATTAGAAGATCCTTCAAATGATAACTATACCTATTTCTTAAATACATCAGGAGATATTTTTGAGCGTTACAAGAAGTACAATGGTACACAAGGAAACTCTCCTGAAACCTTTACTGAAACAAACAGAGGTTCTACAACACAACCAGATGTTGAAGATATCAATAGAGACAATACAATGAATACTATTGATAGTTATTATGAGTATGAAATTGATATTACTCCTGCGAGTTTAGTTGCAACTAATGAGCAAATCAATGATATAAAAACAAGAGATGTTGTATTGCCAAATGGAGATACAAGAGAAGTAAAATGGTATCAGTTTAGAATTCCAATTTCTGAGCCAACTTCAGCGGTAGGAGGAATTACAGATATTAGATCTGTACGTTTTGCAAGAATGTATCTTAACGGATTTACTGAAACTACAACATTGCGTTTTGCAACTCTAGATCTTGTACGTAGTGATTGGAGACGTTACACATTAGATTTAGATAACGACTCAAACAATAACAGTGCTAACCCTGAGTTTAGTGTTGGTATAGTTGGTTTGCAAGAAAACGAAGGAAACTATGTGTTGCCTCCAGGAGTTGAGTTAGAACAGTTAAATAACAATAACAATATCATTAGACAAAATGAGCAATCATTAGTTTTAAATATTTGTAATTTAGAACCAACCGATTCTAAAGGAGTTTTCAAGAACATAAATGTTGACATGCGTCAGTATAAAAAACTGCGTATGTTTATGCACGCCCAAGATGGAGAAAGTGGAACTTTAGATGATGAAGAATTAGTTGGGTTTATTAGAATGGGTAATGACTTAACTCAAAACTTCTACCAAATTGAAGTGCCTTTAAAAGTATCAACAGGAAGTGTGTCGCCTACTGATGTTTGGCCTGAAGAAAATGAAATTAATATTCAGTTATCAGTACTTCAAGAAATAAAATCAAGAGGAATTTCAGCACAAACATTAAGTAACCTTGACCCTACATTCTACGATGTTATAAATGGAGAGTTAAGTGCAGATCCTGTTACTGAATTTTCACCACATACTTTAGGTCAACAGCGTGTGGCAATTAAAGGTAATCCTAACTTTGGAGATATTAGAGTGTTGATGGTTGGTGTTAAAAACATCAACCCTAACGAAGATGTTTGTGGAGAGGTTTGGGTAAATGAATTGCGTTTATCTGATTTAGAAAACGAAGGTGGTTGGGCAGCTATTGCTAGTGTTGATACCAATTTTGCAGATTTTGCAAACATTAGTGCAACAGGAAGACAGAGTACTTCAGGATTTGGTTCGGTTGAGCAACGTCCTAATGAGCGTAGTAGAGAAGATGTGCAACAGTATGATGTAGTTACCAATGTTCAGCTTGGTCAATTATTACCTAAAAAATGGGGAATTCAAATTCCATTTAATTATGCTCAGAGTGAAGAGCTTATTACACCAAAATACGACCAGTATTATAATGACCTTACGCTAGAGTCAAGAATAGATGCTGCAGAAACTGAAGAAGAGCGTGAGCAAATTAGAGTACAATCAGAAAATTACACTAAGCGTAAGAGTATTAACTTTATTGGTGTTAAAAAGCAACGTTCAGCTGAAGCTAAACCACATTTTTATGATGTTGAAAATTTAACGTTCAACTATTCATACAACAAAGTTGAGCATAGAGATTTTGAAATTGAAAGATCTTTAGACCAAAACATTAGAGCAGGTGTTAACTACAACTACAGTTTTACACCAAAACCTATTGAACCTTTTAAAAAGAACGATTCATTATTTAGAGGGAAATACTGGAAGATACTTAAAGATTTCAATTTTAATGTGTTACCAACAACATTCTCTGTTAATACTGATATTATTAGACAATTCAACAAGCAAAAGTTTAGAGATGTTGAATTGGGAGGAGATAACATAGGAATTGAAGAGTTATTTAGAAGAAATTACACGTTCAACTTCCAATACGCTATTAACTATAATATCACTAATGGTTTGAATTTAAACTTTAGTGCTGCAAACAAAAATATTGTAAGAAACTATTTTATTGATGACCAAATTAACGGAAGTCAAGACCCAACTCTAGATGTTTGGGATGGTTTCTTTGATCTTGGAGATCCAAATATTCAAGCACAGGATTTACAGATTAACTATGACATTCCATTGTATAAAATACCAACATTTAGTTTCTTAAAGGCAACGTATTCTTATACAGCAAATTTCCAGTGGCAAAAGGGTTCTGATCTTAATACCGATTTTGAGTATACTGATGATAACGATGTAACTAGAACCTATAATTTAGGGAACTCAGTACAAAATGCAAATACCCACTCTATAAATTCTACATTAAATATGGAGAATTTATATAGATATGTAGGTTTGGTTAAAAAACCAACTCGTACAAGAGCAAGAACTAGAGCGACACCTGCAGCAATAGGAAAAGATGGCAAACCAGCCCAAAATCAAAGAAATAATAGTTCTACTTCTAAAGCTGGAGCAGGAACCAAAATACTAAACGCTGGAATTGATCTTTTAACGAGTATAAAACGTATTCAAATAAATTATACTGAAAATAACGGAACATTCTTACCAGGTTATTTAAGAACACCAGGATTTGTAGGAACACTTAAGCCTACGTTTGGATATACCTTTGGTAGTCAAAGAGACATTAGAGATGTAGTTGCAAGAAACGGGTGGCTTACTGTATTCCCAGAGTTTAACCAACAGTATATGGCTACTACCAATAAAATATTGGATTTAGCAGCCAATATGGAACCTATTAATGATTTAAAAATTGACTTTACTGGAAGTAGGACTTACTCTGAAAGTATGACTGAGAATTTTAGAGTTGAAGATTTAGATAATGATGGAGAGTTAGACTATAATTCATTAATTCAAAATTCATATGGTAACTTTAATATTTCTACAGCATTAATTAAAACAGCGTTTAGTAAGAGTGACGAAAATCAATCAGAAGCTTTTGATAATTTTAGAGAAAACAGACTTGTAATAGCTAATAGATTGGCGAGAAACTTTTATGGTAACTCAACTTATGATGTAGATGATGAAGGTTATCCATTAGGATTTGGTAAAAATAGTCAAGCTGTATTATTACCAGCATTCTTATCGGCATATCAAGGTACTAATCCTGATAATATTAAACTAGGAGCGTTTAGAGATGTTCCAATTCCAAACTGGCAGTTAAAGTATACAGGTTTCATGAAGTTTAACTGGTTTAAAAAGCGCTTTAAACGTTTTTCTGTAACGCATGGTTATAGGTCTAGTTATACAATCAATCAGTTTAGAACTAACCTAGACTATCAAGCTGCTGACCCAACTATGGATTATGCTAACCAAGATCCAAATGTGTTAGACCAATCAGGAAACTTCAAGAATAGAACAGTATTTAGTAATATAAACTTAGAAGAACAATTCAGTCCGTTAGTAAGAGTGGATTTTGAAATGAAAAACTCAATAAAAATACTAGCCGAAATTAAAAAAGACAGAGTACTGTCATTAAGTTTTGATAACAATCTACTTACTGAAATTCAAGGTAAAGAATACATTATTGGTTTAGGGTATAGAATAAAAGATGTTAGAATACGCTCTAAACTTGCAGGACCAAAACAAATTATTAAAAGTGATTTAAATATGTCGGCAGATATCTCAATAAGAGATAATAAAACCATAATTAGATATTTAGATTTAGATAATAATCAAATTACTTCAGGTCAAACCATATTAGGGTTTAAGTACAATGCAGATTATGCGTTTAGTAAAAACCTAACAGGAATATTCTATTTTGATTATACGTTTTCTGAGTATGCTATTTCTACAGCATTTCCACAAACCACAATACGATCTGGTATTACTCTAAGGTATAATTTTGGTAACTAGACATATAAAGGCTGTTAATAAAAAATAAGAGAAAACACCTGAAATTCTTTATTTAAAAAATTACATTTGCTGTAATTAATATTTTTATACAAGATGAATATACCATCAGATTTAAAGTACACTAAAGACCACGAGTGGGTTAAAATTGAAGGCGATGTAGTAACTGTAGGAATTACAGACTTTGCTCAAGGCGAATTAGGAGATATTGTTTATGTTGAAGTTGAAACTTTAGACGAAACTCTAGAAGCCGAAGAAATTTTTGGAACAGTTGAAGCTGTAAAAACAGTTTCTGATTTGTTCTTACCTGTATCAGGAGAAATCATTGAATTTAATGAAGCTTTAGAAGACCAACCGGAAACAGTAAATACTGATCCTTATGGAGACGGTTGGATGATAAAAGTAAAGTGTTCAGACGTTTCTCAATTCGATAATTTAATGTCTGCCGAAGATTATAAAACACTAATAGGTGCTTAAAAAATTCGCATTAATTTTATTTGGCGGTTACGTTATAGCTTTAACAATACTTAGCCTTATAAATGTTAATGGATTACCAAGCTTAGGCTCATCAATGGATGATAAGTTTTATCACATCGCAGCCTATGTTGTGTTTACCTTACTTTGTTTTAATTACCTACGCACATTAAGCCTTAACTATAAAATAGGTGTAACAATTGTTGTGGGAGTAATTTATGGCATTATAATTGAGGTATTACAAAATACAATTACAACTTTAAGAACATTAGATTTTTATGATGTAGCAGCCAATACAATTGGTATCCTAATAGGAGTAGTCATTATAAAGTCTAGTAAAAGCTTAAAGTTAAAATAAAAAAATCACTTGCTTTTTTAACAATTAATTGGTTATTTTAGCAATCCTTTTAAACCTTTTAAGATATGGAACCTAAAAAGAGTACTAAAGCAGATGTAAGTAGAAATAGTTCAATCTATTTCGCTGTAGGTCTTGCTTTAATGTTATTGTTTGCTAATGTGGCAATTAACTATAAAACATATGATAAGTCTGATATTGATATAGGTCAATTAAACTTAGATGAAGAATTAGAAGAAGAAATTCCAATTACTGAACAAATACAAACCCCTCCACCACCACCACCACCACCTGCAGCTCCTGAAGAGATTGAGATTGTAGAAGATGAAGAAGAAGTTGAGGAAACTGTAATTGAATCTACTGAAACTGATCAAGAAGAAGAAATCGTTGAAGTAGAAGAAGTAGAGGTTGAAGAAGTAGAAGAAGACATCGAGGTTCCGTTTGCTGTAATTGAAAACGTACCAGTTTTTCCTGGTTGTGAAAACGAAAGTGGAAACAATGCTAAAAAACAATGTATGTCTGAAAAAATCAGCAAGTTTGTAAACAAGAAATTCAACACTGACTTAGCTGGAGAATTAGGTTTATCAGGAAGACAACGTATTAACGTAATTTTCAAGATTGATAAAAGTGGAAACATTACTAACATTATGGCTAGAGCTCCACATCCAGGATTGGAAAAAGAAGCTAAGCGTGTAATTGGATTGCTTCCTAAAATGAAACCAGGTAAGCAAAGAGGGAAAGCAGTAACAGTTCCATATTCGTTACCAATCTTATTCCAAGTACAAGACTAAAAACAGTTTTAATATAGATTTAAAAATCCCGTTCAAATTAATGAGCGGGATTTTTGTTTTTGGTATGCTTATTGTGTTTTTATCATAATATTAACATTTTAAATTTAAAGTATTATGAAAAATTTTAACGAAACACACAGTAATGCTGGTCAGAGCACTACCAATGTGAAAAAACCACAAAAGCATGATGCAAATTTACAAAAAAATTCAGCCTTGTATTTTCAGGTTGGACTCATTCTTTGTTTGCTGGGAACTTACATGCTTTTTGAAATGAACTTTGCAACACATGTTCCAAAAATTGACCAAGCTTTAGTGGCAATTGATGATGAAACCGAAATTATTGTCCCAGAGTTCAAAATCTATGAAGAACAAGCGCCTAAAGAAGAGGTCAAACAAAAACAGAGAAGGATTGTAGATAAAGAACCTACAATCGTTGAAAATGACTTCAACGAAAAACAGGTGACCGAAACTATAATTACTGAACCTGTAGCAACATCAACTCCTGTTGATCCTGGAGATATAGTAATTGATAAGGTTGTTGAAGATATTCCTGTGCCTTTTTTCAGAATAGAAAAAGCACCAATTTATCCTGGTTGTGAAAATGAAACAACTAATGAAGCACGTAAAAAATGTATGTCAGAGAAAATTACCAGATTGGTAAATAAAAAATTCTCTACAAGCATAGCTTCAGAATTAGGGCTGAGTGGTGTTCAAAAAATTTATGTCGAATTTAAGGTGGATAAATCTGGTAAGGTTTCAGATATTAAAACTAGAGCACCACACAAAGGACTTGAAAAAGAAGCTGAGCGTGTGGTGAAAAAAATCCCAGAAATGACTCCAGGTATGCAAAGAGAAAATCCTGTTGAGGTAATCTACACCTTCCCAATCATTTTTCAAGTGATGGATTATTAAACCTTAAAATTTATTAATATATAAACCGTTATCATTTACTGATAGCGGTTTTTTAATTATAAATGAATTTCAGTTTTATACCTTTATCAAGAAATTCTTTTATTGTCCGCATTTTGAAAAAAATAGTATCTTTCGCCTAATAAAAAGGTAGTTACCATCTTATGAAACAACTCTTCTTGTTTATTTTCGTTTTAACACAATCCATAGTATTTTCTCAAACTAGCGATACTTACGAAAAATCACCTGTTTTTCCAGGTTGCGAATCTCAACCAATAGAGAATTTAAAATCTTGTTTTAATAATAAAATAAACACCCATATTTTTAATACTCTAAAAGTACCACAAGTAGCTATTGATGATGAGTACAAAGGTGATGCAAAAGTGTTGTTTGAAGTAGATAAAGAAGGAACAATACATGTGCTTTATGTAGATGCAGTTTATGATGAATTAAAGGATGAGGTAAAGCGTGTTTTTAATGAACTACCAAAGGCAACACCTGGAACTTATAATGGCAATCCAACCTATTATCAATATTCCTTGACTATAAAAATACCTTTGGTAAATCCTCATGAGGTTACTCCGCAAACAGCTAAAGAAACTGTAGTTGATGTTAAAAAAACGGTCGATTTAAATGAGGTTGTATCTAATGAGTACGATAGCATTAATGATAACATTGTAAAGTATCAAAAGTTAGAATATAAAAGCCAACTTAACATTCCATTTACGCATACCTATTATGCAAGGTTTGATAGAGAAATGAATGAGCTTGGTACCAATAGTCATACTGCAGCAAAACCGTTTATGTTTGATGAGGTTTCAAAGTATTATGATTTTGAAGCTGAAAAAGAAACTTTAGTAAAAGACTCTGAAAGTTGGTGGGCAAGAAAACTGTGGAATGAGCACTTAGTACAAGTTCAAGGAGAAGATTATTGGTTTACCATTGATCCGGTTTTTGACCTTCAGGTAGGTAAAGATACTGATGCCGATTTTAGCACAACATATAATAATACTAGAGGATTTTATATTCAAGGAGGATTAGGGAAAAAATTCAATTTCTCAGCATCGGTTTATGAAAGTCAAGGTCGATTTGCTCAATATTTTAATGAGTATTCCGAAAGCTTAAAAGCCTTTGGTCCAGATCCTGCTATAATTCCTGGTCGTGGTATTGCAAAACGGTTTAAAACCGATTCTTACGATTATCCAGTAGCTGAAGCATATTTATCCTATTCTCCAGCAAATTTTATAAATGTACAATTTGGTCATGGTAAAAATTTCATAGGTGATGGTTATAGGTCTTTGTTGCAAAGTGATGTAACTAGTCCATATCCTTTTTTAAAATTGAACACTAAATTCTGGAAAATAAAATACACCAATACTTGGATGTGGTTAAAAGACGTACGAACCGAAGTAACCGAAGATGGTGCGTTTTTAACCAAGTATATGGCAAACCATTACTTAAGCTGGAACGTGTCTAAACGACTTAACATAGGTTTGTTTGAATCCGTTATGTGGGCAAAGACTGATAATAGAGCGTTTGATGTAAATTACCTTAACCCAATAATATTTTTTAGAGCTATTGAGTTTGAAACAGGACAAGATGCTGGAAACGCTGTGGTTGGTGCATCTTTAAAGTATAAGTGGAACAATAAAGTTAACCTTTATGGACAATTTATTTTAGATGAATTTTCTTTAAACGATATTAAAGGAGGGGAAAAAAGTTGGAAAAATAAATATGGCTATCAGTTAGGAGCAAAATACTATGATGCCTTTAAGGTTGATGATCTATTACTGCAAGTTGAGTACAACAGGGTTAGACCTTATACCTATTCTCATAATACTGTAGCTTTAAATTATGGGCATAACAACCAGTCAATGGCACATCTTTGGGGAGCAAATTTTAGTGAACTTATTTTAATTGGTCGTTATAATTACAAACGTTGGTTTGCTGATGCTAAACTTGTATTTGGCGTAAGAGGATTTGATATTAATGATGGTACAGACAACTTTAGCTATGGAGGCGATATTTACCGTAGTTATGAAGAGAGACCTTTTGATACAGGAGTAGAGGTAGGACAAGGTATAAAAACCAATACATTTAATGCCGAATTACAAGGCGGTTATATTATAAATCCTGTAAGTAATCTTAAGCTATTCACTAATATAAGCTTTAGAAACTTTGACCCAAACGCTAATACAGCTGCACTGATAAAGAGTAATACAACCTGGTTTAGTTTAGGTGTAAGAACCGATTTGTTTAATTGGTACTACGATTTTTAGTACTACTTTTTTACTTTTAAAATACATTCAACAACAAAAACCGAATTACTTTCACTAAGCGTTGCCCATAAGTAATTTTCAAAGTATCTTTGCAGTCGCAATAGCGAGCAACAAAACAATAGAGTTTGAGTACTAAAGTGTCTTCGGTTTCAACAGCATCAATAATTTCAGATTTTAAGGAAATTACCAAAATCAGACTTTCTGTAAGTGTGGTATTTTCTTCCATTGCTGGTTACTTGTTGGGAGCTCCAACTGTAGATGTTTACACATTAATTTTACTGGCTTTTGGAGGCTATTTTATGGTAGGTGCTTCTAATGCCTACAATCAAATTATTGAAAAAGATTTAGACGCTTTAATGGAGCGTACTAAAAACCGTCCAATTCCTGCTGGAAGAATGTCGGTAAGAACAGCATTTATAATTGCAGTTGCATTTACATTATTAGGGATAGCAACACTGTATATTATCAACCCAAGAACTGCAATGTATGGAGCAATTTCAATTTTTTTATACACGAGTGTTTACACACCATTAAAAACCAAAACACCTTTAGCCGTTTTTGTTGGAGCCATTCCAGGAGCCATTCCATTTATGTTGGGATGGGTAGCAGCTCGAAATGATTTTGGTATTGAACCAGGAACCTTATTTGCGGTACAGTTTTTTTGGCAATTTCCTCACTTTTGGGCTATTGGCTGGTTTTTGTTTGATGATTATAAAAAAGGAGGTTTTTTTATGCTTCCAACAGGAAAAAGAGATAAAGGAACAGCAGTACAAATTATAATGTATACTGTTTGGACAATATTGGTTTCAATTATACCAGTATTTGGTTTTACAGGAGACTTAAAACTCTCTATTGTTGCAGCAATAATTGTGTTTTTATTAGGGCTTGTGATGTTGCGTTACGCATTAGTATTGTTTAAAGAACGAACAGCAAAAGCTGCTAAACAATTAATGTTGGCAAGTGTGTCTTATATTACGTTGCTGCAAATAGTTTATGTTATAGATAAGTTTATTAGATAAAAAATGGATTTAACACAGGGAACGCTAGAGGAAAAAAATGAACGTGCAAAAAAAATGATGCTATGGTTTGGTATTGGCTCATTAATTATGTCTTTTGCAGGTTTAACAAGTGCTGTAGTTGTAAGTAGTAAGCGACCAGACTGGTTAAAGGATTTTCAATTACCTGAAGCATTTGTAATAAGTACAGTAATTATTATTGTAAGTAGTATTACATTTTATCTGGCTAAAAGAAGTTTAAAAGCTAACAACAGGCAAGCAACAACACTATGGTTGTTTGTAACACTCGCATTAGGTGTTGCTTTTATATGGAGTCAATTATTAGGGTTTCAACAAATAATAGATTTAGGTTATAATTTTACAGGACCTACAAGTAATATTACCATGAGTTTTATTTATGTTATAGCATTTGCACATATAATGCATGTTGTAGCAGGTTTAATCTCAATAATGGTAGTAATTTTTAATCATTTAAGACAAAAATATACAGCAACTAAAATGCTTGGTTTAGAGCTATCTGCAACATTTTGGCACTTTGTAGATATACTATGGCTGTTTTTGTTTTTGTTTTTATATTTATTTAGATAGACTATATTGCCTATCAAAAGGATAAAGTAACATCGCTTTTATATTTATTTAGAGTCTGTATAATTTATTACTTGATGTTTCTTTAGATGAATAAAATGATTATTTTTGTGCAACTTTTAAAAACTAAACGCTTTATATGGATACTACAGTTGTAAATACTGGTACAGAGGGCAAAACTTGGGGAGGTGGAAATCAGCCTCTTAAAGCTAGCTATGGTAAAATGATGATGTGGTTTTTTATATTATCTGATGCCTTAACGTTTTCTGGGTTTTTAGCAGCCTACGGATTTTCAAGATTTAAGTTTATTGGTTCATGGCCAATTGCCGATGAGGTTTTTACTCATATTCCATTTTTTCATGGGAATTATCCTATGATTTATGTGGCATTCATGACCTTTATTCTTATTATGTCATCAGTTACAATGGTACTTGCTGTTGATGCTGGTCACCATATGAAAAAAGCAAAAGTGACAATTTACATGTTCTTAACCATTATTGGTGGATTAATATTCGTTGGTTCGCAAGCATGGGAATGGGCAACATTTATAAAAGGTGATTATGGTGCTATCCAAACTAATGGAGGAAACATTTTACAATTTGTAGATACTGATGGTAATCGTGTTGCTGTTAGAGATATTGCAGTTAGTGAGCATGGAGAAAGAGTGCAACATGAGCGCAAAAGCGGACTTTGGTTTGTAAGCGAAGGTACATTACCAAGCTATACTGTTGATGAAGTATACAATGGTCTTGAGGCAAACCCAAATGTGTTGGTTAGAACTCAAACTTTAACAGAGGACGGAAAGAAAACAGTTTTATCTAGAGAAGAATCTTTAAAGCAAATTAAAGAAAATGGTAAGTTAGTGGTAGAAGGAGCAAATCTTCATGTTAATGAGTATGGCTCTCCTTTATTTGCAGACTTCTTTTTCTTTATTACAGGATTTCACGGATTCCACGTATTTTCAGGTGTAGTAATTAACATTATTATATTCTTTAATGTTATTTTAGGAACTTATGAAAGAAGAGGAAGCTACGAAATGGTTGAAAAAGTAGGTCTTTATTGGCACTTTGTAGATTTAGTTTGGGTATTTGTATTTACTTTCTTCTACTTAGTTTAATTCATTTAGAAATTTAATTAAAAATGGCACACGCACATAAATTAGAAATATTTAGAGGACTACTAAAGTTTAAAAGCAATACTCAAAAAATTTGGGGTGTTTTAATCTTATTGTCTATCATTACAGCAATTGAAGTTGTATTAGGTATTTACAAGCCTGAAGCTTTAGAAGCAAAAGTAATTGGGATGAAACTCTTAAACTGGATATTCATCATCCTTACCATAGTAAAAGCATATTACATCACTTGGGACTTTATGCACATGAGAGATGAAACTAAAGGACTAAGAAGAGCTGTAATATGGACAGGAGTATTCTTAATTTGCTATTTAATATTCATCTTACTACAAGAAGGTGGATATATTGAAGGAGTATACTCTTCTGGTTTTATAAAAAGAGATTTTTAACATATAATTTATTTGTTAAATAGATTACTTAAAGGCGGTTTTTAAACCGCCTTTTTTTAATTTTGCACTAGTAGTAAAAACAAGAAAAATTCCAAAATCCCTAATGGAGAAAAAATCATACAAAAAACCTTTAATTCTTGGAGTTTTATTTTTCCTTCCAGTTTTTTTTGTTCTTATAATGTCAATTTCCAAAGAAAACTACAACACATTAGACATTGTAAAAGAAAATGTAAGAGAGCTTCCTGCAACTAATGAGTTACAAATTCAGTTAAAAGACCACCTTACTGTTTTAGCGTTCTTTGGTAAAAAGCCTATGGAAAAAGCTACAGAAGCATCTAACCTTAAAGAACTTATTTATGATAAGTTTAAAGGCTTTAAAAAATTCCAAATAGTGGTTTTAGTGACCGAAGAAGCAAAAGCTGAAGCACAACAACTATATAAAGAAATAGCACTTTATGAAGATTTGAGATTTTGGCATTTTGTGTATTTAAAAGAAGGTGAAATTAACGACTTGTTTAATAGCTTAAAAACCAATACAGTTTTAGATGCTAACTTAGCAACAAGTAACGTGTTTATAGTAGATACTGATTTGTCTCAAAGAGGACGATTGGATGATAGAACAGATAATGAAATTGCTAGTAATAAACCAGTTTATGGATTATCATCATACAATTGTATTGAGGTAGACCAATTAAAAAATAAAATGGGAGCCGATGATTTGCGAGTACTATTTACTGAGTATAGAGAAAAACGTAAAGGAAACTTTGACTCCTCACAGCGAAGAGCTAACGAAATAAACAACAATGAGCAAGAAAACTAATTATTCTTACATAGGTATCGCATTTATAATTCTAGTTTTTGGTATTTATTTTATACCAAGAATTATAGATAGAATTTCAAATGATGATGTAACCAGAAATGAAAGTCGTAGTGACCAAACAAAAGAGAAAGATGCTTATACCTCTGATTTAATATTTATAAAAAATCCTGATGGTTCACCTAAAAAAGTACCAGATTTTAGTTTCACTGACCACAATGGTAATACAGTAACCAACAAAGATTACGAAGGTAAAGTGTATGTTGTAGAGTTCTTTTTTACTACTTGTCCTACAATTTGCCCAAGAATGAATAGAAACCTTGTTCAAGTTCAAAATACATTTAAAGGGTTTGATAATTTTGGTGTAGCATCATTTACTATAAATCCTGAAAATGATACACCTGAAGTTTTAAAAGCCTATGCTGATAATTACGGGATAACAAACCCTAATTGGCATTTAATGACAGGAGAACGAGATGATATTTATAAATTAGCAAATGAAGGTTTTTATATTTATGCTTCAGAAAATAAAGAGGTAGAAGGCGGTTTTGAACACTCAGGTAATTTTGCTTTAATTGATAAAAACGGATTTATTAGATCTAGAGTTATTGAAGGTAATCCTTTAATCTATTACGAAGGTATAATTTCAGAAGAAGAGCAAACTGACGAAGACGGTAAAACACAACAAATAACAATGTTAAAAGAAGACATTGCTAAACTATTAAAAGAATAATGGGAAATACTAACCTACAAGCAGAAAAAAAGTATAATAAGTTGATAGTAATTCTGTCAATTGTTATTCCAATAGCAGTTGCAGCCCTTTTTGGAATTAATCTAAGAGAGCTCGGGTTTGATGTTGAACCACTCACATTTTTGCCTCCAATTTATGCTGCTATTAATGCAGTAACTGCTGTGGTGTTACTTATAGCTTTTTGGGCTATTAAAGGCAAAAGAATAAAGCTTCACGAACGCTTAATGAAGTTTGCTATCTTTTTATCAGTACTATTTTTACTTATGTATGTTGCTTATCACATGACTAGTGATTCTACAAAGTTTGGTGGAGAAGGAGCTATTAAATATTTCTATTACTTTATTTTAATAACACACATTTTACTATCAATAATCATCATTCCTTTTGTGCTAATTACTTATGTAAGAGCAATTGCTAAAAACTTTGATAGACATAAAAAAATAGCACGAATCACATTTCCTTTGTGGTTGTATGTCGCAATTACTGGTGTTATTGTGTATGTCATGATTTCTCCATATTATGTCTAAACTTAAGCTTGCTTTTATACTGTTCTTTGCTACTGTTTTTTATCAAACAGTAAATGCACAATGTGCAATGTGTAGAGCAGTTTTAGAAAGCGAAGAAGGGCAACAAGCAGCTCAAGGTGTTAATGATGGCATTGTTTATCTTATGGCTATTCCTTATATTTTGGTAGCAGGATTAGGCTTTATTATTTACTGGAAATTCTTTAGACAGAAAAAAACTTCATAAAAAGATTTAACTGCAACTGTAACATTTTTAGATTTCAACAGTCTTATTTAATATCAATCAAAATTATTCTTAACAATTTGTTAGTATAAAACAATTTTAGTTTTGTGTAACATTGTATAGAATTAACCATCTATAAATGATACAGATAAAAGATTTACATAAATCTTATCACATGGGGAGTAATTCTCTTCACGTTTTAAAAGGCATAAATTTTGAAGTAAAAGAAGGCGAATTGGTTTCCATTATGGGATCTTCAGGATCAGGTAAATCAACCTTACTTAATATTTTAGGAATGTTGGACGAGGCAGATACAGGACAATATATTCTTGATGGCTTTCCAATTAAAAACCTAAACGAAAAAGTTGCCGCAAAATACCGTAATGAATTTTTAGGATTTATATTTCAATCGTTCAACTTAATAAACTACAAGAGCGCTTTAGACAATGTAGCATTGCCATTGTATTATCAAAACATAAAGCGAAAAGAGCGCATTGAAAAAGCTGAGCATTATCTAGAAAAGGTAGGACTAGCACAATGGTCGCATCATTTACCTAGCGAACTTTCAGGAGGTCAAAAACAACGTGTAGCAATTGCTAGAGCTCTTGCAAGTGACCCAAAAGTACTTTTAGCCGATGAACCTACAGGAGCATTAGATACTAAAACATCTTATGAAGTTATGGAGTTAATACAAGGTATTAACGACGAAGGAAAAACCATATTGGTTGTAACCCATGAGAACGATATTGCTAATATGACTAAGCGTATTGTAAACCTCAAAGATGGTGTGATTATTGATGATAGTACTGTTGAACAAGTAAGAGCATCCCAATATGTTTGATATTGAACGTTGGCAGGAAATTTTTGAGACATTAAGAAAAAACAAACTTCGTACCTTCTTAACTGGTCTTTCTGTGGCTTCTGGTATTTTTATTTTAGTCATTCTTTTAGGCTTTAGTAAGGGTATTGAAAATGGAGTGACTTCTCAGTTTCAGCAAGATGCTACAAACATGATTACAGTATGGACAGGTAGAACTACTAAAGAGTATAAAGGGCTTAACCCAGGAAGATACGTACAGCTTAAAAACGATAACTTCGATATGATCTCTCAGAAGTATGAAGATTATATTGAATATGAAACCTCATTGTACTCTATTTGGGGAGGAACCATTTCATATAAAGGAGAGTCAGGTAATTATCGTATTCGAGGTGTAATGCCAGATCACCAATTTATTGAAAATGCTGATATTTCAGTGGGACGATTTGTAAATCAATCAGACTACAACGAAAATAAAAAAGTAGCAGTAATTGGTAACAAGTTAAAAACCGATTTATTCAAAGACGAAGACCCTATTGATAAAAACATCTCTGTTTTTGGAATGAACTTTAAGGTTATAGGTGTATTCTATGATCCAGGAGGAGAGCGTGAAGAAAACCAAGCCTATATTCCTATTTCAACTGCACAAAAAGTATTCAATGCAGGAGACAATATTAGAAACATGCTGTTTACAGTTAAAATGTCTGATAATTTTGATGACGCTGTAGCGCTTTCTCAAAGCATTTCAAAAGGTATTGAAGATCAAATAAAGCAAATCCACACAGTTGCTCCTGATGATACAAGTGCAGTAAGAGTGTATAACACTCTAGAAGAAGCTAAAAAGATTTATTCCTTAATTGACACCATTAAAGCAGTATTTTGGTTTGTTGGTATTGGAACTATCATCGCAGGGATTGTTGGAGTAGGTAACATCATGTTAATTATAGTGAAAGAGCGTACAAAAGAAATTGGAATACGAAAAGCCTTAGGAGCTTTACCAATGTCTATTGTAGGAATGATTCTTCAGGAAGCTGTATTTGTAACCATGTTTGCAGGTTTATTTGGACTAATCTTTGGTCTTGGCTTGTTAGAATTGGTTGGTCCACAAGTTCAAAGCGATTTTATTAAGTATCCTCAAGTCGATTTCAATATAGCATTAACAACTGTGTTCTTGCTAGTGTTTGCTGGTGCTGTAGCAGGATTTATTCCAGCTTACAGAGCTGCAAAAATAAAACCAATCATTGCATTAAGAGACGAATAGTATGTTTAATAGAGACCGTTGGGACGAAATATTACAAGCGCTTACTGCTAATAAATTCAGAACGTTTTTAACCGCTTTTGGTGTGTTTTGGGGTATTACAATTTTAGTACTACTTCTAGCTTTAACCAACGGACTTAAAAATGGTGTAACTGCCGATTTTGGTAACTTCGCTACCAATTCCATGTTTATGTGGACA
The DNA here is from genome assembly GCF_025548475.1 of Gaetbulibacter sp. NE. Lineage (NCBI taxonomy): Bacteria > Pseudomonadati > Bacteroidota > Flavobacteriia > Flavobacteriales > Flavobacteriaceae > Gaetbulibacter > Gaetbulibacter sp. NE. The sequence continues at coordinate 10,836 of NZ_JAOQHY010000007.1, read as the reverse complement.
CAAGGAACATCTAAACCTTATAAAGGACTTCCAAAAGGACGTTATTTCAATTATAAATTAGATGATGTTGCAGCATTAAAATCTGAAATACCAAACTTAAAATATGTATCTCCAAGAAACCAATTAGGAGGGTTTCAAGGTGCAAATAACGTGATACGAGGTACTAAAACTGGAGCTTTTGAAATTTATGGTGATTACCCTGAGTATATAAAGCAACAACCTATGGATATCCTCCAAGGGCGTTTTGTAAGTTATTCCGATATCAATTCTAAGCGTAAAGTTTGTGTTATTGGTACAGATGTTATTAAAAGTCTTTATGATAAAGATGAGGAAGTATTAGGGAGTTATGTAAAAATTAATGGTGTAAACTTTATGGTGGTTGGTACTTTTAAAATGAGTAACAGCCAAGGCGACAATGAGCAAGATGCCAATACCATTTATATTCCATTTACAACGTTTGGTCAAGCATTCAATAGAGGAGATAGAGTAGGTTGGATGGCTATTACAGCTGTTGATGGAGTTCCTATTACTTCAATAAAACAACAAGTTTTTGATTTAATGAAATCGAGACATACAGTAGCACCAGATGATGATAGAGCAATTGGCCATTGGGACTTATCAGAACAGTTTGAGCGCATTAATGGACTGTTTACAATTTTAACTATTGTTGGTTACTTTGTTGGAGCATTAGTACTAATGTCTGGTATTATTGGTATTAGTAACATTATGCTTATTGTGGTCAAAGAACGCACAAAAGAAATAGGTGTGCGTAGAGCATTAGGTGCTTCTCCATGGACCATAAAAGGGCAAATATTACAAGAAAGTTTAATATTAACTATCCTTTCAGGTATGGTTGGTATTTCATTTTCAGCATTTGTTATTTGGGTGTTAAATTACCTTTTGGATATGAGTGGACCTGTAGATAGTTTTGCCAACCCTAGTGTTAGTATGACAGTTGTTTTTACAGCTTTAATAATATTAGTGGTTTCAGGGCTTTTAGCAGGTTTAATACCAGCAAATAGTGCCACAAAAATGAAACCTGTAGACGCTTTAAGAATAGAATAAAAAAATAAATATCAACCATAATCATGAAAAGAACCAAAACCGTAATCGCTTTAGTAGTTATTGTACTTGTATTTGCTGCAGCATTGTATTATTTGTGGCAAAAAAATAGAGAAAACCCAATAACGTATGCTACTGAACTTCCATCTGAAGAGACTATTGTGGTAAAAACCGTTGCAACAGGAAGCATTGTGCCTAAAGAAGAGGTCTTGATTAAACCTAATATTTCTGGAGTTATAGAAGAAGTTTTTATTGAAGCTGGTGAGTATGTAAAGTCAGGTGATTTAATTGCTCAAATTAGAGTAATACCAAATGTATCTTCTTTAACAAGTGCAAAAAACAGTATTGCTACAAACCAAACTGCACTTCAAACTGCACAAATAAACCTAGAGACGCAACAAGCTAATTACGACCGTCAAAAAGCGTTGTTTGAAAAAGGAGTTATTTCAGCAAATGATTTTGAAGCTGTAAAAAACACGTATCTACAAACTAAACAAAGTGTTGAGCAAGCAAGAATTAATGTGAATTCTGCTAGACAAAACTATGATATTATCAAAACAGGAACTACTAGTGGTTTGGGTAATATTGCACAAACTCAAGTTAGAGCAACAGTTTCAGGAATGGTGTTAGATGTTCCTGTAAAAGAAGGAAACCAAGTTATTGAAGCTAATAACTTTAACGAAGGAACTTCAATTGCATCATTGGCTGATGTTAAAAAAATGATTTTTGAAGGAAAAGTAGACGAAAGTGAAGTAGGGAAAATTAAAGAAGGGTTACCACTTGAAATTACTGTTGGAGCTATCGAAAACAAAAAATTTGATGCTGTTTTAGATTATATTGCTCCAAAAGGAGTTGAAGAAAATGGCGCTATTCAATTTGAAATAAAAGGCTCTTTAAAAACTGTCGATTCTACTTTTATTAGAGCAGGTTTAAGTGCGAATGCATCTATTATTTTAGAAAAAGCTGAAAAAGTTTTAGCGGTTAAAGAAGCTTTGGTGCAATACGATTCTGAAACTAAACAACCATTCGTTGAGATTGAAACTGGTGACCAACAGTTTGAGCGCAAAGATGTAGAGCTAGGAATTAGCGATGGTATTCACGTTGAAATTAAAAAAGGAGTTACAAAAGATGATAAAATCAAGGTTTGGAACCAAATTCAAGGCGTTCCAAGCTATGCTCAAAATAATTAATTCAATTTTTTGTAACACTTTAACATATCTATAGACATATATTTTAATTATGAAAAAAGCAATTTTTGTATTTACGGTATTATTGACGTTTTCATTCCAAGCGCAAACCAAAAAGTGGACGCTTGAAGAATGTGTAGATCACGCATTACAAAACAACATTACTGTAAAACAAAGTGAACTAGACTTAGAACAATCAGAAATCAATAAAAAAGATGCAATAGGTAACTTTTTGCCAACTTTAAATGCTTCTGTTTCACACTCGTGGAGTATTGGTTTAGGGCAAGATCCTGTTACTTTTGATGCTGTTAACTCAACTACTAAAAACCTTTCAGGAGGTATAAGCTCTAGTTTAAACATTTATGATGGATTACGTAACATTAATCAATTACATCGCTCTAACTTAGAAATTTTAGCCTCTAGATATCAATTAGATAAAATTAAAGATGATATCTCGCTACTTGTGGCTAATTCGTTTTTACAAATCCTATTTAATAAAGAGCAGTTAAAAGTATTACAAGCACAACAAGTTGTATCTCAACAAGAATTAGAAAGAACCAATGAGCTTGTCGATGCAGGAGTGTTACCAAGAGGCGATTTGTTAGAAATACAAGCAACAATTGCTACTCAAGAACAACAAATTGTAAATGCCGAAAACACAGTTTTATTGTCTAGAATTCAGTTAGCACAATTATTATTAATACAAGAGTATGAAACTTTTGATATCGTAGATATAGATTATGAAGTACCTACAACTATGATATTAGAACAATCACCTGATGCTATAGTAAGTAAGGCAAAAGAAACTAGATACGATATTAAAATTGCTGAAACAAACCAAGAAATAGCAAACGATAATTTAAAAATAGCTAAAGGTGCATTACAACCAACCTTAAGAGGATCGTATAATTTTGGTTCAAATTATTTTACATCACAGCTATTTGATACTCCTGATTTTGAAACTCAGTTAACAGATAACAAAAGCCACAATTTTAGTTTAAGTTTAAGTATTCCTATTTTTAATGGATTTGCTGCAAGCAACAATGTTAAAAGAAATAAAGTAAATTTGGAGCGCGCAAAAGTTCAATTAGAGCAAGCCAATTTAGATATGGAAACAGCAGTTTACCAAGCCTATAACGACACTAAAGGTGCGTTAAAAGCTTATGAAGCTGCGCAAAAAACACTTGAAGCAAGAGAAGAAGCTTTTAATTATTCTAGAGAGCGTTATAATGTTGGATTGTTAAATGCCTTTGATTATAATCAATCTCAAAACAGATTTGAAGCAGCTCAAAGTGATGTAATTAGAACAAAATACGACTATATATTCAAATTAAAAGTATTAGAATTCTACTTTGGAATTCCTATTACAGACATAAACTAATAATTTACCATGAGTAAGACAGCCAAAATTTTAGTACTATCAGCTATTGCATTAATAATCCTTTTAATTATTGGGTCAAAAGCAGGTTTATTTGGCAAAAAAGGAAACTTTAAAGAAGTAGAAACTAAAAAAGTAGCCTTAGTTGATATTATTGAAACTGTTTCGGCTACAGGTAAAATTCAACCAGAAGTAGAAGTAAAAATATCTTCTGAAGTATCTGGTGAAATTTTAGAACTACCATTTAAAGAAGGACAAGAAGTAAATAAAGGAGATTTATTAGTAAGAATAAATCCAGATTTAATTCAATCTGCAGTAAACAGGTCTCAAGCCTCTTACCAAAATGTAAGAGCAGGTTTAGAACAAGCTGAAGCAAATTTAAAACAAGCAAAAGCTGATTATGACCGAAACAAAGTGCTTTTTGAAAAAGGCGTAATTTCTAAAGCAGATTGGGACAAAGCTATTGCAACTTACGAAACTGCTCAAGCAAACAAGAGTTCAGCATATTACAGTGTGCAAAGTGCTGCAGCTACAGTAAATGAAGCAAAAGACAACCTTACCAGAACTACTATTTATGCACCAATGAGAGGAACTATTTCTATGCTTAATGTAGAATTAGGCGAAAGAGTAGTAGGTACTCAACAAATGGCTGGTACCGAAATTATGCGTGTTGCTAACTTAAGCAATATGGAAGTTGAAGTAGATGTAAACGAAAATGATATTGTTAAGGTTCAAATTGGTGACTCTACTATTGTTGAGGTTGATGCTTATTTGAAAAAGGAATTTAAAGGTGTCGTTACTGAAATAGCAAACTCAGCAGCAGGAACATTAACAGCAGATCAGGTTACAAACTTTAGAGTAAAGGTTAGAATTCTCGAAGAATCTTATAAAGATTTAATTGAAGGGAAGCCAGAGCATTACTCGCCTTTCAGACCTGGTATGACTGCTACTGTAGATATTATTACAAACAAAAGAGAAAAAACAGTTGCTGTACCAATTAGCGCAATAGTTGTTAAGACAGATACTAGTTCTACTAAAAAGTCTTACGAAAAAACGATTAATAAAGTTGAAGGTGAAACTGAAGAAAAGTTTGAATGTGTCTTTGTTACCAATAACGGAGAAGCTAAATTGCGAGTTGTAAAAACAGGAATACAAGACAATTCAAACATTGAAATTATTTCAGGTCTTAAAGAAGATGATGAAATCATTACTGGACCATACAACGTAGTTTCAAAAACGCTTAATTCTGGAGATAAAATAGAAGTTAAGCAAAACACAAAAGATACAGATAACTCACAAGACTAAATATTTGGCAGTTATACTAAACATAGAAACCACAACAACAAACTGTTCAGTCTCTCTTTCAAAACAAGGAGAGACTTTGGTTTTAAAGGAACTTAATGATAAGAATTATTCACATGCTGAGTCTTTGCATGTGTTTATTGACGATGTCCTTAATAGCGCAAGCGTTAGTTTGTCTCAAATTGACGCAGTTGCAGTAAGTAAAGGTCCAGGATCTTACACAGGTTTAAGAATAGGTGTTTCAGCAGCAAAAGGACTTTGTTTTTCTTTGGAGAAACCGTTAATCTCTGTATCAACATTAAAAGCTTTAGCGCATCAAGTAAAAGCTACTAATGGTGTTATTGTGCCTATGTTAGATGCTAGACGAATGGAAGTCTATTCAGCTGTGTTTGACAGTTCATATAACGAAATAAGAGCTATTGAAGCGCAAATACTAGATGAAAACTCTTTTAAAGACTATCTAGCAAAAGGTAAAGTCTATTTTGTTGGTAATGGCGTTGAAAAAGCGCAAACTATAATACAGCATGAAAATGCAGTATTTATCGAAGATAGATTACCTTCAGCAAACGAAATGAGTATGTTGGCTTATGATAAGTACAAAAAAAACGACATCGAAGATGTCGCTTATTTTGAACCTTATTATTTAAAAGATTTTATTGCGTTAAAGCCTAAAGCTTAACTTTCTTTATGTATTTCAACTTGGTGTGGGTAAGGTATTTCAATACCAGCAGCATCAAGAGCTTCTTTTACTTGTTCGGTCACATCAAAGTAAACATCCCAATAGTGTTCAGTTTTACACCATGGTCTTGTAGCAAAGTTTATTGAGCTATCTGCTAACTCTAAAACAGTTACAGCAGGAGCAGGATCTTTAAGTACTTTTGGATGTGAGGTAAGCACATTCATTAATACTTCTTTAGTTTGTTTTATATCAGAGTCATAACCTACACCAAAAACTAAATCTACACGTCTAGTTCCTTCAGTAGAATAGTTAACAATGTTTCCGTTAGACAAAGCTCCATTAGGAATTATAATTTCTTTATTAGACAAGCCAGTTAATTTAGTGGTAAATATTTCAATTTGTTTTACCACACCTATTTCACCTTGAGCTTCAATTAAATCGCCGATTTTTATAGGTTTAAAAATCATGATTAAAACACCACCTGCAAAATTACCTAACGATCCTTGAAGTGCCATACCTACTGCTAAACCTGCTGCTGCTAATACTGCTGCAAATGATGTGGTTGGTACTCCTAAAACGCCTAAAAGTGTAATGACTAATAAAATTTTTAATCCCCAACTTAATAGGTTTAATAAGAACTTTTGAAGACTTTCATCATAGTTGCTTTTGGTCATTAATTTTCTGGTTGTGTTCATGATTTTTTTAATAATCCACGAACCTACAATCCAAAAGACAATAGCTCCAATTACCTTTAGTCCATATTCTGTTGCAAATTCAACAGCTGTGTTTGTCCATTTTTCAATATCCATATTGTGTGTTTTTAAATTTCTATTAAATTAATTATAATGATTTTGAAGTGAAAATCAAATTCTTTTATTAACGATTATTTAATTTGAAGGTATAAAAAAAAGCACTTATTGTAAGTGCTTTTTAAAATTTTATATTCATGAGAAAATTATAAAGTACTCATGTAGCTAACCAGTTTAATTAAATCTTCTTCTCTTGAAGTTTTAATCTTGTTAGTTTTAATATAGCTTAAAATATCTTTTGAATGCTCAGGAATTAATTTAGCGATGTCTTTTTTTCTTTTAGGCATTAATACAGCACCTTGTTCTTCAGAAATTTTAATGTAGTAATCATCACTTACTCTTTTAAATTGAGCAGGTCTTGCAGTATGGTAGCTAGTTAATGCTACTTTTTCTTCAATAAAGATTACTCTTTCTTTCTTAAGAAGTTTGATGTTAGATTCTGGGATTAAATCAACAAAATACCCTAAATTAGGTAATTCGTTATCGTCAACATAGTCGAATAATCTGTAAGTTTTACTGTTAGAAACTAACTTGATAATAATATCTTTTCTATATTTATTTAAAGCAAAAGCTTGATTGTTATCTCCTTTTACTTCAATTTCATCCTTAATTGCATTATACCTTACGTAAAAAATATTGTCATCAGAGGCAGATATTCTTGCTGGTAGAAAATCACTTGTTATGTATGGTGTGCCTTCAACATCGTCGTTTAGTACAACAGGTGTTGTTGTGATAAGACCACTACTACCATTAGTAGAAGGTGATAATGAGCGACTAAGCACTTCTTGTGCAATACTTAGATTTGAGGTTAAAATTAGTGCTAGGGCAACAATTACTTGGTTTTTCTTCATGATTTGTGATTTTGTCGTAAAAAAAAGAAAATATGTTTAATAATAAAAGCTGAAAATGTTAAGATTGAGATAAATTAACTCTTTTTTAAGATAAATCTAATTTTTGAAAATTATGAAGTTTTATAAATTCAAAACAATACTTTTTAGGAGTAAGTTTAACCATTTATAGCTTCAACTGTAGAGACTTTACCGTTCAACATTTCTTTTAGCATGTTTTCAATGCCATTCTTTAAAGTAAATGTTGATGAAGGGCATCCACTGCAAGCACCTTGTAGGATTACCTTTACGGTTTTTGTGTCTTTATTATAGGAGTCAAAATGTATGTTTCCGCCATCACTAGCAACAGCAGGTTTAACATACTCTTCAAGTATATTGATGATTTCTTTTGAAGTGTCATCAAGCAATTCAAAAGCTTCATCTAATTGCTCTGTAGTTTTTTGTAGTGTTGCTTGTGCATTAGCATTCATTACTTCTTTACCATCTTCAATGTACTTTCTAATAAACTCACGTAACTCCATAGTGATGTCATTCCATTCTGCCATGTCATACTTAGTAATTGAAACATAGTTTTCGTCAAAAAAAACATTTTTCACAAAAGGAAAATGAAATAACTCTAAAGCTAATGGCGATAATTTAGCATCGTCTATTGAAGAGAATTCGTAGTTTGTTGTAACCAATTTTTTATTAGCAACAAACTTCATTGCTGATGGATTAGGTGTGCTTTCAGCATATACAGTTACAGGAACTTTTTTAGGAGTAGCTGTTTCTTCTATTAACACTCCATCGCTATTTAAATAGTTTTCAATTTGTTCAGCAACCTCGTTTTGTACGTCTTCCCATTCAACAATATTATATTTTTCAACCGCTATAAAATTACCAGAGATGTAAACTTTCTTTACAAAAGGTAAATAAAATAACTGTTGAGCCAAAGGCGATGGTTTAGCATCATCAATGTTATTAAACTCATAACTTTTATGTTGAGTCAAAAAAGTATTTGCTTCAAACTTAACAATAGAGGGATTGTTGGTTGTTGTAATTTTTATTGAAATATTTTTCACTGTAAATCTATTTTAGATACAAAGATACAAAAGCAGTATTGAAGAGAGGTTTTCTAAATTTCTTTTTAAGTCATTTTTAACTCAAAAAGTAATCATAATCAGAAAATCAATTTTTTAATACTTATAACTGTTAAAACTGGTATTTTTATTACAATTTAAAAGATGTAATTAGTTAAAATTTATTAAATTTCCGCTTTTATTGTAATACCTACTTGAATGTTGTTAACATTAATTTTGTTTTTAACAACGCTGTTTAAGAATAAGGTGTTAACATAACTGGTTGAGGAACATGTTGGTATATCAAAGACCTGTTTTTGTAAGGTAGTATTTTGATGTATAAAACTGTTATATTTTAAAAGTTAAATACTTTATAAAATAATATCAATTAGTAAAAAGTAGGTAATTATGAAGCAAGTTTACTTATTAGTAGTTTTTTTAATATCTCTAAATGTTTTTTCACAAGATGTTCTCATGCAAGATGGGACATTTAATAGGTGTCAACCTGATATGTTCTACGATTCAGGTGGAGCAGCTGGATCTTACTCAAGTAATGAGAGCTATGTTACAACAATCTGTCCAGAAAACACTACGGATTTCACCATAGTGAACTTTACTGAATTTAGTACACAATTAAATACTGATATTTTAACAATCTATGATGGACCTGATACTTCATCGCCTGTTATAGGTTCATACTCTGGAGTTGTTAATCCAGGGTTTGTAGAAGCATCAGATACTAATACGAGTGGTTGTTTAACTTTCGAGTTTGTTTCTAATGCAACAGGAACTACTACTGGTTGGGTTGCTGAAATATTTTGTGCTGAACCTTGTCAAACTATAACTCCTTCTATAGATAGTACAACTCCTGAAGCAAGTGCTGGAGTCGTGAGTATTCTTCCAGGAGAGACTGTAGATTTTGAAGGAAGTGCAGGTTTTTCTGTAGATGGAACAGGAGCAACCTACACATGGAATTTTGGCGATGGAAATACTGCTATTGGTCAATCTGCTTCTAATACCTTTACTACAGCAGGAACATATACAGTTACACTTATAGTAACTGATACTAACCCACAAGGCTGTACAGAAACAACAACCATAACAGTTTTTGTACTTGGACCAAATGTAGTTGTCGACCAAACAACATATACAGTTGAAGAATTGGTTTTAGACGTGTTAATTGATAGTCCTTGCGCTGAGGTTTCAAATATAACCTACTCAACAGGAACTAATTTTTCGCAAGATAATGGTATAGGTTACTTCTATGGAGATGGAATTAGTTTTCCTTTTCAAGATGGTTTATTAATGACATCTGGTGACGCGAGTAAAGCAAGAGGTCCTAATAATAATGCAATGAGCGACGGTTCTTCGGCATGGCCTGGTGACCCAGATTTAAATGCGGCAGTTGGAGTAGCTACAACTAATAATGCTTCAATAATAGAATTTGACTTTGTGCCTTTAGCAGATAGTATAAGCTTTAACTTTTTAATGGCTTCAGAAGAATATAATGGAAGTACAGGAGGAACCTTTGAGTGTACTTATTCTGATGCATTTGCATTCTTACTAACCGATTCTGGAGGAACAACAACTAATTTGGCTGTTTTACCTGGAACAACAACACCTATTCTTGTTACAAATATTCACCCAGCAAATCCAGGATGTGGCGCTATTAACGAGCAATACTTTGGTGGCTACACAGGAAATAACCAACCACCAATTTCTTTTGATGGAAGAACAGAAGTATTTACAGCACAATCTCCAGTAACACCAGGAGAAACTTATCATATAAAATTAGTAATAGCTGATGCTTCCGATTCTGCTCTAGATTCTGGAGTGTTTTTAGAAGCGGGTAGTTTTAATTTAGGAGGTGATTTAGGAGATGATATCACAGTACAAGCTGCTAATACTACTTGTGAAGGAGGTGTAATAACATTAGATACTGCAGCACCAGCAGCTACGCATACTTGGTATTTAAATGGTGATGTAATTCCAGGCGAAACATCTTCAACGCTAGATGTAACTGAAAATGGAGAATATACTGTTGAAATTGTATTCTCTGCATCATGTCAAGCCACAGACTCTATTATAATTGAGTTTTATCCTTCTCCTGTTGTTGAAGACGTTCAAAATTTAAGTATTTGTACTCCTAATTCAACAGCAAATTTTGATTTAACTCAAAATACACCAGTAGTTATAGGTAGTCAAGATGATACTGTGTTTGATGTAGTATATTTTGAAACTTTAACAGATGCTGAAAATAATACAAACCCAATAGCAGATCCAACTAACTATACTAGTGCTGATGGACAAATAGTTTATGTAAGAATTCAAGATATATACAGTGAAGCTTGTTATGCTACATCTCAGTTTACACTTTTTGTAGGAAGCCCTTCTTTTAATAGTGTTCCAGACCTAGAAGTCTGCGATGACGACAGTAATGATGGATTTGAGGATTTTGATTTAACGGTTCAAGATTTAGGTATTTTAGGCGCACAACCTTCTACAGATTTTGT
>NZ_JAOQHY010000076.1:0-234 GCF_025548475.1 Gaetbulibacter sp. NE | reverse complement strand
GACCTGCCAGGTGCGGCCGAACAGGTTGAAATTGTTGACGTAGATACCGCCGAGCGTGGCCTGCAGCGCAGTGAAGACGTCGGCCATGTTGAGGCCGAGCGCCTGCGCCTTGGCGCGATCGATATCGAGATAGACAGATGGATTGGTCGCGGTGAAGGTCGAGAACACGCGGGTGAGATTCGGATTGCGGTTGGCCGCGCCGATCAACCCGCCCATCACGCTGCTGAGCGAAGC
>NZ_JAOQHY010000075.1:0-237 GCF_025548475.1 Gaetbulibacter sp. NE | reverse complement strand
GGGGGGTTATAATATAAATTTTAATAAAAAAAAAAAAAAATAAAAATTATTGGTTTAATAATAAAAACAAAAAAAAAATATTTAATAATGTAAAAAATCAAAAGTATATAAAAAAAAAGAAAAAAACAAAAAAAAAATATTAAATAATTTTTAAATTATTTAATAAAATTATATATTTAAAGAAATATATTTATATAAAAAATAAATAAATAAAATAAAAAATAAAAAAAAAAAAAA
>NZ_JAOQHY010000074.1:0-237 GCF_025548475.1 Gaetbulibacter sp. NE | reverse complement strand
ATCGCGATGATGGTGAGATCCTGCCCGGCCATCATCAGCGCCAGCAGCGCGCCGATGCCGGCCGAGGGCAGCGTCGAGAGGATGGTGAGCGGATGGATGAAGCTCTCATATAGCACGCCGAGCACGATATAGACCGTGATGATCGCGGCCAGGATCAGGAACAGCTGGTTGGAGAGCGAGGACTGGAACGCCAGCGCCGCACCCTGGAAGCTCGTGACCATGCCGAGCGGCTGGTTG
>NZ_JAOQHY010000073.1:0-237 GCF_025548475.1 Gaetbulibacter sp. NE | reverse complement strand
ATGATCGACAGCGCGCCGGCCCAGTCACCCTTGGCGCAGCAGAAGCCGAGCACCGCATGCGAGGCCCATGACGAGGACGGCGACATCTTCAGCGCCTCCTCGGCGATCATCACGGCCGCCACCGGATCGTCGGCGCGCTGTGCCTCGATGAACAGGCCGCGCAGGCCGAGCAGCCGCGTGTCGGCGCGCTCGGCCATGGCGCGGAAGGCGCGCTGCGCGCCGTCGCGATCGCCGTCG
>NZ_JAOQHY010000072.1:0-237 GCF_025548475.1 Gaetbulibacter sp. NE | reverse complement strand
ATGGGCGTGTCGGACTTCTACGACCCCGCCGACCGCAGCGAGAGCATCGCCACCATCCATGCCGCGCTCGCCGACGCATTTCCGCCCGGCGCCGCCGCCGGCGGACGCTATCCGGAGGAGCATCTGCGGCACATGGACAGCGAGAAGTCCGCGACAGCGTCCTGATGAACTCTACCGATGCCCGCTCAGGTCGGTGATGCCAGGCGCATCACCATTGAGCGGGTTCTGCGGGTCGCG
>NZ_JAOQHY010000071.1:0-237 GCF_025548475.1 Gaetbulibacter sp. NE | reverse complement strand
AACAACATTCCAATCATTACTCGAAAAGCGCACATAATAATCATTCTTAATTTCAGATAACGACAATTTATTATCATACATAAATTCAGATGACAGGTTTTTTACTTGTTCGGGAAATTCTTTGTAGCAAGGCATTTCGTTTAAATTAAAGCCAACGGTTTCCTTTACTTTGATATTATTAAATTTAACAAGAGTAGAGAGGAGAACTCGAACGGTCTTTAGGTAATACCTATTACA
>NZ_JAOQHY010000006.1:0-188850 GCF_025548475.1 Gaetbulibacter sp. NE | reverse complement strand
TTAACCTGTATTTTTAAAAATTTGTGAATAAATTCACTATTTTTAAAATCCAAAACCACACTACGCATAGCGCAGCGATAATATCAGGAATGTATTTTATGGCTTTTTTAATGCCACTTTCACCATTGGGAGCTTCTTTAATGTCATAGTCATTTTTAAAAATTGAACTTATAAATTCTCTTATATCTTTGTCGTCTTCAACTATTAATAAAATAGGTTTGTCCTTAGAATTATTAATAGCTTGTTCTTCAGAAGTTGCTGGAGTTTCTAAGACTGTATCAAGCTCATCATTTACAGTTTTAGTGTCTTCGTTTATTTCAGAAATATTATAAAAAGAACGCTCAATAGGTAGAGTTACAGTAAACTGAATATCATCTGTATTCATAGTGTGTGCTACAATATTACCATGTGATAAAATAGCTAGTTCTTTCACTAACGAAAGTCCAATACCTACACCATCAGCATTTTTGTTGTTTTGGTAATACCTTTGAAATAGTTTGCTTAACTCTTTACTAGAAATGGTATTTCCGTTATTAATAATTGTGATAATAATTTGACCGTTTTTTTCGATTGCAGCAAAGTGAATTTGACCGTTTTCAGGCGCATATTTTACTGCGTTAGAAAGTAAATTGGTGGTGATTTTTTCGATAACATCTTTATCAAACCAAGCTTCAGGAATTGATTGAATTTTATGTGAAAAATGTATGTTTTTGTCTTTAGCTTTATATTCAAAAGAAGCTGCAATTTGTTTCAAGAATGCTGTGATGTTTCCTTTGGAAACCGAGAGTTTTAAGTTTCCTGATTCTAACTTAGATAGGTCTAGTAATTGGTTGACTAGATTCAATAATCGTTTAGAGTTGTTTTGAACTAAAGAGAGTTCTTTCTTGTCATCTTCTGTTAGGTTAGACTTTGATAATTGCTTTTCAATAGGACCAGAAATAAGCGTTAATGGTGTTCGAAACTCATGAGATATATTGGTGTAAATCCTGGTTTTAAATTCATCTAATTTTTTTAAGCGTTCAGTTTCATTATGCTCAAATTGTAATTGCATTTTCATGTGCCAACGCCATTTAAAATACCTGTATAACAAATACATGCTAATCAAAAAAAGTAGTGTATAACAAACAATAGCAAGCTTACTTAAATACCAAGGTTGTAGTATTGTGAAAGTAAATGTAGCAGGTGTAGTATTCCAAACTCCGTCATAATTACTTGACATTACTTTAAATGTATAATCGTTAGGAGGTAGGTTGGTATAATGTGCTGAATTATTGTTTTCTGAGTTAATCCAATTTTCATCATGATTTACGAGTTGATATTTATAAAGGTTACGTTCAGGTTGTGAGAAATGTAAACTAGAAAATGTAAAGGTTACAGTATTTTGATTGAATTTAAAGGTTGAGTTTTGTTTTAAAGGATAACCTTCAGTAAAAATCTCAAACTTAGAAATAATGGTTTTTGGTTTAATTGGGTTAAATGTAAGTTGGTTAGGGTTAAACCAGTTGAGACCTTCAAGGCCTCCAAAATATAAGTTTTCGCTCTCGTCTTTATAGTAAGCTCCAGTGTTAAATTCTAAAGCCTGTAAACCATCATAGTTGCTGTAGTTTTCAAAAATAGTATCCTTAATGTTTAATTTACTTATACCATAATTAGTGCTCAACCATAAGTTGTTTTCTTTATCTGGTAGTATGCCGTAAATCACATTGTTTGGTAAACCATCAACTTTGGTGTAAACATCTAATGATCCGTTTATAGTATTATACTTTTTTAAACCTTTACCATTTGTGCCAATCCATAAGATTTCATTGTCATAATGCAGTGATTTTATTTTGTCATTTAAGGATTTGATATTGGTTATTTCATTAGTCTTTAAATTTAAATTATACAACCCTTTATCATCAGTACCAATCCAAAGTGTGTGCTCATTGCCTTTTATAGCTGTTTTAATGTCATTTGTTGATAGGGTAGAATTATCAGTATTGAATTGCTTAACTATACCTTTATCTATATCGAATAAAATAATACCATTACGTTCGGTACACAACCAACTTTGATTATCGTTCTCTTTTATAATTCTCCAGATTGTAAGATTTGAAATTTCAGGGAATGAAATGTAATCTCCAGAGTCAGTTCTGATATTTAAACCAAACCCTTGGTGACCTATCCACAATTTATTGTTGTTGTAGAATAGACTTATTATTCTATCACTAGCTATTGAAGAATTGTTAACGGTATATGTTTTATACTCATCATTATTAAAGTTAATATGAGTAAGCCCTTTACCAGATGTGCCTATCCACAAATTATTATTGGCATCAGTACTTATGCTCCTTACCACATCTACATTTACATTTTTAGGAACTTGGTTATTTGTGAGTACATTAAATTTTATGAGGTGAGCATCATAATAGCTTGCTCCAGTTCCGTCAGAACCTAACCAAATCACTCCTGTAGCGTCTTCGTATAAACATAAGATGTCATTATAATGTATGGCAAAAGGGTTGTTTTTGTCTGCTTTAAAGTTTGTAACAGTATTATTTTCAAGATTAAGTAGATAAGCGCCATTGCCATAAGTGGCAATCCATAATCTGTTTTTACTGTCTATAAGTAAGTCTTCAATGTTAAGGTCATTGGGTAATTGCGAATGTTGGTATTTTATAAAAGATGTCTTGTTGTTTTCTTTAAAATAAAGCCCTTGACCAAAAGTTCCTAACCATATATTGTCGTCTTTATCTTTTGTAAGCGCACTAAAGTTTGCGTTAGTGTGCGATTCAACATTAATCTCATTGTATGTGTTGTTTTTAATTTGAAATACAGCTCCTGAAGTAGCAACTATTATAGCAGTATCAGTTTCTATAAATTCATAAATGGTTCTGAATTTGTCCTGGTTATTTAAAACTTGTAGCGTGTCTTTAGTTTTAGTATCAATTTTGAAGAGTCCTTTACCGTAGGTTCCTATATAGGTTTGTAGTGTTTTATCCTGAAAGATTGAGCTAACATTATTAAAACGTTCTAAATGCTTAAATGTATCAGTTTTTTGGTTGTAAACTTCTAACTTACCTGAGTTGGTGATAATCCATAATTGGTTTTGCTTATCGATATAAATTTTACCAAGTTTACTAAAATTAGGTCTTGTAATGTCTTCAAATTGCTTGTCGTAGTGTTTAAAGCTTTTACCATTATATTTATTTAAACCATCTTGTGTAGCCAGCCACAAATAACCTATGCTATCTTGGGCAATACTTATAACACTGTTTTGAGATAAACCATCATTAATGGTTAAGGTATTGAAAGAAAATGGTTTTTCGGTTATAGTTTCTTGACCGCTACAAAAAAATGAGTATAACACTGTTAGAAAAATAACAATGAAATTGTCAACGGTTTTGTATCTCCATAACGTCATAAACTACTGTATAGATTAATTTTTTTAGGGGAGATTTTATGCTATTAACTTTACTAATATAATGAAATTTGCTTGGTTTTGGATATTTAGTACATTGTATAAAAAAACCCATCAAAATTTGATGGGTTTTTTTATGAGTTGTAAGATTACTATCCTTTTATAACACCTCTCGAAATTACAATTTTTTGAATTTCAGAAGTACCTTCATAAATCTGAGTGATTTTGGCATCACGCATTAATCGTTCAACATGGTATTCTTTTACAAAACCATTTCCACCATGAATTTGAACCGCTTCAACAGTTTGTTCCATTGCAACTTTACTAGCATACAATTTTGCCATTGCACTAGACATATCATAGTTGTTCCCTTGGTCTTTATCCCAAGCAGCTTTCATTACAAGCATTCTAGCAGCTTCAATTTCGGTAGCCATATCTGCTAATTTAAAAGCAATGGCTTGGTGGTTGCAAATTTCAGTACCAAACGCTTTACGTTCTTTAGAGTATTTAAGCGCTAACTCATAAGCTCCAGAAGCAATACCTAAAGCTTGAGACGCAATACCTATTCTACCACCAGATAAAGTTTTCATAGCGAATTTAAAACCAAATCCGTCTTCACCAATTCTATTTTCTTTAGGCACTTTTACATCATTAAACTGTAATGTATGTGTGTCACTTCCTCTAATTCCTAGTTTATCTTCTTTAGGACCTACATCAAAACCAGGCATACCTTTTTCAACTATAAAAGCATTAATACCTCTATGTCCTTTATCTTTATCAGTTTGTGCAATCACTAAATAAACATCACTACGACCTCCATTTGTTATCCAGTTTTTAGTACCATTCAATAAGTAATGGTCTCCCATGTCTATAGCAGTTGTTCTTTGAGAAGTTGCATCACTACCAGCCTCTGGTTCACTTAAGCAAAATGCACCAATAAATTCTCCTGTGGCAAGTTTAGTAAGGTACTTTTGTTTTTGTTCTTCGCTACCATAAGCTTCAAGTCCATAACACACCAATGAGTTATTTACAGAAACCATAACCGAAGCAGAAGCATCAATTTTTGATAGCTCTTCCATTATAAGCACATAAGATATGGCATCCATTCCGCTTCCACCATATTTAGGGTCAACCATAATTCCCATAAAACCAAGATCTCCCATTTTTCTAACAAGTTCTTGTGGAAATTGTTGTTTCTCATCACGTTCAATTACTCCTGGTAATAATTCGGTTTGAGCAAAATCGCGAGCAGCATCGCGAATCATTAGATGTTCTTCTGTAAGATTAAAATCCATATGTAGTGATAAAATTATTGATTTGTTAAAAAATGATGTCAAAGATAAGTTTTTGTTAGCATTTTTTCAATAATGATTGTTATTTTTACCATATATGACAAAAGAAACATTCAAAGTTATCGGTGTAATGTCTGGTACATCATTAGATGGTATCGATTTAATATATGTACAGTTCAATTTTGATGAAAAATGGACCTATACTATTTATACTACAGAAACTGTTTCTTACACTCAGTATTGGGAAAATACTTTGAAACATTTAGTTTCAAACTCTAAGCAAGAATTAAAAGACATCGATGATGGTTACACTGTATATTTAGCAGAGGTCATTAATTCGTTTATTAAAAAAAATCATATTGAAACTGTAGATGCTATATGTTCTCATGGTCATACAGCACTGCATCAACCTCAAAGCGGTATGACTTACCAAATTGGTAACTTACCAAAAATGTCAAAACTTTTACAACATACTGTTGTATGTGATTTTAGAGTGCAAGATGTTGAACTTGGAGGCCAAGGAGCGCCTTTGGTGCCTGTTGGAGATAAATTGCTGTTTTCTGATTATGACTTTTGCTTAAACCTTGGCGGATTCGCTAATATTTCAACTGAAATTGATGATACAAGAATTGCCTACGATATTTGTCCTGTAAATATTGTGCTTAATCACTATGTTAAGCCATTAGGCTTTAATTATGATAATGAAGGGCAAATTGCTAAATCAGGAAAATTACATATAGAGTTGTTAAACCAACTGAATGATTTAGATTTTTACTCAAAGAGTCACCCAAAGTCTTTGGGGTTAGAATGGGTTAAACAACTTATTTTCCCTATAATTGATGCATATAATCTTCCAATAGAAACAATTTTAAGAACATTTACTGAGCATGTAGCTATTCAAATTTCAAAAGAAATCAATACCAAGCACAATGCAAAAGTATTAGTAAGTGGTGGAGGTGCATACAATAAATTTCTTCTCGACTTAATTGTATCCAAGACTAAAAATAGTGTAGAGTTGCCTTCAAAAGAGATTATTGAGTTTAAAGAAGCATTAATTTTTGGATTGCTAGGAGTTTTAAAACTCAAAGGAACAGTTAATTGTTTAAAAAGTGTAACAGGAGCCAAAAAAGATCATTCTTCAGGTAGGATTTATTATCCATAAAATTATTATAAAATTAATATTTAAGGATTTTTAGTTTTTTATATTTGTTGAAGAATAACTAACTACATGAAAGATTTACTTCAAAAGTACGAAGACAAAGACCCTGAAATTATTTTTAATTGGAAAGACCCAGAAACCGAAGCTGAAGGCTGGACAGTAATAAACTCCTTAAGAGGAGGTGCAGCTGGTGGAGGAACGCGTATGCGAAAAGGACTTGATATGAACGAAGTGCTATCGCTTGCAAAAACTATGGAAGTTAAGTTTACCGTTTCTGGACCAGCAATTGGAGGTGCTAAGTCAGGTATTAATTTTGACCCACAAGACCCAAGAAAAAAAGGCGTTTTAGAACGTTGGTATAAAGCCGTTTCACCATTACTAAAAAGTTATTATGGTACAGGAGGAGACCTAAATGTTGATGAAATACATGAGGTTATCCCTATCACTGAAGAAAGTGGTGTATGGCATCCTCAAGAAGGTGTTTTTGAAGGTCATTTTAGACCAACACAAGCCGATAAAATTAATAGAATAGGACAGTTAAGGCATGGTGTTATTAAGGTTATTGAAAACCCAAAATATTCACCTAATGTAACAAGAAAATATACTGTAGCTGATATGATTACAGGTTATGGTGTTGCTGAGGCTGTTCGTCATTTTTATGATATCCACCAAGATTCAGTTGTTGGTAAACGTGCCATTGTTCAAGGTTTTGGTAACGTTGGTGCAGCTGCAGCCTTTTATTTAGCACAAATGGGAGCAAAAGTAGTAGGAATTATTGATAGAGTAGGTGGATTAATAAAAGAAGAAGGTTTTACTTTTGATGAAATTACTCAGCTATATTCTAATAAGTCTGGAAATACTTTAGTGAGCGATCATTTAATTCCTTTTGATGAAATGAATGAAAAGATTTGGGCTTTAGAAACCGAGATTTTTGCACCATGTGCTGCCTCTCGATTAATTACTAAAGAGCAAATTGATAATATGATTAATACAGGTCTTGAAGTAATTTCTTGTGGCGCAAATGTACCATTTGCTGATAAGGAGATATTTTTTGGACCAATTATGGAATATACAGATAATAAAGTAAGTCTTATTCCAGATTTTATTTCAAATTGCGGTATGGCAAGAGTTTTTGCTTATTTTATGGAGCGCAAAGTTCAAATGACTGACGAAGCCATTTTTAATGATACCTCAAACCGTATAAAACAAGCATTAGAAAACGTACATAAAAACAACAAATCAAAAACTGGTATAAGCGCAACAGCTTTTGAGATTGCTTTAAGTCAACTTATATAACATACACTTAATATGGAAACACTAATTGTATTAGTATTTGTAGTAGGTTATTTAGCTATTACACTAGAACACAATTTAAAAATCGATAAACTTATTCCTGCTTTGGTCATGATGGCTATAAGTTGGGCTTTGATAGCTTTAGGTATCGATAATTTCACACAATGGTTCGACTCAGGAAAACACGCTCTTCTAGATAATTTTGGATTATTAGAGCACGAAGATAAAATGCACATGATGGAAGAAACGCTCTTACATCATTTAGGTAAAACAGCCGAAATTCTTGTGTTCTTACTAGGAGCAATGACTATTGTTGAAATCATTGATTATTTTGATGGATTTTCAACTATCAAAGGATTTATAAAAACAAAAAGTAAAAAACGATTGCTTTGGATTTTTGCGTTTTTAGCATTTTTCCTTTCAGCAATTATAGATAACTTAACTGCTACAATTGTATTAATATCTATACTTCAAAAACTTATTCAAGATAAAGATGTTAGAATATGGTATGCTGGTTTAATAATAATCGCTGCAAACGCTGGAGGAGCTTGGTCTCCAATTGGAGATGTAACCACAACAATGTTATGGATTGCTAAGAAAGTGTCTACTGGTCACTTATTCGTATATCTTTTTGTACCATCTCTACTTTGTATGTTGGTACCAACATTTATTGCTTCGTTTTTACCTGCTTTTAAAGGAAATTTAGAAAATGAAGACGAAAAAGAAGACAAACCTAAGAGTAAGTTTAGTTCAACAATGTTGTATTTAGGTTTAGGAGGTATTGTATCAGTGCCAATTTTTAAAACGGTAACACACTTGCCTCCATATGTAGGTATGATGTTAGCTTTAGGTGTTGTTGCTATTTTTGCGGAGATTTATAGTAACTCAAAATTTGCATTATCTCATGCAGATGCTGAAGGAGCAGATTATCAAGGACACCACAGTCCAGTACATCATTCATTATCTAGAATTGAGATGCCAAGTATCTTATTTTTCTTAGGAATATTAATGGCTGTTGCAGCATTAGAATCTTTAGGTATCCTATTTGGTTTTGCAACTACACTACAAGACAAAATGCCTATGATGGGAACTGAGTTACACCATGAAGGCGTTTCCGATTTAGTAGTTTTATTATTAGGAGTTGGATCTGCAATTATTGATAACGTGCCGCTTGTTGCTGCAAGTTTGGGTATGTTTTCTCCAGAAATAGCTCCTATGGATAACGAATTATGGCACTTTATTGCTTATTCGGCAGGAACAGGAGGAAGTATGTTAATTATTGGTTCGGCTGCTGGTGTAGTAGCAATGGGAATGGAAAAAATTGACTTTTTCTGGTACTTAAAGAAAATATCTTGGTTAGCGCTAGTTGGGTTTTTAGTTGGTGCAATTGCGTTTATGTTTACAAGAACTATATTTTAATTTATACTTTAGGTAGAAAATTAACGTTATAAAAAAAATTAACACTTTATGCTAAATATATTATTACAAACTACTCCTGAAGAAGCTGAGGTTTTAACTGATGGAGAATCTGTTGAAAAAACGCTTTCTATCATTGAATTGATTTTTAGTGGTGGTACAGCAGGAATGCTAATTATAGGTATATTATTTGTACTCTTAGTTGTTGCTATTTATATTTATTTTGAAAGGCTTTTTGCTATCAAAGCAGCTTCAAAAATAGATTCCAATTTTATGAATCAAATTAAAGACCATGTTTCTAATGGTAAAATTGATTCGGCACAAATGCTTTGTGCTCAAGTAAACTCTCCAGTTTCTAGATTAATTAATAAAGGGATTACCAGAATTGGAAAGCCATTGGAAGATATTAATACAGCTATCGAAAACGCAGGACGTTTAGAGGTTTATAATCTAGAAAAAAATGTAAGTATTTTGGCTACAATTTCAGGTGCTGCTCCAATGATTGGATTTCTTGGTACAGTAATTGGGATGATATTATCAATATTTGAAATTGCTAATTCAGGAGGTCAAATTGATATTAAACTTCTAGCTGATGGATTATATACAGCAATGACTACAACAGTTGCAGGACTTATAGTAGGTATTGTTGGTTACATCGCTTATAACCATTTAGTGGTAAGAACTGATAAAGTTGTTTACCAAATGGAAGCCAATTCGCTAGAATTTTTAGACCACTTAAACGAGCCTATTTAATGAATATTAGAGGAAGAAATAAAGTTACACCAGAATTCAACATGTCTTCAATGACAGATATCGTATTTCTGTTACTGATATTCTTTATGTTGGCCTCTACTTTAGTGACTACAAATGCTATTGATATCTTATTGCCTAAGGCTAGTGGAAAAACCGAGAATAAAAAATCGGTTGCTGTTAGTATCACCAAAGACTTAAGATATTATATAGACCAAAAATTAGTTGGAGAAAGTGTATTGGAAAATCAATTACTATCAGCACTTTCAGGACAAGATCAACCTACCATTGTGCTTAGAGCAGAAAAATCTGTTCCTGTAGATAATGTGGTAAAGGTAATGGATATAGCTAATAGAAATAAGTTTAAAGTAATTTTGGCAGTCAAACCTAATTAATGAAATATTTTGAAACCATACACGAACGTAATTCGGCAAAAATCACAACTTTAATTGTGGTGATTTTGATTTTGCTGCTGTTTGTTGTTGGTCATTCATATATGGATCCACCAGAAGAGTATGGTGTAGCTGTTAATTTTGGAAATTCAGAAGTTGGTAGCGGAAATATCCAACCAACTGAACCTGTAAAATCGCAACCAAGAGAAGTTGTTGAACAACCAAAGGTAGAAGAAACGCAACCACAGGAAACTACTTCGTCTTCTGCTAAAACAGAAGATGTACTTACCCAAGAGTCTCCAGAAGCTATTGCAATAAGAAAGCAAAAAGAAGCCGAAGCAAAAGCTAAGGCAGAGGCTGAACGTGTTGCGCGTGAGAAACGACAAGCTGAAGAAAAAAAGAGACTTGAAGAAGAGAAAAAGAAAAAAGAGCTTGATGCTTTAATAGGTGGTGTAAGTAACTCCGAAGGCACTCAAACAGGTGGTGAAGGACCAGATAATAGCGGAGGAGATAAAGGACAGCTAGATGGTAACCCTTATGCACCTAGTTATTTTGGAGACCCAGGAAGTGGTAATGGTGGAAAAGGATACGGTTTAAATGGTAGAGGATCTGCGACGTATAATAAAGTGATTCCAGATTGTCAAGAAGAAGGAAGAGTTGTGGTCGAGATTCATGTTGACCGTTCAGGTAAAGTAATTAAAGCTATTCCAGGAAAAAGAGGAACAACAGGCGATGCTTGTTTGTATCAAGCTGCTAAAGAAACTGCATTGTCTCATAGATGGAAAGCAGATTCTAAAGCACCAGCTACACAAATAGGCTGGGTTAAAATTGATTTTAGTTTAGGTCAATAACAATATGAACTACCAGGATACTATCAACTGGATGTTTTCGCAACTTCCAATGTATCAACGACAAGGTAAGTCGGCTTATAAAGCAGACTTACATAATACTCAGGTTTTAGCAGAACACCTTAATCATCCAGAATTCAAATTTAAAACTGTTCATGTTGGTGGTACTAATGGAAAAGGATCAACAAGTCATATGTTGGCGTCTGTGCTTCAAGAAGCAGGTTATAAAGTTGGGTTATATACTTCACCACATTTAAAAGATTTTAGAGAGCGTATTAAGATTAATGGAAAAGAAGTCAGTAAACAGTTTGTTATAAGTTTTATTAAAAAGCACAAACCGTTTTTTGAGCAACATACACTTTCTTTTTTTGAAATGACTGTTGGGATGGCTTTTGACTATTTTTCAAAGAAAAAAGTTGATATAGCTATTATTGAAGTAGGGCTTGGTGGTCGTTTAGATTCAACAAACATTATTACTCCTTTGGTTTCTGTGATTACTAATATTGGTTTAGACCACACACAGTTTTTAGGAGATACATTAGAAAAAATAGCAGGCGAAAAAGCAGGAATTATTAAACCTAATGTACCTGTTGTTATTGGAGAAACACAAATTGAAACCAAAAGTGTTTTTACTGAAACAGCTAAAAACAATAATTCAGAAATTTATTTTGCAGACCAAAATATAACTTCAGTTTTAGATAGTGATTTAAAAGGAAGTTATCAGCAAAAAAATATAAAAACCGTTTTGCAAACTTTACAGATCCTAAAACAAAACAATTTTAATGTCTCGCAAAATAATATTGCTTTAGGACTTAATTCGGTTGTTTCTAATACAGGTTTAAAAGGTAGATGGCAGATTTTACAAGAATCTCCAAAAGTAATTTGTGATACAGCTCATAATAAAGAAGGGTTAACATATGTGGTTAATCAATTAAAAACTGAGGTCTATAATAAGCTTCATATCGTTTTTGGGGTTGTAAGTGACAAAGATTTATCAACCATAATTGCAATTTTGCCTAAAAAAGCGACATATTATTTTTGCAGGCCAAATATTTCAAGAGGATTAGATGAAAATAATCTTAAACACACATTTAAAGCTCATGGCTTTGTGGGTAAGTCGTATTCTAGTGTAAATGAAGCATTAAGCAACGCGAAAAAAAGTGCTAAACCAGAAGATTTAATTTATGTTGGAGGAAGTACTTTTATTGTTGCAGAAATAATTTAAATTTTTTTCAAAAAAGCTTTTGGGATATCAAAAACTAATTTATATTTGCAATCCAATTACAGAGGGCGCGTAGCTCAGTTGGTTCAGAGCACTTGGTTTACACCCAAGGGGTCAGGGGTTCGAATCCCTTCGCGCCCACAGAAATTTAACCCTAGAGAACTTCTCTAGGGTTTTTTTATACCTCAAAGTTTAGCCCTATTTACATTATCTTTCTTATTTTTATAATCCAAATAATTAACTATAGCTAATCTTCTTCTTAAAGTTTTATGATATTAGGAAACATAAAAAACCTCTACAAAGATATTTTTAAGTCTTACGATAGTCCAACTTTAGAAAAACACATTGAAAAGATTGTTGAACTTGATGTTTACTTACCACATAGTTCTACGTTTTTCTGTATTACCAATACGCAGGAATTAGGATTTGAATACATTAGTAAGAATATGTTTTCTTGTTTGCATATTGACCCTTTAAAACTGAAACAAGAAGCTATGCGTTATTATTGGAGTAGAATACATCCAGAAGACGTTGAATATTGGTTACAGGCTTTAAATGCATTAATGGAGTACACTCTTGATGAAATTTCAGAAGATGAAAGACATAAAATGAGTTACACCTGGAACTATAGGTTTAAAAACGGAAGAGATGAGTATGTAAACATTATTCAAAATACTACACCTTTGGAGTTTGATTCATTTAAGAAGCCTATAATAGGTTTGGCGCATTATACTGTTGTAGATTCAAGAGTAAAACTTGGTGTGACAGCTACGGCTAAATATTTAAATGAAAATGATGAATACGAAACCAAGTATTTCAATAACTTTTCTCAGAAACTATTAACTAACGATATTACAAATAGAGAGCGTGATATTATACGTTTATTAGTTTTGAATTACTCTAGCAAGGAAATTGGAATAAAACTAAATATAAGCCCTAATACTGTAGATACACATAGACGGAACATCCTAAAAAAACTAAATATTACGTCAACAGGAGAACTTATTGGGATGTTAAAAATGAATAAAACCCTATTTTAATTAAAAACTACTCAAATTGAGTATTGTATAGCTTTGAAAAAAATAAGAATTTTACATTGCTATTAGTTAATTACAAAGGGAAAAATAGTGTCTATAATATTTATATAATATCAATAGGCACTTTTTTTATTTTATTAAGTCTAATATTCGCTCTAAAGCCATACCTCTAGATCCTTTTATAAGCATGAGCTTATCTTTAAAAGTTAGAGTATCAAAGTGGGTAGCTAAATCATTAAAATTTCTGAACTTTTGTATAAACCCATCAGTGTTTTTTAATTGTGTGCTGTAAAAATTCTCGCCAATTAAATATGTGTTAGCATTGAAATTATCTTCAATGAAGTTTACAATGTTTTGATGTTCATTATTCGCAGTTGACCCTAACTCAAACATATCTCCTAAAAACAATACTTTGTTATCCCTCTTGTATTGTAAAAAGTTCTCTAAAGCAGCCATCATACTTGTTGGGTTTGCATTGTAAGCGTCTAAGATAATTTCGTTTGAACCAACATTAATTACTTGAGATCTGTTGTTTTTAGGGAAATAATTTTCAATAGCTTTCTTAATGTTTTTGTTCTCAATTTTGAAGTAAGTTCCAATAGCAATTGCATAGGCAATATTACTAAAGTTATATTTTCCTGTTAAGTTGCTAGCAATTATTGTGTCTTTTAATTTTACTTCAACATTAGGTTGAGCACCTATAAATTCAATTTTTAGAATATCGCTTGTAGTTCCAAACTTTATGGTATTGGTATAACTCCCTATTTGGTTCACTTGTTTTACATCATCTTCATTCACAAAAATTGTTTTGTTATGCTGTTTTAAATGATCGTACAATTCAGATTTTGCTTTAACAACACCTTCAATACTTCCAAAACCTTCAAGATGAGCTTTACCAAAGTTTGTGATAAGCCCATAATCAGGTAATGCTATACTGCTTAAAAAAGCTATTTCTTTAGGATGATTAGCTCCCATTTCAACAATGCCAATTTCAGTTTGATTATTCATTGACAGTAATGTTAGTGGAACACCTATATGGTTGTTTAAATTCCCTAATGTGGCTGTAGTGTTATATTGCTGACTTAAAACAGCATTAATAAGCTCTTTTGTGGTTGTTTTTCCGTTGCTGCCAGTTAATGCAATAATTGGGATGCCTAGTTTGGTTCTATGGTATGTTGCGAGTTCTTGCAGTGTTTTTAATACATCATCTACAAGAATGATATTATCATTTATAGCGTATTCTTTTTCGTCTACTATAGCATATTTTGAGCCTTGTTCAATAGCCTTAAATGCAAACGTATTGCCATTAAAATTTTCACCTTTTAAGGAGAAAAACATTGAGTTTTTTGTGATTTTTCGAGTATCAGTAGTGACTGATTTACACTCAAGAAAGCAATTGTAAATTTGTGTGATATTCATAAATTAAATGTAATAAAAAAGTCCTAACATTACTGCTAGGACTTTGTATTTTTAAATTAATCTAGAATTAATTTTTAGTCTTGTTTTTTCCTTTAGATTTTGAACCTACTCTAGACATAGCACATCTAAACCCGATGTAATCTGTTGCCATATCTTGAGGGAAGAATCTACGTTGAGCTGGATCTAACCAGTAGTCTCTATCTTTCCAAGAACCACCTTTGTATACTCTTACTTTATCATTGATTAAAGAGGTTCTGTCGTTTGACTTGTCGTACTCTTTAATTAAGTTACCTGAAGAGTCTCTCTCGATATTATGTTTTGGAGAGTTATACATTTTTCTAGTATTAGCAGTTTCTTCTTCGTCAAAACTTTCGTTATAGTAACGAGAAGATCTAGCATCACCATCTCTGTAGTTTCTGTTGTCACTAGTATCAAAATTTGTTCTTAAGTAAGTTTCGTTTTCGTCAACTGGAACTTGTAAAATTTCACCAGGTAAGTTTCTTGCAACAAGTTTACCATTACTTAAAGTATCATATACTACTTCTTCAGGAGTTACAATTTTAACTGTACCATCATCATTAATTGCGTTTTTAGTATAAACGTTACCACGATAGTAGTTAAAGTCATTAAATTCATCATCTACAATTGGTCTGTATACGTCGGCAACCCATTCTGCAACGTTACCAGCCATATCATATAAACCATAATCGTTAGCTTCGTAAGACATAACTTGTGCAGTGATATCAGCACCATCGTCAGACCATCCAGCAATTCCACCGTAGTCACCTTTTCCTTGCTTGAAGTTAGCTAATTGATCACCTCTAGACTTTCTTTTTCCAGAACGTGTGTATTGACCATTCCAAGGGTATTTTTTTCTACCTCTATAAGTGTTGTAGTTTCTTAATTCACTCATCCCAAGAGCAGCATATTCCCACTCTGCTTCAGATGGTAAACGGTATTTTGGAGAAATTACTCCAGTTTCTCTACTAGCGTAAACATTTATTTCGTTACCCTCAGCATCTGTTCTAGCTTTTCTTTTACCTCCTTTAAGTACTTCTTCGTTACCTCCAAAAGTTTCAGTTGGAGCAGTAATATAAGTGTCAGTGTTAAAGTTGCTATCAGCAGATGTATCAGTTAAGTGAGAATCTCTTTTTAAATAACCAGCATCTTGTAAGTACATTTCGTTTACTCTATCTGTTCTCCAGTTAGCAAATTCAACGGCTTGAATCCAACTAACACCTACAACAGGGTATTCAGCATAACCAGGATGACGTAAATAGTTTTCAGTCATCATTTCAGCATATCCAAGACGGTTTCTCCAAACTAATGTGTCAGGAAGAGCTCCATCATAAATAAGTCTAAAGTTAGGATCGTCTGGTGGGTAAACTCTTTTAATCCAATCAAGATACTCTAAGTACATCATGTTGGTTACCTCAGTTTCATCCATGTAAAAAGATTGTACATGTTGTTGGTTTGGGCTATTATTCCAATCATGCATAACATCATCTTGTACTTTACCCATGGTAAATGTACCTCCTTCTATAAAAACTAATCCAGGAGCAGTTTCTTGTTCTTTAAAGTTAGTATTGTATTGAAAACCTCCATTTTTGTCGTTGATGTTCCAGCCAGTGGCTCTAGAACTGTTCTTTGACGAAGAAGATTTCTTACAACTAAACATGGCTAAAGATAGCATTAGGGCTAAAATTATCCGTAGGTTAAATACATTTTTCATATACATACTTTTAAGTAAGCTAGTTTATTTTAGTGACGCAATATAGTAATTAAAGAAAAAATAACAACGTTTTTTTGTAATTTATATCAAAAAAAAAGTGCATTTCATCCTTTTTTTTGTACACGATATCGGATTTTTGCTCTTTTTATCGATGTAATTTGTTACCAATTAACGAACAAATAAATTAAATATTGTTGTAATTTTGAATAAAAAATTGAAAAGCTATAATAACATATCTGTACTAACGTTTATTATACTATGAAAAAACACTTACTCTTACTTTTTGTATTACTGCCTTTTATAGGGTTTTCTCAACAAAAAACATTTCAAATTAATTGGGAAGGAGAAAAAACATTAAGAGCTGATTCTTCAATTGTTACTGTTCCATATTTTAATAAGGACAACTTTAATTTTAGTAATACTGATGGGTTGAAGTTTTTTGCGCATTGGAAAACCAACAACTATATCAATGAAAGCTCTGTTCAATTAGCTAATGTTTCATACTCAACTATTAGTGCAACAGATTTAAAAGGAGTTCCAGTTAATACCATTTCTAATTCACCTGAATTAAAACTATCAAATGCAATAGCAAGAGATGATGTGTCTGCTTATTTAGAGTTGAAACCTATTGTTAAACAAAATGGTGTGTATAAAAAAATTACTTCATTTACTGTAAGCTACAGCACAACTAATAGTTCTAGTGCTTTAGGAAGATCTTCTAGCTCTATGTTGCAAACAAATGCAGTTACAAACTCTGTGTTGGCTTCTGGGAGTTGGTATAGGTTTTATGTAGATACTACAGGTGTTTTTAGACTAACTAAAAGTTTTTTAAATCAGTTAGGTGTTAATACAAACTCGGTGGATCCTAGAAATATTAAAGTCTATGGAAATGGAGGAGCAATGTTACCTAAAGAAAACTCAGTTTTTTATCCAATTGACTTAACCGAGAATGCTATTAAGTTTGTTGGTGAAGAAGATGGTGATTTTGATAATGACGATTATATATTGTTTTATGCAGAAGGACCAAGAGGCTATAATGAAGAGAGTAATACCAATATAAACGCATATACAGATAAATCTTATTACTATATTAATATTAGTAGTGGAATGGGAAAAAGAATTCAGGAAGCTACTCAGCCAAACGATGATGCAGATTTTGAAGTAAACACATTTCAGGATTATCAATTTCATGAAATAGACCAATATAATTTGGTGAAAGTAGGTAGGCGTTGGTTTGGAGATAGGTTTGATATCGAAAATGAAAAAGAGTTTACTTTTACATTTCCAAACTTAGTGACTTCTGAACCTGCTAGAGTGAGGGTTTATGCTGCTGCAGTTTCTGAAATTGGAACATCAATGGAAGTAAAGCTTAATGGAAATACAATCTCAAATTTTACTTTTGCAGCAATTGATAGTCCTACCCTAGCTTCTGGAGGGTTTTTTAATAGTGATTTAATGCTTAACTCTCCTGATGTTGTATTTAACTTAAAGTATAATAACAATAATAATCCTGCTTCTTTAGGGTACTTAGATTATATTTCTGTAGAGGCTACCAGAGAGCTGAGTTTTGAAGGAGGTCAGTTTACTTTTAAAAATGCTAATGTGGCAACCTCTGCTGGAATAGCTCAATACAATTTAGCTAATGCAGCTAACGTTTCAGAGGTATGGGATATAACAGATAAGTATAATGTAGTAGGCTATACAAATTCTGATCAAAGTTCAAACTTTAGTTTTAAAACTACAGCAGGTACTTCAAAAATATATTTGGCAGTTACGCCTTCAGATTATTTTCAACCACTAAGAGAAAGTGTTACTACAATTGCGAACCAAAATATAAAAGGAACAATATTTAAGAATAGTTCAGGAGAGTTTGAAGATATAGACTATTTAATAATTTCACCAAATGCACTAGCGTCCCAAGCTGAAAGACTAGCGCAAATCAATAGAGATCAATATGGGTTAACTGTTAAAGTTGTGACCTTAAATGAAATTTATAACGAATTTAGTTCAGGTAATGTTGATGTTACTGCAATAAGAAATCTTGTTAGATATGTGTATCATAATGCTAGTGCTCCAGATAAAAGACTCAAGTATTTATGTTTGTTTGGTGATGCATCTTATGACCACAAAGAACGTATAGCGCCTAAAACAGATGTAGTTCCATCATGGCATTCTTATGCCAGCTTTAGTTTGACTGATTCTTTTGTGTCTGATGATTACTATGGGTTGATGGACGAAAATGAAGGTAATATGGCTGCCAATAACTTATTAGATATCGCAGTAGGAAGAATTTTAGCTCAAGATCTACAAAGTGCGACTGAGTTAGTAGATAAAATTGATTCCTATTATAAAACAGCGTCTTTTGGTAGTTGGAGAAATAATTACATCTTTATTTCAGATGATGTCGATGAAGCTTGGGAAAGAACTTTACAAGAAACAACAGATGATATAGCAGATTTAATTACTGAAGAAAAACCATTTATTAACGCTATAAAAATTCATTCAGATTCTTATCAACAAGAATCTACATCAAGTGGTGATAGTAATCCATCTGTTAATAGAGCTATTAGAGACGCAATAGATGTAGGAGCTTTAGTTGTGAATTACTTTGGTCATGGAGGAGAAGATGGTTTGTCAGGAGAAAGGATTTTTGATAAAAATGACTCGCAAGAAGTTAATAATACTTGTAAATATAATTGTTTTGTAACTGTTACATGTGAATATACAAGGTTTGATGATCCTTTAAGACCTACAGCAGGAGAGTATACTTACTGGAATAAAGAAGGTGGAGCTATAGCTTTAATAACTACTACTAGGCAAATTTTTGTTAGTGTGGGTGTATCGTTTAATATAAAGTTAACAGAAAAGATGTTTGCGTTTGATTCTAATGAATATACTTCAATTGCAGAAGCCTTACGATTAACAAAAACCGATCCTGCAATTTCAGGAATATCACAAAAACGATTGGTGTTTTTTATAGGAGACCCAGCAATGAAATTAGCACTACCAAAATCAGATATTAGATTAACTGCAGTTAATGATGTTTCAATTGATCAAGAAACAGACGTTTTAAAAGCGTTGGATAAAGTTAAATTATCAGGAGAAGTAGTTGATGAATCAGGTAACCTTATTCCAAATTATAATGGTGTATTAACAGCAACAGTTTTTGATAAAAATATAGAAAGACAAACATTAGGTAATGATGGTACTACTGAAAACGGTCAACTCATTATCATGGATTTTGAAACATTAGGAGAAATTATTTTTAAAGGACAAGCAACGGTAGAAAACGGTCAGTTTGACTTTGAGTTTGTGGTGCCTAGAGATATTAGTATTCCTGTAGGTAACGGTAAGGTTAGTTTTTATGCTCAAACTGAAAATCCTGCACAAGACCAAACAGGAGCAAGTTTTGATATTCAAGTTGGAGGTATTAATGAAAATGCTGAAGAAGATAATATTGGACCAGTTATAAACCTTTATATGAATGATGAAAACTTTGTTTCAGGTGGTATAACTAACGAAGCTCCTACACTTTTAGCAAAACTTCAAGATGATAATGGTATTAATACATCTAGTGGAGTAGGACATGATATTGTTGCTATTATTGATGGAGATGAAGCAAACCCTTATATTTTAAACGATTATTATCAAGCTAACGTTGATGATTACCAAAATGGAGAGGTGACTTATCCATTTAGAGATTTAGAACCAGGTTTGCATACATTAACCTTAAAAGCTTGGGATGTTTACAACAATTCATCAACTTCTGAAATACAGTTTGTAGTACATGATAAAGATGAAAAACTAGTTATTACTAACGTACTTAACTATCCAAATCCGTTTGTAAACTACACTGAATTTTGGTTCAATCACAATAGTTCAGATAATTTAGACGTTTCTATACAGATATTTACGGTTTCAGGGAAACTGGTAAGAACTTTAAACGGTCAAACCAATTCCGAAGGATGCTGTAATAATGGAACATCTTCGTTGTCTAGAAGCATTGTTTGGGATGGAAGAGACGATTTTGGAGATAAAATAGGAAAAGGGGTTTATATTTATAAGCTAAAAGTACGATCAAACCAATTAAACAAACAGGTAGAAAAAATTCAAAAACTTGTAATACTATAATAAAGATTTATATTTGCTAAATATTTTAGTGGTTTATAATCACTAAGTTGAATACTTAATAACACATGAAAAAATACACAATTGCCCTAATTACTTTATTAGTTTTTAACATTTCAAATGCACAGGAAGAAACTGTTGTTTTTGATAATCAATCATCAGTAATTACAACAGGCGTTCCTTTTTTACTTATAGCATCTGATGCTCGTGCAGCAGGTATGGGAGATATGGGAGTAGCAACATCAGCCGATGCGTATTCACAACAATGGAATCCAGCAAAATATGCATTTTCTGAAACCAAATCAGGTATTGGAGTAAGTTATACACCATACTTAAGTAAACTTGTAAATGATATCTTTTTAGGGAACATCACGTATTTCAACCGAATTAACGAAGGAAGTGCTTTCGCTGCAAGTTTTAAATACTTTAGCCTTGGTGAAATTGAAATTGTGCAAGATGAATTTTCTGAAGCTTTAATAGAAAAACCAAACGAACTTACTGTAGATGTGTCTTACTCTTTACGTTTAGCAGATCAGTTTTCAATGGCAGTGGCTTTAAGATATTTACGTTCAGATTTAAGAATTCAAGCAGTTGATGCTAATGCAAGTGCTGCAAGCTCAATAGGAGTTGATATTGCAGGATATTATCAAAGTGAAGAAGAAGCCTATAACGATTTTAACGGTCGTTGGAGAGCAGGATTTGCAATTCAAAACCTTGGTCCAAAAATTAAATATGACGATGCTGGAAGAGAAAACTTTATTCCTACCAACCTAAAACTTGGTGGTGGATTCGATTTTATTTTTGACGATTATAATAAACTGTCAGTTACTGCAGAAGTTAACAAGTTATTAGTGCCAACACCTCCAGTCTTAGGTTTTGTTGATACTGTTCAAGAAGGAGATACAGAGCCTAATGGGCAGCAAGATGCTAATGAACCAACAATAATTGTTGAAGGTAAAGATAACGACGTAAGTTTTGTAAAAGGTATTTTTCAATCTTTTAGTGATGCACCAGGAGGATTTAGCGAAGAGTTAAAAGAGTTTACTTGGGCTTTAGGAGCTGAGTATAAATACCAAGACTCATTTGCGTTTAGAGCAGGTTACTTTAATGAAAGCGAAGATAAAGGAGCAAGAAAGTTTTTTGCTTTAGGAGCAGGATTTAAATACTCTGCAATAGATATTGACATGTCATATCTGTTTTCAGCATCAAAAGTACAAAGTCCGTTAGAGAACACGTTGCGTTTCTCATTAACGTTTAACTTTGGAGATGGTGAATATGATGAATATTAGACATTTATTTTTAATAAACAAACTAAAAACTATTGTTAACAGCAATAGTTTTTTTGTCTAAAATAGTTTTATACCTTTATTAAGTAAAATATAAAAGTGAAAGAAGTAAAGATAGAATCCGTTTTGACGGTTTACGATAATATAGAAGAGCTTTCCAAAGATGTGATAAGCTTAATGGAAAAAGCTATGGAAGCAAGACAAAATGCTTACGCTCCTTATTCAAAGTTCAATGTTGGTGCTGCTTTACTTCTAGATAATGGAGAAGTTGTTACAGGCAGTAACCAAGAAAATGCATCTTATCCTTCTGGGCTTTGTGCAGAACGAACAGCCATTTATTATGCAGGTGCAAAATATCCCAAAGCTAAAATTGTTCAAATGGCAATAATAGCAGGTTCTACAATAAAACAAACAATGTCTCCAATTCCGCCTTGTGGTGCGTGTAGACAGGCAATAGCTGAGTATGAAGTAAAACAAGATGCACCTATTGAAATCTATTTTATGGGAGAGGCAGGAAAGGTTGTAAAGTCAAATTCATTGGCAAATCTTCTGCCTTTAGTTTTTGATAAATCATTTCTATAACGTTTTCGGTAAAAATTTACGAATTACTGTTTTTTCATTAATATGTAAAGTGTTACTTTTGTTATTCGCTTGTGTCAATTTTATTAGGACACGCATTGTTTTTCTTTTATAAATTAAGTTAAATGCAAAAAGTAACAAAAGAAGTTTACCTTAAATGGTATGAAGACATGTTATTCTGGAGAAAGTTTGAAGACAAACTAGCTGCAGTTTATATCCAACAAAAAGTAAGAGGATTTCTTCACTTGTACAATGGTCAAGAAGCAGTGTTAGCTGGAGCGCTACACGCTATGGACTTGACTAAAGATAAAATGATAACCGCATATCGTAACCACGTACAACCAATTGGTATGGGTGTAGACCCAAAACGTGTTATGGCAGAATTATATGGTAAAGCAACAGGTACCTCTCAAGGTCTTGGTGGTTCAATGCATATTTTTTCTAAAGAACACCGTTTTTATGGTGGTCATGGTATTGTAGGTGGTCAAATTCCTCTAGGTGCTGGTATTGCATTTGGTGATAAATACCATGGTAGTGATGCTGTAACGCTTTGCTGCTTTGGTGATGGTGCTGCAAGACAAGGTTCACTTCACGAAACGTTCAACTTGGCAATGTTATGGAAATTACCAGTAGTATTTGTATGTGAAAACAACGGTTATGCTATGGGAACATCTGTAGAGCGTACTGCAAACCATACAGATATCTGGAAACTAGGTTTAGGGTACGAAATGCCTTCTGGACCTGTTGATGGTATGAATCCTGTAAAAGTTGCTGAAGCCTTTGATGAAGCAATTCAAAGAGCTAGACGTGGTGATGGACCAACATTTTTAGAATTAAAAACATACCGTTACAGAGGACATTCAATGTCTGATGCACAACACTACAGAACAAAAGAAGAAGTTGAAGAGTACAAGAAAATAGATCCTATTACACAAGTAAAAGACATTATCTTGGAAAACAAATATGCAACTGAAGCTGATATAAAAGTTATTGACAAGCGCGTAAAAGATTTAGTAAGCGAATGCGAAAAATTTGCTGAAGAATCTCCATTCCCAGAAAAGAATGTTATGTACGATGCGGTTTACGAGCAACAAGATTATCCATTTATACAACACAAACTATAATAAGATATGGCAGAAGTAATAAACATGCCTCGTTTGAGCGACACTATGGAAGAAGGTACTGTCGCAACTTGGTTGAAAAAAGTTGGTGATAAAGTAGAAGAAGGAGATATCCTAGCCGAAATAGAAACAGACAAGGCAACTATGGAGTTTGAGTCTTTCTATGAAGGTACACTATTACATATAGGTGTTCAAGAAGGTGAAACTACAAAAGTAGATGAACTTTTAGCTATTATAGGAGAAGAAGGAGAAGATATTTCTGGTTTATTAAATGGAAGTGCTACTCAAGATTCAAAAGAAGAAGAGGCACCAAAAGAAGAAAAAGAAGAAACAACTAACCAGCCAGCAACAGAAGCTGTAGATATTCCTGAAGGTGTTACAGTGGTAACAATGCCACGTTTAAGTGATACTATGGAAGAAGGAACTGTTGCAACATGGTTGAAAAAAGTTGGCGATGACGTTGAAGAAGGTGATATTTTAGCTGAAATTGAAACAGATAAAGCTACTATGGAGTTTGAGTCTTTTCAATCAGGTACATTATTACATGTAGGACTGCAAGAAGGAGAGTCTGCAAAAGTAGATGCACTTTTAGCTATTTTAGGTCCTAAAGGAACTGATGTTGAAAATATTGCAAAGAATTTCAAAGCATCATCAGGAGAAAAAGCAGAAGCTCCAAAAGAAGAAGCACCAAAAGCAGCCTCTAAACCAGAGCCAAAAGCTGAAGCTTCTAAAAAAGAAACGCCTAAAGTTTCTGCTCCAGCATCAACATCATCTTCAGATAGAGTATTTGTATCACCATTAGCTAAAAAAATGGCTGATGAAAAAGGTATCAACTTATCTCAAGTAACAGGTTCAGGTGAGAATGGTCGTATTATAAAACGCGATATAGAAAACTTCACACCAGGAACATCTGCCGCTGCAGTAGGTAAATTTGTACCAACAGGTCAAGAAGATTTTGAAGAAGTAAACAATTCGCAAATGCGTAAAGTGATTGCAAAGCGTTTAGCAGAATCTAAATTTACAGCACCTCATTATTACTTAAATGTAGAGTTTGATATGGAAAATGCTATAGCTTTCCGTGCGCAGTTTAACTCTATTCCTGATACTAAAATATCATACAATGATATGATTGTTAAAGCATGTGCTTTAGCGTTAAAACAACATCCGCAAGTAAACTCACAGTGGTTTGCAGATAAAATGCGTTTAAATCATCATGTGCATATTGGTGTAGCAGTTGCAGTTCCTGACGGATTGGTAGTTCCTGTAGTACGTTTTGCTAATGAGCAATCATTACCGCAAATAGGTGCTGAGGTTAAAGAACTTGCAGGTAAAGCTAGAAACAAGAAATTAACGCCTCAAGAAATGGAAGGTAGTACGTTTACTGTATCTAATTTAGGAATGTTTGGTATTGATAGTTTTACATCTATCATCAACCAACCTAACTCTGCAATTCTTTCTGTAGGAAATATTGTTGAAAAACCTGTAGTTAAAAATGGTCAAATAGTAGTAGGACATACCATGAAGTTATGTTTAGCTTGTGACCACAGAACTGTAGATGGAGCAACAGGAGCACAATTCCTTCAAACATTAAAAGGATATATAGAAAACCCAGTTACAATGTTAGTATAGAAACTTCTGCATAAGCAGAACATACATTATAATATAATCCTGATTTGATTTTTTCCAATCAGGATTTTTTTATCTTTAAGCTTTAATACAATCAATCAAAAATTATGAAAAAACTATTAGCACTTATCATTGTTGTTTTAGCGTTTAGCTGTAAAAATGAACCTAAAGTAGAAGTAGGACCTAAAATTACTATTACAAGTGATGAGTTAAAAGAAGCTGTGACTTATTTGTCTTCAGATGAACTATTAGGTCGAGATACTGGTACGCAAGGTATAGATGATGCAGCAACATATATTGAAAAACAATTTGAAAGCTATGGTGTAAAACCTTATTTTGAAACTTTTAGGGATAATTTTAAGCTTGATAGTTTAGATGCTTTTAATGTGGTTGGAGTTATTGAAGGTGTGGATGAAACGTTAAAAAATGAATATATAGTTATAGGTGCTCATTATGATCACATAGGTTATGGAAAACCTGTTGAAAATGACTCAATTGCTAATGGGGCTAATGACAATGCTACTGGAACAGCTGGTGTAATGGCAATGGCTAAATATTTTGCAACTAGAAAAAACAATAAGCGTAGCATTTTATTTGCACTTTTTACTGCTGAAGAAAGAGGGTTGTTAGGTTCAAAGCATCTTGCTGAACGTTTAAAGAGTGATAGCTTAAATGTATATACAATGGTTAATCTTGAAATGATAGGTGTACCTTTTAAGGATAGAGATTATCAAGCTTTTTTAACAGGCTACGAGTTATCTAATATGGCTGAGAAAATGAATGCTTACGCAGGAAGTAAACTGATAGGTTTTTCTGAAGTTTCTAAAAAATACAGACTTTTTATGCGTTCAGATAATTACCCGTTTTACAATCAGTTTAAGGCACCTTGTCAAACATTGTCAAGTTGTGATTTAACTAATTTTGATTTTTATCATCATGTTGATGATGAAATTGAACTTATGGATTTTAATTTCATGGCAAACCTTATCAACTCTACAATTCCTGTTATTGAAACTATGAGTAATACGCCAACTAAAGAGATTGTAATGCATGAAGCAGAGTAAAAATATTATTATTACAGGAACTAGTAGAGGTATTGGTTTTGAGTTGGTTCATCTTTTTGCTAATCAAGGACACAATGTGTTGGCACTATCAAGAAATGCACAACCAGTAAATAACCTTCATTTTGATAATATTACATCCTTTTCTTTTGATTTATGTAATGATGATGATTATCAAAAAGTAGAGCAATTCATAAAAAATGAATGGAACCATGTCGATATTCTAATCAACAACGCTGGAGCATTGCTTAACAAGCCTTTTTCAGAAACTACAATGGGTGATTTTGAGCATGTTTATAAAACTAATGTTTTTGGTGTAGCTGAAATGACTAGAGTGGTTCTACCATTTATGAAAAGCGATGGACACGTTGTAACCATAAGCTCTATGGGAGGGATTCAAGGAAGTATGAAATTTCCAGGACTAGCTGCATATAGTTCTAGCAAAGGAGCAGTTATTACATTAACCGAATTGTTGGCTGAAGAATACAAAAATTCTGGTCCGCAATTCAACGTGTTAGCTTTAGGAGCAGTACAAACCGAAATGCTTGCCGAAGCTTTTCCAGGTTATGAGGCTCCAACTACAGCTTTGCAAATGGCTGAGTATATTGCAGACTTTTCGCTTAACGGAAATAAATATTACAACGGAAAAGCATTGCAAGTATCTAATTCTACTCCTTAATGATGTCTAAATACAAGTGTATTATTTTTGACTGTGATGGTGTGTTGGTCGATAGCGAGCCAATTGGTAATCAGGTGTTGGTTGATATGGCTAATAGTTATGGAGCTGATATAGATTTAGATTATGCGTTTAAGCATTTTAAAGGAGGTTCAATATATACTTGTAGAGATAAAATTCAAGCGTTGGTAAATCAACCACTATCTCAAGATTTTATAGCAGAATATAGAAGACGAAGTTACAATGCGTTTAAAGAACAAATTCAACCAGTAGAAGGTGTAAAAGAGGTGATTGAGTCATTGTCTATTCCTTTTTGTATAGCTTCAAGTGGGCCAATTGAAAAAATACGCCTTAACTTAGAACTTACTGGTTTGCTGCCTTACTTTGAAGACAACATCTTTAGTTGTTACACTATCGAAAAATGGAAGCCAGAACCAGATGTGTTTATTTGGGCTGCAAAAACTATGGGTTTTAAACCTGAAGACTGCGTAGTGATTGAAGATAGCTTAACAGGAATACAAGCTGCTAAAGCAGGTGGTTTTGATGTTTTTGGATTTACTGCTCATGATTACAATAACGAATTAGAAGCAGAAGCAACTACTACCTTTAATTCAATGGAAAAACTATTGGAATTAATCTAATTGTTTTTTTCGAACTTTACTTTTGTAGCCGTAAGCTCAGCGTTGTCAATAGTTATTTTTTCTGAACGTATAATTGCAGTTATTGAGTCTTTTTGTGAGCCTCTATCAGTAATAATATCAAAAGCAAGGTGTAGTTTAGAAACAGAATCAGAAAGTGTTTCAGTATTCACTTTAGTTACGTTTTCAATATGTACTTGTCTTGTAGTGTTGGGTAAGCTAACAGAGTTGTTAGAAAGGTTTTCAATTTGCTTAGCGATGTCCACTTCAAATTCAGGATGATGTTTTAATAGTAAAGACAAATCATAAAGCTCTTGAAGTTTTTGAGAAGCCACAGTTTGATATTCAAAGTCTTCTTGTGTGCTCAAATAATTATCAAGATCATCAATTACTGATTCAGCAGCGGCATTGTCCTCATTAAAAGTTTTTGTTTCATTAGCGCATGAAACAAAAAGTAATACCCAAAAACCTATTAATATCCTTTTCATTTTACAATAAATTTAAGCATTACAATTTTACCATTAACCAGTCGCTTGTCTAGAATTTCAATAGATTTCAAACTGCTAGTAGGTATGGTTAATGTTCTTATAAACTTGTCCTTGGTATAAAGCTCTATACCAATGTTGTTTGCAAACAATTGGTATATTTTTGCATTGTCAGCTATTAAATTATTAAGCTGTGTTTTATGCGTAGACCAATCTTTAATATTGCCATTGGTATAGTAGTGCAGCATTAACGCATAATCATCAGGAGCTAATTTGACAGTTTGGTTTTTATTTGAGTCAATTGACCTTACAATGGTATCAGTTTTATGATATGGAGATTGTACAACAAAAGTGATGGTTTTTTCTTTTGTGGTAAATTCAAAACACCCAAGACTATCGGTTTTGAAATGTAAAGGAGATTCTCCGTTTTGTAGTACTTTAATATCCAAAGGTATTCTTGTGATGGCTTCATTTTTAATTTCATCAACAAAACAAAAGTGAAATTCATTTTTCAAACTCTTACTATAAAAAATAAGCATAATTATAGGTAGTGCTGTAAGCCAATATAGCTGTTTTTTGTTTTTCTTTTTTGTTGAATTTGAG
The DNA here is from genome assembly GCF_025548475.1 of Gaetbulibacter sp. NE. Taxonomy (NCBI): domain Bacteria; kingdom Pseudomonadati; phylum Bacteroidota; class Flavobacteriia; order Flavobacteriales; family Flavobacteriaceae; genus Gaetbulibacter; species Gaetbulibacter sp. NE. Next base: position 160,687 of record NZ_JAOQHY010000006.1, on the reverse strand, counting down.
AATACATGCGCTTCTTTAAAAGCGTGCCAATTGTTAAAACCAACATACAGACTTAAGAGATTAAGCATGTCTATTCGAGGTAGCTTTTCAGGTTCGTTTTTAAAATAGGTATAAAACCATTTTTCGCTAACCTTTGCTTTTACCTTACTAAATAAATCTTCTTGAAAGGCAACAATGTCTTCTCCTTTCCATTCTTCAATAGCATTAGGTGCACTATAATGCTGCAAAAAAGTAGTTGCAACAGTCTGTTTTAAAAGATTAAAATGATATGAATGTTCTGGATTCAAATAGTATAAACTGCTGTTTTTCAGTGTTGTTTTTAATTGTAAAATAGTTTACAAAAGCATTTCTGGAGCTTTACAATATATAATTAGTATTGCGTAATAGGTTTGCTATGTAAATTTTAAAAATATAAAATTATGAACGCAAATCCATTAAAATCAGTATTTAAAATTATAACTATAAGTTTATTTGTTATGCTGCTTTCAGCATGTCAAAATGAAAGTTATAAAGAAAATGTATCAGTAGCAGATACTGCTGTGTCAGAAGAGTATGAGGCAGTAACTTCAAAAACCGAACCATCAACAAATACAATTCCCAACAACTTAAAAATTATTAAGTCGGCAAATGCCAGATATAAGGTAAAACATGTAAAGGCTGCAACGAAGAAAATAAAGCAAATTGCTTTAAACTTTGACGCTTATATTTCCGACTTAAGATTTCAAAACGATTTATACAGAATCGAAAACAGGTTTACTGTAAAAGTGCCTCAGCAGCATTTTGATGCTATGATGGACTCTATAAGTGCAATTGTTGAATTTGTAGAGTATGAGAATATTACCACACAAGATGTCACTGAAGAATATATTGATATTGAAACCAGATTAAAAACTAAACTAGAAGTAAAACAGAGGTATGAAACCATATTACGACAAAAAGCCAAAACAGTTGAAGAAATTTTAGCAACTGAAGAAAAACTTCGTGTGATACAAGAAGAGATTGAAAGCGAACAAGGACGACTTAAATACTTAACCAACAAAGTAGCTTACAGTACCATACAAATAGATTTATATGAAACGGTTGATTACAAAGAAGAGCCAACGAGTTATAAAAAATCATTTTGGAGCAAAACTAAAGAAGGCTTAGTTTTTGGTTGGAATTTTATAGAAACCATTGTGTTAGGAATCATTCATATTTGGCCGTTTATTATTTTAGGTAGTTTATTATTCTTTGTGATTAAAAAAAGAATAAAAAAATAAAAAGGTTGGTCCTCTAGAAAATACCTAGAGGACTTTTCTATACTTTTAAACAACCACGAAATCCTCTTGCTGCATAATAAGATTGTGCTCCATTGTGATAAACAAAAACAGTATCATAACGAAAATCAGCAAAAAGAGCACCTCCAAGTTTTCTTATGTTTTCAGGAGTTTGTATCCAACTAGATGTTTTGGTGTCAAAATTTCCTAACTCTTGTAAAGCTCTATATTGTGTTTCGGTTAATAACTCAATTCCCATTGCTTTGGCTACATCAATGGCATTGTTTTCTGGTTTAAATTTCTTGCGAGATTCTTGAGCTTCAAAGTCGTAGCAATAGCTTCTACGTTCATTAGGGCTTTCAGTTGAGCAGTCAAAAAACAAATATTCATTTGTTTTGGAGTCAAAATCTACAACATCAGGTTCGCCACCTGTTTGTTCCATTTGCTGTATGGACCATAGTTTTTCAGGGTTTTCTTCAAGTCGTTTTTGTACACTGTCCCATTCAATACTATTATGTCTGTGCATATTTTTTTCAAAACGTAGTTTGAGAATTTTAAGTAGTTGATCGCTGTCGTTCTTTGTCAATTGTTTTTTCATATAAAAGCAGCTTTTAAATCAGAACAAGAAAATTAATGGTTTTATCAGATAATGACGAATTTATGTCTTTATTTTTTTAAAAAACTAAATACAAAACCTTTATTTTTGTTGCGATGCAAAATACACTTCAAAATTATATTCCAGAAAGTGCACTTCCAAAAGTTTTAGAGCTTTTAGACCATGACCATTTAACTGTAAAGGTGAAAAATGAACGTAAAACCAGACATGGAGATTATAAACGTTTACCAAATGGAGCACATCAAATTACTGTAAACTCTAATTTGAATAGGTTTAGGTTTTTAATTACACTTATTCATGAAATAGCACATTTTGAAGCATACAAAGAATTTGGACGCTTTATAAAACCTCATGGAGTAGAGTGGAAGCACACCTTTCAGAAATTGATGCTACCGTTTTTAAACCCTAACGTTTTCCCAAATGAGCTTTTACCTCTATTAGCAAAACACTTTAAAAACCCAAAGGCATCTAGCGATACAGATGCACCATTGGCCTTAGCATTAAAGCAATTTGACGAACCTAATGATAAAACATTTGTTTTTGAAGTACCTTTGGGTAAAACATTTAAGCTTTACAATGGCAGGATGTTTTTAAAAGGAGAAAAGCGCAGAAAGCGTTTTGAGTGTGTTGAGGTAAAATCAGGAAAAGTATATCTTTTTAATCCAAACGCAGAAGTAGAATTACTAAACTAATAACAATGAATAAGAATTATTATGCAATATTAATGGCAGGTGGAGTTGGTTCCAGATTTTGGCCTGTAAGTACTCAAGAGTATCCAAAGCAATTTCATGATATGTTAGGTACTGGTGATACACTTATACAAAAAACTTTTAATAGATTGTCTGAGCTTATTCCAAAAGAAAATATTTTTATTCTTACTAATGAGCGTTACAACGATTTAGTGTTTCAGCAGTTGCCAGATGTTACAAAACGACAAGTAGTTTTAGAACCTGCAATGCGAAATACAGCACCTTGTATTTTATATGCGTCTTTAAAAATTCAAAAGGAAAATCCTGATGCAGTAATGATTGTTGCACCAAGTGACCATTGGATAGAAGACGAAAACGCATTTACACAAAATGTAAAACAAACCTTTGAGTTTTGTGAACAAAACGATGCCTTAATGACTTTAGGTATTCAACCTACTTTTCCAAATACAGGATATGGTTATATTGAGTTTGATAAATCGTCTAATCAAGATATAAAACCAGTAAATCAGTTTAGAGAAAAACCAGATTATGAAACTGCCAAATCATTCATTGCACAAGGAAATTTCCTATGGAATGCAGGTATTTTTATGTGGAGTGCAAAAAGTGTGATTAAAGCCTTTAAAAGCAATCAACCAGAATTGTATAGTTTGTTTGAAACAGGAATTGAGGCTTATAATACCGATTTGGAAGATGGTTTTATTCAAGAAAGTTATGCCAAGGCAGAGAATATTTCAGTGGATTATGCCATAATGGAAAAAAGCGAAAATGTGTTTGTGCTGCCAGCTACTTTTGATTGGAACGACCTTGGTACTTGGGGAAGTCTTTATGATAAACTAGATAAAGATTCTGATAATAATGCAGTTGTGAATGCTAAAACTTTGACTGAAGATGCTTCGGGAAATATGATTAGAAGTAAAAAAGATAAAATTGTAGTTGTTGACGGTTTAAAAGATTACATAATTGTTGATAAAGACGAAGTTTTGCTTATCTTCCCTAAAGCAAAAGAACAAGACATCAAAAAGGTACTTCAAAATGTGAAAGAAAAATTTGGAGAGACCTATGGTTAATTGTTCATAAAGTAATTATTTTAGATCAAATTATTACAAGGTTGGAATTTTAAAGATATGAGCAACGAAAGTAAATTTAACTTCTCTGAAGACGAGCAAATACAAAAAGATAAAGACAAAGCTGTAGAAGAGAAAAAAGAAGCTGTTAGAAAAGATGCAAAAGGTCTTTTTGCTAGTATATCTAACTTTTTAAGTGAGCTTCTAGACTTTAGAGATGATACAGATAGAGATGCAACTATTGCTGCTATAAAAGCCGATATTCCTTTTAAAGGCGCTACGGCTTGGATTTTAGTGTGTTCAATAATGGTAGCTTCAGTAGGACTAAATGCTGATTCTCCTGCAGTTGTTATTGGAGCCATGTTAATTTCTCCATTAATGGGTCCTATTTTAGGTATTGGTATGTCTATTGCGCTCAATGATATTGATACACTTAAGAAATCATTGATAAACTTAGCGATAATGATTGTGTTAAGTTTACTCACAGCCTTTTTGTTTTTTAAATTCTTTCCAACTGCTGATATACAAACCAATGAGATTTTTGGACGTACCAAACCAGATATTAGAGATGTGTTAATCGCTTTTTTTGGTGGAGCAGCTTTAATTATAGCTAGGACTAAAAAAGGAACTATAGCATCAGTTATTTTTGGTGTTGCTATTGCAACAGCTTTAATGCCTCCTTTATGTACAGCAGGTTATGGACTAGCGCATAACTGGGAGTTCTTCTTAGGAGCAATGAACCTGTTTACCATTAATACTATATTTATTGCTCTTGCCACTTTTATAGTATTAAAAGTGTTGCGTTTTCCTATGCTTAGATATGCAAACTCTAAAAAGAGAAAACGTATTGCTCAGTTAGCGTCGTTAATTGCTGTAGTAGTAATGATTTGGCCAACATTAAGTTTTATAGATTTTATTACAGAGACAAGGTTAAAAGGAGATTATGAGAGTTTTATTGAAAATGAGGTAAAATCTAATAACGACCTTTGGTATCAAAAAGGAATACCTCATTATACTGATAAAAAAATAACACTATACTTTAATGGTGAAATTTCTGAAGCTACTGAAACTGACTTAAGAAACGAGTTGAAACAATATAATAACATTAGTGATTTTACACTTGAGTTCTTTGGAAACAAAAACAGAAGCTTTGATAAATTATCTGATGCTTACGATAGAGCTATTAATGAACTAGATAGAAAAGACATGATTATTTCTGGTCTAGAACAAGAGATAAGAGAATTACAACAAACCATTTCTGGGTTAAATGGTCAGTTAGAAACTAATAACACTTCAAATGCGATTGCATTTTCTAGTTTAGCGAAAGATGCTAAAATTAAGTTTTCTGATTTAGACTATTTTGGATATTCAAAAAGACTGGAGTCTAAAGACTTTATAAAAGTAGATACAGTAACAATTGCTAATATTAAATGGAAAACTAACGTTAGTGATAGTATTGCTTTAGTAAAAGAAGGTGAGTTGCTAGCTTGGTTAAAGCAAACTCTTAAAACTGAAAAAATAAGTGTAAAGAGAGAATAGTTTTTTTAGCTATTCTCTTCTAAGTACATTCTTCGTACTTTTTTAAATAATTCAGAAGAATATACAAAGTTTGTTACTGCTTCGTTATCGGTTTTAAAAATTGTGTCTTTAGAGCCTTCCCATTCTTTTAGTCCGTTTTTAAGAAATACGATTTTTTCGCCTATTTCCATCACTGAGTTCATGTCGTGAGAATTGATTACAGTAGTAATGTTGTACTCGTCAGTAATTTCCTGTATTAAGTTGTCAATAACAATTGCAGTTTTAGGATCTAAACCAGAGTTAGGTTCATCACAAAATAAATACTTAGGATTGTTTACAATAGCTCGAGCAATGGCAACACGCTTTTGCATTCCACCACTAGCTTCACTTGGCATTTTATTGTGAGCATCGTCAAGATTAACACGCTTAAGCACAAAATCTACACGATCTTGCATTTCACTTTTACTTTGTTTAGTAAACATACGTAATGGGAACATTACGTTTTCGGCAATCGTCATAGAATCAAAAAGTGCACTCCCTTGAAATACCATGCCTATTTCGGCTCTTAAATTTCGTTTTTCATCAGGACTTAGCTTGTTAAATATTTTTCCTTCGTAAGCAATAGAGCCTTCTTCATAATCAAATAAACCCAACAAGCATTTTAAAAAAACTGTTTTACCAGAACCACTTTGCCCAATAATAAGATTGGTTTTGCCTTTTTCAAAAGAGGTTGTAATTCCTTTTAAAATATGAGCTTCTCCAAACGATTTATGTAAATTTTTAACTTCTATCATTAGCCTAATAACAAACTGGTTAGTAAAAAGTTTAAGAGAATAATTACAACACTGGTCCAAACAAATGAGGTTGTACTAGCTTTACCTACTTCAAGAGCGCCACCTTTCATGTAATATCCATAAAATGAAGGTATGGTTGCTAAAATAAAAGCAAAAACTATTGTCTTTATAAACGCATATGTAATATGGAAAGGAATAAAATCTGTTTGAATACCTATAACGTAATCTTCTAAAGTACCATAACCACCATACACACATGCAGCCATACCACCAAGAACGCCTAAAAACATTGCAATGGAAATCACAAAAGGATAAAGCATAAGCGAAATGAATTTAGGGAAAACAAGATAGTTTAACGAGTTAATTCCCATAACTTCTAGAGCATCAATTTGCTCGGTTACTCGCATAGTTCCTATGCTTGAGGTAATAAAAGAACCCACTTTACCAGCCATAATAATAGAGATAAACGTTGGAGCAAATTCTAGCACTATCGATTGTCGAGTAGCAAAACCAACAAGGTATTTTGGTATTAAAGGGTTGTTGATGTTTAATGACGTTTGTATTGCAACAACGCCTCCAACAAAAAAGGCTATAAATGCAACAATGCCTAAAGAGCCAATAACTAAATCGTCAATGTCTTTTAATATCAACTGCTTCATTACGCTCCACTTCGTAGGCTTGCGGAACATTTCAGCAATCATCAAAAAATATTTACCAATATTATGAAGGTACGTCATAGTATAATTTGTTACTGCTAAAGTAAAAAAAACTTACAGGTATTTAACCTTAATTTTAAATTATGATGTTTTAAAATCTGTATTTTTGGGCTTCGTTTACAAATCACAACAATGAAAAGACATTTAACACTATTAGTATTATTGGCAATTACCATATCATGTAAAGCCCAACATGAAATTACAGAGATAGAAACTCAGTATGAGCATGATTTAACTTCAAGACCAAAATTGGTTGTAGGTATTGTAGTTGACCAAATGAGATACGACTATTTAACACGTTTTTATAACCGTTTTAGAGAAGGTGGATTTAAACGAATGATAAACGAAGGGTTTAACTGCAAGAACAACCATTTCAACTATATCCCAACAAAAACAGGACCAGGACATGCATCGGTTTATACAGGAACTACACCAAAATATCATGGTATAATTGCTAATGATTGGTATGATAAAGATGCTAAACAAATGGTGTACTGTGCAGGAGATGACTCGGTAGAATCAGTAGGGACAATAAGTTCTTCAGGCAAAATGTCACCACAACGCATGTTAACAACCAGTTTTGCTGATGAAAATAGATTGTTTACTCAAATGCGAGGAAAGACCATTGGTATTTCTATGAAAGATAGAGGAGCAATTTTACCTGCAGGACATACTGCTAATGGAGCATATTGGTTTCATGGTAAAAATGAAGGAAAATGGATATCGAGTACTTTTTACATGAACGATCTTCCGCAATGGGTTAAGGATTTTAATAATTCAAATGTTGCGCAATCTTATTTTAAAGTTTGGAATACCTTATACGATATCAATACTTATGTTGAAAGCGGTAGCGATTTAAACAATTTTGAAGGAGGGTTTAAAGGTAAGGAAACAGCAACTTTTCCTTATGATTTGGCTGCTTTAAAAGACTCTAATGGAGGTTTTGATATCCTTAAAGCAACTGCTTATGGAAACGACCTTACTACAGATTTTGCTTTAGCTGCAATTGATGGAGAGCAATTGGGTAAAGATAATATCACTGATGTTTTGGCTTTAAGCTACTCAAGTACTGATTATGTTGGGCACAATTTTGGTGTGAATTCTAAAGAAGTTCAAGATACATACCTTAGACTAGATAAAGACTTAGAGCGATTATTTAATCATTTAGATGCGACAGTTGGTAAAGGAGAATACACTGTGTTTTTAACAGCAGATCATGGAGCTGTTGATGTGCCTTCATATTTACAATCGGTTAAAATTCCTGCTGGGTATTTAAATAACTCAAAAACTAAAGCTGATTTTAATGAGTTTATGACTGCTACGTTTGGAGCGTCTGATTTAGTTGAAAATGTAAGCAACGACCAAATATTTTTAAATAGAGAAAAACTAAAAACTCTAGATTTAGACTTAGATGATGTACAAGAAGCTATTGTTGATGAGTTAATTACTTATGAAAATGTATATAAAGTGTATTCATCTAAAACAATGAGTACAATGTCGTTTGACTCAGGAGTAGAGCAATTACTTCAAAAAGGGTATAATCAAAGACGTTCTGGAGATATTTTGGTAGTGCCAAATCCAGCACATATTTCATACAGTAAAACAGGTTCAACTCATGGTAGTGGGTTAAATTATGATACACATGTGCCTTTATTATTCTTCGGAAAAGGAATTAAGCATGGAGAAACATTTCAAAAAACCGTAATACCAGATATTGCACCAACAATTTCGGCATTTTTAGGTATTAGTTTTCCTAATGGTGCAACAGGACAACCTTTAGGGTTTGTTTTAGATTAGTCTTTGTGTGTCTTAACATCTATAAAAAAAAGCTGATTAGATTATCTAATCAGCTTTTTTAGTAACTATATTAAAGGTTGTATTATTTTAGTAATATATTTTTATGTTGAGATGTTCCGTTTTCTAGTGTAACCTTCATTATGTAATATCCTCTAGGTAATCGGTTTACATCAATTTGCTGTGAAAGTGAATTTACAGAGTTATGAATTTGAATTGGTTTTCCATGGATGTTGTAAATTTCAATTACAGCTATCTTTGAGTTTTCACTTGAAACAGATAGCTTATTGGTAGCTGGATTAGGGAAAACATTTATATTGTCTTGAGATTTTCTTGATAATGCTGAACAACTTCCATTAAGAAATTCAAAATGATCATCAACCCATTTAAGGGTACACCATGGTGTTTCAGAGCCACAATTTGATATGATTTTAAAAGATAGGCATTCTTTATATTTTCCAATCAAATTTTTCAGGTCAAAATAGTTGTAAGAGGTAACATGAGTATTAACACCATTCTCTGAAGGATCATAATCAATATCACACTTAGGGTTTTCGGTAAAAAGTATGGTGTATTGTTCAGCTTGTTCCTCAGGATCCCATGTTAAAAGAAGTCCATCTTCTTCTAGTTTAACTTCTTTTATTTCATTACACTCAATTGGGCATGGTTCAAATGATATGCCTTCAATAGTTTTTAAAACCTCATACATACTGCCATTGAAATCTTGATATGATGTCGTAATTCTAAAGTTATAATTCCCTACAAGACCATTTATAAAATATGAATCTAAGATTTCGAAACAAAAGTTACCATTGATAATAGATGGATTTCCTGGAAGACTATAAATAACTTGATTGTTATTGTCTATATCTATAATGTCAAGTTCCATATTAAACAAGTAAGGACCAGTTACATCATCATAACAATATGTCCCACATATTTCAAAGCTAAAACCATTAATAAGATCTAAATCATCACATTTAGGTATTTCAGAAGAAACCTGTATTGGATTTTCATCACATGGATTTGGTGCTTCGCATGCATCAAAAGAAAGCTTATAAGCAGTATAGCTTAATTCGCAAATTCCATTACTAGTTGTTAAATTAGCATTAATTCGAAAAGCATAATTTCCACTATTGTTGGCGTTAGCCATTATTTGCCAATCAATAACATAGTTAATATAGAGTATTCCGTTTTGAAATAGACCACTGTCAATAGCAGAAGTGGGAAGGGTCGCGAAAATTTGGTTATTATCTAAGTCAATAATATCTAAACTAAAATTGTTACTGTAATAATCTGCATTTGCTTGGTTTAAATCATAGCCTGCAGGTGTAATAATTTTAGTGTTTAAATTAAAATACCAAAATTCCTCTAAACTTTCACAATTAGGGATTTTATTTTCTATAGTAATACTTGTGCCTTCACATGGGTCTGTGTCACAGTTATTCGTATTGTTCTGAATTTGGACCTGTTGAGGTAGTTTTCTAGTAACTCTTCCTAAATCGATTTGGTTTGATTGATAGTTGCAACCAAGTCCAAGGGTGTTTGGAGAATTAATAACATCTAATTTCGTTCCGCTCTTAGGAACATAAATTTTATTGTCAATACCACGTACTAGGGTAGGTGAATTAGATAAACCATTTCCACCTTGAAAAGAATTTAATATAATTCCTGATAAGTAAGGTGAAGATGTTTGTAGGTTCATTTGTCCTATATTATAGGAGTTATTAGTTTCATCAGCAAGTATTGAGTATAGTACTTGACTGTTTTGCGAAAATTCAAAAGCTTGAAAAGGTTCATAAGGACTAGGGTTTGGATTGCTAGGATTAACATAACTAGAATTTCCTTTTTCATAAGTAAATGTTCCTGTTAAGTTGTCAAAAGTAAATACATATGCTCTATTTACTCTTGTAAAACCATATGGTGGAGGGTCGTTGTCAATTAGTATTTTGGCATAAGCTATACGTTGCATATTAGGTGAAATACTAATTCCAGATGTACCTTTAAAACCAAAATGGTATTCTGAAAATTGATCTTCTGGTGTTATTACAGGTGTGTTTGAAATACCATTAGAGGTTATTAATATAGAGAGCAATTCATCAAAAGGGTTTAATATCAACCAATATGATTCTCCATCGGCATGAGTTGCTACAGTCATATGATTTTCTCTACGGATTTCATCCTTTTCTGCAATTGGCAATAAATTTAAATTAGTGTTGAGGTTAGTAATAGTATTGTTCTCTATATCTACAATTGAATAAAAATAGTCATCTCCTATGGTTGGATGATCAATTAATATTGTAAATACATAATATTTATTGCAATCCCCTGGCATTGGTACAATTGAAACAGTTCTTGACCCTCCGTTTAATCCAGAACCAATAACTTGGTGGTTACCGTTCCACACAGTACTGCCATCTGTATAAAATAATAGGTTGCCGTCATCATCACTTACTGTTGCTGACTGATAATGAAGGTTAGTAGTTTGTCCATCGAAAATAGGAGTAGCAGCACCATTAAAATTAAGACCAGCTCCATTTCCAAAATACCAATTAGCATTTTCTTGTTGCCCAAAACTAATCATGTTAAAACACAAAAAGATAAGGAGAGTTAATTTGTAAAAGTTTAGTTTCATAAAATTTGAATTTAATTAAACAATTGATTGTATAATCTTGTTCAATAGTTTCAAATTTGTTACCCGATTTTTTTTGTTTTTTTTCTACGAAACATAAAAATTCCAAAGCAAAGAGTGATAAAACCACCAATATAATAGTAAATATTAGAAGAGGTACTACTAAGTTCCACAGTGTTAGTATCACCTAAAATATAGAAGCTACCCCAATAATATGGATGAGAAGTGAAAACATTTGTAGTATTTAAATAGTCAATCTTAGCTTGCTGAAGTGCTTTGCTTTTAGTTATTCCTTTTTTTAAGTTTTTATAAAAAAGCTTCATTATTTCTGGAGTGGTTTCATCTGATATTTTCCATCTACTTAGCATTAGGCTTTTAGCTCCTGCATACTGAAAAGCATTGCCTAAGCTTAAAATACCTTCTCCTTTATTTATTTTGCCTACTCCAGTATTACAAGCGCTTAACACAACTAAGTCAGCAGGAATATTAACAGTGTATAATTCATGACCATAAAGTATGTTATCTTCTTTGTTGTTTTTTAAAGATTCTGAAAAATGTATTTTAATGATTTCGGGATTTAAGCTATCTATTTCAGCATGTAATGCAAGGTGAATTAATTTGTATTTGTTAACATAGGTTTTAAAATTTGTCTCATTGGCATCGTCATCAAAAAAGTATTTGCCTTTAAACACATGAGAGAGTTCCGTGATTTCCTTTCTTGAACCTGGTAAATCAATCTCGTTGTTATTTAATATCGAATCATTAATGGTATATGAAAAAGCCATACATTCATTAAGTATGTCTTTAGAACTATGTTTTAAGTTACTTTCATAGAGCATGCTTGCTGAATTAGCATAACTAATCGCATAGTCGTAGAGTAAATAGTTTGGCTTATGGTTTGGTCTGGTATAGTTAGAATTAATTAGAAGGTCAAATTGCAAATACCATAGAGACTCATCTGGGACTATAATTAATTTATTGCCTTTAAAGTTTTCTTTGATAGGTTTTATTAATTGTTGATATAAATCTGATGCTGTTTTTGTAAAAGCATTTTCGTCTTTATTTATGATATTAGTATTAAAAACTTGAATGGTCTCATCTAAGTTTTTAACATCAAGGGTTTTAATGTTAATAGTACTTTTAGCAATTATGTAAACCGTAATGTGTGTTTGAGATTTAAAAAACTCAATAAACGTTGTTTCTTCATCTAAATGGCTTTGAATTTCTGAAATACTTACTATTGGTTTTTCGTATTTCAAACCATAATATTTTGGAAAATCTTTTTCAATTTGATGTTCTAGAGAGTCTTTGCTTTTGTTGATGTCAAACAATCTACCTTCTAAGGTGTATAGTTTTGTAGTATCGATAGCTTTATTAGAAATCTCTTTAATAATTTGAGAGGTTAGTTTAGAAATTTCATTGTTTAAGTGGTTTTCTAACGTTATAATTTCAGTATTCACATTTGAAACTTCTTTTACTTTTGAGTTTTTAGCAAGCTCTCTTAATACATTAGCTCTGCTTTTTTCTGAGTAATAGAAAATACTATCTTTTGATACAATATTTTCGTCTAGACTATGCATTAATAGTCCAGTTTCTATGATTTTTCCATAGATAGTTTTTGTTGTGCTCGAAAATTTGATTTTGTCATTGTAGTTTCTTTTAGTGTTGCGTAGCCAATTAATTAAAGACTCTGCCTTTTTATAAAATTTATTGCTCTCTATTAAGTACTCTTTATTATCAGAAACTTGATATAACTCTAGTAATATGTCAGCTTTGGTCTTTGTAGCGTCGAGTTGTAGCTTATTGTTTAAGTAGCTAATTGACTGAAAGAACTCAGGTTTGTTTTGTTGATTAAGACTCCCTAAATAATTAGCTCTAATAGCTTCATTATTATAGTCTAGTGCTTTTTCGTAATTATTGAGTTTTAGATAAACTTTTGCTATGTTGTTTAGAGACTCAATAGTGTTGATGTTATTTTTGCCAAAATATTTTATCCTAATTTTTAGAGATTCTTGAATGTTCTCTAGTGCTTTTGAATAGTCTTCAATATCATAATAAATCGAAGCTAGGTGAGCATATGAAAACGAAGCTATTATTTTACTTCTTTGATTATTAGCTTTGTTGAGGAGTGTTATTGCTTTTTCAATATATGGAATACCGCGTTCATCACCATAGATTCTTCCTAATTGACTGTATGGAAAGTGAAGTGTAAAATGGTCTTTTCCGTACATTTTAGTAGCCATTTCAAGCGCTTTTTTAGTGTGAAATAAGCTCTCTTCTTTAAAACCTCTGTCTAAGTAAGACATACCGAGATTGAAATGAATCCTCAATTGGCTTTGATGTGTGTCTAATCCATAGTGTAAAACACTTAAGCTTAAAGCTTTTTGAAAATACTTTTCACCCTCATTAAACTCTTTATTTTGATTATAAATAAGCCCTAATTGGTTATATATTTCTATAAAGTATGGGTGATTAGTTTCGTCATGGTATGCTTCTTTTGAAAACTCATAAGTGTTTTTAAAATTTATAAAAGCTGCTTCAAAATCTCCTTGATCATAGTTAATTTGTCCAAAGGTCTCACTTATGTTAGCTTTTAAAGCTTTACCCTTAGAGGATTCATCTTGTAAAGAATTTAAAGCTAAGTTTAAATGCTCTATCGCGGCTTTATAATTACCACTTCTGTGATATGTTCTTGCTAAATTATAATAGCAGTATGAGAGGTTGTAGTTGTTGTCTTTTATAAACTCTAGGCTAATGCTTAAAGCCAGTTTGAGGTCTTTTTTTGATTGGTCAAAATTACCCTTAACGCGCTCAATAGTTCCAATGTTATTTAGAGCAATTACTTCTTCCAATTTGTTTTTAATGGTATTTTGCCTACTAATTTTTAGAGCCTTTGTAGCAGTTACTAAAGCTTCTTCAATATTATTTTTAGAGATGTATGCTCGAGAAAGTAAATTATAAGATTCAGCTGTTTTTAAGTGTTTTTTTGAAGCCTTAAAGGTTTTTAGTGCTAGTTTTAAATGAGTAATTGCTTTGTCGTTTTTTGCATAGAATAATGCATTTTTTCCTTTTTCTAAATTAAAAAAGGCTAAACTGTCATTTTGTTGTGCAGAAGAGTCAATTATACCAAAGGCAAAACATAAAAAAATACATAAAACACGATGATGAAAAGATAAGATCATAGAAGGTTAGTTTAGTTGGTAGATCTTTTACAAATTATATTAAAAAACTTTAATCTCCTAAAGTTATTTAGGTGTAGAAGTTTTCAGCTTGACATTACAGTTTAGACTTTAAAAAACTTTTCTGCTCATAGTTTATAAAAGTTTATTTTTGTTACCATAACTTAATAATGGCGTGATAAGTAATTCCCAGTATTTAGAGGCTCTATTAAAAAACGATACTAAAGTTATCTTAGCTATCTATAAAAATAATTTTTATAAAGTAAAATCTTTTGTTTTAAATAATAAAGGGCAAGAGGTTGATGCAGAAGATGTTTTTCAAAAAGCTTTACTTCAATTGGCTGTGAGATACAAAAAAGAAAAGTTTGTCATAAACTCAAGTTTTGATATTTATTTTTTTACAGTTTGTAAAAATTTATGGCGTAGAGAATTAAATAAATCAAAAATTAAGGTAACAAAAGATGGAGTAATGGAACTAAGAGATGAAAATGAAGATATTGCTATGGCAATTTTAGAACAAAAGCGTTGGGAATTGTTTTCTGAAAGCCTAAAACTTTTATCTGAAAACTGTAGACTCGTTTTAAAACTATACTTTTCTAAATCATCTTATAGTGATATTGTGGAAAAGCTAAAGTATAATTCAGAAACAGTTGCGAGACAGCGTGTTTTTAAATGTAAAACTAAATTAAAAGAGATAATTAAAAAAGATAAGCGTTTTAAGGCTTTGCATAAGTTATGAAAGAAGAAGATTTTATTTTAATTGAAAACTACCTTAAAGGTACTTTGTCAAAAGAAGAGGAAGATTCTTTTTTAGAACGGTTAGATTCTGATGCTCAATTTGAAGCTGAATTTAAGTTAGAGCAGCAAGCTTTTAATACATTAAGTGAAGATCAATGGAGTTTTATAGATAATTCTTCTTCAGAGGTGCAAGAGTATAAAGAAGCATTGCAGGATAATGACATACAAGAGTTGAAACTTACTATTGATAGGCTATATTCTAATCAAAAACAAGCACATAAGGGAATCAATAAAAATCTGTATTACTATATAGTAGCGGCTTTGGTAGTGGTTTTTTTAGGGTTTCAATTTTTCTTCAGTCAAAATGTTTCTAATCAAGAATTGTACAATAACTATATCGGTTATGATAGCTTGCCTTCCTTTGTTACTAGAGGTTCTACAAATGAAACTGAACATCAGCTTGTGCAAGCTCAGCATTTATTTGAAAAGGGAGAGTATGAAGCTTCATTAGCTGTTTTTAAACCTTTTTTAGAGTCTGAAACCAATAATGCATTATTGTATATTTATATTGGGATAGCACAAACAGAATTAGGTTTGTATCAAGAGGCAAAGGTAACTTTTGATCAGCTCAAAAATAATGAATCTACTTATGATAGTATAAGCTATTGGTATACTGCTTTACTGTATCTCAAACAGGAGAGAATAGATGAGGTTAAAGAGGTTTTGAATATCATTATTTCTAATTCATATTACAATCACGAAAAAGCACAGGACTTGTTAAACGAAATAGAATGAATAAAAAAATAGTTTCTTCTGTAATTGCAATAATCATCATTTTTGGAGTTTTAGGCTACGAGCACTTTTTAAAAGAACAAGAAGTAGCCGAAATAGTATCTGAAGGAGAAACTGTAAAAACAGATACTAACGAATACTTTTTGCCAACAAGCACAACAGGACAAATAGTACATCATGAAGGTTACTCGCTATCTTACAGTGAACCTCACGAGCAAGCTGAATGGGTGGCTTATGAGTTGAAAAAATCGCATTTATCAAACACTAATTTTAAACGACCATATTTTGAAATTGATAAAGCTGTAAAAACTGGAGCAGCACATTGGCGCAATTATAAAAAGTCAGGGTATGATCGAGGGCATTTATGTCCTGCAGGAGATAGAAAATACAGTAAGTATGCTCATGATGAAACATTTTTAACCAGTAATATTAGTCCGCAAGAACATGCGTTTAATTCTGGTATTTGGAATACTTTAGAGCAAAAAGTGCGTTATTGGGCTAGTAAGTATGATGGTGTATATGTGGTTTCTGGAGGTGTGCTAAAAGGTAATTTAAAAACTATAGGAGAAGAGCGCGTAGCAGTTCCTAATCAGTTTTACAAAGTACTTATTGATAATAATACTGGTAATACAAAAATGATAGCGTTTTTGATGCCTCATGAAAACTCTAATAAACCATTGTATGAGTTTGTGGTTTCGGTAGATTCTTTAGAAGCGTTAACAGGAATTGATTTTTTTCCAGAACTAGATGACGCTATTGAAAATAGGTTAGAGGCTTCAAGTAGTTACAAAGCGTGGAGTTTTGATTAAAAATTGTCTTTTGTATTGTTGTAATACCTACTTTTTCTAAGTTTATTGTTTGAGTTTGCCTATTATTCCTTTCCAACGTAGTTGTCGTATAAATTTCCCTTCATCTTTAGAAACTAAGAACGCTTTGCGTGCTTTTTTTGCTTTAAAATAGCCTACTAAGTAATTTTTAAATAGAGCAAAACTTCTTTTTTTATAAGATAGTTTTAATGCCGAAATTAATGTAATTACAAAACCATAACGCATTTTATACATGGCTTCACCTTGTAAGTATTTAGAGGCTTTATTGTAACTATTTCCTGTAGGTTTTAAATGCTTTACACAAAGCGACTCGTCTACAACCACTTTCCAATTATGGTATTTAGCGAGTAAAGTATCTACAGTGTCCCAACCAATCGATGGTTTTAAACCACCAATAGCTTTAAAGCAAGCTTTTCGGTAAGCTTTAAATGGTCCTCGAACATGCGTTTTGTTGGCAATGTTTTCATAAACCCATTCATGCTCTTTTTTTATATAGGCTAAACCTCCAGCAATTCCAACAGATTTATCACTTTCAAAAACCATTTTTATACACTCTAAATAATTGGTAGGAAGAATAATATCTGCATCAAACTTACAAATTACATCGTAGTTATCGTCTAGCGTGTTGTAGCCTTGGTAAAAGGCGTTTATTACTTTTGAACCCGGAAGATGAGTGTTAGAAGATTTGTAATTTACAAGGGTTATCCAGGAGTGTTTTGAGCAAAAGGAAGAGACTATAGCTTCAGTCTTGTCTGTAGAGTTATCGTTAACTACAACCACTTTTTTAGGTAAAACTGATTGATTTACTAACGACTCCAAAGTTTGCGCAATGCAATCTTCTTCATTATGAGCTGGTATGACGATATAAAAGTTCAAAAATTTGAAATATTAAGTATTCAAAGTTAAACTCTTTCAGCATAAACAATGTAATATCTTGGTGTAAACCAACGTAATATGGGTCTAATCCCTATTTTTTTTGTTGGATTGGTCCATTTTTTAGAGTCTATAATTTTCCAACCTGTTTTTTCTAATAACCAATCAAACTGCCAATCTTCAAACTCATGGTAATGACGATCTCTCATATCTGTTTTACTTCTGTAAGCAGAAGCAAACCATAATTTTAAAGGAATGCTAGCTACTAATTTATCTGATTTTATAGACTTTAAAACAGTGTAAGGTGAAAGCAAATGTTCAAAAATTTCAAAAGCAGTTACCACATCAGTATTGGCGTTTTCAATTTCAGAAGTGTCTTCGTCTAAATCAATACCAGAAGTGTTTTCAACAGAAAACCCATTTGCTTTCATAATTTCTGTAAATGGGTTTTCTACACCTAAATCCAAAACAGAGGCAGGTGTTTTAATATGCTTTTTTAAGAACTCTAAAGTTATTTTATATCTCTTGTGTGGAAATTTTCCTTCGTACATAATATTTCCCACGAAAGTGGGAATCTCATTTGATGAAACAATAATTTAAAAAACTTACAAAGATTATAACACTCTAAAGTTCATTTTAAATATGTGCTTAGTGCGTTGTATTAATATTTGTAAACAATAGCGTTAATGTGCATTCCTGCACCAACACTTGCAAACATAATAATATCTCCTTTTGTAAGACTATGATTTTCTAATTTATTGTTCTTTACCAAGTCAAAAAGTGTAGGTACGGTTGCAACTGAGCTGTTTCCAAGTTTGTGAATGCTCATTGGCATAATGTTTTCAGGAATTTCAGTTTTGTACAATCTGTAAAGACGTTTTAGTATGGCTTCGTCCATTTTTTCATTGGCTTGATGGATGAATATTTTTTTAACCTCTTTAATATCTATACCGCTTTTGTCTAAACAGGCTTTCATTGCACTTGGAACATTGCTTAAAGCAAATTCGTAAATTTTACGACCATCCATTTTAATGTAACGTGTGTCTCTACAAAGGTCTTGATTGTTTGAGTTTCCGAAGAATAAATAGTAAGCTTCATCATAAGTAAAACTAGCACTTTCGTGTGCTAAAATTCCGCCTTCATCATTAGTAGCTTCTATAATTGTTGCGCCAGCTCCATCACTGTAAATCATAGAGTCTCTATCGTGCTTATCAACCACTCTCGATAAAGTTTCAGCTCCTATAACTAAGCAACGTTTTGCAATACCAGCCTTAATAAATGCATTAGCTTGTATAACACCTTCTACCCAACCAGGACAACCAAAAAGAATGTCATAGGCAACGCATTTTGGGTTTTTAATACGCAAGCTGTGTTTTATTCTTGCTGCTAAACATGGTAAAATGTCACTTTGAATGGTGTTGTGTTTAACATCGCCAAAATTGTGTGATACTATGATATAATCTAGAGTTTCAGGGTCTATGTTTGCGTTAGCAATAGCTTTTTCGGCAGCAAAGAACCCAAGGTCAGATGCTGTTAAATGGTGTTTTGCATATCTACGTTCAGCAATACCAGTTATGGCTTTAAATTTATCAACAATAACTTCGTTAGGATGATTAATTTCTGAGCCATCAGTGTTTAAAAACTGGTGTTGGTGAAAGTTTTCATTTTTTTCAATGGTATCAGGAATATAGCTTCCAGTACCTGTAATTTTTATATTCATAAAAGAAAAAAGCCTTTAATTTTTACTAATATAACAAATATACTAGCTGTAAATTAAAGGCGTCTTTATTATCTGATTATTTTACGATGTTCAACATCGTATTATGCATCCATATATTCTTCAATTGGAGCGCAAGTACATATTAAATTACGGTCTCCATAAGCATCGTCAACACGTCTTACTGAAGGCCAAAATTTATTGTCTTTTACATAGTCCAAAGGAAAAGCAGCTTTCTCTCTAGAGTAAGGTAGTAACCACTCGTCTGAGGTAACTAACTCTAAAGTGTGTGGTGCATTTTTTAAGACATTATTGTCGTCTTCTTTAGAAACTTCGCTAATTTCTTTTCTAATAGAAATCATAGCGTCACAAAAGCGGTCCATTTCAGCTTTGCTTTCACTTTCAGTAGGTTCAATCATCATTGTTCCTGCCACAGGAAAAGATACTGTTGGTGCATGGAATCCATAATCCATTAAGCGTTTTGCAATATCAACCACTTCAATTCCATTGGCTTTAAACGCTCTACAGTCTACAATCATTTCATGAGCTGCTCTACCACGTTCACCAGAATACAGTGTATCAAAACTTCCTTGTAAACGGTGTTTGATATAATTGGCATTTAAAATGGCAATTTTGGTAGCTTGAGTTAAACCTTCTGCACCAAGCATTTTAATATATCCATAAGAAATTAAGCATGCTAACGCAGAACCAAAAGGTGCAGCTGAAATAGCTGTAATAGCTTTTTTACCACCAGTTTTTACTATTGGATTTCCTGGTAAGAAAGGTACAAGTTGTTTAGCAACACAAATTGGTCCAACTCCTGGACCTCCACCACCATGAGGAATAGCAAACGTTTTATGAAGGTTAAGATGACATACATCTGCACCAATGTTTCCAGGGTTTGTTAACCCTACTTGAGCGTTCATGTTTGCTCCATCCATATAAACTTGTCCGCCATTATCATGGATAATTTTAGTAATTTCTTTTATCGCAGATTCGTAAACACCATGTGTTGAAGGGTAAGTAACCATTAAACAAGACAAATTGTCTTTGTGTAATTCAGCTTTTTCACGTAAATCATCAACGTCAATATTACCTTCGTCAGTAGACTTAGTAACTACAACTTTCATTCCTGCCATTACTGCACTTGCAGGATTGGTACCATGTGCAGACGACGGAATTAAACAAATGTTTCTATGATGATCTCCACGAGATTCGTGATATGCTTTTATAACCATAAGTCCAGCAAACTCACCTTGAGCACCAGAGTTTGGTTGTAAGGAAGTGGCTGCAAAACCAGTAATTTCAGTAAGTTGATCTTCTAGTTCTTTTAAAACCGTAAGATAACCTTCAGCTTGTTTTTTAGGAACAAAAGGATGAATATTTGCCCATTTAAAAATACTTAAAGGCAGCATTTCTGCAGCTGCATTAAGTTTCATGGTACAAGAACCTAAAGAAATCATCGAGTGGTTTAATGATAAGTCTTTACGCTCTAAAGATTTTATATAACGCATCAACTCAGTTTCTGAGTGGTAAGTGTTAAAAACATCTAACGTTAAAAATTCTGATTGTCTTTGTAAATCTTCAGCAATATTAACGTCTTCAGAAATTGAAGAAATTTCGAAAGCCTCTTTTTTAGCAGCTTTTGCAAAAACAGCAATAATATAATTTAAATCTCTTACTGATGTTGTTTCGTTTAACGCAATAGTTACTGTGTTATCATCAGGATAGAAGAAATTTACTTTTTTCTCTTTAGCAATCTTTCTTAGTTTTTTAGCATCAGTTTTTATTTGAAGCGTATCAAAGTAAGAAGTATTAGCTTGCTTATAACCTAATTTTTTTAATGCCTTTTCTAGTGTTGAAGCTGAATTGTGAACTTTGTTAGCGATAAATTTAAGCCCTTTAGGACCATGATATACTGCGTACATTCCAGCCATAACAGCTAATAATACTTGAGCAGTACAAATGTTTGATGTTGCCTTGTCACGCTTAATGTGTTGCTCACGTGTTTGTAACGCCATACGTAAAGCTCTGTTGCCATTAGTGTCTTTTGTTACACCAATAATACGACCAGGAATATCACGTTTGTAGGCTTCTTTAGTTGCAAAGAATGCTGCGTGTGGTCCACCATAACCCATTGGGATTCCAAAACGTTGGGTAGTACCTACAACAACATCAGCTCCAAATTGCCCTGGAGCTTCCAGTTTAACTAAACTTAAAATATCAGCAGCTACAGCTACTTTAATTTGGTTTTCGTTAGCTTTTGAAATGAAAGATTTTATGTCAGTAACCTCTCCGTTTTTTCCAGGATATTGAAGGATAGCTCCAAAAAATTCCGAAGAAAAATCAAACTCATCTTCATTGCCTACTACAATTTCTACACCAATAGGAGTGGATCTTGTTTCTAGTAACGATAGTGTTTGCGGTAAAATATTTTCAGAAACAAAAAACTTGTTAACGCCTTGTTTCTTTTGGTCGCGTTCTCTTACTGCAAATAACAAACTCATAGCTTCAGCAGCAGCAGTACTTTCGTCAAGTAAAGATGCATTTGCAATTTCCATACCTGTAAGGTCAGTAACCATAGTTTGGAAATTTAATAAAGCCTCTAGACGACCTTGAGCAATTTCGGCTTGGTAAGGCGTATAAGCAGTATACCAACCTGGATTTTCTAAAATATTACGCTGAATAACTGCAGGTAAAATAGTTGGATGGTATCCTAAACCTATGTATGTTTTATAAACCTTATTCTTTTTTGATAATTCGTGAATATGAATATTGTATTCATGTTCAGTCATTGGTTCATCTAGATTCAATTCTTTTTTTAAGCGAATATCATCAGGAATGGTTTCATAAATTAGTTGTTCTAAAGAGTCAACACCAAGGGTTTTTAGCATCTCTTTTTGGTCGTCTTCTCTAGGACCAATATGACGAAGTGCGAAAGCGTTTGTATTCATTAAAATTATGTTGTGTTTTGAAGCGCAAAATTACGGAATTATTCATGTTTTTTTGTTAATGAAAATGAAAGTTTTTAACCAAATACAACTGTTATTAACACTTTGACTATTTTTGTTATATGAAGGTTTTGAAGCGTATTTTTGATTTTTATATCAATAGCAGTATTCATGTGGCTTTATCAGTGTTTTCGTTAGCGTGGATTACACTTTTAGAGTTTGAATTGCCTTATGATAAAAATGTCCTTTTTTTCATCTTCTTTGCTTCAATTACAGGATATAATTTTGTGAAGTTTTTTGGCTTAGCAAAGTTTCATCATAGAAGTTTGGCAAAGTGGTTGAAATATATTCAATTATTCTCGTTGGTTTGTTTTTTATTGATGTGTTATTATGTTCTTCAGTTGGAGCAAACAACATTAGTATATATCTCAGTTTTTGGAGTTGTTACATTTTTATATGCAATCCCATTTTTACCCAAAAAGATTTTTCTTGATGAGAAACAAAATTTAAGAAGTTTAAGTGGTCTTAAGGTGTATGTGATAGCTTTAGTTTGGTGTGGTGTTACTGTGTTTTTGCCGCTTGCGAATGCAGATTTTTTAATGAATTGGGATGTGAGTATTACAGCAATTCAGCGTTTTGTATTTGTCCTCGTGTTGATGTTACCATTTGAAATAAGAGATTTACAGTATGATAGTGTAAAGCTAGCAACAATTCCGCAGCAAATAGGAGTTAAAAAAACTAAAGTGATAGGTGTGTTGTTACTTATGGTGTTCTTCTTTTTGGACTATTTAAAAGATGATATACAGTTAATGAATCTACTGGTTTTATTGGTAGTTACTGCAATTACTTTGCTAAGTGTTGTGTTGGCTAAAAAAGAACAATCAAAATATTACAGTGCCTTTTTTGTAGAAGGCATTCCTGTTTTGTGGTTGCTATTGGTTTTGGTTTTTCAACTGTTGACTTAATTGATCTTTAAGCGCTTGACGTTCTTCTTTTTTTAAGCATTCCACATCCGAAAACTTTATGGTTTTTGTAAGCGATTTATTTCGTTTTGTATAAGCTCTTGTTACTCTACACCAAGATAAGCGTATTGTAAGCTTTATTCTTTCCCAAAAAGTAGCATCTCCATATTGTGATTTATCACAAATTTGTTTTGCTTCTTCGCACGATATAAACAGTACACTTTTTTTCATTTGTTGTTATTATAACCAATTTTCTTCTAAACATTCAGCCATAGCATTTCTGGCTCTATGGATAATTACCCAAAGGTTAGACGCAGTAATGTTTAATTCATTACAAATAGTTTCAGTATCTAATCCTTCTATGGTTTTCATTTTAAAAACATTAGCTTGTTTTTCAGGTAGCTTGCCTAAACAGTTGTAAATGGCATCGCCTAACTCCTCGTTTTCAAGTTTGTCTTCCGCAGTTTTATCAAATGGGTCCGAAACGCGTTCTTCAAGCCAATCGCCTTCAGCTTCATCGGAGTTGTAAGACATACGTACTTCGGCTTGTCCTTTTTTAGAGTTTGTCTTGCGGTAATGGTCAATAATTTTTCGCTTCAAAATAGCAATTAACCAAGTACGTTCGTTGGCATCGCCTTTAAAGTTTTTCATTGATTTTAATGCGGCAAAAAAAGTGTCTTGAACCAAATCCTTAGCCATTTCACGGTCGTTTACACGCGATATGGTATAGTTAAAAAGATAATCGGAATAGTTGTCAATCCAATTATCAGGATTTAGTGTATGGTTAGGCATGTTTCTTTTTCAAGTATTTAGTCAAAAATAGCTAAATAATATTAATTAATGTAAATTAGTTAGTCAATAAGTCGTGTAAAGCATTCTCGATTTTTGGGTGTTTAAACTTAAAACCATTATCGATTAACCGTTTTGGAATAACATTCCTGCTTTTTAAGACAAGCTCGGTTTCAGTACCAATTAATTTTGCTCCAAATTCTAATATGGGTTTTGGGTGAGATAATCCAAAAGGGACTTTTAATATTTTCCTTAAAGATTTCATTAAAACAGAGTTTGTTGTAGGATGAGGTACGCTTAAGTTGAATTTGCCTTGTAAAGTTTCAGTGTTTAATATAAATTCAACTGCATTAGCAAAATCAAATTCATGTATCCAACTTACTTTTTGGTTTCCATTACCTTGTTTGCCTCCTAAACCAAATTTTGTTAAACGTTTTAGAGGAACTAAAGCGCCTCCATTTTTTCCTAATACAATTGAAGTACGCAATGCTATTTTTCTTGTTTTTGGGTTGATAACTGAAAAGAATGTCTTTTCCCAAGACTTTGCAATGTTCATTGAAAAATCATTACCAATTTCTCCATTTTCTTCTGTCATTTCTTTATGCAATGAATGCTTGTAAATTGTAGCTGTAGATGAATTCATCCATACTTTTGGAGGGTTTTCGCATAAGTTTATAGCTAAGCCTAAAACATAAGTTGAGTCTATTCTAGAGTCGTAAATTAGTTTCTTGTTTTTTTCTGTATACCTACAATCAACTGATTTTCCTGTAAGATTGATTAGTGCATCAGCATGTTCTAAAACGTCTACCCATTTTCCAATATCTTTTGCATTCCAGTAAATGTCATTTTCTTTTTTTGGTTTTCGAGTCAGTATTTTAACAGAATACCCTTTTTGGGCAAGGTAATCTTCAAGCACTTTACCTAGAAACCCACTTCCACCTGCTATTATTATTGTTTTCATTTTAATTTATTTAGTGAATAATCGTTTTTTATTCTATTTAATAATATGACAAAAGCAATAGCAATACCTACAGGGATTATTATAACTGTAAATATGAAAAAGAAAAGACTTTTTAAACTCTCCCAGTCTATAAACCACCCTAATCCATATAAGATTATTATTATCCAATACATGTATAGTTTGTTTTTATTGTTCTTTGAAATGCTCTTCCAAAAAAAGAGAAGTAAAAATGAGCTAAGTACTTGTACTACACCAAGAACTATTTGAGCGTAAAGCCCTAAGTATATAGTTAGATATAGTGGAATGGTTATTATTAAAACCGCTTTGTTAACTGAGTATAATATTTTCATGTTTTGAGTATTTTAAACTTTCAATAATTTTTGAAAGTATGATTTAAATTTTTTTTATTTAAAGAGTTTAAGTAACGACTTTGTTAACCAATTTTGTTGCTGGTTTACCACTTTGTTTATCATAGTATCCATTGTGTCGGTTAGTTCATGTAATGCTTTTGTTTGTTTTATAAGTTCTTTAGTTTTTTCAGTGCCATCATCTTTTATAGATGATACATCTTTTAGTATTTTAACGACTGGTTTAATTTCACGTCTGCTACGTTCTTTAGCGACAATTCGTGCTAATTCTTGTACGTCTTTTTCGGTAGTGAAATATTCTTTACGCTCTCCAGGAATAATTTCTTTGGTTACAATTCCCCAATCCATCAGTTGTCTTAAGTTCATGCTAGTGTTGCCTCTAGAAATCTTAAGTTCTTCCATGATGTCTTCCATAGACAAGGGTCTTGTGGAAATAAAAAGCAGTGCTTGAATTTGCGCCATGGCTTTATTTATTCCCCAAAGCGAACCTAAACTTCCCCAAGTGCTAATAAATTTTTCTTTTGCTTCTTGATATTCCATAGAGCAAATATATAAAATATTTTAAACTTTCAAAAATTATTGAAATTTAATTTGTTTAAATGTAAGCAGTAAAAAAAGTTTTGTTTTATAAGTGATTTGAGAAATGACAACTAAAAAATCATTAAGTTTAAATGTTAATTTTTAAAAGGTTATGATTTCAGAACAAGAAAGAACATTAAATGAACACTTGTCAACTCAAAGAGTAATTATTGATATTATAGTGAAACGAGTTTCTTATTTGAGATTTTTCATAAGTAATTATAGTGTTGCGAATAACTTTTTGTTAAATGCGATGAGTGCTATAAGAACCAATATTGTTATAGATTTAAGTAAATTATATATTATACCCAATTATAAAGGTAAAGGGCTTAAGAAAAAGTATAAACATTATAAAGAGAATAATAATTTTTATTATGTGTTAAATAAGTATTTAGGTGATTTTGATATTTGTTATCAACAAGTTAACTTATTGTTAGACTCGGTGAAGAAAGAAGTTGAATGGTTAATTGAAGAAAGAGATACTTCATTGGTGCATATAGATACTAGTACCGGAGAATTATACAAGGTATATTCCAAAGACAAGTTTGAGATATTAGAAAAATTAACTGATACTGCTGTTGAGATTTTTAAATTATTACAGAAAGATATAAGAGGAGGTAACCCATCTTATGATGAATCTGTCGATTCTTTAAAAGAAGTAATGAACTTGGTTAAGAAGTCAAAGGAAGAAAGAGACAAAAAGTATATAGAACAAGCATTTAAACATAAAAAAAGAGCCAAAGATTAACTTTGGCTCTTCATAATTTTTACTTCTCAATCAAACCTGCACGTTTTAGTAGTGCTTCAGGTTGAGGTTCTTTCCCTCTAAATCGTTTGTAAAGCGTCATAGGGTCTTCAGTACCTCCTTGTGAAAGCACATTGTCCTTAAACTTCTGTGCAACATTTTTACTAAAAATGCCTTCTTCCTTAAAAAACTCAAAAGCATCAGCATCTAATACTTCAGCCCATTTGTAACTGTAATAACCAGATGAATATCCACCTTGGAAAATGTGTGAGAATGAGGTGCTCATACAATTTTCAGCAACATCAGGATAAAGTTTAGTGTTCTCAAATGCTTTTTGTTCGTGCGCTTTTACTGAATTTATTGTTTCTGGTGCTTCGTTAGCATGCCAACTCATATCCAGTAACCCAAAACTTAATTGACGTAAAGTTTGCATACCTTCATGAAACGTAGCTGAAGCTTTTATTTTTTCAATTAAATCCATTGGGATCACTTCTCCAGTTTCATAATGTGTTGCAAACAGCTCTAAAGCTTCTTTCTCGTAACACCAGTTTTCTAATACCTGACTTGGTAATTCTACAAAGTCCCAAAACACACTTGTGCCAGATATACTTGGGTAGGTAGTGTTGGCTAACATACCATGTAAAGCGTGACCAAACTCGTGAAAAAGCGTAGTAACTTCATTAAAGGTTAGAAGTGAAGGTTTGGTTTTTGTAGGTTTGGTAAAGTTGCAAACTATAGAAATGTGAGGTCTGCTATTTTCGCCATTTTTCACATACTGTGGTTTGTAAACAGTCATCCACGCACCATTACGTTTTCCTGCTCTTGGGAAAAAGTCAGCATAAAAAATCGAAATGTAATTACCGTCGCTATCAGTTACTTTGTAAGTAAGCACATCGTCGTGGTATTTATCAATCGTGTTGATTTCTTCAAACTGTAAACCGTATAATTTTTCGGCAATGGTAAACACACCATTAATAACATTTTCAAGTTTGAAATATGGTTTTAGCTTTTCGTCATCTAAATCGAATAGCTTTTGTTTTAATTTTTCAGAATAATAACCACCATCCCATTTTTGTAATTGCTCAATACCATCTAGTTCTTTGGCAAAATCGCTTAAAGTTTTAAATTCACGTTCGGCAGCTGGTTTAGCCTTTTCTAATAAATCGTTTAAAAAGGTGTTTACAGTTTCAGGATTTTTTGCCATACGCTCTTCTAAAACAAAATGCGCATGCGTTTTATATCCTAATAAGTTAGCACGTTGATGGCGTAGTTTGGCAATTTTTAAAACAATGTCTTGATTGTCTAATGCATCATTGTTAAACCCTTTTGCTCCAAAAGCTAAAGCTAGTTTTTTACGCAACTCACGATTTTTAGCATAGGTCATAAATGGTATGTAGCTTGGATATTGTAAGGTAATCATCCAACCGTCTTTACCTTTTTGTTCAGCAGTTTGTTTGGCTTCTTCTTTGGCGCTTTCTGGTAAACCGTCTAAATCGGCTTCATTAGTAATGTGAAGCTCATATTTGTTGGTTTCAGCCAATACGTTTTCGCCAAATTTTAGTTTTAGTTTACTTAATTCTTTATCAATATCGCGAAGCTGTTGTTTTTTGTCTTCAGGTAAATTGGCTCCATTTCTAGAGAACCCTTTATATTTTTTATTAAGAAGTGTTAACTGTTCGGTTGTTAAATCTAAACTGTCTTTGGCATCGTACACCGCTTTAACACGTTTAAATAACGTTTCGTTTAGAGTAATATCGTTACTGAATTCAGATAATAAAGGTGAAACTTCTTGAGCAATCTTTTGGATTTCGTCGTTGGTTTCAGCAGAATTTAAATTGAAGAAAATACTTGAGATTCTATCTAACTGTTCACCTGAAAAATCTAAAGCTTCAATAGTATTTTGAAATGTTGGTGCTTCCGGATTATTGGTTATGGCATCAATTTCTGCTTTTGCATCTTCAATGCCTTTTTTAATTGCAGGCAGAAAATCTTCGTTCTTTATTTTTGAAAACGGAGCAGTATGAAATTGAGTGTCAAAGGGTTTGTTTAAAATATTCATTTTAAGTGCTATTAATTGTTAAAATCCGTGTGATATTTTTCCTACTAAGAAATTGAAATACTGAATATTAACTTTTTTTTTAGGTTTTTATTTAAAATATAATTTTATCTTTGCGGCAGATTTTTCATAAGAGTTTTAAAGAGAGCTCTTTAAAGAAATAATTGATTAATAGCGTTAAAAACCTCGGCTTTCTGTCGAGGTTTTTTTGTTATAAATCTTTAGCAGATTCTATTACCTTGGCTTTCAGACCTTCTTTGTAAACCATTATTTTATCTAGAACACATTGGTCAGAGCTACCAATAATTTGAGCAGCTAAAATTCCTGCATTTTTTGCACCATTTAAAGCCACAGTTGCAACAGGAACACCACCAGGCATTTGCAGAATAGATAAAACAGAATCCCAACCATCAATAGAGTTGCTGCTTTTTACAGGAACACCAATAACAGGTAGTGGAGATAAAGAAGCTACCATACCAGGTAAGTGTGCTGCACCACCAGCTCCAGCAATAATTACTGAGATGCCTCTTGTATGTGCGTTTTTACCGTAATCGAACAGTTTTTCAGGTGTACGATGAGCCGAAACAATATCAACTTCTATATCTATATCAAATCCTTTAAGTATGTCAATAGCGTCTTGCATAACAGGCAAATCGCTTTTACTTCCCATAATGATTCCTACTTTGCTCATAGTTTATTTGCTTATAACTTTAATGGTTTTCTTTACTTGTTCAGCTACACGTCTTGCTTCGTTTATATCTTCATTTACAATGGTTACATGTCCCATTTTTCTAAACGGACGTGTTTGTTTTTTTCCGTATATATGAGGTGTAACACCTTCTAGTTTCATTATTTCAGCAATGTTTTCATAAACAACATCTCCTGTATGACCTTCGGCTCCTACCAAATTTACCATAATTCCACCAACTTTACTATCTGTTTGTCCTAATGGTAAATTAAGAATAGCACGTAAGTGTTGTTCAAACTGTGAGGTGTAACTCGCTTCAATAGTTTGATGACCCGAGTTGTGAGGTCTTGGTGCTACTTCGTTAACCAAAATCTCATCGTTTTTAGTCTGAAACATTTCAACCGCTAAAAGTCCAACATGGTTAAATGCTTTTGAAACATTTAAAGCCACTTCACGAGCTTTTTGCGCAACAGTGTCATCAATTCGTGCAGGACAAATAACATATTCCACTTGGTTGGCTTCAGTATGAAATTCCATTTCAACTACTGGATAAGTTTTGATATTACCATCAACATTTCTAGCCACAATAACTGCCAGTTCATTTTTAAAAGGAATCATGTCTTCTGCAATACACTCAACATTTGGCAAACCTTCTAAATCCTCTATAGCCCTTACAACTTTTACACCATTACCATCATAACCAAACTGAGCGCTTTTCCATACAAAAGGGAGTTGTAAGCCTCCATTGTGAATAGCTTCTTTAATTTCAGAAGTGTAAGCGAATCGAGTAAAATCGGCTGTAGGGATGTTATGGTCTTTATAAAACAGTTTTTGTGTTGCTTTATTTTGAATGGTTCTCAAAGTTTTTGAAGAAGGGTATACTTTTACGCCTTCTTTTTCTAGAGCTTCAAGTGCATTTGTGTTTACGTTTTCAATCTCAAAGGTTAAAACGTCAACCTGTTTTCCAAAATTGTAAACCGCATCAAAATCCATTAAATCACCAAGTTGAAACTCGTCGCATGCAATTTTACAAGGTGCTTCGTTGCTAGCATCCAGTACTTTAGTGTGGATGTCAAATTTTCTGGTATTGTAAAGCATCATTTTACCAAGTTGTCCACCACCAAGAATACCTAGCTTAAATTCTGAAGAGAAAAAATTCATTGTGTTGATTTTCCACAAAAGTACAAATCAAAACCCTCTGAAAAAACTAAAATCTTAACAATCTAAACGAGAATTCGCAAAACGTTAATCAAATGATTATCTTTGCATTTCTAAAATTGAAAACAAGTGATAAAGCTTCACGATTTACATTTTAAACCGTTTATTTCTGAAGACGAAATTCAAGCGACTGTAGAGCACATGGTTACTGCCATTGCAAACGATTTGCAAGATGAAGTGCCAGTGTTTGTTGGGATCTTAAATGGGTCGTTTATGTTTGTAAGCGATTTTGTAAAGAAATACCCAAAACCTTGTGAAGTTACTTTTATAAAACTAGCGTCTTATGAAGGTTTAAAATCTACTGACGATATTCAGCGTCTAGTAGGTTTAACACAAGATTTAACAGGCAGAACTGTTGTGATTTTAGAAGACATTATCGACTCTGGTAAAACACTGGCTGAAGTTCATAGAATTTTCAAAAACGAAAATGTAAAAGAACTTAAAATAGCGACCTTGTTTTATAAACCAGAAGCCTATAAGAAAGATTTTAAACTACATTATGTTGGTATGGAAATTCCTAATAAATTCATAGTTGGTTACGGACTTGACTATGATGGATTAGGTAGAGATTTACCAGCGATATATCAATTAAAAACCACACAACACATGACTAATTTTGTCCTATTTGGACCTCCAGGAGCAGGAAAAGGCACACAAGCCGAATTTTTAAAAGAAAAATACAGTTTAGTACACATTTCTACAGGTGATGTGTTTAGATTCAATATTAAAAATGAAACTGCTCTTGGCATGTTAGCAAAATCATACATGGACAAAGGAGAGTTGGTTCCTGACCAAGTAACTATTGATATGCTTAATGCTGAAGTAGAAAAAAATGCTGATGCTAAAGGGTTTATTTTTGATGGTTTTCCACGTACCAATGCGCAGGCTGAAGCATTAGATAAATTAATGGATCAAAAGGACTCTCAAATTAATGCTATGATTGCTCTTGAAGTTGATGATGAAGTTTTAGTGCAACGTTTATTAGAGCGTGGTAAAACTAGTGGTAGAGCTGATGATGCTGATGAAAACATTATTAGAAACCGAATTAAAGAATACTACAAAAAAACAGCTATACTTAAAGATTACTATTCTGCACAAGACAAATATTATGGTGTAGATGGTGTTGGTAGTATTGAAGATATTACTGAGCGATTAAGTGCTGTTATAGATTCGTTATAACTTTATTTGGGTTTAAAAATTTATAACTTTTAAACTTTCAACTTTTAAACTCATACAATGACTGAAGGTAATTTCGTCGATTACGTAAAACTACATGTTGCTTCCGGAAATGGAGGTAAAGGTTCTGCGCATTTACATCGTGAAAAATATATAGAAAAAGGAGGTCCAGATGGTGGTGATGGTGGACGAGGAGGTCACGTTATTATTCGTGGTAATGCTAACCTATGGACTTTGTATACCTATAAATTTAAAAGGCACTTTAGAGCTGAACATGGTGAGCATGGAGGTAAGAGTAGAAGCACAGGAGCCGATGGAGCAGATGTGTACATGGATGTGCCACTAGGGACTGTAATTAGAGACAAAGAAACTAACGAAATCCTTTTTGAAATTACCGAAAATGGCGAGGAAAAAATCATTGCCAGAGGTGGTATGGGAGGACGTGGAAACTGGCATTTTAAAAGTTCTACTAACCAAACACCACGATATGCGCAACCTGGAATTCCAGGAGAAGATCGTGACATTATTCTTGAGCTTAAAATTTTAGCTGATGTTGGTTTAGTGGGTTTCCCTAATGCTGGAAAATCTACACTACTTTCAGTGGTTACAGCTGCTAAACCTAAAATTGCCGATTACGAGTTTACTACCTTAAAACCTAACCTAGGTATTGTAGAGTATAGAGATCATCAATCATTTGTAATTGCTGACATTCCTGGAATTATCGAAGGTGCTGCAGAAGGAAAAGGACTTGGACATTATTTCCTTCGTCATATTGAGCGTAACTCAGTATTGTTGTTTTTAATTCCTGCGGATGCTGATGATATTAAAAAACAGTATGATATTTTACTAGATGAATTAAAGCGCTACAATCCTGAAATTTTAGATAAAGAACGTTTTATAGCTATCTCTAAAAGTGATATGTTAGATGACGAGTTAAAAGCAGAGCTTAAAGAAGAATTAGATAACGAACTCCCAGTAGACTATATGTTTATGTCTTCAGTAGCGCAACAAGGTCTTCAAGAGCTTAAAGATAAACTTTGGCAAATGCTTAACGCAAAACCTGCTGATGAGTAATTAATTTCGTAACTTTAAATAAAAAAGTTATGAGATATTTATCATTAATAGTTGTACTGTTTTTGGTGTCTTGCGCTCCAATTAGAGTGAATTACGACTACGAAACTACAACCGACTTTACAACTTATAAAACCTATAATTATTACGCTAACATCCAATCGGGATTAAATGAGTTGGACACTAACCGTTTAATGAAAGCTTTAGACGAAGAACTTCAAAACAAAGGTTTTTCTTTATCTGAAACACCAGATTTCTTTATAGATATTAAAAGTGATGAATTTAGGGATGTCAATAGAAATTCAGTTGGTGTTGGTCTAGGTGGAGGAGGACGTAATGTAGGAGGAGGCGTTTCAATTGGAATTCCTGTTGGACAGTCAAATCTCAACCGTCAAATTATTATCGATTTTGTTGATGAAAACGGAGTTGGTTTGTTTTGGCAAGCCGTAAGTGAAGACAGTTTTAACCCAAATGCTAAACCAGATAAACGCGAAGCTAAGTTTAAAGCTATTGTGGTAAAGGTTTTAGAAAATTATCCACCAAAAAAATAATTTATATATGTTACAAAATAAAGTTGCACTCATTACAGGAGGCACAAAAGGTATTGGCTATGGCATTGCTAAATGTTTAATAGATCAAGGTGTTCATGTTGCCATAACTAGTAGAAGTAGTGCAAGGTCACATGAAATTGCAGGTAAATTAAACGCGTCAAGTAAAGCAGGCGCAAAAGCTATTGGACTCAAAGCCGATGTTACTGATTTTAAAAGCCAACAAGACGCTGTAAAAGACGTGGTCTCCCAATTTGGACAGTTAGATGTTGTAATTGCTAATGCAGGTGTTGGTCATTTTGCCAGTATTGAAGATATTACGTTACAGCAATGGCAAGATACTATTGATACTAACCTTACAGGAGCATTTTATACTATTAAGGCAAGTGTTGATGCTTTAAAAAATAGTCAAGGCTATTATATTTCTATTTCAAGTCTAGCAGGAACCAATTTCTTTGCGAATGGTTCTGCTTATAATGCCAGTAAGTTTGGTGTTACAGGTTTTACACAAGCGGTTATGTTAGATTTGCGTAAGTATGGTATTAAAGTAAGTACCATTATGCCAGGATCAGTATCTACACATTTTAATGGTAATGAACCTGATGCTTCTGATGCTTGGAAAATTCAAAGTGAAGATATAGGTGAATTGGTTGTTGATTTATTAAAAATGAATCCAAGAACCTTACCTAGTAAAATAGAAGTTAGGCCAACAACGCCACCAAGTAAATAAAAAAAAGGCTTCAAATTTTTGAAGCCTTTTTTATTTAATTATTAACTGAAATTCTCACGCCTTCACTATGGCTACTAAACTCTGGTGCATACATGCTTTGAATGGTTGTGATGCCATTACTCATATCTCCAGAATTGTTTACACGTAAGTCGTATTCAAACACATAAATTCCTTTTGGTAAATAATCAAAGAAGAAATTTGTACTTGCATCTTTAGTCGCTTCATAATAGCCTAATCCATCTTGCCATTTGTACTGCGACATTACATTAACAGGTTCTAATCCTGCTGCTCGCATATCTTTCATGTGAACAAATTCCATAGCACGATCACTACGTAATTCTATACGTACACGAACCAAATCACCAACTTCTAAATGAGTTTCTGAAGTAATTTCTGTAAGCTCTTCACCAGTATCAGTGTTATTCTTTTTAAATAATTTCTTCTGAAGTTTTAAAGGTGTTTCAGCAGAAGTAATCTTATTTAAATCTTCAAAATATTGCCAGTATAAACTTCCCCAAGCAATGCCATTACCTTTTTTGGTGAGTTTTACTTCTGCCATTTCAGGTTTAATTTCGCTAGTGTTCCAAGATGTTTTATAATAACCAGTTCCTGCTTCAACTTTTACAGTTTCTAATTTTGAAGGTTCAACAGGCTCATTACCTAAAACAACATCAACCATTTCGGTAACGCTTAACCAATCGCTGCCTTGTAATAGTAATGCGTAAACTGCTTCGGTAGTTGCTTTTGTGGTTTTCCACTGATTGGTTTGCTTGTTTTTAAGTAACCATATTTTTAGGTTGTCTACAGTTTTAGTGTCATTTTCAATTTCTGAAAACGCTTCAATCAGCAACGCTTGTGTTTCAATAGGTGCTTGATACCAATACCAAGAGCTTGTGTTTTCTTTCCAGTACATACCTAATTCTTCTGAAGTAATACTGTTTTCTTTTAATGACTTTAAGATTTTAGAAGCTGTTTTATTATCTTCCATTCTGTGTGTAATTAAAGCCATTAATCCTTTAGCATACAACGAACGTGACAACCAATATTTTTGTATTTGTGTGTGGTAATATTTGGTAATGTCTTTAACTTCTTTTGATGTTTTAATTTCAGGGAAAAAGCTTCGCATGTACAAATAATGCAATTGAGTATAGCTCAAATGGTCTTTGTCTAAATCTACTTTGCTGTTGTATTTTTTAAGGTCTTTATATTCTTTTACAAATTCAGCATCTAGATATTGAATGGCTTGATGAATCATTGACGTCTCGACTGCGCTCGACGTGACATTAAGATGTTTTAAATGTCCAAAACCAGTAATAATATGCTGCGTAATGTAACGGTTTTCACGTCCGCCTTTAAACCAAGACCAAGCACCATTGCTCATTTGGCTTTGTTGTAATTTGCGTAATGCAGATTGTAATTCGTTGTTCATTTTATTCATGTCAAACAACAAAGCGATACGTTTCTTTTGTTCGGTTTCACTTTGTGCATCGCGTAACCATGGCGTTTCTTGAATAAGAATAGATTTTAATTCTTCATTTTTTTCAAGATTACTGATTAATGCATCTTGAGAAGCCCACTGATTGAAAACCTCTTGTATTCTAGGATTGCCATTTGCGATATGACTTGCCAACGCATTTGCGTAGTAACGACTAAAGGTTTGCTCATTACAATCATACGGATATTCCATAAGGTAAGGCAATGCTTGAACAGCATACCAAGCAGGATTAGAGGTCATCTCTAAAGTAAGCTTATGGTGTTTTAAGGTTGTAGATGCGTTGTTTTTAAGCTTGTCTAGAGTAAATGTTCTGGTTTCGTTACTTTTTATCCACATCGGTAATGTTTCGGTGACTAACATTCTGTTAGTTAGCACAGGTAATGCACTTTGTTCACCATCACTAAAATCACCAGATTTTGCTATAATTTTATATTGAATAGCACTCACATTATCAGGAATGTTTAGCGTCCATGACACTTGGGTGTTACCTTTTGCATCTACTGAAAAGGTCTCGACTGCGCTCGACCTGACAAGTGTTTGTGTGATATCTTTCCCAGAAATAGCATCTGTTAACTCTAATTTAGCTTGTCCTGAAAGCGCTTGTTCAGTAAGATTAGCAATTTTGGTGCTAATGGTAATAACATCACCTTGACGTAAAAAGCGAGGTGCATTTGGTAACACCATTAACTCTTTTTGAGTTACGGTTTCAAAACTGCTTACAGCACTTTGTAGCGTTTTTGTATGTGCTAAAAGCTGCAATTTCCATTTGGTTAAGGCTTCTGGTGTTGTGAAATTAAAACTCACGTTTCCGTTTTCGTCGGTTTGTAACTGCGGAAAGAAAAATGAGGTTTCTTGAAGGTTTTTTCTAATTACTACATCGTCAAATTTAGTAATCTCACTTAATATCATATTTGTTCCACCTATTTCGACTTTTTTATTAGGAACAATTTTGGCTTTTTTCATTAGAAAATAAGCTTCAGAATTTTCTAGGCCCTCTGAGGAACTGAATTTTCCATCTCTTACAAAATAAACAGTGTCAGCTGATGGAGATGCAACAATTTCATCCAATTCCATCTCTTCAGCAGAAAAAGTTCTCATGGATTCTTCTCGTAACTCTAAACCAGCAACTCGTCCTCGTAACATGTGATAGTTACTTCCAAAAGACAATCCAAACCAATTGAGTTGGTCATACTGTTGCTGCTCAAAACGTTTATGAATTAGTGAAGGGTTAAACACTCTAAAACCTTGCGCGCCAAAACTACGAGACGCATTTCGGTTGTGGTTGGAGTAGTAGGTTGGTTGTTGTATTGGGTTAAACGTCCAGTTGTGAGGTTTAAATTGGTCTAAAGAGACATCGTACATGCTTGCCAATAGCTCAGAACTTACTTTTTCACCTTTAGGACCTTTAATTTTAAAACTCCAAGTTTCATCAGCTCCAGGTTGTAGTTTATCTCTAAAAGTTAGAGTTTCTATCTCTAAATCGGTTTTAGGGTATGGTACAGCAATAGGCAATGTTGAACTCACAAAACTGTTGTAAGCTGCAAAGCTATAATGAATAGCAAACCCACCAATATCATCACTAGTTACAGGGATAGTAACAGTTTTTTTAGTGTTGTTTAACGGAATAATAAATGTCTTGATGATGTCTTGGTCTTTCTCAACTTCAAGCGTTACAATAATATCTTCAGCAGCTGAACCTAAAGTGACTAATACATTTTGATTGGCACTATAAGTTGATTTGTCTGTTGTAATACTAAATAGTTGATTGTCTGCCAAGGTTTTGTCTTTATCACTAAACAATGTAGTTTTAGCTTGGTCTTTTACCAATTGACCAAACTTGTCTTCACTTTCTAAAACAATAATGTATTGACCAGATTCCCATTTTTTAATGGTGCCCAGTTTAACCTCTTTTGAGGTTTCGGTATCAAATGATTTGGTCAACACAAGTGTTCCTTTTTCCCAATTATCTGGATTATGTTCGTTACCATAAGCTTCATGTGGAAACTTGCTTGTAAATTCTTCTTTAGAAATAACTTGATAATCTGGTGCATCCCATGTACGCTGTCTTAAAACTCTGTCAGGAGCATTTAATTTATACATTTTAAGCGTTCCTTTAGCAGCAACAAATTCACCATTAAGGTTTTTGGTGTCAATACTAATAGTGTGGTCTTTTTTGTTTTTGTCTAATGTGTCATCAACCAAAATGGAAGCCATTAGTGCATGGTAACCTACGTTAACAATAGTTGTAGCACTGCGTGTTTCACCATTTAAGTCGGTAACATCAGCAGTAATTTCATAATTAAAAACAGGCAAACTGCTTTTATCAACACTTTCATCAGGAAGTGCTTTAAAGGTAATTTCAAATTCACCTTTGCTGTTGGTTATGCTTTCACCATGTGTTATTTCTTGAGGTTCGCTATTAAACCAAGGACGATACCAGTAATACCAATCAGGATATTGCACTTTTCGGTGTACGCGATATACCACTTTAGCATCAGTAATGTTGCTTCCTGCATAAGCTAAAGCTGTTCCTTTTACAGTTACGGAGTCGTTAACTTTGTAGGTTTCGGTAACAGGATTAAACTTTGTTTCAAACTTAGGACGTTTGTATTCTTCAACCGAAATTGAACTTGAAGCATGAATATCGTTGCTGCTAGCTTTTAAATCAAGTGTGTAATTACCTGTAAGTCCGTTGCTAGGTAGTATAAACTCTCCTGAAATAGAACCAAACTCATTGGTTTTTAGGTGTAATTCCTTTACAACTTCATAGTTGGTGTCATACAGTACAACGCTTAATTTTTCATTTGTTAAAACCTCAGATTTTCCATCTTTGGCTTTCATGGCTATACTCTTAAAATAAACGGTTTGTCCTGGTCTGTAAATGCTTCTATCAGTAAATAAAAATGCTCGATAAGTGGTTATGATATCATCTCTCCAACCATAATTTCTTAAATAGAATCCGTTAAAAAAAGCGATTTCGCCTTTGCGTTCAGCATAAATACTGAGGTCATAGAAGAAATCATTTTTATGCTTTTTTAGTTTGAATTCACCATTTTGGTTTGTGGTTAATTCTTCGGTAATGTAACTGCGATTATAGTCTTTTTTATAAGAAATTTTTACGTCCAAACCAGCAATTGGTTGTCCATTTTCTCTTTCAATAATTTGATAAATATGATGGGTTTTGTCTGATTTTTCAACAACTGCCATATCAGTGACCTGAAGGATTTGGGTTGCAAATGTCTTGTCTTCATTATCAACACTTGCAATTATGATATACTGACCATTGTTTAATTTTGGTAAAATCACTTCGGTAGTGTGCAATTGGTAATCATTTTCATTTTTCAATTCTACTTGCCATTGCTCAGTAACTTTTAGTTTGTTGATGTAGTTCAGACGCTCTTCAGCATCATATAATTTGTTATAAGCTGTAGCTTCTGAACTTGTTACTTTATAAGCATTAAACTGCAATTGGTCAATATTTTTATACTTTACCAAAGCTTTGCCATATTGCTGAATTTGTAAAAAGCGTTCAGTAGTAATTTGAAGGTTGCTTTGCAAAATCATGCCTTTAAGAACTTCGCATTTTTCAGCACCTCTACTTTCAGGAAATTTTTGTATTACTGCGTTACAAAGTTCTAAGGCTTCTTTAGTTTTCCATCTCACATCAGCATTTGTCTTAGGTACATACTTGTTACCTTGTTGATAAAGTGTCCAAGCAATGTGGTAACTATATAAAGCTGAGGTTTCATGTGTGTTCCAAAGCTCTTGTGAAGCTTTTAAGGTATCTAGAAGAAGACTTTCGGTATTATCTAAAATGCTTTTTTGAGATACAAACAGTAAACGGTCAATATCTGCGTCTACCAATGCATAAGGTTCTTTATCTTTTACGTGAAATTGTATCAGGTCTTGATAAATTTTGAGCGCATGCAATTGTAACGATGTAGAATCTTTTGATGTAATGTTTAGGTTAGCAAATGTTTTGGCATCACTTAAATAGTTTGCATTGTCAATTTCAAATTGATAAGCAGGTTTGGTAATGCTGTTTTCGTCGGTTTTATAAAACGCTAGTGCATTGTGATTTAAAAGATCAAAAAGTGTTGGTCTGTAACGTTTAGATTCAGTTGCTTTAAGCAAAATATCATCATAGTTTACCAAAGGTGTTTGCTGAAGTATGAGTCCGTTTTTTAAAGAATTTTGATAATGCAGATGAATGTCGTTAAACAAGGTTTGTAAATCCCAAGTCCTAAAATCGGTACTATCCACTTTAGTTTCAGTATGCGTACGGTTGTAGAAAAGGTATCTGTTTTGTTGAAAATATTGCCAATACATTGTGGCAAGCATATTTTCCAATACATTTTTAACAGGTGTTTCGCTAGTGCCAATTTCAGTTTTAAACTCGTTAATAATGTTGAGCTGCGCATCTTCTTCTAGCGTTAAAGCATATTTACTTTTGTAGATAAGTGTTTTAATATTTTGTGGTGCGTTGTTGTCTTTTTTGGCAAGTGTTCTTATTTGCTCCACAACTTCTAAAGCCGATTTTGGTAAACCATCGGTTTCAAACTGACTGACCTTTTTCCAGAGATCGTCATAATTATTGGACTGTGCATGTGTGTGGTTTGCAAAAAGAATTATCATTAAAAGTGCTATAAGTTGTTTCATAAATATGCGTTTTCTTCAAAACTAACTTCAAAATGTATTCCAAAAAACGATGAATTAGTAAAGTATCGTATTGGTTGAGTTAAAGTAGCCATTTTTTAAGAGACTAAGAAACAGAATTAGGTTATAAAAACAATAACATTTGAATTTGAAAGTTTAGATTTGTAGTAGTAATTAAAGACGTATGAAATTATTTTTTGCTTTTCTTTTATTTCCATTGGTACTGATTGGACAGTCAAAAACTGTAGAGCAGATTCATACGCTTTTAGACAATAATCAACTTGAACAAGCAAAAACCTTAGCGCTTAAATATCATAAAGAAAATCCAAACAATCTTGAAGCTATTGAAGTTTTGGGTGATGTTTATGGTTACCAAAAAGATTGGGACAACGCTATAGAGAACTATGAAAAATTGGTTGAAGCTAAACCCAATGTGGCTAATTACCATTACAAGTATGGAGGTGCTCTTGGTATGAAAGCTAAATCGGTTAGTAAGTTTAGAGCGTTAGGCTTAATTGGAGATGTTGAAGACGCATTTTTAACAGCAGCAAATTTAGACGCTAACCACATTGACACTCGTTGGGCTTTGGTGCATTATTATCTAGAGGTTCCTGGCATTATAGGTGGAAGCTCAAAAAAAGCGATGAAGTATGCCAAGGAACTCTTTGCCATTTCTCCAGTTGATGGATATTTGGCAATGGGTCATGTGCATGAAGACGAAAAAGAATATGGACCAGCTGAAAGCAATTATAAAAATGCAGTGAGAGTAGGAGGTTCTATTAAGTGCTACACGCATTTAATTGATTTGTATGAAAAGCGAGAAAATTATGAGTTGGTAATAAAAACTATTGACGAAGCCTATGCGAGTCTTAAAGATGAAAGTTTGTTAACTCGTAAAGCTAAACTTGAAAGCAAGCGACCTTAACCCAAGCTTGAAAAATATAGAAAAACTTGTGACTTCAAACTTCGGTCTTCCAGCATCAATTAGTATATTTACTTTTTAATTTAATCCTGTGTTAACAGGAATTTCTCGAAGTAACATTTCGAATTATTTTTTACTATGAACGTACATTTTATAGCTATAGGTGGTGCAGCTATGCACAATTTGGCCATTGCATTGCATAACAAAGGTTATCAAGTAACAGGAAGCGACGATACTATTTTTGATCCTTCAAAAACTCGTTTGGAAAACAAAGGTTTGTTACCAGAAGCTTTTGGTTGGTTTCCTGAAAAAATCACAGCAGATTTAGATGCAGTCGTTTTAGGTATGCATGCCAAAGCTGATAATCCGGAGTTGCTTAAAGCTCAAGAATTAGGCTTAAAAATTTATAGCTATCCAGAGTTTTTGTACGAACAGTCAAAAGAAAAAACACGTGTTGTTATTGGTGGAAGCCATGGTAAAACTACCATTACATCTATGATTTTGCACGTGATGCATTATCACGATCGTGATGTCGATTATATGGTTGGTGCACAACTTGAAGGGTTTGATGTTATGGTAAAACTCACAGATGACAACGATTTTATCGTGTTAGAAGGTGATGAATATTTAAGTTCACCAATAGACAGACGACCAAAGTTTCACTTGTACAAACCTAACATTGCCTTGTTAAGTGGTATTGCTTGGGATCATATTAATGTGTTTCCAACCTATGAAAACTATGTAGAGCAGTTCAGCATTTTTGTTGATAGTATTGTTCGCGGTGGAAGTGTGACATATAATGCTGAAGATACCGAAGTTGCTAGAGTAGTAGAAGCTAGTGAAAATACCATACGTAAGCTACCATATTACACACCAGAATATACGGTTGAAGATGGCGAAACCCTATTAGAAACTCCTGAAGGTCCTTTACCTATTGAAGTATTTGGAAAGCACAATTTAAACAATCTTGCAGGAGCTAAATGGGTTTGCCAACACATGGGAATTGACGAAGACGATTTTTACGAAGCTATTGCAACTTTTAAAGGAGCTAGCAAGCGTTTGGAGAAAATAGCTGAAAGCGCAACCAGTGTTGCTTACAAAGATTTTGCGCACTCGCCAAGTAAGGTAGAAGCCACAGCAAAAGCGGTTAAAGAGCAGTACAAAAACAGAACGCTAGTTGCGTGTTTAGAACTGCATACCTATTCTAGTTTAAATGCTGAATTTTTAAAAGAATACAAAGGTGCTTTAGATGCTGCTGATGTTGCAGTGGTGTTTTATAGCCCGCATGCTGTGGAAATTAAAAAGCTAGATGCAGTAACACACGAGCAAATTGCCAAAGCGTTTGAGCGTGATGACTTAATTATTTACACCAACCCTGACGATTTTAAAAACTACTTATTCTCTCAAGATTTTAAAGACAAGGCCTTGTTGTTAATGAGTTCTGGGAATTATGGAGGATTGGATTTTGATGCCATTAAAGGATTGATTGGGTAGTTTGTCATTCCGTACTGAGATGCGGAATCTTCTTTGTTTCTTTGGGTTTTGAATCTCTCGAAGCTTCGGGACAGAATAACAAAGATTTTTAGGTTTTATGAGGTTAAAGGTTTTCCGAGAGGAAAATTAGAAGTAAATAAATTGTTTAGGTTGAAAATATACATTTTTTAGTGAATAATGGAGTCAATAGGCTGACCTAAATCATAATTTACTGTTTTTATTAGTCTTCCATATTTGTTATAGAATTTAAAACTTCCATTATAATATCCACTTTTTGCAATTCCTTCAAGTTTTTTATATCCGTTTTCATGATAAACCGTTACATTACCATGATGTTTACCATTAATCTTTTCGGAAACTTCTTGAATAGTTCCATTTTCGTGATAAATTGTAATATTTGATTTATTACCATTAAAAGAAGCTTTAGCATTTAGATTTCCATTAGGATAATAGTTAATTTCTATGCCGCTTTTAGACATAGTAACAGTATCTAAATCAAAAAACTGTAAAAGTTTTAATTGACCACTTTCATAATAACTTTTACAAGTGTCTATAAGTTTCCCTTTCCAATAAGTTCGAGCTGATTCCACATTACCATTTTGATAATATTTAATCATTGGACCATGAAATTCTCCGTTTTTAAGAGTGTTCAGCTCTTTCAAATTTCCATTTTCATAATAATGTAGAGCTTTTCCATTATGAATTCCATTTGTAATGTTTACTGAACTTTCAAGGTTTCCATTCTTCCAATAATCTTTTCTCATTCCCATTAAAGTATCATTGACATAATGTACAATTTGTTTGAGAGATCCATCTTTTCTATAAAATTTCCATTTTCCTTGTGACATATTATTCTCTATTAATCCTTCAGATTGAATTAATCCTACATTAGAATGATATTGAGTGTAATATCCATTTTCATAAAATTCACTTTCGATAGAATCAGAACGATATTTACATGTTCTCATTAATTTATCTTTTTTGTTGAAGAATTTTAATATTCTGTTGGGAAAACTGTCAATGACTTCTAATTCTGCGTATCTGTTTCCATTAGGAAAAAAGTAGGTTGAGTGTGATTTTGGTAATTTTATTTTTAATTGAGGATCAATTTTTAGCCATTCCCCTTTTTTTCCATTTTCTTGATAGAAGACGAAGTTTTCATTTCGGTATTTTTCGTTATGAATATCATCCTTGCAGGAAGAGAAGGTTATTAAGATTATAATAAAATGTTTTATTTTCAATTTTGCAGTCTATTTTTTTTAATGCTCAGTAAATATTGTTCTTTAAGTAAATTGCATCCAATTTTAACGAATTTCTATTATTTAATTCAAACTAAAAAATTGAATCCAAAAACGCTTTAATGTTATTCTGACTTCGTTTAATCAGTTCGTCTTTAGCCAATTCAAAATCTTTTTTATTTCGGTTTTGGGAGAGTTTAAACTTGCCTTCCCAAGCAGTAATTGTAATTTTAAAACCCTTTACATAAGGCAGGTATGCATCCATTTTAGGGTTGTCAGGTTCTAGTACATACGTGTTATCAGGTTCAAGAAACTCGGTCATTGCAATCATGCTTTGCTTTATGGCTTCAGGATTATCAATTTCGGCAACCGTTCCTTTAAGATGTACTTTTACATAATTCCAGGTTGGGAGTTGTTCAGTACTGTAAATACTTGGCGATATGTAACATTCAGGTCCAGAAAAAATAACCGTTACAGCTTGGTTATTTTTAAGTAGTTTGGCTTGCGGATTAAACATATCTAAATGGCCAATAAGGGATTCGTCTTTGTAAATCAAAGGTAAATGCGTTATCAAAGGTTCATTGTTTTTCACCGAAATAAGCGTCGCCAAAGGATACTGTTGCATCACAGCAATCATGTGTGCTTTATTGTCATCCTGATGTATTTTTGGAGGATAGGTCATTACACACCAAATTGTTTTAAATGATGGTCAAGATGCTTATACTGCATTTGTCCCCATTGTTCTGAATTAAACTTACCAAACATAGGGTGTTCAGGCCATTGGGTTTGCGTTTTTTTAGCGTGAAACTTATCAATTTCAGTGAGTAACTTCGATTTTTCAGGAGCAAATTCAGTATCAGTCGTAACCACAAATTCT
Source organism: Gaetbulibacter sp. NE (assembly GCF_025548475.1). NCBI lineage: Bacteria > Pseudomonadati > Bacteroidota > Flavobacteriia > Flavobacteriales > Flavobacteriaceae > Gaetbulibacter > Gaetbulibacter sp. NE. The sequence goes on along the minus strand of NZ_JAOQHY010000006.1, from coordinate 115,937 downwards.
TTAGCTGTTGGTAATCCTTGTTTCCAAGGTTTATCGTTGTATAATGAGGATTTAAACATTGAAAACAACGCACGTTTAAAGGCATTTGGTCTTTCAAGTTTTAACTCGCCTACAGCAACCTGTAACGGAAACTGGCAGTGTGTTAACATTTGAGAGACATTCATTTTTCCCCATTGTGGTTTGTGAGTTGGTGATAGTTGTTCTAAACGAGATTTTATTTCTGTAACTGCGTCTTCTGAAAACAATGATTTCATAATAAGTTTTTAAAAGGTTGAATGGATAAAAAATTGCTTCTGAAAGTTACAATATTTATCTTTATGCTATGCAGGAGAAACCCACTTCATTTTCTATAAAGCATTGGAGTCAAGACGACCAACCTAGAGAAAAGCTTCGCGATAAAGGTAAAGCAACGTTAAGCGATGCTGAATTGGTAGCTATATTGATAGGTTCAGGAAATAAAGAAGAAAGTGCTGTAGAGTTGTCTAAACGTATTTTGGCTAGCGTTGGCAATAACTTAAACGAACTTGGAAAACTATCACTCAAACAGTTGATGGATTTTAAAGGTATTGGCGAAGCTAAAGCCATTACTATTGCAGCTGCTATGGAATTGGGACGACGACGTAGAGGAGAAGAAGCACTAGAAAGAAAGAAAATTACCTCAAGTATTTCGGTATTTGAACTGATGCAACCTGTTATTGGTGAGTTGCCACATGAGGAGTTTTGGATTGTGTATTTAAACAATTCTAATAAAGTGATTCAAAAGCAACAATTAAGTAAAGGTGGCATTACAGGAACTCTAGTAGATGTGCGTTTGGTGATGAAAAATGCATTAGAGCTTGGTGCTACAGGACTTATTTTAGCGCACAATCATCCTTCAGGAACATTAAAACCTAGTGAAGCCGATAAGCAACTTACCCAAAAACTGAAATATGCAGGAGAGAGTTTGGATATAAAAGTGTTAGACCACTTAATTATTACCGAAAAAGCATACTTTAGCTTTGCAGATGAAAATATCTTATAAGTGCTATTAGTTTTCACCCATAAAATAACACCAAGGTTAAGCTATGCTTTTAAGCATATATGCACAAGAATTTTAGGTGTTCCAGTAAGTTTTACCACAACTATTGAAGAGTTTATAGCTCATGAAAGCTTAAAGATTTCGTATGCTAAACAACCGTTGAGCAATGAGATTTTTATAAGAAGTCATGAGCTGCTGTTTGAACAAGGACTCAACGATGTTGAAATACATGTTCACGATTGGGACACTACTAAAGCATTTTTTAGCACTTCAGAAAAGAGTAGTTTGCCTTATGATATTTTTGCAGCAACTTTTTATCTGTTAAGTCGCTATGAAGAATATTTGCCACATGTAAAAGATGAGTACGGACGCTTTTTAGCAAAAGAAAGTTTAGCCTTTAAAAACGGATTTTTACACCAACCTGTAATTGATATTTGGGCATATAAATTTAAAAGTGTGTTGCAAGCTCAATTTCCAGATTTTGAATTTCCAAAGAAGTCGTATTCCATTCAGCCAGTTATTGATGTTCCAATGGCATACTACTTTAGGCAAAAAGGATTGCTACGAACCATTGGCGGAACTTTAGGCGATTTGTTTAGGTTTAAATTCAGGCAGTTTTATCAACGCTATTTAGTGCTTTTTGGATTTCAAAGAGACCCTTATGATACGTTTAAATGGATTATCACTAAGCAAAAACAAACCAAGTTTAAGTTTGTTGTCTTTTTCTTGATAGGCGATTATTCAACCTATGACAAGAATATTAATGTTAATAGAAAGCAGTTTGTATCGTTGATAAAATCGGTTTCTGATTATTGCAAAGTAGGACTCAAAGCCTCTTATTTTGCATTGGAAGATATTGAAGTGTTGAAAAAGGAAAAGAAAAAAATGGAATCTATTGTCAATTATGGTTTAGAGGTTTCAAGACATTCGTTTTCTAAATTGAACTTACCAGAATCTTACAGAAACCTTATTGAGCTTGAGGTAAAACAGGATTTCACAATGGGTTATATTAACGAACTAGGTTTTAGAGCAGGAACTTGTACACCTTTTCAGTTTTACGATTTAGACTACGAAGTGCAAACACCTTTGCAAATCAATGCATTTCATTGTATAGATTATGCGTTGCTAAAAAGGCAGTCTTTTTTAGATAAAAAGCAAGAACTAGAACGTTTAATACAACAGGTGAAGCAAGTAAATGGAACCTTTACACCTGTATTTCATAATTATACCTTTGGCGATGATGTACGTTGGAAAGGATTTAGAGATTTATTTGGTGTAATTTTAGATTCAGTAGATGATGAATAGTATACGACATGTATTTTTTGACCTAGACCATACACTTTGGGACTTTGATAAAAACTCAGCGTTGACTTTTGAAAAAATTTTTAAAATACACAATGTTGAGGTTGAAATTGACCGTTTTTTAAAAGTGTATGAGCCTATTAATTTAAGCTATTGGAAGCTTTACCGTGAAGAACGAATAGATAAGGAAAACCTAAGGTATAAAAGACTAAAGGATAGTTTTGATAGTATTGAACATACTATTGAAGATGAAGTTATCAATAAACTATCAGTGGATTATATTGAATACTTAACCTCTTTCAACCACTTGTTTCATGATACTTTAGATATTTTAAACTATTTAAAACCAAGGTATAAATTACATATTATAACTAACGGATTTCAAGAAGCTCAAGAAAAAAAGATGAAAGCATCTAATATTCTTCATTATTTTGAAACTGTTACAAACTCTGAAATGGTAGGTGTAAAAAAACCAAACCCATTAATTTTCAATTTTGCTTTGGATCAAGCTAAGGCAAAACCAAATGAAAGTATTATGATAGGAGATAACTATGAAGCCGATATTCTTGGTGCTTTAGATGTTGGGTTAGAAGCCATTTTATATAACATCCACAAACTAAAACCTGAGGCAAACATTAAAGAAGTTGATACATTATTACAATTAAAAAACTATCTTTAACTATTGTATATAAATATTGAAAACCATTACGTAAGAATGAAATTTTACAAGTCTATACTACTGTTGTTGGCAATAGTGTGTTTGCCATCACAACTTTTTTCGCAAGAGTCTATTAATAGCTATAAGTATGTAATTATACCTTCAGAATATAGTTTTTTAAAAGAAAAAGATCAATACCAGTTGAACTCGCTTACCAAGTTTTTGTTTAATAAATACGGTTATACAGCATTTTTTTATGAAGACCAATTTCCTGATGATTTACAGTCTAACAGGTGTTTAGCAATGTATGCTGATGTGTCAAATGAAAAAGGACTTTTTAAGACTAAGATTAAGATAGACTTAAAAGACTGTAATGGAAGAATTGTATATGAATCTAAAGTTGGTGAAACTAGAGAAAAAGAGTTTGATAAAGCTTACAATTTAGCGCTAAGAGATGCTTTTGAAACGTATCAACACCTTGATTATAAGTATGAGCCTAATGCTAAAATTACATCAATTTCAACTCAAACACAATCTGCTGATGTTGTTGCTGTTGAGGAAGTACAGCAGTCAAAAGCTGAAATTGCACGTTTGCAAAAAGAGATTGACGATTTAAAAGAAGCCAAAGAAAAGGCGGCAAAAGAACCAAAAGTTATAGCGCAACCAGTAGTTGAAGCTGTTAAACGCACTGAACCTACAATTTCAGAACTTACAGAAGTTGATGCACTATATGCACAACCAATAGCTAATGGGTTTCAGGTTGTTGATATGAAACCTAGTGTTGTTATGGTACTTTTAGAAACCAAAAAGCAAAATGTATTTATTGTAAAAGATCAAAATGCAATTGTGTATAAAGAAGATGGGTTTTGGTATTATTCAAGCAATGATGGAAAAACAGTTTCAATTAAAACATTAAATATTAAGTTTTAATAATCGTATTTGTCTTTCCAACGCGATTTTAAAAATTCACGTTGCGCATTTTCTCTACTATTATTACCTGGTTGATATAAGGTAGTATTTTTTATTTCATCAGGTAAAAACTCATGTGCTGCAAAGTTGTTTTCGTAGTTATGTGCATATTGATAATTATCTCCATAACCTAACTCTTTCATAAGTTTGGTAGGTGCATTTCTTATAGATAGTGGTACTGATAGGTCTCCAGTTTGTTTGACCAATTGTTGCGCATCGTTGATAGCTTGATATGCAGCATTACTTTTAGGAGAAGAGGCTAAATAAGTAGCGCATTGGCTTAAGATAATTCTAGATTCCGGATTTCCAATTACTGAAACCGCTTGAAATGTATTGTTGGCGATTACTAAAGCAGTTGGGTTTGCGTTTCCAATATCTTCACTAGCAAGAATAAGTAATCGTCGTGCAATAAATTTTACATCTTCACCACCTTCAATCATACGTGCTAACCAGTACACAGCTGCATTTGGGTCGCTACCTCTAATAGATTTTATAAAAGCCGAAATAATGTCGTAATGTTGCTCACCAGTTTTGTCATATCTGGCAGTATTGTTTTGTACTTTTTGTTGCACTAAATCATTAGTGATAATTAGCTTTTTATCTGCATCAAAGGCATTTACAATCAGTTCAAAAATATTAAGCAGTTTTCGAGCGTCACCACCAGAAAGGTGTATTAAAGCTTCAGTTTCTTTAAGCTCTATATTGCGTTTTAAGAGTTGTTCATCTTCAGTAATTGCACGATTTAAAAGAGCTTCTAAATCGTCTTTACTAAACGAGTTTAACACATACACTTGGCAGCGAGACAAGAGAGCAGGTATTACTTCAAAGCTTGGGTTTTCAGTAGTTGCTCCTACAAGCGTAACCCAACCTTTTTCAACCGCTTGCAATAATGAATCTTGCTGCGATTTACTAAACCTATGAATCTCATCAATAAACAAAATAGGGTTTTTGGTAGTAAATAAACCACCACTTTGCTTTGCTTTATCAATAACCTCTCTAATGTCTTTAACACCAGAATTTATAGCACTTAGCGTGTAAAACGGTCTGTCAGATTCATTAGCAATAATATTGGCAAGTGTGGTTTTTCCTATTCCTGGAGGTCCCCAAAATATCATGGAAGGGATTATACCTTGCTTTATTTGCAGTGAAAGTGCTCCGTTTTTTCCAACTAAATGCGTTTGACTAAGATAGTCTTTTAAGTGTTTTGGTCGTAGACGTTCTGCTAAAGGTTCATTCATAAAGTAAAATTACAAAATTGTAGGTGACAATATTTCATAAAACCTATAAATGGTCAATATTTTGAATATAAAATTTTAAATTTAGTCTATGAGCAATCAGCAACAGTTTAAGTATTCTACAGGAGTGATAGCATATCCTGTCTTTTTTGTTATGTTGCTATGGCTTGTGTTTTGGATGCAAGTGCGCTTTTTTCCTAGTATAAAAAGCTTAGGCGTGTATCCATTAACATTAAAAGGACTAAAAGGAATTGTACTAAGTCCCTTTATTCATTCAGATATTGAGCACTTGTACAATAATTCCATTCCGTTGTTTGTGCTTTCAATGGCTTTGTTTTATTTCTACCGAAAAATTTCTTGGAAAGTGATTTTGTACGGTATTTTACTGTCAGGATTAATCACTTGGTGTATTGGTAGACCTGCAAACCATATTGGAGCCAGTGGTTTAATTTATGTGCTTGTAAGTTTTATATTTTTTAAAGGCGTTTTTGCAAGACATTTTAGGCTTGTAGCATTATCACTACTAATCATATTTTTATATGGAAGTATGATATGGTATGTATTTCCTGTTGAAAAGGGCATTTCTTGGGAAGGTCACTTAGCAGGATTAATTACTGGCTTTGTATTTGCTTTAATTTTTAGAAAAGCTATTGCTAAACCAGAAAAGTATGTTTGGCAGCAACCAGAGTATAACGAAGAGGATGATCCTTTTTTAAGACATTTTGATGAAAATGGTAATTTTATTGAACATATAGAATCTGAGATTGAATCTGAAACCAATGTAGATTCAGAGCAAAGGTCAATAAAGGTTGTGTATGACTTTAGGAAGAAAGAAAAAGGTGACGATTAAAGACGTTGCCTAACGGCTTCATATAAAAAAGCCCCACAAGCTACTGAAACGTTTAAAGATTCAATTTCTCCAAGAATAGGAAGTTTTGCTTTTTCATCAGCTACTTTCAACACCGAAGGGTTGATGCCCTTACCTTCTGATCCCATGATGATAGCACAAGGTTCGTTAAACGAAACATCATAAATCGTATTATCAGTTTTTTCTGTGGCTGCAATAACTTTAATTCCTGATGCTTGCATATGAAAAACAGCATCTTTTATATGATCAACTTTACAAATTGGGATTTTAAAAATGGCTCCAGCACTTGTTTTCACAGTGTCTCCATTTACAGGAGCTCCGCCTTTTTTCTGGATAATAATTCCTGAAACACCAGTACATTCAGCAGTTCTAATAATGGCACCAAAATTTCTAACATCGTTAAGTTGGTCTAACAATAAGAATAATGGCGTTTTACCAGATTCTATAACATTTAGAACCAAGTCTTCAATATCATAAAATGAAATTGGAGCTATTTGAGCTACAGCTCCTTGATGGTTCTTTTTGCTTAATCGGTTTAATTTTTCAACAGGAACATAAGACGCGTTCAATCGTTCTTGTCTTATAAGTTGTTCCAATTCTGTAAATAAATCTCCTTTTAAACCTTTTTGAAGAAATATTTTATCAATATTCTCACCAGATTTAATAGCTTCTATAATAGCTCTTATGCCGAAAATTGTGGTCTCTTTTTCCATTGGGTCAAAGGTATAAAAAACCAACCTTTAAAAGTAAAAGAGTTAATGGTATTTGATGAATTATTGCTTTATGACTTTTTTTGTGGTTAGTTTACCATTATCTGTAATATTTAAAAAGTATACTCCAGACTTTAAGTTATTCAAATCAATACCATTGGTGTTTTTGTTTTGCGCTACTCTAATACCCATGACGTCATATACTTCAATACTATCAATAGTCCCTTGGGTTTTAATATTGATTCTGTTTGTTGTTGGGTTAGGGTATACGCTAACAGAGTTTTGTTCAACATCAGATAAACTAAGAGCTTCACATCCTGATAAATTAGGGTTCAATTCTATAGGGTCTCCAGGTGTTAAATCTCTTCCTGTAAAGGCAGAATAACTTGGAGAGTAACTGGTGGCTCTAAATACTATATTGGGGTTTTCATTAGGATTATCTCCTTGCGATAAAATTCCATTAGAGCTTGAAGGGTTTATGTATTCCCAAACAGTATTTTCGTTAGAATCTATTTCAAAAAAGTATCCTGAATCTCCATCGCAAATTAAAATGTTTCCGTTAGGAAGCATTTGAGCTCCAGATAAAATTCTTGAAAAGAATTCCGTTTCATTATTAGGGTCAGTATATGTGTAATCAGTAGAAGTAGGACCGAATGCTACATTTTGAGAATATGAATAAACACCAGGGCTAGTAGTTGGTGGAGTAATTATAAATACTTCAGAAAAACTAGGAACTCTACCAAATCCATTATTGAATAATATTAATTTTCCAGCATATGGTAATCCCTCAGGAATCCAATGTGGGTAATGCTGACCAAAAAGTTTTCTGTCGCTTTCAGTACCATGGTCGTAAGCCTGTGGGTTTCCCCATCGGTAAAGAAAATCACCACCTTTTCCATAAACTCCTCCTGTACTTGAGGCTGCTTGAGCTGTGGTTGTTGAGTGATCTATGATGTAAATTTCATTCATATGTCTAGACGATAATACAATTTGGTCTAAATTCTTATTATACTGAATAGAGTTTATGTGTAACCAGTTTTCGTTTCCGCTTAAACCACCTAGATAGTTAATGTCAAGTTTATTTGGGTTTTCAGAAATTACTCCGTAATTGTCTTTTGTGCTATCAAAATCTTGAACAAGGTGGTCTTTAATATTCCATTCCCATACAATAGTAGCTGAGTTTGTTCCGGATGGTTCAATTTCAATAACTTGCTCGTTTAATAATCTTCCGTTATCTAATTTACTTGGGTCTCTACCAGCTTCAATAGCTTCTTCGCTAGTCATTTCAGTAGCGGCTAAAACAAGTATGTTTCCATTATCCATTGGGAAAATATCATGATGCTGTAACATAGTGGTATTAGAATAATCAAATTCCCAAGTTAAATTTCCATCCCAATCAAATTTTTCAATTCTACCACCAGTACCACCAAATTGTATATGCGTATTACCTACATTACAAGCTCTTAATAAAGAACCGTCTTCTAGTAGATATACAGAGTTACCAGGAGGGTACTGACTAGTCCATTGGTTTACAACTTCTCCACAGTTGTTTATTAAATAAGTTTCAGTTTGAGCTGTAAAAAGTGTATATCCACCAAATGAGTCTTCAGTATTTAATATAGTACCAACTGTATTTTGAGCTTTGGTAATGATGGATAATAGAAGACATATCAATAAAATTGAGTAGTGTTTTTTCAATAGCATTTTTCTTTTTTTAAAAATTTTCACAAAAATAAGGGTTGAAAAATGATTAAATCTTAAAAAAGCGTGCTAAAAACGTTAAAATATGTTAAATTAAGGAGGTGGTTGTTGTAATGAAAAAGCCCGAAAAATTTAAACTTTTCGGGCTTTTTAGTTGTTTAATATAATGGTTTACAATTACATTGTATCCCAAAATACTTTAGTGGTTTGATCATCACCACCTATAGCAGCAGAAGCCGCTTCGTAATTAACTTGGTTAAGGTTTTGTTCGTTTACAGGATAAGTGTATCTAGTAGGTACAGGTAACTCAGAAATTGCAGCAATATTTAATGCAGGAGCATCATATTTTCTCCATGCTGTCCAAGCTTCAAAGCCTCTGTTATACATTGCTAACCACATTTGGGTACCAATTTTTTGTCTCCAGTCTCCAGCAGCAGTTGTATAAGCAACATCAGGATTGGCTAAATAACCAGTGATGTCCGCTCCCCAATAATCAAAAGAAGCAGTAATAGCTTGGTTGTAGTACATCTCAGCGTCTGCAGGAGTTCCTACAATTGAGCGCTCAGCAGCTTCAGCTAAGTAAAAAGAAACTTCAGCATAATCTAATAAAACTCCTGGAGTAGTAGGTTCGTGCATTGCAGCTCCTACATGAGTGTAATTAGGGAAACTATTGTTCTCTCCATAAGGACCACCAACATAAACACCTGCTCCTAAGTTTTGATCAAAGTAAACTTCTCTTCTAGGATCGCTTAAGTCATTCATAATATCTACTAAAGTGTTAGCAGCAATAAAGTCAGAACGTCCTGATTGAACTAAATCAACCCAAAGAGGGTTAGTGTTAGGTGTTGCACCTTCATACTGTAATAGTGCATTATCAGCATTTGAAGTAAATACACCAGCGCTTACAGCAGAAGTAATTGTTGACTGAGCTAATCCTGGGTTAACATCGGTTAAACGAATACCAAGCCTTAACTTTAAAGAGTTAGCGAACTTACTCCAAGCAGCAGCATCTCCACCATAAATTTTATCAGCATCAGAAAAACCAGAAGCTGAAATATCTGGGATAGCAGCGTTAATTCTTTCAATTAAATTTTCATAAATCATCGTGTCATCATCATATGTTGGTAATGTCACATCGCTTAAAGCATCAGTATAAGGGATGTCTCCAAATGTGTCCACAAGTTGTTGCCAAGTGTATATCATTAAGATTTCAGCTTGAGCAGTTCTTGCTGTTTTTTCAGCATCTGTCAATTCAGTATCACTAGCAACTATTTCTTTAGTAGTTTTTAAATCTAGTAATACATCTCTATACATTTCAGACCAATGATTTTGAGGAATATTTCTCGTTGTAAAATCATAGTTTGCCTCATCAGTATAGGTGGTTTCTGTCCAATGTTGACCTAAAAGTCTAAATATGTTAGTGTTAACATTTGTGCTAGTCATTTGGTCAAACAAACTTTTTACAGCTGCGTTATAAGTAAACTCAGCAGCTACTTGAGTTGGATTTTTTGGGTCTCTATTGTAATCTTCATATTGGTCATCAGTTTTACAAGACACCAATACTACAAGTGATAGAGCTGTTAAAAATATTTTTTTCATAATTCTTCTTTTTTAAAATTGTAATTTAAGACTTGCTCCTATTTCTCTCATAGTTGGGTAAGAACCAGATTGATATCCTTGGATATTACCAGAACTTAAACCAGCTTCAGGGTCAGCATAAGGAACATCTTTATCAATTATCCATAAATTTCTACCAATAATTGAAACCGAAGCGCTTGTAAAAGGAAGTCTGTCTAAAATTTTAGAATCTAAATTATAAGTTAAACTTGCTTCACGTAGTTTAATAAATCCTGCATCATAAACGTGTTGCTTATTAGCAGCTCTTGCATAACCCCAAGGGTTTGCATAAATATTTGCGTTAGCTCTTACTTCGTTAGGAGAACCGTCTGGAGCAACACCAGGTAGTATTATACCACCACTGTCGGCACCATAATTTCCAGGAGTACCAGTAACAGCATCTCTAATAGGGTTTCCTAATTCGTTGTTTCCAGCTGAGAAATCATATAATCCTGTTGCATACCCATACCATGTATCAAGAGAGAAAACGTCTCCACCTTTTTGCATGTCTATTAAGAAGCTTAAATTGAAGTTTTTGTAAGTGAAGCTGTTGAATAAACCAGCAGTCCATTCAGGGTTGATATCACCAATAACTTCGTTATTTGTGTCAGATACCATATAAGTACCAATTCTTGAAGCAGAACCAGTTTGGTTAACAATTGGTTGACCGTTTTCATGGTATACTAAATCTGTACCTCTGATAGTACCGTAAGGTTGACCAGGAGTAGCGTTAATTGATACACCACCTTGGAAAGAACCAAGTACTAAGTTATCAATACCGTCAGCTAAACTTTCAACTAAACTAGTGTTTTTTGCCCAGTTTAAGTTTACATCCCATCTAAAGTCTTCAGTCTTTAAAGGAGTACCATTTAATTGTACTTCCCATCCTTTGTTTGATATAGTACCAGCATTAAGTAAGACAGAAGTATACCCAGTTGAGTTAGATACTGGAACAGCTGTAATTTGATCAACGTTTAATGCATCGTAATAGGTTACGTCAAATCCTAAACGTCTGTCTAAGAACTGCATTTCTAAACCTATTTCCCAGTTTTTTTGCTCTTCTGGTCTAAGGTTTGCGTTATTTAGTGAGCCTTGGTTAGATGCTATACCAGTACCTCCAAATGGAGTTCCAATTCCGTAAGTATTAAATACTCTGTAAGGAATAGTTCCGTTTGAAACAATACCATAGTTAGCACGTAACTTACCAAAGTTTAACCAATCAGCTTTTAAGTAGCGAGTAAAAATCATACTACCTGTTATTGACCAATAATCGTATGTGTTATCAGCTTTTGGTAAGCTTGAGTTACGGTCAATTCTATATGTACCTTCAACAAATGCAAAATCGTCATAACCTAAACCTGCACGCGCATAAATACCGTCTACCATTTGTACAGCTTCGTATTCGTCAGGAGCATTAATTGGGCTTACACTGTTAGATAATGAATAAAGGCCAGCTAAGTTTAAACCTCCATTTGTAGAAGCATAAATACTGCTGTTTTCATTTCTTCTTAAGTTAGCACCTAAGTTACCATCTAAGTCTAATTTATCATTTAGGTCTTTGTTAAAACTTAAAATGAAGTCATAGTTGTATTCGGCTACATTATTATTGTATCTGCTATATTTAGAAACATTAGCACTTCCTACGTTTGTTCTTTCTTCTTGAATCTCACTGTAGGTGTCAAATGTAAATCGTCCTAAAATACTCAACCAGTCATTAATTTCGTAGTTTAAAGCAACATTACCGAAATATCTGTTACGCTCATCTGTTTGATAGTTTTCGTAGAACGTCCAATAAGGGTTGTCAGAATAAATTGGAGTTAAATCAGTAGCAGAGTTAGTGTTCCAAGTGATATTCTCACGAGTTGCGAAGTAAGCTTGTTGTTGTTCTCTAACATCAACATTTACTTGCCACCATTGTCTAAATTGTTGCATTACGTTGTTAGCGTCATAACCTGTACCATATCTACCTTTACCATTTGTTTTGGTATAGGTCATTGTTGCAGATGCAGTTAATTTATCTGATAACTCATGAGAACCAGAAAAATTAATAGTATTTCTTTTAATATTACTGTTAGGTAAACCACCTTCTTGCAGCATGTTGGTAAACCCTAATCTAAAAGCAGATTTGTCTGTACCTCCATCAATTGATACTGAATTAACAGCTGTTGATGCTGTTTTCCATACATAGTTAGGGTCATTAGCTCCTGCAACCCAAGGAGACGCTTGTTGGTAAGTGTCTAACTGTGGAAAAATTGAATTCCATTGAAAAATCATTAAGTTAGGGTCAAATTCAGCTCCATAAGAAGCATCTTCAGTAAATACTGTAGTAAGGTCATCTATTCCATCTCCATCAATATCTGCTAAACCAAAATAACCAGTAGGGTCATCATAATATGGTCCATAACCAGCTCCATATCTTTTTTGGTATACAGGTAATGTTTCTTTATCAACATTTCCTAAAGTTAAACTTGAGCTTATCGTAATTCCTAAACCTTTCTTTTTAGCGCCTTTTTTGGTTGTAATCATAATCACACCATTTGCAGCTCTAGAACCGTATAGGGCAGATGCAGCAGCACCTTTTAAAACGTTGATAGACTCAATGTCGTCAGGGTTAATGTCTGATGCGGCATTACCATAATCGTAACCACCACGACCTGTTATTTGATCGCTTGAGTTAGTGTTTCCGTTGTCAATAGGAATACCATCAACAACAAACAATGCTTGGTTGTTACCAGCGATAGAACTGTTACCTCTAATAACAACGTTTGTTGATCCACCTAAAGTACCAGAAGATTTAATATCTAAACCAGCAACTTTACCTGATAGTGAATTAACAAAGTTTGAACTTTTAATTTTAGATACAGCATCCCCTTTAACTTCTTGGGTTGCATAACCTAGAGATTTCTTTTCTCTTTCAATACCTAATGCTGTTACTACTACTTCATCAAGTACTGCTGCATCTTCTAACATAGTAACATTAACTGTGTTTGAAGTTCCAACTGTGATTTCTTGGGTTTTTAACCCTACATATGTAAAAGTTAACACGTCACCCGCATTGGCATTGATGGAGTATTTACCATCAAAATCAGTTTGAGTTCCATTTGTTGTGCCTTTTACAATGATATTAACGCCAGGGAGGGGTAAGCCAGATTCGTCTGACACAGTCCCTGAGACTGTTTTTTCTTGTGCAAAAGTTAATTGCACGACAAACGCTAGTAATAGCGTTAGAATTCCACTAAACTTTGTTTTCATATTTAAATTAATTTGAATTAGCCTAAGCCAAAAGTCTTAATAAAAAGTTAATAAAACAATAATATTGTATTAAAATTTTAAAAAAAACCTTATGGTTTTAGCTAAAAGTTTGCGGATAAGCTAATGTGAAGTTTTGAATTAGAAAATTTAAACTTTTGATTTTCGGTTTTACCAACTGAGTAGTTTAGTTTGAATAAACCAGAGTTTGTAAGTAGTCCGAAGCCAAACCCAAAACCAAAAAGTTTTTCTTTTATTGAATTGAAATTGTCTTCAAAATATGCAGCGTCAATAACACTGTTTACGTAAAGTGTGTTGTTTAGTTGGTAGCGATATTCTGTATTTAAAACAGTGTATAGGTTTGCTGTAAGACTGTTTTCTTCAAATCCTCTAATTGAATTTATTCCACCAAATCGAAATAATTCGTTTTCTAAGTAGGTGTTAGAGTCTAAATAGGCAAAATTTAACCGTGAATAAAAGCTGTTTTTATCATTTAAATTGAAAATTTTAAAGGTGTTTAACTCTACTTTGGTTTGTCTTTCATCTTCACCTTCAGAATTTCTATTTCCCAAACCTAATGTAATGTCGAAGAGAAAATTTGTAGGAAATAATAGATTGTAGTTTTGTGGTCTTGTATGAATGTAGTTGGCGGTGTAATAATCTGACTTAAAATCAGTAATAGTTGTAACGTTTGAGTTAAGTAAGTTTTCAGATTTTATAGAATGAATTCCTATTGATACTTGATTGTTTGGATTTAACTGATAAAAAAGCTTTGCCTTTTGTGATACATTAATAAATGAAGAATCTCTTTTAAAAATATTTAGATTTAAATCTATGCCTAAAGGAGTTCTAAATATATAAGGAAACGTGGTGTTAATGTCAAAAGTTTTTTGCTCGTTTTCATCACTTTTGTAAAGTAGTTTTAAAGACTCTCCATAATTTAAGTTGTTTGTAAGATTTAAATTTAAGTAACCGTCAAATTCAATTTTATTGGTTTCAGTGTTTGTGCCAAAGCCCAAAAAGCCATCAAAAGTGTTGCTTTTTACTTTTTCGATGTATACATATAATATGGTAGAGTCTTTTGTGAATAAAACCTCAGGATCTTTAATTTGATTCGCAAACCTCAAATCGTTAATTACTGAAGATTTATTTTTTATGTCTGAAAGATTAAAAGTCTGTCCTTTTTTAATATTAAGGTAGTGTCGTAAATAAGACTTCGGAAACTTTTCGTAACCTTTTACAATAATCTTGTCAATAAATCTTTGACTTTTACTTGATAGTACTAAGTTTGCTGATAGTGTAGAAGTGTCTTTTTTAGAAATCTCATCTAACTGTAAAAAAGAAAACGGATCACCTTGATTAGAAATTTCAGTATTTAGAATGTTTAATGACGCTTCTAAATTGCTGATGTTAACTTCAAAATAATCATCAGTTACAGAGTTAGAAATTAAAGATAATAGTTTTTTGTCGATGACATCTTTGTAATATATATGTATGTAATCGTATTTATTGTTTAAAGAAAACTGAGCAGTGAAGGTTGAGTCATTAGACTTGTTAAAACTCTTGAGTTCACTTTCAATATATCCAATAGTGTTTAACCTAGCTTTTAATGTGTCTACTTCCTGTAATAAACTTTGATAATCATTAAATGTTTTCCTGTATAATAATGAATCAATAACAGCGGTTTCATTTTCATTATCACCAATTGCTGATAAATATAACGACTGCGAAAAAAGGTTTGCTGTAAAAAGCAACCAAATCGCAAATTGTAGCAGCAATTTTTTTTCAGGCATAAATAAAAAGATTACCCAAAGCTAACGGATTTTTATCACTAAAAATATGTTTAGCTAAAAATAAATAGGCAACTAATTTAAAATTAATTGATTTACGTTTGAAAAATTAATATTTATTTCTACCTTTGCAGCCCTTTAAACAAGGGTTTAATAAAAATTATATAGTAATATATGCCAACAATTTCACAATTAGTACGAAAAGGAAGAGCCAAAATAACCAAGAAGAGTAAATCGGCTGCTTTAGATTCGTGTCCACAAAGACGTGGTGTGTGTACTCGTGTTTACACGACAACTCCTAAGAAACCTAACTCAGCAATGCGTAAGGTGGCAAGGGTTCGTTTAACAAACGGAAACGAGGTTAATGCATACATCGGTGGTGAAGGTCACAATTTACAAGAGCACTCGATAGTATTGGTTAGAGGTGGAAGGGTAAAAGATTTACCAGGTGTTAGATATCACATCGTTCGTGGTGCTTTAGACACAGCAGGTGTTTCAGGTAGAACGCAACGTAGATCTAAGTATGGTGCAAAACGCCCTAAGAAGTAATTAAAAAACTTTAAGAAGAAGACATGAGAAAAAGACAAGCGAAAAAAAGACCGCTTTTACCAGATCCACGTTTTAACGATCAGTTAGTAACTCGTTTCGTTAACATGATGATGTGGGACGGTAAAAAGTCAGTAGCTTTTAAAGTATTCTATGATGCAATTGATATTGTAGAGTCGAAAAAAACAGATGAAGAAAAAACAGCTTTAGAAATTTGGAAAGATGCGTTATCTAACGTTATGCCTCACGTAGAAGTACGTAGTCGTCGTGTAGGTGGAGCAACATTTCAAATTCCAATGCAAATACGTCCAGATCGTAAAGTTTCAACAGCAATGAAATGGCTTATAGGTTATGCTCGTAAGAGAAATGAAAAATCTATGTCGCAAAAATTAGCTGCTGAAATTTTAGCTGCTGCTAAAGAAGAAGGAGCTGCTGTTAAGAAAAGAGTTGATACTCACAAAATGGCAGAAGCAAACAAAGCATTCTCACACTTTAGATTTTAATTAAAATGGCAAGAGATTTAAAATATACTAGAAACATAGGAATTGCTGCGCATATTGACGCAGGAAAAACAACAACAACAGAACGTATTCTTTTTTATACGGGTGTGTCTCACAAGATAGGAGAGGTACATGATGGAGCATCAACTATGGACTGGATGGAGCAAGAGGCAGAGCGTGGTATTACAATTACTTCGGCTGCAACTACTTGTACTTGGCAGTTTCCATTAGAAAATGCGCAACCAACTCCAGAAACTAAAGGGTATCACTTTAATATTATCGATACTCCAGGTCACGTTGATTTTACGGTTGAGGTAAACCGTTCTTTACGTGTTCTTGATGGGTTAGTATTCTTATTTAGTGCAGTTGATGGTGTTGAGCCACAATCTGAAACTAACTGGAGACTTGCAGATAACTATAAAGTGCCTCGTATTGGTTTTGTTAATAAAATGGACCGTCAAGGATCTAATTTCTTAGCAGTTTGCCAACAGGTAAAAGACATGTTAAAGTCTAATGCAGTGCCTATTGTATTAAACATTGGTGAAGAAGCCGATTTTAAGGGTATTGTAGATTTAGTAAAAAACCGTGCTATAGTTTGGCACGATGATAACTATGGTTCAACTTTTGACGTAGTTGAAATTCCTGAAGAGCTTAAAGAGGAAGCTCGTAAGTATCGTGCATTACTTATTGAAGAAGTGGCAACTTATGACGAAAACTTATTAGAAAAGTTCATGGAAGATGAAGATTCTATTACAGAAGAAGAAGTGCATGCTGCACTTAGAGCTGCTGTAATGGATATGGCTATCATTCCAATGATTTGTGGTTCTTCATTTAAAAATAAAGGGGTTCAGTTTTTATTAGACGCTGTATGTCGTTACTTACCATCTCCATTAGATAGAGATAACATTGTAGGAACCAATCCTGATACAGGAGCTGAAGAATCTCGTAAACCAGATGCAAAGGCACCTTTTTCAGCTTTAGCATTTAAAATTGCTACAGATCCTTTCGTAGGTCGTTTAGCATTCTTTAGAGCTTATTCAGGGCGTTTAGATGCAGGTTCTTATATATTGAACAACCGTTCAGGTAAAAAAGAGCGTATCTCTCGTATCTACCAAATGCACTCTAATAAGCAAAATGCTATTGAATACATCGAAGCAGGAGATATTGGAGCAGCAGTAGGGTTTAAAGATATCAAGACTGGTGATACTATGTCTGATGAAAAACACCCAATAGTATTGGAGTCTATGGATTTCCCAGATCCAGTAATTGGTATAGCAGTTGAGCCAAAAACTAAAGCTGATGTTGATAAATTAGGTTTAGCGTTAGGTAAGCTTGCTGAAGAAGATCCAACATTTACAGTAAGAACTGACGAAGCTTCAGGACAGACTATTATTTCTGGAATGGGTGAGCTTCATTTAGATATTATTGTTGACCGTCTTAAGCGTGAGTTTAAGGTTGAAGTAAACCAAGGTCAGCCACAAGTAGAATACAAAGAAGCTATTACTCAACGTGCAGAACACAGAGAAGTTTATAAGAAACAATCTGGTGGACGTGGTAAATTTGCAGATATTGTATTTACTCTTGAGCCTGCAGAAGAAGGTAAAGAAGGTTTAGAGTTTATCTCTGAAATTAAAGGTGGTAATGTTCCTAAAGAATTTATCCCTTCAATTGAAAAAGGATTCAAAATGGCTATGCAAAACGGTCCTTTAGCAGGATACGAAGTTGACGCTATGAAAGTAACTTTAACTGATGGTTCTTACCATGATGTGGATTCTGATCAGCTATCATTCGAATTAGCTGCTAAATTAGGATTCAAAGCTGCTGCAAAAGCTGCAAAAGCTGTAATAATGGAACCTATGATGAAACTAGAAGTAATCACTCCAGAAGAAAATATGGGTGATATAGTAGGTGACCTTAACCGTCGTAGAGGACAAGTAAGTGATATGGGTGACAGAGCAGGAGCTAAAACAGTAAAAGCTGTTGTGCCTTTATCAGAAATGTTTGGATATGTAACAACATTAAGAACATTGTCTTCAGGACGTGCGACATCAACAATGGAATTTTCACACTATGCTGAAACTCCTTCAAATATTTCAGAAGAAGTAATCAAAGCAGCTAAAGGCGTAGAAGCTTAAAACTAAAAGAAAATGAGTCAGAAAATTAGAATAAAATTAAAGTCTTACGATCACAATTTAGTTGACAAGTCTGCTGATAAGATTGTAAAAACAGTAAAAAGTACTGGAGCTGTTGTAACAGGACCAATTCCGTTACCAACACATAAAAAGATTTTCACTGTGTTACGTTCACCACACGTAAACAAGAAGTCAAGAGAACAATTCCAATTAAGTTCTTACAAGAGATTATTGGATATTTACTCTTCATCTTCAAAAACAATTGATGCTTTAATGAAGCTTGAATTACCAAGTGGAGTTGAAGTTGAGATAAAAGTGTAAGTGAACACAAACATGTCCTGAGCTGCGAGCGAGGGAAAAACGGTTAAAAATACAATTCAAGGCTGAAACGTATTTTTCAGCCTTGAGTTTTAATAAATAGAATAGTAATAATTAATAATTAATAAATATGTCTGGGTTAATAGGAAAAAAAATCGGTATGACCAGCATCTTTGATGAAAACGGGAAAAACATTCCTTGTACAGTAATTGAAGCAGGTCCATGTATCGTTACCCAAGTCAGAACCGAAGAGGTTGACGGGTACAATGCCCTTCAACTTGGTTTCGATGACAAGACAGATAAAAGTGCTACTAAAGCTGAATTAGGTCATGCTAAGAAAGCTGGTACTTCTGTTAAAACTAAAGTCGTAGAATTCCAAGGATTTGAAGGAGATTACAAATTAGGTGATGCAATTACTGTAGAGCACTTTATTGAAGGTGAGTTTGTAGATATTGCTGGTACATCTAAAGGAAAAGGATTCCAAGGTGTTGTTAAACGTCATGGTTTTGGTGGAGTTGGTCAAGCAACGCATGGTCAGCACAACCGTTTAAGAGCTCCAGGTTCTATTGGTGCTGCTTCTTATCCTGCGAGAGTATTCAAAGGAATGAAGATGGCCGGAAGAATGGGTGGCGAAAAAGTGAAAGTTGAAAATTTAAGAGTGTACAAAGTAGTTCCTGAAAAGAACTTACTAGTTGTAAAAGGATGTGTTCCTGGACACAAAAACTCTTATGTAATCATTGAGAAATAATGAAAGTAGCAGTTTTAGATATAAACGGAAAAGACACAGGTAGAAAAGCAGAGCTTTCTAAAGATGTGTTCGCTATTGAGCCTAACAACCATGCTGTTTACTTAGACGTGAAGCAATATCTTGCTAACCAACGTCAAGGAACGCACAAGGCTAAAGAAAGAGCAGAAATTGCAGGAAGTACACGTAAGATTAAAAAACAAAAAGGTACTGGTACTGCAAGAGCAGGTAGTATCAAGTCTGGTGTATTTAAAGGTGGTGGACGTATGTTCGGACCAAGACCAAGAAACTACAGCTTCAAATTAAATAAAAACTTGAAGCGTTTAGCAAGAAAATCTGCTTTAACAATGAAAGCTAATGATAAAGATATCGTTGTTTTGGAAGACTTCAATTTTGATGCTCCAAAGACGAAAAACTTTACAGCAGTACTGAAAGCATTAGACATACAAGACAAAAAATCGTTGTTTGTGTTGGGTGCTTCAAATAATAATGTATATTTGTCATCACGAAATTTTAAAGGGTCTGAAGTTGTAACTAACTCAGAATTAAACACTTATAAAATTTTAAACGCAAATAAATTAGTTCTTTTAGAGAGTTCTCTAGAAGAAATTGAGTCGAATTTAAGTAAATAAGAAAACCATGAGTATCTTAATTAAACCTATTATCACTGAAAAAGCGACAACTAATAGTGAGTTAAACAACTGCTTTAGTTTCCAAGTGAATACAAAGGCGAACAAGGTAGAAATCAAAAAAGCAGTTGAAGCTGCTTATGGAGTTTCTGTTGAAAAAGTTCGTACTATAAATGTCCGTCCAGATAGAAGAACCCGTTACACAAAAACAGGTATTCAACATGGTAAAACAAATGCAATTAAAAAAGCAATTGTACAACTGGCGGAAGGTGAGACTATTGATTTATACAGTAACATGTAATTAGACGAAAATGTCAGTAAGAAAATTAAAACCGATCACATCAGCTCAGCGTTTTAGAGTAGTAAATGGATTTGACGCCATCACTACTGATAAGCCGGAGAAAAGTTTACTTGCTCCGAACAAAAGATCTGGTGGTAGAAACAGTCAAGGAAAAATGACCATGCGCCATATTGGTGGAGGTCATAAGAAGAAGTATCGTATCATTGATTTTAAGCGTAACAAAACTGGAATTCCAGCTGAAGTTAAAACAATTGAATACGATCCAAACAGAACAGCTTTTATCGCGTTATTGAACTACCAAGACGGAGAAAAAAGATACATCATTGCTCAAAACGGTCTACAGGTTGGACAAAACATTGTTTCGGGTAGAGAAGGTATCGCTCCTGAAATTGGTAATGCAATGCCTTTAAGCCAAATTCCTCTTGGTACTATTATCTCTTGTATAGAGTTACGTCCAGGTCAAGGAGCGGTTATGGCAAGAAGTGCAGGAGCGTTTGCTCAATTAATGGCAAGAGACGGAAAATTTGCAACTATTAAATTACCATCAGGTGAAACACGTTTAGTACTTGCAGATTGTATGGCAACAATAGGTGTTATATCAAACTCTGACCACCAATTGTTAGTATCTGGTAAAGCAGGTAGAACACGTTGGTTAGGAAGAAGACCTAGAGTAAGACCAGTAGTAATGAACCCAGTTGATCACCCAATGGGTGGTGGAGAAGGACGTTCGTCTGGTGGACACCCAAGATCTAGAAATGGTATTCCAGCTAAAGGTTATAGAACACGTTCTAAAACCAAAGCAAGTAACAAGTATATTGTAGAACGTAGAAAGAAATAATTGAGATAATATGGCACGTTCATTAAAAAAAGGACCTTACATCCATTATAAATTAGAAAAGAAAGTTGCAGAAAACGTAGCTTCAAATAAAAAGACTGTTATTAAAACTTGGTCTAGAGCATCAATGATTTCACCAGATTTCGTTGGGCAGACTATAGCTGTACACAACGGTCGTCAATTTGTACCAGTTTATGTAACTGAAAATATGGTAGGTCATAAATTAGGAGAATTTTCACCAACACGTTCGTTTAGAGGACATGCAGGTGCAAAAAATAAAGGTAAAAAATAAGTAGAGCTATGGGAAGTCGTAAAAAACAAATGGCAGATGCTATAAAGGAAGACAGAAAACAAGTTGCTTTTGCAAAGTTGAACAACTGTCCAACCTCACCAAGAAAAATGCGTTTAGTTGCAGACTTGGTTAGAGGTCAAAAAGCTGAGAAAGCTCTTCAAATTTTAAGGTTTAGTTCAAAAGAAGCATCTCGTCGCTTAGAGAAGTTATTGTTATCTGCAATAGCTAACTGGCAAGCAAAAAACGAAGATGCAAGCATTGAGGACGCAAACCTATTTGTAAAAGAGATCAGAGTTGATGGAGGATCTATGTTAAAAAGATTACGTCCAGCACCTCAAGGTCGTGCACACAGAATTAGAAAACGTTCAAATCACGTAACAGTTGTGATTGGAGCATTAAATAACACACAAAGCTAAGATAGAGGTATGGGACAAAAAACAAATCCAATCGGAAATCGCTTAGGAATCATCAGAGGATGGGAATCTAACTGGTATGGTGGAAATGATTATGGAGACAAACTTGCTGAAGACGATAAGATCAGAAAGTATATCCATGCTCGTTTATCAAAAGCTAGTGTATCCAGAGTGATCATCGAGCGTACACTTAAACTTGTAACCGTTACTATCACTACTGCAAGACCTGGTATTATTATCGGGAAAGGTGGTCAAGAGGTAGACAAGTTAAAAGAAGAGCTTAAGAAAATTACTGGAAAAGAAGTTCAGTTAAACATCTTTGAAATCAAAAGACCTGAACTTGACGCATTTTTAGTAGGATCAAGTATTGCTAGACAAATTGAGAATCGTATCTCTTACCGTCGTGCGATCAAAATGGCTATCGCTGCTGCAATGCGTATGAATGCTGAAGGGATCAAAATTCAGATCAGTGGTCGTTTAAATGGTGCTGAAATGGCACGTAGCGAGCACTACAAAGAAGGACGTATTCCTTTATCTACGTTTAGAGCTGATATTGACTATGCTTTAGTTGAGGCACATACTACTTATGGTAGATTAGGTGTTAAAGTATGGATCATGAAAGGTGAAGTATACGGAAAAAGAGAACTTTCTCCATTAGTTGGCTTGTCTAAGAAGCAAGGTGGCAAGTCTGGAGGACGCGGTGGGAACAAATCTCGTCGTAGAAAGTAATTTTTAAAGAAAAGTAAAATGTTACAACCGAAAAGAACAAAATTTCGTAAAGTCCAAAAAGGACGTATGAAAGGAAATACCGGAAGAGGTCATACACTTTCTAATGGTATGTTTGGTATAAAATCTTTAGATGCTAACTTCTTGACATCTCGTCAGATCGAGGCAGCTCGTATCGCAGCTACTCGTTACATGAAGAGAGAGGGTCAATTATGGATTAAAGTTTTCCCAGACAAACCGATCACTAAGAAGCCTTTGGAAGTACGTATGGGTAAAGGTAAAGGTGCTGTAGAATATTGGGTAGCTGTTGTTAAACCAGGTAGAATTATCTTCGAAGTTGGTGGGGTACCAATGGATGTTGCTAAGGAAGCTTTACGTTTAGCGGCTCAAAAGTTACCAGTAAGAACTAAGTTTTTAATAGCTCGAGATTACGAAGCTTAATATAGAGAATTATGAAGCAAGCAGAAATTAAACAGCTATCAGTAGCTGAGTTACAAGAAAAACTTAGCGAGACTAAAAAGAGTTATGCAGACCTTAAAATGGCTCATGCGATCTCTCCATTAGATAATCCAATTCAGTTACGTAACGTACGTCGTGCCGTAGCGAGAATTGCAACAGAATTAACTAAAAGAGAAATACAATAATTGTATTCTGGCTGAAAGATGGAAAAAAGAAATTTAAGAAAAGAGCGTATAGGTGTTGTTACTAGCAACAAAATGCAGAAATCAATCGTGGTTTCAGAAGTTAAAAAAGTAAAACACCCTATGTACGGAAAGTTCGTTTTGAAAACAAAGAAATATGTTGCTCACGACGAAACAAACGACTGTAATATTGGAGATACTGTAAAGATCATGGAAACACGACCTTTAAGTAAATCTAAATGTTGGAGATTAGTAGAAATAATTGAAAGAGCGAAGTAATTATGGTACAACAAGAATCAAGATTAAAAGTAGCTGATAACACTGGAGCGAAAGAAGTTTTAACTATTCGTGTTCTAGGTGGAACCAAAAGAAGATATGCTTCTATTGGTGACAAAATAGTAGTTTCAGTAAAAGACGCAACTCCTAACGGAAACATTAAAAAAGGAGCAGTATCAACAGCTGTTGTTGTGCGTACAGTAAAAGAAGTAAGACGTCCAGACGGATCTTATATCAGATTTGACGATAACGCTTGTGTACTTTTAAATCCGCAAGGAGAAATGAGAGGAACACGTGTTTTTGGACCTGTTGCTAGAGAACTTCGTGATAAACAATTCATGAAAATTGTATCATTAGCACCAGAAGTGCTTTAATTGATAAACAAGATGACAAAGCTTAAAATAAAATCAGGAGATACAGTACAAGTAATCGCTGGAGATCACAAAGGATCTGAAGGGAAAGTACTTAAAGTATTTATCGATAAAAACAAGGCCATCGTAGAAGGTATAAACATGGTAAAGAAACACACTAAACCAAGTGCACAAAACCCTCAAGGTGGTATCGTAGAAAAAGAAGCACCAATTCATATCTCTAACTTGTCACTTTTAACAAGTAAAGGTGAACCAACAAGAGTAGGATATAAAATGGAAGGTGATAAGAAAGTAAGATTTTCTACAAAATCTAATGAAGTAATATAATTATGGCTTACATTCCAAGATTAAAACAAGAGTACAAGGACAAAATAGTTTCTGCTCTTACAGAAGAATTCGGTTATAAAAATGTAATGCAAGTTCCAAAACTTAAAAAGATTGTAATCTCTAAAGGTGTTGGAGCAGCAGTAGCAGATAAAAAATTAATTGATCACGCTGTTGAAGAATTAACAAAAATATCTGGTCAAAAAGCTGTTGCAACTTTATCTAAAAAAGACGTTGCATCATTCAAATTACGTAAAGGAATGCCAATAGGTGCTAAAGTTACACTTAGAGGTGAGCAAATGTATGAGTTTTTAGACCGTTTGATTACTTCAGCTTTACCACGAGTTAGAGACTTTGATGGTATTAAAGCTACAGGATTTGATGGTAGAGGTAACTACAACTTAGGAGTTACTGAGCAAATCATTTTCCCTGAGATTGATATTGACAAGATCAACAGAATTTCTGGTATGGATATTACTTTCGTAACATCTGCAGACACAGATAAAGAAGCACAATCGTTATTAACTGAATTAGGATTACCTTTTCAAAAGAACTAAGATATGGCTAAAGAATCAATGAAAGCCCGTGAGGTGAAAAGAGCAAAAACGGTAGCAAAATATGCTGAAAAACGTAAAGCTTTAAAAGAAGCTGGAGACTACGAAGCATTACAAAAGTTACCAAGAAATGCATCACCTGTACGTATGCACAACCGTTGTAAATTAACAGGAAGACCAAAAGGATACGTACGTACATTTGGAATTTCTCGTGTAATGTTACGCGAAATGGCTAACAAAGGCTTAATACCAGGAGTTAAAAAAGCAAGTTGGTAAACAAAGAATTATAAATTGGTTTGAAGTTCGAAAACTAATTTTCGAAAACCAAAACCGCAAATTAATATAAATGTATACAGATCCAATCGCAGATTATCTAACGAGAGTTAGAAATGCAGTAAAAGCTAACCACAGAGTGGTTGAGATACCTGCATCTAATCTAAAAAAAGAAATTACTAAAATATTATTCGATCAAGGATATATTTTAAGTTACAAGTTTGATGACTCTACAGTACAAGGAACTATTAAAATAGCTCTTAAGTACAATAAAGATACTAAAGAACCTGTAATTAAGAAAATTCAAAGAATAAGTAAACCAGGTTTACGTAAATACGCAAGTGCTAACGAAATGCCAAGAATCCTTAACGGTCTTGGAATTGCAATTGTTTCAACATCTCACGGTGTATTAACAGGAAAACAAGCGCAAAGAGAAAACGTTGGTGGAGAATTATTGTGTTACGTTTACTAATTTAAAACAGAAAGAACATGTCAAGAATAGGTAATAACCCAGTAACTATCCCACAAGGAGTTACAGTAGAAGTTAAAGACAATGTAATTACTGTAAAAGGTAAATTAGGTGAATTAACTCAAGAATTTTCAGACGTAGATATAGCTGTTGAAGAAGGAAGCGTACAAGTAACGCGTTCAACAGATAAAAAAGACCAAAGAGCAAAACATGGTCTTTACAGAGCTTTAATCAACAATATGATTAAAGGTGTATCTGAAGGATGGACAAAAGAACTAGAATTGGTAGGTGTAGGTTATAGAGCATCTAACCAAGGACAAAAATTGGATTTAGCTTTAGGATTTTCTCACAACATTATTTTGGATTTAGCTCCAGAAGTAAAAGTAGAGACAATCTCTGAAAAAGGAAAAAATCCAATCGTAAAATTAACATCTCACGACAAACAATTGGTAGGACAAGTAGCAGCGAAAATTCGTGCATTTAGAAAACCAGAACCTTACAAAGGAAAAGGAATTAAGTTTGTAGGAGAAGTATTAAGAAGAAAAGCAGGTAAATCAGCTTAATAGTTTAGTTATGGCATTAACAAAGAATCAAAAAAGATTAAGAATAAAAAGCAGAATTCGTAAGGTAGTTTCAGGAACTGAATCTAGACCACGTTTAGCTGTATTTAGAAGTAATAAAGAAATTTATGCTCAAGTTGTGGATGATGTAACAGGTAAAACTATCATTGCTGCATCTTCAAGAGACAAAGACATTAGTTCTGCAAAAGGTACTAAAACAGAAATTGCAGCCTTAGTTGGTAAAGCAGTAGCTGAAAAAGCATTAAAAGCAGGTGTAGAAACTATCTCTTTTGACAGAGGTGGATATCAATATCACGGAAGAGTAAAATCGTTAGCAGAAGGTGCTAGAGAAGGCGGACTAAAATTTTAAGACATTATGTATCAAAAATATAAAAACGCAGAATTAGTAAAACCAGGTGGATTAGATCTTAAAGATCGTTTAGTTGGTGTACAAAGAGTTACAAAAGTAACTAAAGGTGGTAGAGCATTTGGTTTTTCAGCTATCGTAGTAGTAGGTGATGAAGCAGGTGTAGTAGGACATGGTTTAGGAAAATCTAAAGATGTTGCTACCGCAATTGCAAAAGCAGTTGAAGACGCAAAGAAAAACTTGGTTAGAATACCAATCATCAAAAAAACTTTGCCACACGAGCAAAAAGGTAAATTTGGTGGAGCTAGAGTAAACATCATTCCTGCTGCTCCTGGTACAGGAGTAATTGCTGGTGGAGCTGTAAGAACAGTTCTTGAAGCAGTAGGTGTACATGATGTATTATCTAAATCTCAAGGATCTTCTAACCCTCACAACGTTGTTAAAGCTACTTTTGATGCTTTATTACAATTAAGAAGTGCTGACACAGTTGCTAAGGATAGAGGAATATCATTAGAAAAAGTATTTAACGGTTAATCTTAAGGAAGATGGCAAAGATCAAAGTAACAAAAGTAAAAAGTACAATCAATCGTACTCAAACCCAAAAGAGAACTTTAGAGGCTTTAGGTTTAAAAAGAATCGGTCAGGTTGTAGAACATGATGCCACTCCAAATATCGTTGGTATGGTTAATAAAGTTAAACATTTAGTTTCTGTTGAAGAAACAAAATAATAAGACATAAAAATGGACTTAAGTAATTTAAAACCAGCTGAAGGCTCAGTTAAAAATCAAGGAAAAAGAGTAGGTAGAGGACAAGGTTCTGGAAAAGGTGGTACTGCAACACGTGGTCACAAAGGAGCAAAGTCTCGTTCTGGATATTCTAAAAAACTTGGTTTTGAAGGTGGACAAATGCCACTTCAAAGACGTGTGCCTAAATTCGGATTTACTAACATCAACCGTGTAGAATACCAAGGTGTAAATCTTGATACATTACAACAATTGGTTGACGATAAGAAGATAAAGGATACTATAGATTTTGAAACGCTAGTACAATTACGTTTGGCTGGTAAAAACGATTTAGTAAAAATATTAGGTCGTGGAGAATTAAAATCTAAATTAAAAGTATCTGCTCATAAATTTACTGCTTCAGCAAAAGCTGCTATTGAAGCTGCAGGAGGAGAAGCTGTAACTTTATAAGATTATTATAAGTATGAAATTTATAGACACTATAAAAAATGTTTGGAAAATAACGGAACTAAAAGACCGAATCATGTTAACACTTGGTTTGCTTTTAGTTTACCGTTTTGGTGCACAAATAGTGCTTCCAGGTATTGACTTTACTAAATTATCAGGATTACAAGGAGATGCTGCCGAAGGTGGATTAATTTGGTTAATCAATGCGTTTACTGGTGGAGGTTTTTCTAACGCATCAGTATTTGCCCTAGGTATTATGCCTTATATCTCTGCTTCTATTGTAGTGCAGTTAATGGGAATAGCAATTCCTTATTTACAAAAACTTCAAAAAGAAGGAGCAAGTGGTCAAAAGAAAATCACTCAAATAACCCGTTGGTTAACAATAGGTATCTGTTTGGTTCAAGCACCAGGATATTTAGCAAGCTTACCATCATTAACAGGAGTTAACTCAACAAGTGCACTTTTAGTTAATGGTTTTTCTCCAACTACATTTATGATTTCTTCAGTAATAATATTAGTTACTGGATGTATTTTTGCAATGTGGTTAGGTGAAAAAATTACTGATAAAGGTATTGGTAATGGTATTTCATTATTAATTATGGTAGGTATTATAGCTACTTTACCACAATCATTTTTACAAGAGTATGCTGCTAGAGTAACACAATCTAATGGAGGTTTAATTATGATTTTAATTGAGCTTGTTATTTGGTTGTTAATTATACTAGGTTCAGTAATGCTAGTTATGGCAGTACGTAAAATCGCAGTGCAATATGCAAGACGTACAGCTACAGGTGGATACGAAAAAAATGCATTTGGCTCTAGACAGTTTTTACCATTAAAGTTAAACGCTTCAGGAGTTATGCCAATCATCTTTGCTCAAGCTATCATGTTTGTGCCAAGTTTAATTGGTAAATCATTTGGATCAGGAGAAGTAGGTACATGGATGCAAACACAGTTTTCTGATATTTTCGGATTTTGGTACAACCTAGTATTTGCACTCTTAATTATAGTGTTTACATATTTTTATACAGCTATTACAGTACCAACAAACAAAATGGCTGACGACTTAAAACGAAGCGGTGGTTTTATTCCAGGTATTAGACCAGGAACTGAAACTTCTGAGTATTTAGATAAAATAATGTCTCAAATAACTTTACCAGGATCATTATTCTTAGCATTAATAGCTGTGTTCCCAGCAATTATTGTAAAGCTTATGGATGTACAAGCTGGTTGGGCATTGTTTTTTGGAGGAACGTCATTATTGATTATGGTAGGAGTTGCAATTGATACCATGCAACAAGTAAATTCTTACTTGTTGAATAAACACTATGATGGCTTGATGAAAACAGGTAAAAATAGAAAAGCAGTAGCTTAAAACTATATACTATGGCAAAACAAGCAGCAATAGAACAAGACGGAACAATCATAGAAGCATTATCTAATGCGATGTTTCGTGTTGAATTAGAAAATGGTCATATTGTGACTGCACATATATCTGGTAAAATGCGTATGCATTATATTAAGTTGTTACCAGGAGACAAAGTAAAATTAGAAATGAGTCCTTACGATTTAACAAAGGCTCGTATAACCTATAGATACTAATACGATGAAAGTAAGAGCATCAGTTAAAAAAAGAAGCGCTGATTGTAAATTAGTGCGTAGAAAAGGTAGACTTTACGTAATTAACAAAAAGAATCCTAGATTCAAACAAAGACAAGGATAATTATGGCAAGAATTGCAGGTGTAGACATACCAAAACAGAAAAGAGGAGTAATCTCTTTAACTTATATCTACGGAGTAGGTAAAAGTAGAGCAAAAGAAATTTTGGCAACGGCTAAAGTTGATGAAAGCACAAAAGTACAAGATTGGACAGATGATCAAATTGGAGCAATCCGTGACGCTGTTGGAACTTATACTATCGAAGGTGAATTGCGTTCTGAAACTCAATTAAACATTAAGCGATTAATGGATATTGGATGTTACAGAGGTATTCGTCACAGATCTGGGCTTCCATTAAGAGGTCAACGTACAAAGAACAACTCTAGAACTAGAAAAGGTAGAAGAAAAACCGTTGCTAACAAGAAGAAAGCAACTAAATAATAACAAGACAGTAGTCATTAGTAATTAGACGTTAGATGAATCTGTTCGAAATCGAAAGGTTTAGGATTCTAACAACTAAAAGCTAACAACTAGAAACTAAAAAATATGGCAAAGTCAAGTACTAAAAAACGTAAAGTAATAGTAGATGCAATTGGAGAAGCGCACATTGCTGCATCTTTCAATAACATCATTATCTCTTTAACAAACAAAAAAGGTGACGTAATTTCATGGTCATCTGCAGGTAAAATGGGATTCAGAGGTTCCAAAAAGAACACTCCTTATGCTGCACAATTAGCTGCTGAAGATGCTGCAGGAGTAGCAAAAGAAGCTGGATTAAAGAAAGTGAAAGTGTTTGTTAAAGGTCCTGGAAATGGTAGAGAATCTGCAATTAGATCTATTCACAACTCTGGTATTGAAGTATCAGAAATCGTAGATGTTACTCCATTACCACATAATGGATGTCGTCCACCAAAACGTAGAAGAGTTTAATTTATATTTTTGAAGAATTAATATCAACTGTTTTTTATAGTTGATATTAATTTTTTATATGTAAATTTGCAAACTGAAAAATTTTAAACAAGTATCAACGAGAGATTCACGTTTATCGAAGGATAAGATTAAGACCTTAATTCATAAACACTCTCATAATTTAATTTAAAAATGGCAAGATATACTGGTCCTAAAACTAAAATAGCTCGTAAATTTGGTGAAGCTATTTTTGGAGATGATAAAGCTTTTGAAAAAAGAAATTATCCTCCAGGTCAACATGGTGCAAACAAGCGTCGTGGAAAAAAATCTGAATACGCTATCCAATTAATGGAGAAGCAAAAAGCTAAATACACTTATGGTATTTTAGAAAAGCAATTCAGAAACATGTTCAAAAAAGCAACTGCTGCTCCAGGAATTACTGGTGAGGTGTTGTTACAACTTTGTGAGTCTCGTTTAGACAACGTAGTTTACAGAATGGGAATGTCTCCTTCACGTAGTGGAGCTAGACAATTAGTATCTCACAGACACATTACTGTTAACGGAAATATCGTAAACATTCCTTCTTACCAATTAAAAGCAGGAGATGTTGTAGCAGTAAGAGAAAAATCAAAATCTTTAGAAGCAATCCAAAATTCATTAACAAACTCTAGTCATGTTTATGAGTGGATTACATGGAATAACGACACTAAACAAGGAACATTTGTATCTGTTCCTGCAAGAGTTCAAATTCCTGAGAACATCAACGAGCAATTCATCGTCGAATTATATTCTAAATAATAAATTAAACATATTGGTATTTAGCCAAAGGATTTATTAGACGTCTTCAAGCTTTTAAATCGCGCAACTAAATAACAATTAAAACGAAGAACACTATGGCAATATTAAATTTTCAAAAGCCTGACAAAGTAATCATGATCGATTCTACTGATTTTGAAGGCAAATTCGAATTCAGACCACTAGAACCAGGTTATGGACTAACAGTAGGAAACGCTTTAAGAAGAGTTTTATTATCTTCTTTAGAAGGTTTCGCAATCACATCTGTAAGAATAGAAGGTGTAGATCACGAGTTTTCTACAATTGCAGGTGTAGTTGAAGATGTAACAGAAATGATTTTGAACTTAAAGCAAGTAAACTTTAAGCGTCAAATAGATGAAATCGATAATGAGTCTGTTTCAATCTCAATTTCTGGTCAAGAGCAAATAACAGCTGGAGATTTCCAAAAGTTTATTTCAGGTTTCCAAGTACTAAACAAAGACTTAGTGATTTGTAACTTAGATCCTAAAGTAAGCATCAATATGGAAATCACTATTGAAAAAGGTAGAGGATATGTTCCTGCTGAAGAAAACAAAAAAGCTTCTGCACCTATTGGAACTATCTTTACTGACTCAATATATACGCCAATAAAAAACGTGAAGTACAGTATAGAAAACTTCCGTGTTGAGCAAAAAACCGATTACGAAAAATTAGTTTTTGAAATCATCACAGACGGTTCTATTCATCCTAAAGATGCTTTAACTGAAGCGGCTAAGATATTAATTCACCACTTCATGTTATTCTCTGATGAGCGTATAACTCTTGAGGCTGACGAAATTGCTCAAACTGAAACTTATGATGAAGAATCACTTCACATGAGACAGTTATTAAAAACTAAATTAGTTGATATGGATCTTTCTGTACGTGCCTTAAACTGTTTAAAAGCAGCAGAGGTTGATACATTAGGAGATTTAGTATCATTCAACAAAAATGATTTAATGAAGTTCCGTAACTTCGGTAAAAAATCTTTAACAGAGCTAGAAGAATTAGTAAATGTTAAAGGTCTTAACTTCGGAATGGACTTAAGCAAATATAAATTAGATAAAGATTAATCATATTTTGCTCTCCTTAGATTTACTCTTTGGATTTGGTAGCAAGATGATAAAACAAAAGTCATGAGACACGGAAAGAAATTTAATCATTTAGGTAGAAAAACTGCCCACAGAAAAGCAATGTTAGCTAATATGGCATGTTCTTTAATAGAGCACAAGCGTATTAACACTACAGTAGCTAAAGCTAAAGCGTTAAAACAATTTGTTGAGCCTTTAGTAACAAAATCTAAAGAAGATACTACTCACAACAGACGTATTGTGTTTTCTAAATTAAGACAAAAAGAAGCTGTGGCAGAATTATTTAGAGATGTTGCTGCTAAGGTAGGTGATCGTCCAGGAGGATACACAAGAATTATTAAACTTGGTAACCGTCTTGGTGATAACGCTGATATGGCAATGATAGAATTAGTTGACTACAACGAAATCTACAATGCTGATAAGCCTAAGAAAAAATCTACTCGTAGAAGTAGAAGAGGTGGTAGCAAAGCAGCTGCAGCTCCTGTTGCAGAAACTAAGGCAACTAACGAAGAAGAATAAATGTTAATAAGCATTTGAAATATTAAAGGATAAACATTTTAGTTTATCCTTTTTTTTATGCAATTTTGCGAAACTTTTAGAATCTATGAAGTATAATAAAAGAGAAAAAGCACTAATATTACTAGCAGACGGAACCATATTCTATGGAAAATCAATAGGGAAAAAAGGTACTGCATTTGGAGAGGTTTGCTTTAACACTGGTACTACAGGCTACCAAGAAATATTTACCGATCCATCTTATTTCGGACAATTAATGGTGACTACCAATGCGCACATTGGTAATTATGGAACACTTTCTGAAGAAGTGGAGTCTAATTCCATTAAAATATCAGGTCTAATTTGTAAAAATTTCAGTTTTAACTATTCAAGACCTGCAGCTGATGATTCACTCGAAAATTTCTTTGAGAAGCATAATGTATTGGCTATATCTGATGTAGATACAAGAGCTCTTGTAAGCTATATTAGAGATAATGGAGCTATGAATGCTGTAATTTCTACTGAGGTTGATAATATTGAAGACCTTAAAAAACAACTAGCAGATGTACCAAATATGAATGGTTTAGAGTTGGCTTCTAAAGTATCTACCAAAGAACCATATTATTTTGGCAACGAAAATGCTACGTATAAAATAGCAGCTTTAGATATTGGAATTAAAACTAATATCCTTAGAAATTTAGCTAAAAGAGATGCCTATATTAAGGTGTTTCCTTACAATTCGACTTTTGAAGAGTTAGAAGCATTTAAACCAGATGGCTACTTCTTATCTAATGGACCAGGAGATCCTGAGCCATTGTTTGAAGCACAAAATTTGGCTAAAGAAATCATTAAACGTAACCTTCCGCTATTTGGTATTTGTTTAGGACACCAAGTAATCGCGTTAGCAAACGGAATTTCTACTTATAAAATGCACCATGGACATAGAGGTATTAATCATCCTGTAAAGAACCTTATTACAGGTAAAGGAGAGATTACGTCGCAAAATCATGGTTTTGCTATCAATAGAGAAGAAACTGAAAATCATCCAGATATTGAGATTACTCATTTGCATTTAAATGATGATACTGTAGCAGGTATTAAAATGAAGAGTAAAAACTGTTTTTCAGTTCAATATCATCCAGAAGCAAGTCCTGGACCTCACGATTCGTCGTATCTATTTGACCAATTTATAGAAAACATTAAAAATAAATAATGAACAAACCTCAAAGAAAATCGATTTTCATTGAGGTTTTTTATTTACGAAAACATTTTAGTAAAATTAAAATGTAATAATGAATTGGTAAATACCTTTTAGATTAACAATTTTGTAAATTTGACATACAATTAAACAACATTAAATAGAAATATATGAGCATTATAATTAATATTCATGCAAGACAAATTTTAGATTCACGTGGTAATCCAACTGTAGAGGTTGATGTTACTACAGAAAATGGAGTTGTAGGTAGAGCTGCAGTACCATCAGGAGCGTCAACAGGAGAACATGAAGCAGTTGAACTTAGAGATGGTGGAAATGCCTATATGGGAAAAGGAGTTACAAAAGCTGTAGAAAACGTCAATACTATAATTGCTCAAGAGTTGTTAGGTGTTTCAGTGTTTGAACAAAATGCTATCGATCAATTAATGATTGAATTAGATGGTACATCAAATAAATCAAAATTAGGAGCTAATGCTATTTTAGGAGTGTCTTTAGCTGCTGCTAAAGCCGCTGCAAACGAGTTAGGAATGCCTTTATACAGATATGTTGGAGGTGTTTCAGCAAACACGTTACCAGTACCAATGATGAATATCATTAATGGAGGTTCTCATAGTGATGCGCCAATTGCA
Organism: Gaetbulibacter sp. NE; assembly: GCF_025548475.1. Classification (NCBI taxonomy): domain Bacteria; kingdom Pseudomonadati; phylum Bacteroidota; class Flavobacteriia; order Flavobacteriales; family Flavobacteriaceae; genus Gaetbulibacter; species Gaetbulibacter sp. NE. Next base: position 81,543 of record NZ_JAOQHY010000006.1, on the reverse strand, counting down.
TTTCAAGAGTTTATGGTAATGCCTGTAAAAGCAAAAAACTTTACTCATGCTATGCAAATGGGTACAGAAATTTTCCACAACCTTAAAAAAGTATTACACGATAGAGGTCTTAGTACTGCAGTAGGTGATGAAGGAGGTTTTGCTCCAACATTAGATGGTACTGAGGATGCACTTGATACAATTGCAAAAGCTGTTGAAAAAGCAGGTTATAAATTAGGTGATGAAGTAATGATTGCTTTAGATTGTGCTTCGGCCGAATTTTATGTAGATGGAAAATATGACTATACTAAGTTTGAAGGAGACAAAGGTCAAGTAAGAACTAGTCAAGAGCAAGCAGACTACTTAGCTGAATTAGCTGCTAAATATCCTATTATTTCTATTGAAGATGGAATGGATGAAAACGATTGGGAAGGTTGGAAATACTTAACCGAAAAAGTTGGAGATAAAGTACAACTAGTAGGTGACGATTTATTTGTAACCAATGTAGAGCGTTTATCAAGAGGTATTGAAAATGGTATTGCTAACTCAATATTAATTAAAGTAAACCAAATTGGTACTTTAACCGAGACTATTGCAGCTGTTAATATGGCTCATAATGCAGGTTATACGTCAGTGATGTCTCATCGTTCTGGTGAAACTGAAGATAATACTATTGCTGATTTAGCAGTAGCATTAAACACTGGTCAAATTAAAACAGGTTCTGCATCTCGTAGTGATAGAATGGCAAAGTACAATCAGTTATTAAGAATCGAAGAAGAATTAAGTAACGTTGCTTACTATCCTCAAGAAAAGGCTTTTAAAGTAAAGTAATATTTAAAATATGGTATTAAAAAGGCTTCTGTTTAATTACAGAAGCCTTTTTTACTTTTAACAACTAATTAATGTGTATTAGTTTTTTAAGTAAATTTATTTTAAGTAATTTATACTTCATTATTAAAACTCAGTACTTAATGTCAAATTTCCTTTTTGTTTCTGCTGAAAACGATGCCATCAAAAAATGTAAAGCTGGTGGTATGGGAGATGTTGTTAGAGACGTTCCTAGGCAAATAGCAGCTTTAGGTGATAGAGTTAGTGTTGTAACACCTGCTTATGGACGATTGCACATAGGGCAAAAAAAGATTAAAGAGGTTGAGTTTTCTTATAGAGGAGAAACAGCCAAAGCAATTATCTATCAAGTAGCTCCAAAGAAAGAAATTGAAAATATTACACATTATGTTATTCATCATCCTGATATAAAGTCAGGTAATATTGCCCATATTTATTTTAATGACCCAGAACAACCATTTTATACTGATGCTTGTATGTTCTCCTTATTCTGTAGTGCAGTAGCAGAGAGTATAACACAAAATAGTTTTGGGAAATTAGATGTTGTACACTTACACGATTGGCATACTAGTTTATTGTTGTTTTTAAAAGAATATCATCCTTCTTATAAAGTATTGCAAAATATAAGGTTTGTATATTCAATTCATAATTTGGCTATTCAAGGTATTAGACCATTTAAAGATAATTACTCTTCGTTACATGCTTTTTATCCTGAGTTAGATATAGATTATGAGAATTTAAAAGATCCAAGATATCAAGATTGTATAAACCTTATGGCTGTAGGAATTAAACTTGCTGATGTTGTGCACACAGTGTCTCCTTCCTATAAAGAAGATATAATGAAGTCTAGCAATTTTCCAGATTTTATAGGTGGAGAAGGTTTAGAAAACTATTTAAAAGAAGCTAATAAAGAAAAACGCCTAGTAGGAATTTTAAACGGTTGTAATTATCAAAACATAAACTTAGTGCAACATGGAGCATTTTATGTTAATGCTATTCAAGCGATTTTTGAGTGGTTGCAAGAACCTGAAAAAGAATATAAAGCTGATTTTTTAATTCATACAGGAGAAAAAATTGTAAGACTCATAAAAGAACCAGCAAAATTTGTTTGTGCTAGTGTTGCGAGATTAACTGAGCAGAAGTTTTTCTTTTTTAAAAATTCACCTGAATTATTAAAATCAATTTTAGAAAAACTAAAAGCAGTAAATGGTATTTATGTAGTACTTGGAACTGGAGCACCAGAGTACGAGCAATTATTGCAAAACATAAGCTATGAATATGACAACTTTGTGTTTTTTAATGGACAGTCCGAAGAGGTTATTGATTCGATTTATACCGAATCTAATCTATACTTAATGCCTAGTCTTTTTGAACCATGTGGAATCAGTCAAATGTTAGCAATGCGAAATGCTCAACCATGTCTAGTACACCATACAGGTGGATTGAAAGATACTGTTGAACATTTAAAAACAGGGTTTTCATTCAACGGAAAAACAATTGATGAAAAGAATGCTAACTTTTTATCGGTATTTTCTCAAGCATTAAAAATCTTTTTTGAAGACAAAAGTCAGTGGGATACTATTTGCCTCAATGCTAAATCACAAAAGTTTACTTGGCAATCTTCAGTAAAAGAATATTACAAGAAATTGTATAAAATAAATGTCAAATAATGCTGTAGTTTATGTGCGCTTGTATTTTCAATTATGAGTTACATCCAAGCATCAATTTTCGTAATATCACAATAGATAAATCCTTTATGGAGAAGCTTTAAAAATCCTAAGATATTTCGTATTTTCGTACAATCTTTTTAACAATAAAACTTTAAAAAAATATAAACATAAAAATGTCAGATAAAGCTACATTAGAAATTAACGGTCAAAAACATGAATTTCCTTTAATTACAGGAACCGAAAATGAGGTTGCAATAGATATTAAGGCCTTAAGAAGTGTAACAGGAGGCGTTACTACAATTGATCCAGGTTATAAAAATACAGGATCTTGTGTAAGTGCCATTACATTTCTTGATGGAGAAAAAGGAATATTGAGGTATAGAGGATATTCAATTGAAGAACTAGCTGAAAAAGCAGATTTCCTTGAAGTAGCTTATCTTTTGATTTTTGGAGAATTGCCAACACAAGAGCAATTAGATAAATTTCACTCCGACATAAAAAAGCATTCTGTTGTTGATGACGATATAAAGAAAATTTTAGATGCTTTCCCTAAGTCAGCGCATCCAATGGGAGTTTTGTCTTCACTTACAAGTGCATTGACAGCATTTAATCCTTCGTCAGTAAATGTAGATTCTGAAGAAGAAATGTACAATGCTATTGTTAGAATTTTAGGTAAGTTCCCAATCTTAGTAGCGTGGACAATGCGTAAGAAAATGGGATTACCATTAGATTACGGAAGCTCGTCATTAGGCTATGTTGAGAACATTTTACAGATGATGTTCAAAAGACCAGATGAAAACTATGAGCAAAACCCAATTTTAGTAAATGCTTTAGACAAGCTTTTAATTTTACATGCTGATCATGAGCAAAACTGTTCAACTTCTACAGTAAGAATTGTAGGTTCTTCACATGCAGGTTTATTTGCTTCTTTATCTGCAGGTATTTCTGCACTTTGGGGACCTTTACATGGTGGAGCAAACCAAGCAGTTTTAGAAATGCTTGAAGCTATCAAAGAAGATGGAGGAGATACTAAAAAATATATGGGTAAAGCAAAAGACAAAGAAGATCCTTTCCGTTTAATGGGATTCGGACATCGTGTATACAAGAACTTTGACCCAAGAGCTAGAATAATCAAAAAAGCAGCCGATGACGTTTTAGGTGATTTAGGTGTTGAAGATCCTATTTTAGATATTGCTAAAGGATTAGAAAAAGAAGCTTTAGAAGATGATTACTTCGTAAAAAGAAAACTATATCCTAACGTAGATTTCTACTCAGGAATTATTTATAGATCAATGAATATTCCTGTTGAAATGTTTACAGTAATGTTTGCGCTAGGGCGTTTACCTGGTTGGATTGCTCAATGGAGAGAAATGCGCTTAAATAAAGAGCCAATAGGTCGTCCAAGGCAAGTATATACAGGTGAAACATTAAGATCGTTTAAAGGAATTAACGAGCGTTAAGCTTAGGCTTATTACATCATATAAGCTTCATTATTTATTTTAATGAAGCTTTTTTTATAATTTATATTATGCTGAAATTGAATGTTAAAAATGAAACCTCTCGTCTTAGAGCAGTGGTTTTAGGAACAGCTAAAAGTAATGGTCCAACTCCTAAAATAGAGGACGCATACGACCCAAAATCTCTTGAGCACATAAAAGCAGGGACATATCCCTTAGAAGCCGATATGGTTAATGAAATGGAAGCAGTAGCTAAAGTTTTTGAAAAGTATGATGTAAAAGTGTACAGACCTAATATTATTGAGGACTGTAATCAAATTTTTGCAAGAGATATAGCTTTCGTAATTGATGATGTGTTTGTAAAAGCCAATATATTACCAGATCGAGAAGAAGAGCTTGAAGCCATTCAATATGTTATTGATCAAATTGACCCTAAAAAAGTAATTAGACCTCCTGAAGAAGCTCATATTGAAGGAGGAGATGTGATTGTATGGAATGACCATATCTTTATTGGAACTTACCGAGGAGCTGATTATTCTGATTATATTGTGGCTCGTACAAACCAATTAGGTGTAGATTACATTACTGAAAAATTTCCGCATAAAACCATAAAAAGTTTCGACCTTAGAAAATCTCAAGTAAACCCTAGAGACAATGCTTTACATTTAGATTGCTGCTTTCAGCCAATAGGAACAAATAAAGCAATCTTACATAAAGAAGGGTTTTTAGTTGAAGAAGAGTATGAGTGGTTGCTTAATTTCTTTGGAGAAGAAAATTGTTTTGTCATTACAAAAGACGAAATGTATGATATGAACAGTAATGTGTTTTCAATTTCAGAAGATGTGATTATCTCAGAAAAAAACTTTACAAGATTAAATACTTGGTTAAGAAAAAATGGATTTACTGTTGAAGAAGTGCCTTATGCAGAAATAGCTAAACAAGAAGGTTTACTACGTTGCTCTACAATGCCTTTGATAAGGGATTAACTTATTTTCGGTATAAAAAATAATTGTTTACCAAATCAATATAAATACGTTTAGCTTCATCTGGCGAAACATCTTTAACTTGAAATAATGCATTTGTTTTAAACGCGTTAATTATAGGCTTTCGGCTACTTGGTCTGCCATAGTTGTTTGTAGCCTTTTTGTAGTAAGCATAAAGGCGAAGTAAAAAATCAGCCGGAAAAGGTTCGGTATGATTGTTTATACGCTCTACAGCGTCTCTAAACTCTATGTCTAGTTCTTCAGGTGTCATTTTAAATTTCAGCAATAATACTTTCGCCTCCTTTTACAACTTGGTTCAAGGTTACTTTAACGTCTGCATCTAAAGGTAAAAATAAATCTACTCTCGACCCAAATTTTATAAACCCAGCATCAGCACCTTGTATTGCTTTGTCATCAACCTTAGCATAGTTAACAATACGTTTTGCTAGTGCTCCAGCAATTTGTCTATATAGTATTTTTCCAAACGAGTTGTTTTCCACAACAATAGTCGTGCGCTCGTTTTCTTCACTGGCTTTTGGATGCCATGCAACTAAATATTTCCCAGGATGGTATTTGCTGTACAATACATTTCCACTTATAGGATAACGTGTAACATGAACGTTAATTGGCGACATAAAAACAGATACCTGTATGCGCTTGTCGTTAAAATATTCTTTTTCAAAAACTTCTTCAATAACTACAACCTTACCATCAACAGGCGAAACGGCTTGTTTTTCATTTAAAATGGTGTTTCGTTTAGGGTTTCTAAAAAATTGAAGAATTAAAACCAAGAACACTACAAAAAGTAGCATTAGTGAAGTTCTTAGCCAAGGTAGTTGTATAAAATAATCAATGAGCAAAACAGCTCCAACTACTATAACTAGTGAAATAAATATAATTTTATGGCCTTCTTTATGAAACATAAGTTACTATTCTTAAAAATAAATAAATAAAAGGAGCAGCAAATATTATACTATCTAGTCTGTCTAATAAGCCACCATGACCAGGCATGATTACACCACTATCCTTTACTTTAGCTTGTCGTTTAAATTTAGATTCTATCAAATCTCCAAGTGTACCAAAAACACTAACAATAATTGCTAAAATTAACCAATAAGTAGAATCTAACGTATTTGTAAATTTAGCAATAAAATAACTAGCAACACACGAAAAAAACAAACCACCTAAAAATCCTTCAACTGTTTTTTTAGGCGAAATACTAGGAAATAGCTTTTGTTTTCCAAAGTTTTTTCCAACCAAGTACGCAAATGTGTCATTGATCCATATTAGAATAAAAGTACCTAAAAGCAACAATGGTGTAAACTCATGCTTAAAGTTTGCTATTAAAATTAAAAACACAAACGCACTACTTAAATAAAAAGTAGTGATTAGATATCTTTTAGAGCTGAAAAGCGGTATGGTTTTCTCAGAAAATAAATCTTTAATTAAAAACAACTGAACAAAAATTGTAATTACATGAAGTATTTGAATAGCCTCATCAAAACCATGTGTAGTGGTTATAATAGTTGACCAATATCCAAACACAAAATATAAAATCGTGAAGATTATAAACGGATAAAAATCTTTTAAGTTGATAAGTTTTTTAAACTCAGCTAGACAAATAATACCAAACACAAAAAATAATGCAGCCAATGCATGTTGCCAATACAGTGACAAGATTAGTAATGTGATGTATATTGCTCCGGATAATGCTCTGGTAACGGCTTCTTTCATCTATAGGTCTTCTAGAAGAAGCAAATATAGGTTTTTTGAGCTACTTCCATAAGTTAGAAAATCTTTATCCTCAACAGTTTTAAAATGCTTTATCGTAGTAATGTTAGTTGGGATTTTTTCTCTGTTTTTACCTTTAATACCTCTAAGTCCTTCACCTATATTTTCAACAAACTGACTTGTTGTTGCATATATTATAAAATTGGTAGGCAGCTCTTTTAGTTTTTTCTCAGCAATTTGATTTGAAGAAATTAATAGCGAACCATCATCTGAAATAAGGTATTCACAAGTGGATAAAAAATACGTGCTTTCTGAAACTTTTTTAGTTGGATTTAAATGAAAATCTTTAAATAATTCAGAAAGTCTATCATCAAAGAGTAAAGCGTTTTTGTCTTCCCATTCATTTTCACTAAGAATTTGCGATAAATTATCCTTGACTTCGTTTAAATTTTCGCAATACAAAAACTTTCCGCCATTGGCTTTAAAATTTATGGTAAATCTCTCGTCAGCGGGCAATTTAATTTCAGGCATATATTTGCCTCTCTCTTCGCTTTTTATGTTATCTTCTTCACTATCAGATTTTAGACCGAAGATTTTACGAAATAGACTCATGTATGGGTTGCTATTACCTAGGTTTTAATTTGCGTATTATTTCAAATATAAAAAAACTTAAATTAACACGTGATTAATTTAAGCTTTTTATAATAATATTATGTTTTTGGCTTTTATTCTTCTTCGTCTTTTCCAAAAGGACGCTTACCAAAAATCTTCTCTAAATTATCTTTAAAAATAACTTCTTTTTCCAATAAAACTTCTGCAAGTTCAGTAAGTTTATCTTTATTTTCTTCAAGAAGTGCTACAGCTCTTTGGTACTGTGTTTCGATAATATTAGAAATTTCTTTATCAATCAACTCAGCAGTTTCTTCGCTATAAGGCTTTGTGAACCCATACTCAGACTGACCTGAAGAGTCGTAGTAGGTTAAGTTTCCTACTTTATCACTCAATCCATAGATTGTAACCATGGCACGAGCTTGTTTGGTTACTTTTTCTAAGTCACTTAAAGCACCAGTTGATATTTTATTGAAAATAACTTTTTCAGCAGCTCTACCACCTAATGCAGCACACATCTCGTCTAACATTTGCTCTGGTCTAACAATTAAGCGTTCTTCTGGTAAATACCAAGCAGCTCCTAACGATTGTCCACGAGGAACAATAGTTACTTTTACTAATGGAGCAGCGTGCTCTAGCATCCAGCTTACAGTTGCGTGTCCAGCTTCGTGGAAAGCAATGGCACGTTTTTCTTCTGGTGTAATAATTTTGTTCTTCTTCTCTAATCCACCAACAATTCTATCAACAGCATCAAGGAAATCTTGTTTTGTTACTGCTTTTTTACCTTGTCTAGCAGCAATAAGTGCAGCTTCATTACATACATTGGCAATATCAGCACCAGAGAAACCAGGTGTTTGTTTTGAAAGAAAATCGATATCTAAATCCTCTGCTTTTTTGATAGGTCTTAGGTGAACTTCAAAAATCTCTTTACGCTCTCTTACATCTGGTAAGTCAACAAAAATTTGACGATCAAAACGTCCAGCACGCATAAGAGCTTTATCTAATACGTCGGCTCTGTTTGTAGCAGCCAATACAATAACATTGGTATTAGTGCCAAAACCATCCATTTCAGTTAATAACTGGTTTAAGGTATTTTCACGTTCGTCATTAGATCCTGAAAAATTATTTTTTCCTCTAGCTCTACCAATCGCATCAATTTCGTCAATAAATATAATTGAAGGCGATTTTTCTTTTGCTTGTTTAAATAAATCTCGTACTCTCGATGCTCCAACACCTACAAACATTTCTACAAAGTCAGAACCAGATAGTGAAAAGAAAGGTACTTGTGCTTCACCAGCAACAGCTTTTGCTAATAAGGTTTTTCCTGTTCCAGGTTGTCCTACCAGTAAAGCTCCTTTAGGTATTTTTCCACCAAGTGAAGTGTATTTTTCAGGGTTTTTAAGGAAGTCTACAATTTCTTGAACCTCTTCTTTTGCACCTTCTAAACCTGCTACATCTTTGAATGAAGTTTTAATGTCAGTCTTTTCATCAAAAAGTTTTGCTTTAGATTTTCCGATGTTGAAAATTTGTCCTCCAGCGCCTCCACCAGCACCTGATGACATACGTCTCATTATAAAAATCCAAACACCTATGATTAGGATAAACGGTAATAAGGAGATTAAAAAGTTACCCCAAAGATTTTCTTCGGTTTTATACTTTAGCTCAGTATTTAAGTTGTTATCCTCAAGGGTTTTGTTGATGTCTTTTTCAAAGTTTTGCAAATCACCAAACTCAAACGAATAGTTTGGAGCAGGAGTCATTGCAGGGAAAATACTACTAGGTTTAGTCTTTTTATGTATTTCTTTATTTTGTGCTTCTTCGGTAAGATAAACTTTTGCTTCTCTTCGGTTTATGATTTCAATTTTTGAAACATCACCATTTTTTAAATATTCTAAAAATTGAGAAGGGGTTGTGGTCGCCACATTTTGCGATCCAAATCCACCTGAAAATAACTGAAAAGCGATAATAGCAAAAATTGCTATTCCATAAATCCAATATGGATTAAGCTTTGGTTTCTTATTTGTATTTTTATTTTCGTTTGCCATTAATTCTTTTTTAGTAACTAGTTTCTATAACAGTTGTTTTTGCATCTCCCCAAAGACTTTCAATGTCGTAATACTGTCTAATGTGTTTTTGAAAAACATGTACAACAATATTAACATAATCTATCAAAACCCATTCAGCATTTTCAACACCTTCAACATGCCAAGGACTGTCTTTAAGTTCTTTGCTAACCTTTTTTTGAATTGAATTTACTATGGCGTTTACTTGCGTATTTGAAGTACCTTCGCAAACAATAAAATAATCACAAACTGTGTTTTCAATTTCTCTTAAATCAAGGATTGTTATTTCTTTCCCTTTTACATCTTCAATACCAGCTAATATGGTAGTTATTAATTGGTCGACATTACTATTTTTTTTCGCCATTAAATTGATTTAGTTTTGTGCAAAGTTATTATTTTTTTAGTTCTTTTGAACTTTAATTCTTCTTAAGAAAATTATAAATTAACATTTGCTGCTTTTATGCATATAATCAAACTTAATGCCATTGACTCAACTAATACTTATTTAAGACAATTAAGTGCTAGTAAGGCTATTGAGGATTTTACGGTTGTTGTTGCTAAACATCAAACAAAAGGCAGAGGGCAAATGGGAACCCAATGGAACGTTCAAGATGCTAAAAATCTTACTATGAGCGTGTTTAAAGACATTACAGGTGTTGATGTAGAACGTAATTTTTATATTAGTATAGCTGTGTCTTCAGCGGTTTTTGAAGCTTTAAAAAGCCTTAACGTTGAAAAACTAAGCATTAAATGGCCTAACGACATTTTGTCAGAAAATAAAAAAATAGCTGGAATTTTAATTGAAAATGTCATAAAGCAAAATAGATTACAAGCTTCTATTATAGGCATTGGGATTAACGTTAACCAAACAGAATTTGAAAATTTACCTAAAGCTTCGTCTTTACAATTAATGTCTGGACGCTTTTTTGAATTGGATGAGATAATGATTACTGTATTACAGAAGCTTGAATATTTTTTCGAATTACTACAGAAGAAGAACTTTTCTACACTTAAAGCTCAGTATGAAGAGCATCTTTTTAGAAAAAATAAACCTTCCACATTTAAAGATATGGAAGGTAATATGTTTTCAGGTTATATAAAAGGTGTGTCAAATTCTGGTAATCTTCAAGTGTTGCTTGAAGATGAAATCATTAAAGAATTTGATTTAAAAGAAATAACTCTGTTGTACTAAACAGCAGTAGTCATGTTTGTTGCTAGAGTTTCAATAAACTTACTAATTGGGCCTTTAATCATCATAGCCATCATAGCATTAAACTCGCCTTCAAAAGTTAATTGGACTTCACTGGTATTAGCATCTACTTCAGTGATGTTTCCAGTAAGTGAAAAGTCTAGTTTTCCACCAGCAGCACCAAGTACAATTTTATTAGGAGGTGTAGCTTCTTTTTTCTTAAGCACTATTTCAGGCATTCCTTTTAGAGCGAACAAAAATTTGTCGTTTTCTAAAACTTCAAATTTGCTGATGTTTTCAGGCATTAAAGCTTCAAAATTTTTCACATCAGATAAAAAATCAAAAGTCTCTTGAGCTGATTTGTTAAGGGTTACCTTTGGCGATTCTAAATTCATGTATATAAGTTTTTTTCTAAAGGTGTATCAATTAGCGTTCCATTCGCTTGGGTTAGCGTTCCATTGTGCCAAAAGGTCCTGTTGTTTTTTAGTGATATAGTTAGTTTCTAGTGCTTGATCCAACAAGCTTTCATAGTTACTTAAAGTATGTAAAGTAAGGTCTTCAGCTTCAAAACTTTCTTTAGAAACATTGAAACCGTAAGTGAAAATAGCAATCATTCCTTTTACATTGGCACCAGCTTCTTTAAGAGCAGCTACAGCATTTAAACTACTTTTTCCTGTGCTTATTAAGTCTTCAACAACTACCACATTTTGTCCATGTTCTAGATGACCTTCAATTTGGTTTTTGCGACCATGCGATTTTGCTTCAGGTCTTACATAAACAAACGGAAGTCCTAAATACTCAGCAACTAAAATCCCAATACCAATAGCTCCTGTAGCAACACCAGCAATAACATCAGGCTTGCCATATTGTTTTTCAATTTGCTTAGCCATGGTTTCTCTAATGTAGTTGCGAATTTGCGGATAAGATAACACAATTCTGTTATCACAATATATTGGCGATTTCCAGCCAGAAGCCCAAGTAAAAGGCTCTTCAGGGCTAAGTTTTATCGCATTTACTTGCAATAAAACTTCAGCAGTTTTTTTAGCGGTATGTTTGTTAAAAATCATAGCGCAAAACTACACAATTTTGTTAAATTTAAATTTCAAAACTTAAAATAAAATTAATTTTTGAAAATGGTAATATGTGCTTAAAAGTTATATTTTTACCATTGAAAACCTATTTGCCCAAATATTATGTATAAAGTTTTTGTAGGTGACAAACCAATTATATTAACGACTATTGTTAGTGAAGAAACTAACTTTAAAAACTATTTATTAGATACAGTTAATATTGGTAAAGTTATAAAAGAACTTAATTCTACCAGTTTGGAAGAGGTGAGATTAATACACAAAAACCCTGATAAACTCCTTAAAAAATTTTTAAAGAAATTACCAAATGTAGTTGCAGGAGGTGGTAAGGTTATTAATGAAAAAGGAGAAACACTGTTTATCTACCGAAATAAAAAATGGGACTTACCAAAAGGAAAAGCTGAAGCTAAAGAATCGATAGAAGAAACCTCAATTAGAGAAGTGGAAGAGGAGACAGGTGTTAAAGGTCTTGAAATTGTAAAACCGCTTGATACTACCTATCACATTTTTAAGCGAAATGGTAAGCACAAAATAAAAGTAACTTACTGGTTTGAGATGAAAACAACTTACTCAGGTAAACTTGAACCAGAAGAGAAAGAAGGTATTACCAAGGTAGAATGGCTCAACGAAACGCAACGTCAAGAAGCTATGACAAACTCTTATGCTAATATTAAAATTTTGGTTTAGTGCAATCTGTACACAGGATATTGTAGGTGAGCTTTTTCGTAATAGTCACTTTGTTTGTGTAGCCAATCTAATTGCGCATACCAGTTATTGTTAAAATTAGTATCTGTTTGTTTTTTCTGTTCAAATTCTGTTTTTAAATCAGGGTTTTTATCTAATAATTCTTTAGCAATATCTTCCCATACATAAGGTGAAAAACCTTCTTTTTGTTGCAGAATTGTGTCAAAAAAGTTCCAGTTAAAGAATGAGTCTGGTGCTTCAGGCTCTAAAGTTTCCATTAAATACCTAAACGCATTTTGATGTGTGTTAATAATATAATCGCCTTTCAAAAATGTTATTTCTTTTTCTGTTTTAACAACTTTTGTATTGTAATGCTGATAATGGCCTTCATAAGGCATTTTTCTGCTCTCATAACTTTCAATCTCATAGGATTCTACTGTTATTGTAGTGTCCTTTTCAAACTTGCGCATTTCTACTTGATTAAGTTTTAAAAGTTCAATTACTTTCCACCAACCTTGTGGAATAATGTAAGCACTTGGTATAGTTACTTCAATGCTTGGTTCAAAATAGTTGTTGTAAACCACATCTTTTGTAAATGGTTTTGTGCGATCATATTTTAAGCGCTGCGCTCCAGTAACTTCACTAGGTATTCTATTGCCTTCATATCCTTTAAAACTTAATGTAGAGGTTTTGCTAGTATCGATTTTCCAATCTAGCGTATAGGTCTCAGCATAATCACGAATATGTTCTTCTGTGCTTATTTGTTTCCATTGTATTTTTTGATAGTCTTCTTCAATAATATCAATCATACTTTTCATAAGTTCATAAGTGCCTTCAACACGTTGTTTGTAGGGTTTTAGCATGTGAGTTTCAACCATCATACCTAAAGTGTTAAATAGTGTTGTGTAACCAGTAGAGTATCTTGGGTAGTCCATAAACTGATTAAAACCAGTCTCTGGAGTTCTGTTAAATACATTGACGTAAGGTGTAATATCCCAATTTTTTGCGGCTAGTTTTTCTTCTAGTTTAGGCATCATTTCGGTATGGATATAATTGCCTAAATCGCCTCCTAATTTATTGTGTTGTGTGAATAAATGAGTGAGCGTATATTGGTAGTCTGCACCATTGCTTACATGATTATCAATAAATACATCAGGGTTTACTAAATGATAAATCTCAGTAAAAGCACGTGCGTTTTTGGTGTCACATTTTATAAAATCTCTGTTGAGGTCATAGTTTTGAGCATTTCCTCTAAAACCATACGATACAGGTCCATTCTGGTTTGTTCTTGTTGTAGAATTTCTATTTAAGCTACCTCCAATGTTATATATTGGTATGGTTGCTAAAACAGTGTGTTTAGGCATTTCAATAGTGCCTTGAGCAATATCTCTGTAAAGCAGCATTGTGGCATCTATACCATCGCTTTCACCAGGATGAATGCCATTATTGATAAGAAGTATGCGCTTATTGTTGGCTCTTATTTGCGAAAAATCAAAAACTTTGTCAGGGTTTAATGTTACAAGATGAAGTGGTTTGCCAGAATCTGTCTTACCAATTGAGTCTATCGAAATTTCAGGGTAAGCTTGGGCTAAGTTTTTATAATAGAGTATGGTTTCTTCATAAGTGGCAGTTTCCTTGCCTTCACTTTTTTCAAAAACAGTAGTGAAATCATAAGTTTTTTTGGGGTTGTTTTGGGAGCAAGAACACAGTATTATAAAAAGTAGCGCAAATTTTTTCATGTGTATGATTTTTGATATTTCAAACTTACTTAAAATAGTAATTGATTTTAAGATTGTTATCGTTTTATGTTAGAATATCGTGGATTTATTTTGTCAAAACCTTAGCAAAATCAAGGATTTTTTTTATTTTTAACTATCCCTTATTAACTAAAATAATATGCAAGAAAGAGAGCTTTCTCACAAATTGTCATTTGGCACTATTATTATTCTCAATGAGCATTTAGCTGAGGTAATTATTGACGAAGGTGTTGAAATGGACAAAAAACTAATGGAAGAATATCATAATTTTTTACTCGAAAATTTAACACCTCCATTTTCACTTTTAGTAAACAAACTTCATTCTTACTCTTATACTTTTGATGTTCAACGTAAGATTTCAAAATTGAAAGAAGTTTTTGCTGTAGCAGTTGTTGTGAACTCAATTGGTAGTAAAATGGCTACTAAAACAATATTGAGTTTGAATAATGATGAAAACTGGACAATGAAAATGTTTTATCTAAGAGAAGAAGCTTTGATATGGCTTAATGAAGAGAAAAATAAAAGAATTTCAATGTAAATTTTAACACATACTTCATTGATGTCTTTAGAGAAAAATACATTTTAAAATAGTAATTTTGCAGCAGAATTTTTACCAATAATGCAACAGATTACGAATACTATTTTAATGATTCGTCCTATAAACTTTAGGATGAACGAACAGACAGCTGTCAATAATTATTTTCAAGAAACTATAGATGTTAAAAACGCTGAGATTAATGCCAAAGCTCAAGAAGAGTTTGACGCTTTTGTAGCAAAGTTAAGGCAAGTAGGCATTAATGTAATTGTTGAGCAAGATGATGTGTTAGCAGATACTCCAGACTCGATTTTTCCTAATAACTGGGTAAGTTTTCATGAAAATGGTGATGTTGCAATTTATCCAATGTTTGCCGAAAACAGAAGAAAGGAAAGACGCGAAGAGATATTTGTTAGGCTTGAAAACGAAGGCTTCAAAATTGAAAATATTATTGACTATACAAGTGCAGAAGATGAAGGTGTTTTTCTTGAAGGAACAGGAAGTTTATTGTTAGATAGAGCTAATGGTAAAGCCTATTGTGCGTTATCACCTAGAGCAGACGAAGAGTTGTTTATTGAGTTTTGTGAAGATTTCGACTATTTTCCTGTAGTATTTACCGCTAACCAAACTGTAGATGGTAAGCGATTACCAATTTACCATACTAATGTAATGATGTGTTTAGCTGAAAACTTTGCTGTGATTTGCTTGGATACTATTGATGATAAAAAAGAACGCAAAAATGTTATTCAGCATCTAAAATCTGATGGTAAAGAAATTATAGAAATTACTGAGTCTCAAATGCATCAGTTTGCTGGTAACATGCTTCAATTAAAAGGAGCAAACAATACACCTTATTTAATAATGAGTAAAGCTGCTCATGATAGTTTGACAGCATCGCAAATCTTAAAAATTGAAAAGCATTGTGAGATAATTTCTAGCTCTTTAGAAACTATAGAAACTTGTGGAGGCGGAAGTGCTCGTTGTATGATGGCTGAGGTGTTTTTACCTAGAGCTTAATTATTCTGCTGATTTTACTTTTGGAAGCTCAACAAAAAATTTAGTTCCCACATTTTGAACACTTTCAACCCAAATTCTACCATCATTAAGTTCAACAAGTTCTTTGCAAATAGTTAATCCTAATCCTGTACCTTTTTCGTTTTTGGTACCTATTGTAGTAAATGTATTGTTCTTAAATAGCTTGTTTAGATTCTCTGGAGAAATACCAACTCCAGTATCTTCTACGCATATTAAGGATTTACCATTTTGGTCTCTGTTTGAAACAGTTATAGCATCACCAATTCTACTAAACTTAACAGCATTTGTAAGTAGATTTTGGATTACAATTTCTATCATGCTTTTATCGGCATAAACAAAATCTCTTTGCGACTCATCAATTAAAACAATTCGTTTTTGTTCAACCTTTTGTTCTATTAATCCCATTTTATTGTGGAATACATCTTGGATGTTGAATAACTCAGGGTTAGACTCTAAGTTTTGCATTTGGGATTTAGACCAGTTTAATAGGTTAAAAAGTAATAAAGAAGCATTGTCAGCATTCTCACTTAACTCAGGGATAAGCTCATAAAACTCTTCTTTGGTAAGGCTGTCTTCGCGAAGCAAATCAATAAATCCTTTAATGGACGAAATCGAATCTTTTAAATCGTGAGATACTATAGAAAACAAACGATCTTTAACTTTGTTAACCTCTTCTAAATGATGTGTTTGTTCTAATATAGCTTCGTTTTGTAACTCTATCTGTTTGTTTTTTTCTTCAAGTTCTCTAGCGTATTCTAAACGTTTTCTATGTTTTAGGTGAGAAATAACTAAAACAAGTAAGGATACTAAAATAGCAAAAGCTAAGACGTAACTTAGTAGTTTTAATCGTTTAATAGATTTTTCATTTTCTTTATTTATTGCTTCATTTTCAATACTCACCTCGTTAGTAAACGCTTCGTCAATATTGGTTTCAGTAACAGGAGTAGTAATTACAGGTATTTTGGGTTGACTCTCTTTATCAAGTTCAGTTTTTAAGTCATAATATTTTCCTTGCCAGAAAAATGCATTTTGATATTGCTTTTGTATGGAGTCTAGTTCTTTGTGGAGTTTGTAGTTTTTTAAAAGCTCATGTTTGTTAACTCCATTTTTTGCAATACTGTAGGCTTCGTCTAATTGCGCTTGGGCAAGTTTTAACTTGTTTTGTTTTAAATTGAGATGACCTATGGAGTTTAATGACCTAAGTAATCCATCTTCATTTTGTGTGTTTCTGTTGTATTTTAATCCTTCAAGTAAATACTCTGCGGCTTTTTCATATTCTCTAAACTGCAAATATTCTTCACCAATTCGAGGTAAAATTTCTCCTCTTAAGTCATTATCATTTTCAGTATCTAAAAGATTTAAAACTTTCTCAAAATACTCAATAGCTTTTCTGTGTTCTTTTCTTTCAGAATAAAGTAAAGCAATGTTTTTGGTTGAGTTTTTAATTCCAGCATTGTCTTGTAGTTGGGTTCTAACGTTTAATGCCTTATAATTAAACTCAAGCGCTTTATCTATTTGGTTTGTATTGTAGTAAGCTTCGGCTAAACTATTGTAGGCTAAACTAAGTTCTTCTCTCAAGTTCATGCGTTCAAAAACCTGAATAGCTAATAAAGCATTTTCAAGACCTTCAGCATAGTTTCCACGTTTAATTTCAATAAGACCAATGCCATTACTAACTCTAGCATAACCTAGTGTGTCGTCAAGTTCTTTAAATAGTCTCTTGGACTTATTGTAACTATCAATTGCGTTGTAGTAATCATTTTTTGTTGAATAAATAAGGGCTTTAAAATATTTGGCTTCGGCAATTGCTCTTTTATATTTTAAAGTTTCAGATAACCTTTCAGTTTGGTCAATAAACAATAACGCTTTTTTGTAGTCTTTTACAGTATATAGCTTTTCAATTAATAAAAGGGAAGTTTCAACCTTTGCAGAATCCTGAGGTTGGTAAGCTAATTGAATAGTTAGGTGTTCAATCTCTGATTGAATAAAAAGACTATCCTTCTCTATTTTTTGAGCAAAAGTAGAGAGCACAGAAAAAAAAGCAGCTAAAGTTATTAACTGTTTCATCTTCTACAATTAGTGTTATAAATTGCAATACTGCTTTGACGCCAACTTGCCTTGAGGGATAGGAAAAGTAAAAACACAAAACACAATAACAATCCTGTTAAAGGTTGAAAAATAGGTATCATCAACGATTGGGACTTTGATTAATAGCTTTCCAAAAATCTTTAAAAGGGTTATAAAAAGCTAATTTCTAGGTTTTACTACCAAAAAATTAGATAAAAGGAATATTATTTAAATTTAAAAATTTTCCTACTCGATGAACGGTAAAAAATCATAGAAAAACTACACTTTTATCGACGAAATGCACGTTAATTAAAGTTATTAACAAATTTTTGTTTAAAATATTGATTGTCAGAATTTTAGTATTAAAAATGAATTTTGAAGTAATTTGATAACGCTACGCTATAACTTCACAAAACTTAATTAATTTACCATTCTTAATTTAAGACTGTTATTTTTTTCAAACAAGAGTATATTTTAAAAAGCAGACTTCAATGGCAAATTGTCAATCGCTCTTTTTGCATTCCATATAAACTTAGATTTCGGTATTGTGCTTTAAGATTAAGTATTTAAGCGGCATTGGGTCTTAAAATTTTAATAAAAATGCTATCTTTGCACACTTAAAAATTAACTACAAATGAGTCTTCAAGATATATTGACAAAACACGTACAAGAAGCTATAACTTCATTGTATAACGCTAATTTAGAATCGGTTGAATTCCAAGCTACTCGTAAGGAATTTGCTGGAGATATAACAATTGTTGTTTTTCCTATGTTGCGTGTTGTAAAAGGTAATCCTGTGCAAATAGGAGAAGCTGTAGGTCAATATCTTGTTGAAAAGGTTGATGAGGTAAAAGCATTTAATGTAGTTAAAGGTTTTTTGAATGTTGAAATTAATGATGCTTACTACCTGAATTTCTTTAACGAAATTTCTAATCAAGCCTCTTATGGATTGGTAACACCAAAAGAAGGCGACAATGCAATAATGGTAGAGTATTCTTCACCAAATACCAATAAACCATTACACCTTGGTCATATTAGAAATAACTTGTTAGGATATAGCGTTGCCGAAATTTTAAAAGCATCTGGAAAAAAGGTATACAAGACTCAAATTATAAACGATAGAGGTATTCATATTTGTAAAAGTATGTTGGCTTGGAAACGTTACGGTAATAATGAAACTCCTGAAAGCACAGGCTTAAAAGGCGATAAGCTGGTAGGTAATTATTATGTGAAGTTTGACCAAGAGTATAAAAACGAAATTCAGCAATTAGTAGAAGAAGGAAAGACTGAAGAAGATGCAAAAAAACAAGCTCCTATTTTGGTAGAAGCTCAGCAAATGCTTCAAAAATGGGAATCTGGAGATCCTGAAACAGTTGCGCTTTGGGAAAAAATGAACGGTTGGGTTTATGAGGGATTTGATGTTACGTATAAAAACTTAGGTGTTGATTTTGACAAACTGTATTATGAAAGTCAAACCTATTTATTAGGAAAAGAATTTGTTGCCGAAGGATTGAAAACAGGAGTTTTCTTTAAAAAAGAAGATGGCTCAGTGTGGTGCGACCTTACTGATGAAGGACTTGATGAAAAAATCGTACTTCGTAGTGATGGTACAGCAGTATATATGACACAAGACATTGGTACAGCTATTCAACGTATTAAAGATTTTCCTGATGTTGGCGGAATGGTTTACACTGTAGGTAACGAGCAAGATTACCATTTTAAAGTACTGTTTTTAATCCTCAAAAAATTAGGTTTTGATTGGGCTAAAAACTTATACCATTTAAGCTATGGTATGGTCGATTTACCTTCAGGAAAAATGAAAAGTAGAGAAGGTACTGTTGTAGACGCTGACGATTTAGTAGAAGACATGGCTAAAACTGCTGAAGAGATTTCTGAAGAACTTGGTAAGTTAGACGGTTATACTCAAGAAGAGAAACAAGAACTATACAAAACCATTGGTCTTGGTGCTTTAAAATATTACATCCTTAAAGTAGATCCAAAAAAGCGAATTCTTTTCGATCCTAAAGAATCTATCGATTTTCAAGGAAATACAGGACCATTTATTCAATATACTTATGCAAGAATTCAGTCTATTTTAAGAAAGTCTGATGTGGATACGTCTACAAAAGTTTCAGTCGATTTACATGAAAAGGAAAAAGAATTGCTAAAGCAAATTCAACTGTTTCCTGAAGTGGTTCAAAACGCAGCAGAACAACATAGTCCTGCTTTAATTGCTAATTACACTTATGATTTAGTGAAAGAGTTCAATTCATTTTATCAAAATGTATCTATACTTGGTGCTGATAATGACAACGAAAAACAGTTTAGAGTACAGTTATCTAAGGTAGTTGGTAACACCATTAAAAATGCGTTTGGGCTATTAGGAATTAATGTTCCTGAACGTATGTAATAATATTGTATTTTTAATAGCAATTAAAACCCAAAACACTACCTAATAACTATTAAAATTTTGTAAATTTGCCTGCGTTTAAAAGCGCAACATGACAACAAACACAAAATACATCTTTGTAACTGGAGGCGTAAGTTCTTCCTTAGGAAAAGGAATTATAGCTGCTTCATTGGCAAAATTACTTCAGGCTCAAGGTTACAGAACAACAATCCAAAAATTAGACCCTTACATTAACGTTGACCCAGGAACTCTTAATCCTTATGAGCATGGTGAATGTTATGTTACCGATGATGGTGCCGAAACCGATTTAGATTTGGGTCACTACGAGCGTTTTTTAAACGTGCCTACAAGTCAGTCAAACAACGTTACTACTGGACGAATTTATCAAAGTGTTATTGAAAAGGAACGTAGAGGGGAGTTTTTAGGTAAAACGGTTCAAGTTATTCCTCATATTACTGACGAAATTAAAGAACGTATTCAAATCTTAGGAAAATCAGGAGATTACGATATTGTTATTACTGAAATTGGAGGAACCGTTGGTGATATTGAATCCTTACCTTACATTGAAGCTGTGCGTCAATTGCGTTGGGATTTAGGTCAAGACAACGCTATCGTTATTCACTTAACATTAATTCCATTTTTATCTGCAGCTGGTGAGTTAAAGACAAAACCTACTCAGCATAGTGTAAAAACCTTAATGGAAAGTGGAGTTCAAGCAGATATTTTAGTTTGCAGAACAGAACATGAATTACCTGAAGATTTAAGACGAAAACTAGCTTTATTCTGTAATGTTCGTGAAGAGGCTGTTATTCAATCTATAGATGCATCAACAATTTACGATGTGCCTAACTTAATGTTAGAACAAGGTTTGGATAAAGTAGTACTTAAAAAATTAAATTTAGAAAGTGATACTCCAGATTTAACGCAATGGAATCAGTTTTTAAACCGACATAAAAACCCAAAAGGAGAAGTTACTATTGGACTTATTGGAAAATATGTTGAACTCCAAGATTCATACAAATCAATACTTGAAGCTTTTATTCATGCAGGAGCAGAAAATGAAGTGAAAGTAAATGTAGAATCTGTTCATTCAGAATTTTTAACACCAAAAAATGCTGCTGGTAAACTTCAACATTTAGATGGAGTATTAGTTGCTCCTGGTTTTGGAGAGCGTGGTATAGAAGGAAAAATTGAAGCGGTTAGGTATGTGAGAGAGCATAATATTCCGTTTCTAGGGATTTGCTTAGGTATGCAAATGGCAGTTATTGAGTATTCTAGAAACGTACTTGGATTAAAAGATGCCAATTCAACTGAAATGGATGAGCAAACGCAATATCCTGTTATTGACCTTATGGAATCTCAAAAAGATATTACTGATAAAGGTGGAACTATGCGTTTAGGTGCTTGGGATTGCGAACTAATAAATGGTAGTATTGTACAACAAGTGTATGGTTCAAATGCTGTAAAAGAGCGTCATAGACATCGTTATGAATTTAATAACGCATTTAAAACGCAAATTGAAGACGCAGGTATGAAAGCTACAGGGTTTAACCCTGAAACTGGTTTGGTTGAAATTGTTGAAATTCCTTCACATAGCTGGTTTGTTGGTGTGCAGTACCATCCTGAATATAAGAGTACTGTTGCAAATCCGCATCCTTTATTTGTAGCATTTGTAAAAGCTGCTTTAAACTTTAAAAAAGACGAGAAAAGTGTCAGTATGACACAAAAATAATATTGGACAGTTTTTTGATACACCAAAAGACATCCACTCCTAACTTTAATTGGGGAAACTAAATACTTATGGAAGAAAAAAAATTAGACGTTAATTCCGTTATTGGGTTTATACTTATTTTCGGAATATTATTATTCATGCTTTGGCAAAACCAACCAACAGAAGAAGAGTTAGCCGAACAAGAAAAAGCAAAACAAGAGCAAATTGAAGCTGAGAAAAAGCAACAAGCACAAGAGGCAACATTAACTACAACTGCTCAAGACTACTCAAACAGTTCAGTAAAAGACTCTACACAATTAGAGGCATTAAAATTAAAATTAGGCGCTTTTGCTTATGCAGCAACGTTGCCTTCAGCAACTGATGGAGAAACTGCTGTTGAGACTGATGTGTTTTCTTTAAAGTTTAGTAATAAAGGTGGATACTTGTCAGAAGTTAAGCTGAAAAACTTTGTCGATTACGATTCTGTTCCTATTCATTTAATAAAAAAGAATAATGTTGATTTTAATATCAATTTTGGAACAACAGATAATAGAACCCTAAATACTAAAGAGCTTTATTTTCAACCATCGGTTACTAAAAATGGTGAAAACACTATAGTTTCTATGAAATTAAAAGTGTCTGAAACTAAGTTTTTAGAATATCGTTATGAACTAAAACCTGATGATTATATGATTGGGTTTACCGTTAAATCTCAAGGTTTAAATGATGTTATCAATGGTTCTCAAAATATAGATTTAAACTGGCAACTTGATGGATACAGACATGATAGAAGTATTCAGTATGAAAACCGTTACACACGATTAACTTATCAGCATGATGGTAAAAAAATAGACAAGTTGGCGCAAACTGGTGATGACGAAGAAGATGTTGAAGATGTTAGCTGGTTATCATACAGACAGCACTTTTTCAGCTCTATTTTAGTATCTGATGCACCTTTTAAAACTGTAAAATTAACGTCTAAGAATTTAGTTGAAGATGAAGATGTAGATACGTTGTTTACAAAATCATTTGCTTCAAAGTTACCGTTACAAGTAAAAGGTGGAGAGCTTAATGAAAACATGAGTTTTTATTATGGACCAACTGATAGTAAAGTATTAAAGACTTACGACCAAAATCTTGAAGAAAGTATTCCTTTTGGATGGGGAATTTTTGGATGGATCAACAAGTCGGTATTTATTCCTCTATTTGGATTTTTAAGTAGCTTTTTACCTTATGGTATTGCTATTATTGTGATGACTATTTTGGTTAAAATTTTATTGTCGTTTGTACAATACAAACAGTTTTTGTCACAAGCAAAAATGAAAATTCTTAAGCCAGAATTAGACGCAATAAGAGAAAAGTACAAAGACAATAAATTAAAAGCACAACAAGAAACTATGAGCTTGCAAACAAGAGCAGGAGCAAGCCCATTGAGTGGCTGTTTACCTGGTTTAATGCAAATTCCTGTGTTTTATGCGTTGTTTATGTTTTTCCCAACAGCTTTTGATTTACGTCAGAAAAAATTCCTTTGGGTTGATGATTTATCGTCTTATGATATCATTGCTGAACTTCCTTTTAATATTCCATTATATGGTGATCACGTGAGTTTGTTCCCAATATTGGCAGCTATTGCAATTTTCTTCTACATGCGTATGACTACAGGTCAGCAAGTAGCAGCTCAACCTACTCAAGAAGGTATGCCTGATATGCAAAAGATGATGAAATACATGATTTATTTTTCACCATTATTAATGCTTATATTTTTTAACCAATACGCTTCAGGATTGAGTTTGTATTACTTTATTTCAAACTTAATTAGTATAGGTATTATGTTAGTGATTAAAAACTTTATCATTGATGAAGATAAAGTGTTGGCTAAAATTCAAGAGAAAAAGAAACAACCTAAAAAGGAAAGTCGTTTTCAGCGAAAAATGAAAGAAATGATGGAGCAAGCTGAACAACAAAAACGCCAACAACAAGGAAGAAAGTAAATTAAGATTATCTAATTAATAACTAAAAAAGCCTTTAAACATTTTTGTTTAAAGGCTTTTTGGCTAACTAAAACTAATCAATTAATACAATCACTATTAATTATAGAGGAGGTAATATTACTTTATCTATGGCATGAATTACTCCATTTGTTGCTTGAACATCTACAGCAATAATGTTGCTAACTCTATCATTTATATCAGTTAATGTCGCTCCACCAGTAACATTTGCTGTAATATCTCCACCTAAAGTGCTAACTGTCATATCGTCCATTAAAGCTGTTGATCTTACATTAGCTCCAGCTACTGCATGGTGATCTAATGTTGCTTTTAAAGTTGGTTCATCTATATCTGATAAGCTATTTAATGATAATTCGGCTAATAAGTCACTAAAAGCGTCGTTTGTTGGTGCAAACACAGTAAAAGGAGCAGGAGCTGTTCCGTTAGCTGTTGATAATGTTGTAACGTAGTCAAATGTTAAATCATCTCTTGTTAAAGCAGTAACTAAAGTTGAAAAATTAGGATCTGCTGTTGCAAAAGTAACTACATCTGGTAATCCTATAACAGCATCAACAATATGTACTGTTCCGTTTGAAGCATCAATATCTGGAGTTGTAACTGTAGATATACCATTAAATGTTACACCACTAGAAGTGTTGAAATATAAACTAAGCTTGTTGCCTCCAACACCATCTGCATTTGTTGAAGTGTAACCAGAACCCATAGTGGTTAGGTCTGTAGAAGTTACGTCAGCTGAAATAACATGATTCAATAAAATTTGTGATAAAACATCTGTAGGTACTTCGTCTAAGCTTGCAAAACCATTATCTGATAAAAAGGTTGCAAAAGCATCGTTTGTTGGAGCAAGTACTGTATATGGTCCATTACCAGAAAGTACTACATCTAGGTTACCATCAGCAGCTTGTAATGCAGCAACAAGACTACTTAAGTTTGGTGCTGTTAACGCAGTTTCAACAATGTTTAACTCTTCAGGAGTTCCTCCATCATTGTTATCGTCATCACTACTGCAAGATTGAAATGCAAATACTACAGAAAGTATTAGGGCAAATTTTGAAATGTTTGAAATAATTTTCATTTTTTTGAGTTTTAATGTTCAACATATACAAACGTCAGTTTGTTTAACAAATTTACAAAATGTTTAAACAAAATATTATAACAGTTATAATTTTAACATTTTTTTATGCAAATTTATCTGCGCAAAATTCTATAAATCAATACGATAATAACGGGAAACGTCATGGTGTTTGGAAAAAGAACTTTGACAAAACCAACGAGCCTCGTTATGAAGGACAGTTTGAGCATGGAAAGGAAGTAGGTGTTTTTAAATACTATACGCTTAAACAAAAAAAGAGTGTATTGAGTGCTACCAAAACATTTAACCCTAACAACAATATTGCTGAGGTTAAATTTTTCGCTTCAACAGGTAAACTTATTAGTGAAGGCAAAATGAACGGAAAACTCTTTATAGGTAAGTGGGTATTTTACCATAATAAAAGTGATGCTGTCATGTCTATTGAATATTATAATGATAAAGGCGAGTTACATGGCGAAAAGCAAGTACTATATGATAATGGACAAATAGCAGAAAAAACAAACTACGTCAACGGGAAAATAGAAGGTATTTCAACTTGGTATTCTGAAAAAGGGGTTGTAGTAAAAGAATTTAGTTATGAAAATGATGAATTACACGGCTTGTCTAAATACTATAATGCAGATGGACAGTTATTGGCTGAAGGGGAATACAAGCGTGGTAAAAAGCATGGTATTTGGAAGTATTATACCAATGGGAAACTGACTGAGGAAAAGAATTTTACAAAAACGAGTAACAACCCTAAACAACAATAGTTATAAACTATAAATAGCATAATTTTTTATAATGGTAACTTTGTAGAGTTGCCATTTTTTATTTTGTAATTTTGCAAAATCAAATTTTAAAGGAAAATCGTGAAACGAGTTATAGTAGGACTTTCAGGTGGTGTTGATTCTAGTGTTGCGGCTTATTTATTAAAGGAGCAAGGTTATGAGGTTATTGGCTTGTTCATGAAAAACTGGCATGATGATTCAGTAACTATTTCTGATGAATGTCCTTGGCTAGATGATAGTAATGACGCTATGTTGGTAGCAGATAAATTAGGTATACCTTTTCAAACAGTAGACTTAAGTGAGCAATATAAAGAGCGCATTGTAGACTATATGTTTGATGAATACCAAAAAGGACGCACGCCAAATCCTGACGTACTCTGCAACCGAGAGATAAAATTTGATGTCTTCATGAAAATTGCTCTCGATTTAGGAGCAGATTATGTGGCAACTGGTCATTATTGCAGAAAAGGAACGCTTCAAAAAGATGGTGAAGAAATTTATCAATTATTAGCTGGTGTTGATGGTAACAAAGACCAATCTTATTTCTTATGTCAGTTGTCGCAAGAGCAGCTGTCAAAAGCATTATTCCCTATAGGTGAGTTAACAAAACCACAAGTTAGAGAAATAGCAACAAAACTCGATTTGGTAACAGCTGAGAAAAAAGATTCTCAAGGATTATGTTTTATTGGTAAAGTAAGACTGCCTGAGTTTCTTCAGCAAAAATTAAAACCTAAAGAAGGTGTTATTGTTGAGATACCACAAGCTATTGATGTGTATAAGCAAGAAACTCCTGAGTTTAATTCTGAAGAAGAAAAACTACAATATTTATCACGAAAAATTGAGTATTCTATTACTGATGGAAAAGTTGTAGGGAAGCATCAAGGAGCACATTATTTTACTAAAGGTCAACGAAAAGGATTAGCTGTTGGTGGTACTGCTGAACCATTATTTGTAATTGACACTAATGTTGATGATAATATCATTTACACAGGTCAAGGAAAATCGCATCCTGGTTTATTAAAAAAAGCACTTTTTGTCAATAACGATGAATTGCATTGGATTCGTGAAGATTTAGCTTTAAATGTTGATGAAACAATGAAGGTGAAAGCGCGTATTAGATACCGTCAACCTTTACAAGAAGCAATTTTACATAAAGTTGATGGTGGACTTTACGTTGAGTTCGAAGCTGCACAATCTGCAATTACCGAAGGTCAATTTGTGGCATGGTATTTAAATGATGAATTAGTTGGTTCAGGAGTAATTTCTTAAATTGCAGTTGCAATACTCCCAAATGCCAACGCATGAAACACAAAATACTTTTACTTCTTTTTACAGTTTTTGCCTTTCAGTTATATGCGCAAGATGAAGACGCTTG
This sequence comes from Gaetbulibacter sp. NE, assembly GCF_025548475.1. Taxonomy (NCBI): domain Bacteria; kingdom Pseudomonadati; phylum Bacteroidota; class Flavobacteriia; order Flavobacteriales; family Flavobacteriaceae; genus Gaetbulibacter; species Gaetbulibacter sp. NE. The sequence goes on along the minus strand of NZ_JAOQHY010000006.1, from coordinate 54,482 downwards.
GGTGTATTTGGAAGAAAAGGAAAATGTTGAAACTGCAATAAGTAATCCGTTAACTATTCTTACACAAAGAGCAATAGACCGAAAGAACGCTCATGGTGTTATTATAGATGCCAGAGATGTTCCTGTAAACGAAAATCATATTACCACATTAAAAGCACAACAAGGAATTACGGTTATGGCAAAGTCTAAATGGCTTAATGCTGTTCATGTTAGAGGAACGGTTGAAAACATCAATATGCTTTTAGATTTAGAGTTTGTAGTTAGTATCGATTTTGCTGATAAAAGCTTGAATACTGAAAGTGGAAGATTTTCAGAAAATGAAGATAAATTTGAAATAGAAGAAACACTAACCGATTTCACCTACGGAAATACCCAAAACCAAGTACAAATGATAAGTGCAGATGATTTGCATTTAGATGATTTTACTGGCGAAGGTATGCTGGTTGCGGTTTTAGATGCAGGCTTTACAAATGTTAATACCATGTCAGCTTTTCAACGCTTGAGAGATAATGGCGATTTATTGGATGGTTATGATTTTGTAGACAGAACAGAAAATGTATATGCCTATACAGCAAATACTCATGGTACAAGAGTGTTGAGTACAATGGCAGCTTATGTGCAAGACGAGTATGTTGGTACTGCTCCAGATGCATCGTATTATTTATTTAGAACTGAAGATGCAGGAAGCGAAAACCCTGTTGAAGAAAGTTATTGGGTTGAAGCTGCTGAACGTGCAGACAGTTTAGGTGTTGATGTCATAAACACTTCTTTAGGATATACAACTTATGATAATCCTAATTACAGCTACACTAACGAAGATATGGATGGTCAAACCGCATTTATTACAAGAGGCGCAACTATTGCTTCAGAAAAAGGAATGTTGGTAATTACATCGGCTGGAAATTCTGGTGGTAATGCTTGGGTAATTGTTGGTGCTCCTGCCGATTCGCCAAACGTATTATCCATTGGAGCAGTTGATAGCAACGAGGATTATGCGTTTTTTAGCTCTCAAGGAAGTACTATCCAACCCACACAAAAACCTGATGTTGCAGCTCAAGGTTTAGGAGCTTATGTGGTTAATGAAAATGATGAAATTATCACTAATAACGGTACATCATTAAGCTCGCCAATTCTAGCTGGAGGAGCTGTATGTTTGTGGCAAGCATTACCTAATGCTTCAAATACCGAAATTATGCAGTACATAAGGATGTCTGCTTCACAATATGCCACACCAGACAATTTTTTAGGCTACGGAATTCCAGATTTAGCCTTAGCTTATAACATAGCATTGTCTATGCAAGAACAGGAAATTGCTGAATTTAAACTTTTTCCAAATCCAGTAAATAATCTTTTAAATATCCATATTCCTAGTCAATTTGAATCTACTAATTTTTTAATGTATGATATGGTTGGGAATGTAATTTTGGAACAGACACTATCAAACTCAATAGAACAAATGGATTGTTCTGAAATTGCTTCAGGTGTGTATGTGTTAGTACTTCAATCTGGAGACTCATCAAAAACGTTTAAACTTATTAAATCATAAATGACAAACAGAATTACCAAACTGTTCAATATTCAATATCCTATTGTTCAGGCAGGAATGATTTGGAATAGTGGTTGGAGGTTAGCTTCAGCTGCTAGCAACTCAGGTGTTTTAGGACTTTTAGGAGCAGGTTCAATGTATCCTGAAGTATTACGTGAGCATATTCAAAAATGTAAAAAAGCAACTGATAAACCATTTGGTGTTAATGTGCCAATGTTGTATCCAAATATTGAAGAGATTATGGATATTATTGTTGAAGAAGGTGTAAAGATTGTATTCACTTCAGCAGGAAATCCAAAAACTTGGACCTCTTGGTTACAAGAAAGAGGGATAACTGTTGTGCATGTGGTGAGTAGTGTAAAATTTGCTTTAAAGGCACAAGGTGCAGGAGTAGATGCAATTGTAGCAGAAGGATTTGAGGCTGGAGGCCACAATGGAAGAGATGAAACAACTACACTTACTTTAATACCTATGGTAAAAGAGCAATTGCAGATACCATTAATAGCAGCAGGAGGTATTGCCACAGGAAAGGCGATGCTTGCAGCTATGGTTTTAGGTGCAGATGGTGTTCAAATAGGAACACGATTTGTGGCGAGTGAAGAATCATCGGCACATGCTGCCTTTAAAAATGTTGTTGTTGATGCTAAAGAAGGTGACACGCAATTAACTTTAAAAGAGTTGGCTCCTGTACGATTAGTGAAAAATAAGTTTTATAACGACGTTCAGGAATTATACAAAAAAGGACCAACGGTTGAAGAGTTGAAAACCTTATTAGGTAGAGCAAGAGCAAAAAAGGGAATGTTTGAAGGTGACCTTGTTGAAGGAGAGCTTGAAATTGGGCAAATTTCAGGCTTAATTCATGATATAAAACCAGTAGCTGAAATTGTAACTGATATTGTTGAAGAATACAGAGAAGCCAAAGAAAATATCAAAAACGAGATGTTTTAGGTTATTCATTAAAAATTCTGTCAATTCGAGTGAATTTTACGATTGAAAAATGAGTAAAATTTATATCGAGAATAAGAATTTAATGCTTAAAAAGGTTCTCGATACGATTTTTTATCAAAAAAATCACTCGAACTGACATTTGTGAGCAAGTTATAAACCTAAAAGAAAAATCAATAGATTAAATTATTTCTCGATAAGGTTTGTAATAGAGATTTTATACAATCTACTTAAACCATTTTCATAGCTGTAAAAAATAGTTTTTAAATCTTCAATGCTTTGTTTTTCTTCAAAGCTAGTCATTTTTAATCGTTTGCTTGTAAAGTATAAAATGCCATTTTGAGTATCAACAAATGGGCAATATTCCATTTTGTTGGAGTTAACTTTTTGTCCCATGTTTTTAGAAATACTCCATTCGCCATTTTCCTGCTTGTAACTTACATATAAATCACCACTACCATAACCATCATCACGATTATAGCAAGTATAGATTATAAAAGATTCATCAGGAGCTATAAAAGCATTAAACTCATAACCTTCAGAATTAATAGAGTCACTTAAAGGTTTAGGTTGTGTATATGCTCCATTTTTAAATTCGCTAATGTATATGTCGTCTTTTCTTTTAAGAGAAGGATTATCTAATGTAAAATATAAGTTGTTTGAATTTGTAACCACAGGATAAAACTCGTCCATTTCAGTATTTACAGGAGCGCCTAAATTAATAGGAGCAGACCAAGAAGCTTCAGTAGAAGCGCGTTCAACATACCAAATATCAAAATCTTTTACAGTTGTAGATGTGTTGTCCATAGGTCTGTTCGATGCAAAAAATAACTTAAGACCATCACTTGAGAAGAAAGGTTCGATATCAAAATACTGTCCAGAGAATGAGATGATTTTAGGGTTACTCCATTTCGTGTCAGTTTTACTAACAATCATTAATGCAGAAATGTCTCCCATAAAACTTTGTGCAGAAAATACTGCTTCTTTTCCGTTGGGAGAAATGGCTAAATCTCTAACATTAGGAAACTGAGATACGATGTCTTCTAAAAAAGGCTCTATAACATCTTCAGTTGATGATTGAGAAAACGAAAATAAGCTGTAAAGAAAAATGATACTAAGGGTAATTTGTTTCATTGTTTGTGCTTTTAAGCAATTTACAAAACCTTAGCATTTGCAGATTTTAAAAATATGTTAATTTATAACAAGGCTAAAACCATAAAAAAAGAGGGTAGAAATACCCTCTTTTTATTGAAACGTTTTTTAACGTCATTAATTTTTTAAATCCCTCTAAAATAATAGCTAAAAAAGTTTCTTTATTTTCAATATATACCAAGTAAACACTGATAATTTACATTGAAAATAACTTTGATAAAAATATTGCTTTTAACTGATTTATAGAAATTATACTAAAGTAACTTATTAACAATCTGATTATATAATTGCTTGATATTCAATATTCATAAAGGTTTTTTGAAAAATATTCAGTGGAAAATTCTTATATAGTTTTCTATGGCATACCTTTGAAACCTCAAAAAAGCATAAGTGGTTTTATCAAATTATACTAAAGAATTCAAATACAACTGGAAACTTGCTGCTCCTGTAATGTTGGGCATGTTAGGACATACTTTTGTAAGTTTTATTGATAACATTATGGTTGGCCAATTAGGAACTGCTGAGTTGGCTGCAGTTTCACTTGGTAATAGCTTTATGTTTATTGCTATGTCTTTAGGTATTGGGTTTTCAACAGCCATTACACCTCTTGTGGCTGAAGCTGATGCAGCCAATGATTTTAAAAATGGAAAATCGGCTTTTAAACATGGATTGTTTTTATGTACAATACTAGGTATTTCATTGTTTTTAATGGTGTTTTTCGCTAAACCGCTTTTGTATTTAATGAAGCAACCTATTGAGGTCGTTGAGTTGGCAATTCCATATCTAGATTTGGTTGCTTTTTCTTTAATTCCGTTAGTGGTTTTTCAAGCATTTAAGCAGTTTAGCGATGGTTTGTCAATGACAAAATATCCTATGTATGCTACATTGATAGCTAATATTGTAAATGTTGTTTTTAACTATTTGCTCATTTTTGGGAAATTTGGTTTTCCTGAGTTGGGTATTGTAGGAGCTGCTTATGGAACATTGATTTCGCGATTTGTAATGGTGGCGTTTATTTGGATATTGTTGAGTAAAAAAGAAAAATCTAAAGCTTTTGTAACTAATATCAAGTTTTTTGTTTTAGATAAACTAATGCTTAACAAACTGATTAATTTAGGAACACCTAGCGCAATGCAAATGTTTTTTGAAGTAGCCATTTTTACAGCAGCTATATGGTTGAGTGGTTTACTAGGTAAAAACCCACAAGCGGCAAACCAAATTGCACTTAACTTATCGTCAATGACATTTATGGTAGCAATGGGACTTAGTGTTGCTGCAATGGTGAGAGTAGGAAACCAAAAAGGCTTGAATAACTTTTTAGAACTACGTAGAATCGCCATTTCTATATTTTTATTGGCAACAATACTTGCTATTTGCTTTGGTATTTGCTTCTTTTTGTTTCACAACCACCTACCAAAATTGTATGTAGATTATGACGATGCTGTAAACCTTGTTGACAATACCGAAGTGGTTAGTATCGCGTCAACGCTTTTAATTGCAGCAGCAATTTTTCAAATAAGTGATAGTGTTCAAGTTGTTGTTTTAGGTGCTTTAAGAGGTTTGCAAGATGTAAAAATACCAACTATAATTACCTTTGTTTCGTATTGGGTTATTGGATTTCCTATAAGTTATTTTTTAGGGAAAGAAGAAGTCTATGGAAGTTTTGGTATTTGGCTAGGACTTTTAGCAGGTTTAACAACTGCAGCAATTTTATTGTATATTCGATTTAATTATTTAACTAACAAACTCATTAAAACAGCATAATTATGGAACTGCCTAAATTTATACTTGGAGACAATACCCAATATCCTAATGCTATATATATTATTCATACCGATTTTCCTAGGTTTATTATTAATTTAGAAAATGATGAGGTAGAATGGTTAGAAGAATTTGATGAACACGATCAAAGAGAATTAGAGTCTGAAATTGAAAACTTAATTCAGGCAGCTACCGATTTTTACGATAGCGAAATAGAACAATACAACGATTAGATGATAGACCAATTAATAGAATACGATAAAGAATTATTCCTGTTTTTAAACAATTTAGGCGTTGAGTCTTGGGATGGATTTTGGATGTTTTACACCACAAAATTTTACTGGATTCCTCTTTATGCCATTTTACTATACTTAATGTTTAAAAATCACGACCGAAAAACGTTTTTAATAACTGTTTTGGTTGTAGCACTTATGGTGTCTTTTACTGACCAAGTTACCAACTTATTTAAATATGGCTTTGAACGTTTTAGACCTTGCCATGACGAGACCGTAAATTCATTAATGCGATTGGTAAAGCCTTCTTGTGGAGGTAGATATGGCTTTTTCTCAGGTCATGCCTCTAACTCAATGGCTGTAGCTGTATTTACAGGTTTAATGTTAAAACATAAATACAAGTATCTTATCTTTTTAATGCTATTTTGGGCAGCAGCAATGGCTTACAGTAGAGTGTATATAGGAGTGCATTTTCCGTTGGATATTTTCTGCGGAATGATTTTTGGCGCGCTATCAGGTTTTGGGTTTTATAAACTCAATAAGTACTTAGCTAAACGCTTTACTTCTTAGTAAGAATATAATAGGTGTTTACCAATCGTCCTCTATAACTTTTACTGTCTTTAGCTGAAGTGTTGAGGTCATAAGTAGCAACTTTTTCAATGTGGTATTTAGCGAGTAAGAGTTCTTGATGTTCAGGGCTTATACCATTAGCAAGCATCCCAAACACTGGTTCGTTAGGGAAATTTATTGTACCATCTTCTTGAGTTATATTTGGAATTTTATCACCAAACTGCCAAATCATTTCAGGTGAGATATAATTAAAACCATACACGTTTATAGCTTCTTTTTTAGTGTCTTCTTTTAAGTTTGAAATAGGTTTGTAATTATTGTCTATTAAAGCTGTTGAAAGCGGTAAACCAGATATTAATAATGCAGCAAAAAAGAAAATAGTGAGGTAAAATACCTTTTCCATGTTTTTTAGTTTCAACTGAACAAAAATTAGTACACTTAATAAAACTAAGGTTATGGAAGCTATGGCAAAAGGAAACATCATATAACCCGAAAGCTTTTCGCCTAAAAATAAATAACCTACAATAGGAAACGCTAAACCAATTAAGGCTATAAGTCCAAAATTAAAATACACAGGTATAGTTTCGCGCTTGTCCTTTAAACCTTTAAAGCATCTTATGAGATATTCAATATAAAAACCAGTGTTAATTGCTAAAGGAATTAAAACAGGCATTAGGTATCTTGATTTTTTCTCAGGAATTAATGAAAGCAAAATAACAGCAGTAATGGTCCAAATAAAACTAAACCTATAGGCTTCAGTATTACTCACTCTTCGCTTTAAATAGGGATATAATAAGCTAATAAAAGCAGGGATAGTCCAAATTCCGCTTTGCGTAAAAAAGCTCCAGTAATAGTAAAAAGGTCTTATATTGTAACTAGACCAATTTCCTGTTTCTCGTTCAGCAATGGCAGTAAAAGTTGCAGGATCGTTAACTCTTACATACAAGTACCACCAACCGCCAACAATAAGTCCAATGATTAAAAAAGCTAATAATGGTAATATCTGTTTTTTTATAGCAGTGAATTTAAAAACCACACCATAAGCAATTAAAAAAGGCAGTAATAAGGCATAAAAAGAAACAGGACCTTTACAAAGTATTGAGCATCCTAAAAACAAACCAGCTATAAGAATTGCTTTGAAATTGTTTGGAGCACCATGTAAGTATTGAAATAAAAAATAAATAGCCATTAACATAAACCCATGAGTAAAAATATCCCATGGAGCTTCAATACTAATTCCAATAACATAAAAGGAAGTCACTACAATTAAAGCATTAATTAAACTGTGGTTTTTATTATTTAAAAGTTTATTAGAAAGTAAGTAGGTAAAAACACCTGTGATTGCTATAAATATAATAGCAGGAAAGCGAATAGCTAGTAGGTTTTTTATTCCAAAAATCATCCCAAAAAACGCAGCTAACCAAGTTGGTAAAGGAGGCTTTTCATATCTAGCTTCACCATTCATGGTTGTAAGGAGCCAATTACCATCTGTTAGCATTTCTCTAGCAGTAATAAAATTACGTGCTTCCATAATACTTACTGAAAGGTATTTTACGCCAAAAGTGAGCATTAAAAGTACAAGTACTGTTATGGTAAGTATAGGGTTATGCTGTAGTTTTTTTAGCATTTGATTTTTTTATTAAGAATAAATTTCTGGCATAGATCATTAAACCAAGACCATGACCTATAAATAACACTGGATCTCTTCTGTAAACGGCATAAATAAGAATTAGCAAAGAACCTATTAAGCTCAACATCCAAAATCCAAAAGGAAGAGACGATTGCTTTTTGCGTTCAGAATAAATCCATTGGTAAATAAACCTAAACGTGAAAATAATTTGCGATACAATACCTAGGGTTAACAACCAAGTCGGAATAGCTTCATTTTTGAATAAAACATCTCTATCAATAACATTGTTGTTAAAGTAATATATGGCAATTAGAGTAGGAGCACCAAGTAAAATGTATTGCATTACTCTCGGGAATTTCTCCCATTCGCCTTGTAATTGCAAATTGCGTATATAAATAAAATAGGTTAACCCTTGTCCAAGCATAATGGCAAAATCATCTCTAAGATAGCCATATATAAAGAGTAAAAAAGAGGCAATTAAGCTTAAGGTCCAAAATAAGGTTGGAGTTATTACTTTTTGGTGTTTCTCAGAAGTTATCCATTGTATTATTAAGCGCGAAGAGAATAAAATCTGAGCGATAAAACCTATGCAATATATCAACCAATCGTTCATTAACCTTGTTTAGAAACTGTATAGTTGATGTACTTTTTTTTCATCCATAAGTAAGCAAAACAATCCATGAGTGGTCCAAGTAATCGGTTCCATAAACCAAATTTTGCAGTACCAGCAATTCTTGGAAAATGACGCACAGGAATTTGGGTAACTTTACCATTTTGCAATAATATCATTGCTGGTAAAAAACGATGTAAACCCTTAAACATAGGAATACGCTTAGCATATTCGGTTTTAATAACTTTTAAAGGACAACCAGTATCATCCATTCCGTCTTTGGTAAAAGCTCTTCTTATACCATTAGCAATTTTAGACGACATGTTTTTTACAAAACTATCTTTTCGGTCTGCTCTTACACCAGTTACTAAATCGTAAGTGTCAATATGTTTTAAAAGTAAATTAAAATCTTCAGGAGCAGTTTGTAAATCAGAATCTATATAACCTACAAGTTCAGTGTCAGCATAATCAAACCCAGCTTTTATAGCAGCACTTAAACCTCTATTAGCTTCAAACAAAATGTAGTTGAAAGCAGCGTTTCTATTGCAAATATCTTCAATAAGTTGCTGACTGCTATCTTTTGAGCCATCATTTACAAATAAAATTTTTGTAGGTAAGGAAGCGATTTTCGTGTAAGCCAGTAGTTCCTTTTCAACTCTCTCTAAATTATCTTCTTCATTATAAACAGGAACTATGATAGTGAATTTGTAATTCATCTGTTAAAAGTTAGTTGCTACAAAAGTATTGTTTTTTAACTAAACTGAAATTATTCTTTTTAATGGAATAATTGTTAATTTGCAATCTCTAAACTAATAAAATGAAAATACTTGTTACAGGAGCTGTCGGTTTTATTGGCTCTCACACAGCTGAAAGACTTAAAGCTTTAGGGCATGATGTTTTAGGAATTGATAATTTTAATGATTATTACAGTCTGGAATTAAAGCAATTAAATGCAGATGCTTTAACCCAAAAAGGCATTTCAATCTTGAAAAAAGATTTAAGAGATTCTGACCTTGCTGAAGTGTTACCTAAAGACATCGACTATATTTTTCACTATGCTGCTCAACCAGGTATTTCATCAACTTCTACGTTTGAGGACTATTTTAGCAATAATATAATAGCAACTAAAAATTTAATGGATTACGCTTTACAGTGTAGCAATCTTAAATTATTTGTAAATATTGGAACCTCTTCAATTTATGGTTTAGAAGCGACTTTCCCTGAAAGTATTGCGCCAAAACCAGCATCTCACTATGGTGTTACTAAATTAGCTGCTGAGCAGTTAGTGCTTCAAAAAAGTAGAGAAAAGCAATTAAAATCATGCTCATTAAGGTTGTATTCTGTTATTGGTCCAAGAGAGCGTCCTGAAAAAATGTACACAAAACTCATAGATTTAGGGTTGAAGGACGAGGCGTTTCCGTTGTATGAAGGCAGCGATAAACACCTTAGAAGTTTTACTTACGTAGGCGACATTGTAGATGGTGTAGTGAGTGTAATTGGTAATGAAGATAAGGTCAATGGTGAAATCATTAATCTAGGAACTGAAGTAGAGCACACCACTCAAGAAGGTATTGAAGCTGTTGAAGCTGTTTTAGGAAAGTCTATAAAAATTAATGTTATCCCTAAGCGTCCTGGAGACCAATTGCGTACTAAAGCAAATATCGATAAAGCAAGAAAGCTGTTGAACTACAATCCGCAAACTACATTGTTAGAAGCTGTAAAAGCTCAAGTAGAATGGTTTAAAGCCAATTTTTCATAAACTCAATATATATTCTGCAGCAGCAAATGGAGTGGTTTTACCATTTTCTATAAGTTCAAGCTGAGATTTGAGTGCTTCTTTTATTTTTGAATCTCCAAAGAAATCAGATTTTAAACGGTCTTCAATAGTTTGTAGTAGCCAAAACTTATTTTGTTCGTTTCTATGATGTTCAAAATAATTGTTCTTTTGGGTTGCTTCAACATAGTCATTTATAATATCCCAAATAGCGTCAATACCTTCTTGTTGTAAAGCACTACATAGTGTAACTTTAGGTTGCCAACCAGAATCTTTAGCAGGATATAAATGCAATGCTCTATTAAATTCTACTTTGGCAAGTTTAGCAGCTTTTAGGTTGTCTCCATCTGCTTTATTGATAACAATAGTATCTGCCATTTCAATAATACCACGTTTAATGCCTTGAAGTTCGTCACCAGCTCCTGCAAGTTTTAACAGTAGAAAAAAGTCGACCATACTATGAACAGCAGTTTCACTTTGACCAACACCAACCGTTTCAATAATAATGGTGTCAAAACCTGCTGCTTCACATAAAATAATGGTTTCTCTGGTTTTTCTGGCAACACCACCTAACGAGGAGCCAGAAGGAGAAGGTCGTATAAAAGCATTTGGGTCTTTTACCAAATCTTCCATTCGAGTTTTGTCTCCCAAAATGCTGCCTTTGGTTAAGCTACTACTTGGGTCAACTGCCAAAACAGCTACTTTTTTACCATTTGTTGTGAGTTGCGAACCAAAAGCTTCAATAAACGTGCTTTTACCAACTCCAGGAACTCCTGTGATACCTATTCTTACTGATTTGTTGGCATAAGGTAAACAGTGTTTTATAATAGTATTGGCTTTTTCTAAATGTAAAGGGTTAGAACTCTCTACCAAAGTTATGGCTCTGCTTAAATATGTAATGTCACCTTTTATAATACCTTGAGCCAATGCTTCGGCAGAAGGTTGATGACGTCTTCGCTTTTTTATGGTTTCAATAGAATCCTTATTTGTAATTTCAGACTCTGAAACTCCTTTCTTTTCGTGTAAAGCAGACGATGATTTAGTGTTTTTAGCCAAGTTATAATGTCTTACCTTTATTCAATTGAATCTTTGATTACAGTTAAAGGTACGGCAATTTTTGTTTTATCCCAAGCCATTGTAAGGTGAAGGTCACCTGTAGTATTATCAAAACCAATGGTAAATTGTTCAACAGTAGTATTGAGCTCTTCAGTAGGAACTTCAATTTCAAGTATATCGTGTTGAGGTTCTCTCATTGGCTTCATTTGCTCATCAACTCCCCAAGGATATAGTTTTTTATTAAAAATGACTTGCCAAGAGCTGTCTTTTGGTACTGTCCAAAGCGTATAGATGCCTTTAGGTATAGCAATTCCTTTTACATATAGCGATTTGTTGGTTTCAAAAGTTGTCGCTTCATTGGCTCCTGTTCGCCATACTTGGTTATAAGGTACAAGTCCGCCAAAAATTTCCCTTCCTTTTTTTGAAGGTCTATTGTAAAACACTTCAACTTGTAAATCGTTGAGTTTGTATTCTACATTATCTTTTGGACTCAAGCGTTTAGAAAAAATATTTTCAACAAAATAAGAGTATAAAAATAGTCCTACAGCGACTAAAGTTAAAACAATAAGGATTCGTTTTAAAAACGTGTTCATACCTAAAAATTCGAATTTTAAAATTAAGTGCTAAAGATATATCAAAAACACCTAAACATTATCTATTTAACGTTCATTTATAATAATTTGGTATCATTTTAAAAAAAAGAGGTAAATTTTGCAACACTGTATGTTTTGTATCGTCTTTATAGAGAACTAAACCAATAACCAAAAGATCAACTAACGCATGTTTCAAGTTGAAATTATTGAAAAATGCAAGCAAAATAATCGTGCTGCACAACTACAAATTTACAATCAGTATTGTGATGGTATGTATGCTGTGGCAATGCGATTTGTAAAGGATTCTATGGAAGCTGAAGATATCGTTCAGGAATCCTTTATAAAAGCTTTTGCTAAACTGCACCAATACAAAGCAGAGGTTACTTTTGGAGCTTGGTTAAAACGTATTGTTATCAATAAAAGTATCGATTTACTTAAATCCAAAAAGCAACATTTGTTGCAATTGGAAGAGGTGCACCTAAAAGTAGTTGATGATAATGATGACAACTGGTTTGTTGAAGATACAATAACACTAGAAGAAGTAAAAGAAGCTATAAAAAAGCTACCAGAAAAGTATAAATACGTAGTTATGCTGTATTTGGTTGAAGGGTATGACCACCAGGAAATATCTGAAATTTTAAGCATTAGCGAAGTCGCTTCTCGAACGCAACTGTCTAGAGGAAAAGTAAAATTAAAAGAACTGTTAACACTTACAAGTAATGGCACAACAAGATATTAGAGAACTCTTTAAAGACGAACCAAAGGTTTCCAATCAAAAAATGCCTAAAGGACATGAAGCCCGTTTTTTAAAGAAGCTAGATAACGCACAACCGCAAAAAACAATCAAAAAACGTTTCAGTATAATGCAAATAGCGGCAAGTGTTGTTATTCTTATTGGGATGGGTTTTGGAGCATATAAATTTTACAATGTGCCTCCAATTGAGCCTTCAAACGGTAAGGAAGAAGTGGTATCTAATTTAAAGTCGCTTGGTGATATTTCACCCGATTTAAAAAAGGTTGAAGACTACTATCTGGCTAATATTAACTTAGAATTATCCAATGTAAAGCTCACTTCAGAAAATAAAGAATTGTTTGATAGCTACGTGCTACGTCTTGAAGAACTCAATAAAGAGTACGATAGACTTTCGGTTGAATTAACCGAAAATGGACCAAACGAGCTTACTGTAAGTGCCTTAATAGATAACTTAAAATTAAGACTTAATTTATTGTATCGCTTAAAAGAACAATTAAAAGATTTAAACGACTCAGAAATGAGTCAGGATAATGCTTAAAGCAATAAAAACGAACAAATGAAAACAATACAATTAATGTTGTTTATGTTGTGTGCTACCATTAGTGTTACTGCACAGCAACAGTTAAATAAAATATCTCAATCTATAAAAGTAGATAAAGACGTTACCATAGATTTAAACACAAGCTATGTGCAAATTGAAATCGATACATGGAATAAAGATCTTGTTGAGGTTGAAGCATATATAGAAAGCGATAAACTTTCAAAGGAAGAGCTTAAAAAAGCGCTTGAAAACTGGAATATAAGCGTTGAAGGTTCAGGAAAAAATGTAAGTATAAGCTCTAAAGGAAGCCGAAATGTATGGGGAAACTTTAACATGGAAGGGTTTGAATTTGAGTTTGACAACAATTTCGAATTTGACGCCTTACGAGAGCTTGAATTTGAATTGGCTGAGTTACCTGAAATGCCAGAGTTACCCGAAATACCTGAGCTACCTGAAATGCCAGAAATGGAATTGCCAAAACTTCCTAAGCTTCCAAAATTACCTGAATTACCAAAAGGGATTCATTCAGTACATTTTGATACCGAAGCCTACAAAAAAGATGGTGAAAAATACCTTGAAAAATGGAGTAAAGAGTATGAAGAAAAGTACGGAAAAGAGTACAAGGATAAAATGAAAGCTTGGGCAAAAGAATTTTCTAAAGTTGATTTTGATAACTACGAAAAGGAAATGCAAAAATGGGGAGAAGAGTATGGTAAGCAGTTTGGTGAAGATTATGAAGTGAAACTAAAAGAGTGGAGCAAGAAGTTTGACAAACAATGGGGAAAAGAGTATGCTAAACGTATGGAAGAATGGGAAGCAAAACACGGTAAGCAAATGGAAGAACGCGCTAAACAAATGGAAGAGCGTAGTGCAGAAATTGCAAAACGTTTTGAAGAGCGCCAAAAAGCACAAGCCGAAAGACAAGCTCATTTAGCTGAACGTCTTGAAGAGCGTATGGAACGCAACGAAAAGCGTCGTGCTGAACTGTCTAGAACACTTGAGGCAAGAAGTGGTAAAGTAAAAAAGACCATTAAAATAAAAATGCCTAAAGATGCTAAACTAAACCTAAATGTAAGACATGGTGAGTTGAAGTTTACTTCGGTTATTAAAAACTTAAGAGCAGATATTTCACACTCTACATTAGTAGCAAATCACATTGATGGAAGCGAGACTTCCATCAATGTATCTTATTCACCTGTGTTAATTGACACTTGGAGTCAAGGTGAGTTAAAACTAAATTATGTGGATAAAGCACATGTAAAGCAAGTAAACAGAATTGTATTAAATTCTAACTCATCAAACATTAGTCTCGACAATTTAAATGGCAATGCAATTATTGATGGTAGCTTTGGAGATTTAACCATTTCAAAAATCAATGACTCGTTTAATAATATCAATTTGGTGTTAGAAAATAGTGACGCACTTATAAGTTTGCCAAAAACAGCATTCAATTTGCAGTATAAAGGCGATCGTACACGTTTTACTCATCCAGAAAAACAAGATGCTAAAAACACGTCGTCGTTTTCTACTAACAGCCCAAATAGTAATAAAACAATTGTGGTTAATGCTAAATTTAGCCATGTTATAATGCAATAATCAAGCTTTCTTAATGAACAGAAATCTTACAGTTGAATAAAGGCCATACGTTTCAAAAAAGTGTATTTTTATAGAAATATTTTTTTGAAATGCCCTCAAACACATTCCACGATTTTTTAGAACGCATTAGTACAAAACCACTTCGAGTACTAGATGCTTCAATTTCAAATTCACAGTACATTCCTTTAGATCTTTCTAAACACAATACCTTACTGCAATCGGTTGATGTATCTTCATCTTCAAAGCTTGAAGCATTTGTAAATGCGCATATAAGCAAGCATAATGGGTTGGTTGCCTTTGGCGGTTATAACGAAACACGAAACATTTACCAACGTAGTACTCATTTTAACGAACAAAATCCACTAACCGAACGTAACATTCATTTAGGAATTGACCTTTGGATTGCTGCTGGTACAGAAATTCTTTCACCTTTAGATGGAGTAGTACATAGTTTTAAAAACAACACCAATTTTGGAGACTATGGACCAACCATTATTTTAAAACATCTCATCGATGGAGTGATTTTTTACACCTTATATGGACATTTAAGTACTGCGTCAATTGAACAGTTAAGTGTAGGACAACAGTTTAAACAAGGAGAACAATTAGCAACTCTTGGTGATGCTACTGTAAATGGCGATTATCCACCACACTTGCATTTTCAAATTATAAAAGATATTGGTGGGTATGTAGGTGATTATCCTGGAGTAAGCTCAAAACAAGATCTAGACTATTATTTAAGTAATTGCCCAAACCCAAATGTGTTGTTGAAACTGGAGTAATTTTTTGAAGGGTTCGTTTAACGGTCTAGGCTAAGATTTCGTTGCGTGAAAATCCGCGAGCAATTTCCAATAGGAAATTCATTATCTTTCCTTTGTTTGTTATCTGCCTATTAATCATTGGTTTATATAATATTTCACGTTCTTTTTTGTTGCCAAACTACCCTTTTTTGCTTATATTTGTTGCCGTATTGTTGCCCATATAACACTCTTAAAACGCATAGTATAACACAGTAAATATAAGGAAAATGAAAGTTACTTTACGCCAACGTAGAAAAGGGAAACGAATTAGTTTATATCTTGATTATTACGAAAACGGAAATCGTAAGTACGAGTACTTGAAATTATATTTAACGCCAGAACCCGACAAAGGGTCCTTAACTAAAGCGCAGAAATTAGAAAACAAGAAAATCTTACAACTTGCTGAAAGCATCAGAGCCAAAAGACATTTAGAGGTACAGAATAATATTTATGGTTTTGAAAATAAAGAAAAGAAACAAGGCAATTTTTTCGTGTATTTAGAACAATGGATTGAAAGACGTTCAGAAAGTAAAGGTAATTTAGGTGTATGGAATAGTACTCTAAAACATTTAAAAGATTATCATCCTACGGGAATTTCTTTTGAAAGAATAGATGAAGAGTGGGTAGAAGGTTTTAAAGAGTATTTAGACAAAAAAGCACTTTCCAGAAGTAAAAGACCATTAAGCCAAAACACAAAATCAGCATATTTTAAAAAGCTTTTAGCTGTATTACGACAAGCTGTTAAAGAAAAAGTAATTCAATACAATCCTGCTATTTCAGTTGAAAATTTTAAAGAAGAAGATACACATATGGAATTTTTAACTTTAGAAGAAGTTAGAAAGCTTTTTAATACAGATAGCAGACATCCACAATTAAAAAATGCTTTTCTATTTTCCTGCCTTACAGGTTTACGTTGGTCAGATATTACAAAACTTCAATGGTCTGAAATCCAATATTCAGAAACCTATGGAAATTTTATTAGATTTAAGCAAAAGAAAACTAAAGGAGCTGAAACCTTACCAATTTCCGAACAAGCATTTGAATTGTTAGGAGAAAAAGGCGAATCGACTAAAAAAGTTTTCGAGAATATTAATAACGTTCAGAGAAATTATGACCTACTAAAAGAATGGGTTGGTGATGCAGAAATTAAGAAGAATATCACGTTCCATTGTGCGCGACATTCATTTGCAACATTACAACTGACTTTGGGTACTGATATATATACAGTATCAAAAATGTTAGGTCATAAGAATTTGAAAACAACTCAAATTTACGCTAAAGTAATTGATGACAAAAAGAAACAAGCAGCTTACAGAATAAACCTTAACCCAAATGGCTAAAGACTTATTTATCGACTTACTGTATGTGGAAAAGGTTACTGATGATAAAAGAACCGAAAACCAATTTAAAGAGCTTTTAAAAGGCTTTAAAAAGCAATACCTCAATACAACGCCTAAATATGAAATCGACTTCAAAAAGGCGTATTCTAACAAGCGTAAATACTATTTAAAATTAATAGAAAACGAGTACATCAAAAATTTTAATCAAATTAATGATGCACTTGATGCAAACTCAACAGCTGATCACTTGTCTTTTCTATATGATAATGCTCACCGTAAATTTTTAAATTATTTAACCCAGATTAAAAATTACATTTCAGATAATGTTATTGTTGAAAGTTTGTCTTTAAAGCCAATTCAAAATGATAAATCTGATGAAGCCTATATCATTTCATTTTTAAAAGCAAATGCGATGATGCTTTTTATGGAACTTCAAGAACGATTTTCAGAATTAAGTGATGCTGAAATTTATACAATAGAAGAACTGCACGAAGTATTTTTTAATGAAGAACCACCTCAAGAGTTAATTGTAAAATCCTATTCCGGTGCAGAAATAAAAACGGTCAGGAAACAAGTAAAACAAAGTTCAATTTTCAACGCTATACAAGGTGATTTTAGAAAGGAAAACAATGATGTCTTATCCTATAACGCACTTATTAATAAGATTAAACAAAGAGAATTTGCAAAATTAGAGGAGCTATTAAATGAAAAAGGCATTATAGATGATGAATATAACTTCATAAAGGATAGAGGTAATAAAATATTACTTGCAGCTTTTATGGTTAAGTTAACAGAAACTAAATATTTTAATGAAAGAATATTTTTTGACAGTAAACCATCTAAAAAAATAGAGCCTAAACACATTTATAAATTCTTTGCTTATCGGTATGGACCAAGTAGTAATGCAGGTAAAGAATACCGTAGATTTTTAGGTACTGAAAAAAGAGCCTATCAAAAATTAGTTGAAGCCAATTTTTGGCTTGACCAAATCAAATAAAACTTCACTTTTTAAAAGTGGTATTTTCTCTACTTAATACCAAATAGATAATACCAAAAACGGTGTAAATCATTGTTTTACAATGGTTTAATAATACCATTTTTTCTCTTTTCTGTTATACCAAACACCTTTTTCAATATTTGTTATGTCCTTGACAATCAAGGATGACTTTTGCGCAGAAGTCCATTTTTTAATTAAAATTTATAATAAGATGGACGTTAAAATAATTGAACGTTTAGAACGCATCGAAAAGTTGTTAGTAGAACAACAAACGTTGCAAAAGCAAGTATTGAATTTCAATGAAACTTGTCAGTATTTAGAACTATCACAATCGCACTTGTATAAACTTACAAGTACGGGAGCCATTCCACACTATAAACCGAATGGTAAAAAAATCTATTTCCAACGTCAGGAATTAGACCAATGGTTATTGCGTAACCGTATGGATTCCCAAGACGAAATCGAGCAACAGGCAGCTAATTACTTAATCAAAAAAGGAAGGATTTAGTTATGACTGAAATCATCGATTTACTCTTGGCACTCTCACAAGAGATTAAGGACTTAAAGGCACGTATCGAATTAATAAGAGCTACGAGAGCAGAACGCTTAAAAGATACGTGGATTGACAATCAGGACGTAATGCAAACGCTACATATTAGCCAACGGACATTGCAAACATTCCGTTCAAATGGTACGATTCCATATAGCAAGATACAAGGTAAATTTTATTACAAAGTATCTGATATAGAGGAACTATTACAAAGCAATTATTATAACCCAAATTTTAAATGCGATGGAAATAAGTAAAGAAAGCATCTTAAAGAAAACGCATTACGGGTTAAATATTTATGCTTATGTATTAAGGCAGTATTATCCTAAATCAACAGTCCTTTCCTTAAAAGGAAGGGACTGCGGGATAACCCGAAATCCTTTTAATGGTGGTAAATCAACATTACAAATTAATGTTGTTGAAAATAAGGCAATGCATTACGACATAGAATTAACCGATTTTAAAGGTGATGTATTCGATTTTGCATCCTATCATTTTAAAATCATTAATGAAGAAGAATTGTTACTAAAAATCAATGAGGTACTGCATCTAAATTTTGAAGTTAAAAAAGAAGATGAATTATCCTGGTTAGATGCACCTGATGATACTTGGTATGCTTACAGCAGTTTTTATAGAGCACCAATTAGAAATGTGTTTCCAACAGAAAAAGTAAGATTACATCAAATATTTGAGCGTATTACAAGCGATAAGTATAAAAGTATCACAGAGCAATTTAGAGCGATTAAAGACCCTAAAGAAGCACGGAAATTTAAAGCAAATCATTTTGATTATGTAACATTTTCAGGTGTGTTTTCTAAACGTAATGATGATAGCTTAATTGAGCATTCATCATTACTAACAATCGATTTTGACCATTTGCAGAATCTTGAAGAACTAAAACAACAATTATTGAACGATGAATATTTTGAAACCGAATTGTTGTTTACATCACCTTCAGGGGAAGGCTTAAAATGGATAATTAGAATCGATGTTTCCAAAGTGCCACACAACGAATATTTTATTGCGGTGGCCAATTACATAAAGCATACATATAACATAGAGGTTGACCAATCGGGTAAAGACATTTCCAGAGCGTGTTTTTTATCCCACGATCCATTGGCATACCTACATAAAAGACATCAAAAGATATGACAAAGATATTCAACCCGAAAGATTGGTTAGCTGTTCCAGAGCAAAAAGAAGTACCTAAAAAACCAATCAACAACTACCCAACAACGATTGTTGCAAATGATATAGAAACATATATCAACGCTTTAGAACAATCAGGTATAGATATTACAGATACTTATGAAAAGTGGCGTGATATTGGTTTTGCTATTTCAGAAGAATACGGAGAAGCTGGACGTGATTACTACCATAGAATTAGCAGAAATTATTCAGGTTACGACCATAAAGAATGTGACGAACAATATAACAAGTGTTTACAAGCAAAAGGGCACGGTATAAGCATAGCAACCTTATACCACCATTTGCATCAAGTAGGTATTAAACCTAAACAGCAACAACAAATTGTTGAAGTATTGCAACAGCCAGAGGAAGTAAAACAACCGTTGCCAACAATACCTACAACAGTTTACAACAACATACCAACATTTTTGCAACAAGTGGTACAACCATCAAGCAGTAATGAAGAACGTGATATTTTGTTGTTGGGTGCATTAACAGCATTTAGCGCTTGTTTCCCAAAATTGTTCGGTGTGTACGACCAACGTAAAGTGTTTAGTAACTTGTATTTATTTGTTACAGCACCAGCTTCAGCAGGTAAAGGAAGATTAAACCAAATTAAAAATTTGGTAAATCCTGTTCACAAACAAAAACGCGAACAATCCAAAACCCTAAAACAACAACATCAGGTTGAAATGGCTACTTATAATATGAATAAGGGCAAAAGTGAAACTATGGAAAAACCGAGTAAACCACCTGAAAGAATGTTGTTTATTCCGGCTAACAATAGTGTAACAGGTGTTTATCAATTAATATCTGACAATGAAGGTAGAGGGTTAATTTTTGAAACAGAAGGAGATACATTGGCACAAGCCTTTAAAAGTGATTACGGTAATTATTCCGATGGTTTCCGTAAAGCTTTCCACCACGAAACCATTAGTTACTATCGTAGAACCGATAAAGAATATGTAGATATTGAAAGACCTTGTTTGTCAACGGTACTATCTGGTACACCAAAACAAATTCAAGCATTGGTTCCAAGTGCTGAAAATGGGTTGTTTAGTCGATTTATGTTTTATTATATGAATATCAAACCTACTTGGAAAAACGTTTTTCAAACCGATACAACCAATGGTTTAGATGAATATTACGACCAGTTAGGAAATGAATTTTTTGGGTTATACAAAACCCTAAAAAACAATCCTGATATTGAAGTAAGGCTAACAACAGAGCAACAACAAAAGTTTAATGTGTTTTTTGAGAAGCTTCAAACAAAATACCTCAATCTTCAACCCGATGACTATATAGCAACAGTTAGACGTTTGGGGTTAATAGCATTTAGAATTATAATGTTGTTTTCTGTATTTCGCATTATGGAAGATGGTGATGTAAACCAAGTAAGATATTGTGAGGATATAGATTTCGAAAATACATTGGAAATGATAAGCGTATTAGTAAAGCACAGTAGTAAGGTGTTTAACGATTTACCTATCGAACAAAAAGAAGTAAAAAGAGCCAATCGTAAAGAACGTTTTTTAGAAGCACTACCTTATCAATTTTCAAGACAAGATTACCTAAATATAGCCGACAAAAACAAGATTCCTCATAAAACAGCAGAAGGCTATATTACTAAATTTGTTGATGCTAGTCTAATACATAGGGAAGCACATAACAATTATACAAATCCCACAAAAGCACAATAAGGATTTTGAGGATTTTAAGGAAACGAGGATTTATAAAAATACTTTATATCCTCAAATCCTTAACTTCCTCATTTCCTGTTTATAATTGTTAATATCTTTTTGTTAGTTCTTATTTTCTTTTTCTTACATTAGACAAATATTGACAAGTCAAAATATCCCCAAAATGACATTTGGCGAATACATCAGAGAAATACGAGAGGAACAACAATTACTATTAAGAGAAGTTGCTTCTCAAATGAATATTGATACGGCACTTTTAAGTAAAATTGAACGTGGTACTCGTATGGCTCGTAAAGAGCAAGCTGAAGCATTAGCCAAAGTATTAAAACAAAATAAAAATGAATTGCTTCAATTCTGGATGGCAGATAAAATTGTCTTTATGTTAAAAGATGAAAAGAACAGTACGGAAATCCTCAAAATTGTAGAACAAAAAATTAATAGATTGAGCAAGAAGTAGAATTAATAAACCCAAGTCTTATGAGTCAGGAACTTTATTTCAATATCATAACGTTTGATTTACCAGACAAACCAATAACTTTTTATTTAAGTAAAGAGAAAATTGGTAATGCTCAAAAGCTCTATAAAACAAAGTTTCCAACCAATATTGAAGAATTGTTTCCTGGTATAAAAGAAGAAAACCCTGATTTCATATACACATCGTTTATTTACGAAAAAGAAGGCTATCATCCCTTATCACTCAATCTAAAGGAACAACCAACCGACTTAATTAAACACTATTATAATTGGCGTATCAAAAAATTCTTTAATAGCATTAAAAAACTTGTTGGTCAAAACTTTGTGAATGATAATCAAATTTGGATAGGTAATAGATCATATCAAAATAAAAGTTTCGCGCAGTATTATAAGTTTACGGTCAAAGTACAAATTAAAGAAGTTAGTGAATATGGTGAGTTAGTTATTTCTTATGATGGTATGGCTAAAGTGTTTAAAAAACCTATTTCTGAAATTATAAAACATACCTCAACAACAAATCTTAATAAAGTTGTATATAAAATGAGGTTATTAAAATATCATAAGGAAAAGGAATTTATTGATGATAACACAAAGGCTTTTGCCATTTTGAATAACGATTTACGTAATGCGTTTAAAATTAAACCAGAACCCAAAGATGATTCCAATAAATATATTGGTTATAAACACAAAATCGATAAGTTTATTCAACATTTCATTTTAAGTGAAGAATTTAAGAAAGTTATCCCTGTTAATAATGACGATTACTTACCTGTAGAAATAAATCGAATAGGTGAAGTTACTGATGAAAGCAATGATTTAGTGTTTCAAAATGGTGTCGGTAGAAACCCCAAAATAGATTTTAAAAATTTAAAGCCTTTAAACCCTTGTCAGTTAGATAATGTGCATTTCTTCTTTATACATCATACAAGTTATACTAAAGAAGTAGAAAAGCTTCAAGAGTTATTAGAAGATGGTACAAGTTGGTATAAAGGTTTAAATATTTATGCAGGTGTTTTAGCACATTTCGATAATAATGTCAATATAGTATTTGATGATTTAGAAAATCCATTACCTCAAATTTCAAAAGGCATAAAAGATTTTAAATCTGACCCTAATATTAATTATGTTGCTATTTATTTAAGTCCTTTTAACAAGCACGAACCTAATCTTGAAAAAAGGTTAGTGTATTATAAGGTTAAAGAACAGCTTTTATATAAAAGAATTATATCTCAAGTAATAGAGTTTGATAGATTTAGAAGAAATCAACATAAGTTCATATACGATTTAACCAATATATCATTAGCCTTATTAGCAAAATTAGATGGTACACCTTGGCAACTAAATGTCAAACCTAAAAATGAATTAGTTATAGGTGTGGGTGCATTTAAAAATACCGAAGAAAACATTCGATATGTAGCGAGTGCATTTAGTTTTAAAAATAATGGAAGATTTAATGAATTTCATTATTTCAGTAAATCTGATGTTAAACAGTTAGGGGGTGCATTAAGTGATGCTATCTATCAATACGTACCAACAAACCAAATACCTGAAAAAATAGTTATTCACTTTTATAAGGATATGAAGGATGAGGAAATACAACCTGTTTTAGAAATGATGGATAAACTTAAATTGCCTTGTCCTTTATTTGTTTTAAATATCAATAAAACAAAATCTCAAGATATAATTGCTTTCGACCAAAATTGGAATGGTGAGCTAATACCTATGAGTGGTACTTTTATAAATATAGGCAGGAAAGATGAACACAAATATCTTTTATTTAATAATTTAAGGTATAAGACAACAGTTCAATACCCAAGTCATTCAAGTTACTCATTTCCAATAAAACTTAAAATATCAAGTCCTACACCAGAGGCTTTAAATGATAGTAAAATGATTAGAAAGCTAATAGAGCAAGTGTATCAATTTAGTAGGCTATATTGGAAATCCTTACGTCAACAAAACGTACCAATAACAATTAAATATCCTGAAATGGTTGCAGAAATAGCACCTCGTTTTGAAAGCAAGGAAATACCACCTTTTGGTCAAGAAACCTTATGGTTTTTATAATCCGAAGCCTTTTTTCTTTGCACAACCATTGCATTAAAAAATTCTTATATTTGCCTTAATGAAATTTTTAGCATTCATATTGTCAATCTATATCTTCACACTAAATTTAGTGCCTTGTGAAGATACAGGTACTTTTGACAATGAAGTTAAAACAGAAATTTCTCAAGATTTAGGTGATAACCACCAACATCAAGATGCAGATTTATGTTCCCCATTTTGTATTTGCCAATGTTGCCATTTAAACGTAACTTATTTCAAATTCGCAGAAATAAAATTTGAGTTTAAATACATTTCTTCTCAAGATTTTCTCTACTTAAACGGTATAAAAAAAGATTTTACCACTTCCATTTTACAGCCACCACAGGCATAATTCAGTTTTTTAAAGGATAGCTATATCCTTACGCAATGCTTTTTAACAAAAGCATTGCTTCGCTTTTATTTTGCGCGAAGCGCAAAATGATATGTTTAACTGAATTAAAATTTTACTATGATTAATAAAATCATTGATTTTTCAATCAATAACAAATTCATTATTGGTTTGCTTACGCTTACCATAATTGGAGCAGGTATTTGGAGTATGACCAAAGTGCCAATCGATGCTGTTCCAGACATTACCAATAACCAAGTACAGGTTATTACACAAGCACCTAATTTAGGTACAGAAGATATTGAACAATTTGTAACCTACCCTGTGGAAGTTGCAATGAGCAACCTGCCTGATGTAAAGGAAATTAGGTCAATCTCTCGTTTTGGCTTATCGGTTGTTACCATCGTATTCGACGATGATATGGGAACCTATCTACCTCGTCAATTAGTAGCCGAAAAACTAAACGAAGTCAAAGAACAAATTCCAGCTGGTTTTGGAGAACCTACTATGGGACCTATTTCCACAGGATTAGGGGAAATTTATCAATACACCTTAAAAGTAGCACCAGAGTATAAAGACAAATACGACATTGCAGATTTACGCTCAATGCAGGATTGGATTGTACAACGTCAAATGGCAATGGTAGAAGGTGTGGTTGAGGTTAACGCCATAGGCGGTAAAATTAAACAATACGAAGTCGCGGTTGACCCAAACGATTTAAACGCAATTGGATTGACCATTACAGATGTCTTTAATGCACTTGAAGCCAATAATCAAAATACAGGTGGTGCATATATTGAAAAGAACCATCAGGCTAATTTTATTCGTGGAGAAGGCTTGGTACGGAGTTTAGAAGACATTAAAAAAATTACGGTAAAAACCGTTAATAATATTCCTGTAACTATTAATGATATTGCAACTGTGCAATTCGGTTCTGCCATACGTTACGGTGCATTAACCCAAGATGGTGAAGGTGAAGTTGTAGGTGGATTGGTGATGATGCTAAAAGGTGCAAATTCCAATGATGTTATTGCCAATGTAAAAGAGCGAATGGCTCAAATTGAAAAGTCATTACCTGAAGGTGTAATTATTGAACCCTTATTAGACCGAAGTAAATTAATTGGAGAAACAACTTCTACTGTAACCACAAATCTTATTGAAGGTGCATTGATAGTTATTTTTGTGCTTATCTTCTTATTGGGTAATTGGCGAGGTGGTTTAATCGTTGCTTCAACAATACCATTATCCTTATTATTCGCTTTTATTTTAATGAACGTGTTCGATGTTTGGGTAAACTTAATGAGTTTGGGAGCAATAGATTTCGGTATTATAGTTGATGGCGCTGTAATTATTGTAGAAAGTACAGTATTTCTCATTGCATCACAAGTACTAAAAAAGAAACAGCTTACATCCAAAGAACGAGATAAAGTGGCGTCTAATGCTTCAAAAAAGATGATGAACGCTGCGTTTTTCGGTCAGTTGATTATCCTTATCGTTTTTCTACCCATTTTAGCCTTACAAGGTATTGAAGGAAAGATGTTTAAACCAATGGCATTGACCTTTATTTTTGCTATGATTGGTGCAATGGTACTGTGTTTAACCTATGTGCCAATGATGTCTGCTTTAGTGTTAAGAGCACCAAAAAATGATAAAAAATCTTATGGAGATAGATTTGTACATTGGGTTGAAGACAAATATCAACCTATATTGGTTAGAGCCTTGCGAAAAGGTAAATGGGTAATTGGTATTGCAGTTGTGTTGTTTGGGATAACCGTTTTTATGTTTTCAAGAATGGGTGGTGAATTTATCCCGCAACTCGATGAAGGTGATATTGCTTTTCACGCTATTTTAAAACCAGGTAGTTCCCTTACTGAAACCATTGAAACTACCACTAAAATAGAGCAAATAGTAAAAGCAAAATTTCCAGAAGTAGAAAAAATTGTTAGTCGTATTGGTGTTGCCGAAGTGCCTACAGACCCAATGCCGATGGATTTTGCGGATATTTTTGTAATCCTAAAACCTAAAAGCGAATGGACAACAGTGTCTTCAAAAGATGAACTCATTGAAGAAATAAAAGAGGCAGTCGAAATTATTCCTGGCGTTAATTATGAGTTTACCCAACCTATTGAAATGCGTTTTAACGAGTTGCTTGAAGGTATTAGAGAAGATATTGCTGTTAAACTTTATGGCGAAGATATAAACATCCTCGCTCAAAAAGCAGAGGAAATATCAAAAATTATTGCAGGTACTGAAGGTATAGGTGATATGCGAGCAGAAGCTACGAAAGGATTGCCACAAATGACCATTACTTACAATAGAAATAAATTGGCACAATACGGACTTCAAATAAACACGTTAAATCAAATTGTGCAATCAGCTTTTGCAGGAGGAGTAGCAGGTACTATATTTGAAGGAGAAAAGCGATTTGATTTGGTGGTTAGGTTAAGTTCTCATAATCGTAAAGACATAACAGATGTGCAAAATTTGTTTATCAACTTACCTTCTGGTGCACAGATTCCACTTCGCGAAGTAGCTGATGTAAGTTACAAAGCAGGACCAATGCAAATAAGTAGAGACAATACCAACAGAAGAACCTATGTAGGTATCAATGTCAGAGGTCGAGATGTAAAATCGTTGGTAACTGAAATAAAATCAAAATTAGATGCACAATTGGAACTACCATCGGGTTATTTTATTCGCTATGGTGGTGCATTTGAAAATCTGGAACGTGCCAGCAACCGATTACAAACCGTTGTTCCTATCGCCTTATTACTCATATTTATACTAATATACTTTGCATTAAAATCACTACCTCAAACCTTAATGATTTATATAGCCATCCCAATGGCAACCATTGGTGGTGTTGTAGCCTTATGGTTGCGTGATATGCCATTTAGTATTTCGGCAGGTGTTGGTTTTATTGTGTTGTTTGGCGTTGCAGTTTTAAATGGATTGGTAATGATAAGTGGACTCAACGAATTAAAAGAAGAAGGTGTAACCAATCTAAAGGATAGAATAGTTGAAGGCACTAAACGAAGAATCAGACCTATTATGCTAACTGCTTTTACAGATGTGTTAGGCTTTCTACCAATGGCTATTTCATCATCAGCAGGTGCAGAAGTACAACGTCCTTTGGCAACTGTAGTTATTGGTGGATTATTAACTTCTACTTTGCTAACACTATTTGTGTTACCTATTTTATACCATTGGGTAGAAAATAAATCTTTTACGTTTAAGCCAAATAAAAAGTTAGTAACAGCAACAGCAGTTGTATTATTACTGTTTGGCTTTTCACCACAAAGTAACGCTCAAGAGTTGAATGATACAATTCCCGAAATTTCATTACAGGAAGCTGTTAAACTCGCAAAAAGTAATTATCCATTGCTCAAACAAAAGCAGTTGGAAATTACAAAACAAGAGCAATTAAAAGCGACTGCCTATGATTTCGGAACGACTCAAATTTTTACAGGTGGTGAAGAAATTAATAGTGGTAATGGCATCTATACAACCATAGGTATTGGTCAATCTAATATTGATGTGTTTGGTATTGGTTCAAAAAGGAAGTTACAAGAACAACGCATTCAGTTAGCACAAAAAGCCTTTCAACTTTCCGAATTGGAACTGGAATTGGAAGTAAAAAAAGCGTGGTCTAAATGCTATCAAATGAAACGGAACTATAACTTGTATAAAGAACTGGATTCCATTTATTCCAAATTTGAACAAGCAGTAGCTTTAAATTATGAAGTCGAAGCCATTTCTAAATTAGAATATTCAGCAGCAAAAAATCAAGCGTTTCAAATTCAGAATAAAAAAGCGCAAGCCTATAGTAATTATCTTATTGCCTTACAACAATTCAATTTGTGGTTGGTATCAGAAGAAGTTTTTACAGTTTCAGATGAGTTTGACGTAGTGATGGAGAATGATATGGAAACGTTCAGTATTGAAAATCATCCATTGTACAGTATGTCGCAGAACATTGTAGATGAAGCAGAAGCCAAATATAAAGCTGCAAAGGCAGATAATTTACCGAAGTTCAATCTTCAAGGTGGCTTACAGCGTGTCAATGGCAATTCAGGATTTTACACCTATCAAGCAGGAATTTCAATTCCGTTTTTATCAGGTTCTAACAAAGCACAAGTTAGAAGTGCCAGAATTGATAAAGAAATAGCAGAAACCAACGTAGCGTTCAAAAAACAGGAAGTACAATCAAGGTTTGTTCAGGCTAAAGAAAATTATTTCAAATGGAAAACGTCTTGGGAGTTTTACAAAGACCAAGTTTTACCATTAACAAAAGAGCAAAAAACAGGTGCATTACTGGCGTACAGAGAAGGCGAAATTGATTATACTGCATTTACGCAGTTGATAAAAGAAGCAATTCAATCGGAACTTGAAGCACAGACTGCATTAGTAAACTATTTAGAAAGCACATTTCAATTACAATATTTTAATCAATAAGACAATGAAAAATAAAATATATAAAATTCTTACCGTAATGGTGTTAACCATTTTTGTTTCAGCTTGCGGAAATAAAGAAAATCATAACGAGAATGATGGTCATTCCCACGATAAGGAAGAAAAAACAGAAGTTAATGAAGAACATAATGAAAGCGAAGAAGTAATGCTTTCACAACAGCAATTCGATGCTTTAAAAATGAAAATAGATACGTTGGCATTACGTAATATGAGCGGCTATGTAGAAGCAAACGGAACGTTAGAAGTACCACCACAAAACGAAGCAGCTATTACTACTGTTGTTGGTGCAAATGTCGTTTCAATTGAAGTGATTGAAGGTGATAAGGTTAATAAAGGTCAAGTTGTGGCTTATCTATCGCACCCAAATATCATACAAGCGCAAACGGATTATTTAAACGCTTATAGCAATAGCGAGCTTGCAAAGAAAAATTATGAACGTCAACAAAAATTATACGATGCTGGTGTTGGTTCTGGTGCTAATTTCCAGAAAGCAGAAGCAGAATATCAAGCATCAAAAGCAATGGTTAATGGTTTAGAAGCGCAATTAAGAATATTGAACGTCAATACAACTTCTGTTCGTAATGGCACAATTTCACAACGCATAGCATTGCGAAGTCCAATAGAGGGTTTCGTACAAAAAGTTGAAGTAAAAACAGGACAATATGTAGAACCGCAAACCGAATTATTTGAAATTGTAAATACGCATCACGTTCACGCCGATTTAATGGTCTTTGAAAAAGATGTCCATAAAGTACAGAAGGGTCAAAGAGTAAACTTTACGGTACAATCTATACCAGATACAGAACTTACCGCAGAAATCTATTCCGTAAGCATAACCTTTGAGGACAACCCAAAAGCAGTCCACGTTCACGCAGAAATAGAAAACAAAAAAGGTAACTTAATTCCTGGTATGTATATTCAAGGTAAAATTCAAGTAGATAATACCCAAGCAAAAGCATTACCGGAAAGTGCCATTTTTAAAGAAGGAGATAAACATTATATATTTTCAGGAGAAAAAGAAAATGATGATTGGAGCTTTAAACCTGTTGAAGTGATTGTTGGAGAAAAAGATGGCAAATGGGTAGCAATTAAATTTACTGAAGAAATAGATGAAAACACAAAATTCGCTTATAACAATGCTTATTATCTTATGGCAGAAATGAAAAAAGGAGAAGCGGAAGACCACGATTAATTATGGAAACAATAGAACAAGTATTAGAGTCAAAAAATATTCGTGTTACAGCAATGCGTATGTTAATTTATAAGTTTCTTGCAGAAAAAGAGATAGCGGTAACATTAAGTGATATTGAAAATGCTTTCTCAAAAGCAGACAGAACCACTTTATATAGAACTATTAAAACCTTTGAAGAAAAGGCTATTGTGCATCAAATAGACGATGGTACAGGGATTACAAAATATGCATTATGTGAAAAGGGATGTAATTGTGAAATTGAAACCGATTTGCACTTACATTTCCATTGTAATAATTGCAATGAAACCATTTGCTTAACAGAACATAAAATACCTCAAATAAAAGTGCCAAATGGTTTTGTGTCAGAGAATGTAAATTTGGTGGTAAAAGGTATTTGTGATAAATGTAGTGGACAATAATTGCACTTCCATTGCACTGTTTTTAATTGCATTTTTGAAATCAAAGAATTAAGTAATTATGAAAAGTAAATTAGCGATAACAAGTTTGCTTACAGCAATTACAGCTTCATTATGTTGTATAGCCCCAGTTTTGGCTCTAATCGCGGGAACAAGTGGATTTGCTTCAACTTTTTCTTGGATAGAACCATTTAGACCTTACTTAATAGGGCTAACAATAGTAGTTCTTCTATTTGCTTGGTATCAAAAACTAAAACCAGAAAAAGAAATAGACTGTGAATGTGAAACGGATGAAAAACCAAAATTTATGCAGTCAAAAACCTTTTTAGGTGTTGTAACAGTATTCGCAATAGTGTTGTTGGCTTTCCCATACTACTCAAGTATGTTTTATCCCAATTCAGAGAAACAAATTGTTGTCGTTGATAAATCAAATATAAAAACAACAGAGTATAAAATAAGTGGAATGACTTGTGCCAGTTGTGAAGCTCACGTAAACCACGAAGTAAATAAACTTAACGGAATTGTAAACTCAAAAACATCATACGAAAATGGTAACGCAATCATTGAGTATGATAAAACTAAAACAAATGAAGCGGAAATTGAGAAAGCAATTAACGCAACAGGTTATAAAGTAACTGATAAAAAAGAAAATTAATGAAAACCATATTAAAATCGGAAATCACTTGCCCTAACTGCGGACATAAAAAAGAAGAAGATATGCCAACAAATGCTTGTCAATTCTTTTACGAGTGCGAGAATTGTAAAACGGTACTAAAACCAAACGAAGGTGATTGTTGTGTGTATTGTTCTTATGGTACAGTTCCTTGTCCACCAATTCAACAAAACAAAAGTTGTTGCTAAAACAAAACTAAATGAAAAAAAAGAAAGTCAATTTAAGAGATTTAAAACCAAATTCAGAAGAACAACATTCTCACGATGATGGTCACAATCATAGCAATCCTAAAAGTGTTTCAAATTTAAACACCTATTTACCAGCTATTTTCAGTTTCGTAATGTTAATAGTTGGTATTGCTGTAGATTATTTTGAAGCATTTCCTCATTTTTCTGGATGGATTCGTATTCTTTGGTATGTGGTAGCCTATATTCCTGTTGGTTTTCCTGTGGTAAAAGAAGGATGGAAAAATCTTATAAAAGGCGATGTTTTTACCGAGTTCTTTTTAATGTCTATTGCCACAATTGGTGCGTTTATAATTGGTGAATATCCCGAAGGTGTTGCAGTAATGCTATTTTATGCAGTAGGCGAATTATTTCAAAGTGCTGCTGTAAATCGTGCAAAAGGAAATATAAAAGCATTATTAGATGTTAGACCTAAAGAAGCCAATGTATTTCGTGAGGGAGATTATAAAAGTGTTTCGCCTGAAGTTGTCAATATTGGAGAGAAAATTCAAATTCGTGTAGGTGAAAAAATTCCATTGGATGGCATTTTATTATCCGAAAAAGCATCTTTAAATACAGCTGCGTTAACAGGAGAAAGCAAACCAGATTCCATTCAAAAAGAAGCAAAGGTTTACGCAGGTAGTATCAATTTAGAAAGTGTTATTGAAGTTGAGGTAACCAACAAGTTTGAAGATAGTTCTATTGCGAGAATATTAGACTTGGTTCAAAATGCTACAGCTCGTAAGTCTAAAACAGAATTATTCATCAGACAGTTTGCTCGTATCTACACACCAATTGTAGTGTTCTTGGCTATTGGTGTTACTTTTATACCTTACTTTTTTGTAGATGATTATATATTTAGAGATTGGTTATACAGAGCATTAATATTCTTGGTAATATCTTGTCCTTGTGCGTTAGTGATTTCAATTCCATTAGGATATTTCGGTGGATTGGGAGCAGCTTCAAAAAATGGAATATTATTTAAAGGTGCTTCATTTTTAGATGCAATGACCAAGATAAATACTTTGGTAATGGACAAAACAGGAACCGTAACTAAAGGTGTTTTTAAAATCAAAGAAGTAAAAGCAATTGATTGGAAAGAAACCGAATTTATGCAATATTTAATGGCGATGGAAGAACAATCCACGCATCCAATTGCTAAAGCAATTTTAGAGTATAAATCAGAAGGAGAAGATTTTGAAGCTCAAGACGTTTCTGAAATTGCAGGTAAAGGATTAAAAGGAATTGTAAATAGTAAAACAGTTTTAGTAGGTAATAAAGCATTAATGATTACTAATAATATAGAAGTCCCAGCGGAAACGGAAAATATTGTAGAATCTATTGTATTAGTTGCAATAGATAACAAGTTTGCTGGTTATGTGGTAATAGCAGACGAATTAAAAGAAGATGCCAAAGAAACAATTGTCAAATTACAAAAAGTTGGTATCAAAAATATTATGATGCTTTCCGGTGACAAAGATTCCATTACTCAACAAGTCGCTAAAGAGTTGAACATCGAAAATGCAAAAGGTGATTTACTTCCAGAAGATAAGTTAAACGAAGTTGAAATATTAAAAAAGAATCCTGAAAATAAAGTAGCATTTATAGGGGATGGTATAAACGATGCGCCTGTTTTAGCAGCAAGTAACGTTGGAATTGCAATGGGTGGTTTGGGTAGTGATGTAGCTATTGAAACAGCAGACGTTATCATTCAAACCGACCAACCTTCAAAAGTAGTTAGAGCCATTAAAATAAGTCGTTCCACACGAAAAATTGTTTGGCAGAATATCATTTTAGCTTTTGGTGTTAAAGTCATTGTCTTAATTTTAGGAGCAGGTGGTTTAGCTACAATGTGGGAAGCAGTTTTTGCAGATGTAGGAGTAGCATTATTAGCAATTTTAAATGCAGTTAGATTACAACGAATGAGTTGGTAATTGTCCCCACAAAACAAAACCCAGTTTTTTCGTACCTCAAAATCCTCTGTCTTTTGTTTTGTTCCGCTATCCACCGCACTTGTAGTTTTTGGTTGCCAACCCTCACACAGCACATTGCTTATTTTATTTGCGGGTATATTTTAAAAAGTGGTACAATAAAAAAGCAAAGAGCTGTTCCCAACGCGCACACCAAAAACCACCCCAAGCTATGTTTACATAACGGGTAGTTATAATAGCAGCCGCTACACCCACCGCATCACCAAAGCTGTAGTTATAACGCCATTATGTAAAATAGCCGCTTTTCCCACGCTCACATCCGAACTTTTAATAAAAATCCGAACTAAATTGAAACAATAACCATTTGAAATTTTAGATTAAAATGAAGCATATTCGTTATCTCATTCAAGCTGCACAAAACCATCGTTAAGTCCAAGTATTCCTTACCTCAAGTCTTTGTTTGTTTCATTTCGTTAACAAATATAAAAGACCACTTTTCCCCACCACCCAAGTCAGCGGTTATAAAAAAATAGGTTCATAAAATGTAGTAATAAGCCATAGCATATTGCTTTTTCTCGTTCCTCAAAAAAACAAAAAGCTATTGCCTAAATGTCCTGTATAAGTAGCTTGTTTAAATGCTGTTTTATCAAACAACTATTTAAAACGCTACCCATACAAACGCTTCATCCAACGCTCAAATTGGTAATAACCTATTTTTTTAAGAGTTTATGCCCCAAAAAGTGGAAATCAATTAACTAAAAAGAAAACAAGATGATTACAAAAACAATTCAAATCACAGAAGTTACAGCAGATGAATTAGCAGATGCGGTAGCAGATAAACTAATGTTTAAAATTGAAAACTACCTTAAAGAATTATCTAAAAAACAAAATGATGAAATCCTAACAAGACAAGAAGTATCCGATTATTTAAAGATAAGTTTAGTAACAATACATTCCTGGAATAAACACGGCATTTTAAATCCAATTCGTATGGGCAACAGAATTTTTTATAAAAAAGAAGACATATTAGATGTTTTAGAACAACAAAAAATACATAAAAAAAGGTAGCAAATATATGTGGCTACCACAGCCAACGCGCAAGGCTATAAAGGTCACGCCCTACGGGTTTTGAAAAAAATCTCCACCCCAATATTATTTAAAAAAGAGGGTAGTATTTTTTCCAAAAACCTTGACAGCCTTATCCACGCCACAAGAACATACGGCTTTCTTTTTTTATTGTTTTTCTTTTAAAAAATTAATGGTGCGAAGCGTAGCGAAGCAATTTTAAATTGGATAGCTATGTCAACTTTTGAACTGAAAACACACCAAATCGGAAGAACCTATTCGCAACCTCATTTTTTTATCCTGAACAAAGGGCAAAACAGCGGAAAGCCTTTAATAAATCCCTGTCCTAATTGCTTTGTGGTAACTGTACCAACCGAAGAAGAAAAACACACCCTTTATCATTTATCAATGATGCTACAAATAGGCGGTTTCTATGCGTATTATTTAAAAGGTAGTGTAATTCCGTTTATTTCAATAAATGATTGCAGAAACACGCTTAAATATAGCTACACTTCATTACTAAATGAATCTAAAGAGTTGCAGAAGCATATTAGTATTGTGTCAGCTATTAGCCAAAAAGAAGCAGAATTACAAAAAGTCATTTCAAAAATGGCAGATTTAAAAGTGTCATATATACAAAATCTATTTTCTAAAAAGCAAAATCGGGCAACAAAGGGCAACAAAAACCAAATCAATCTATTAGCATAGTATTTGCCATATATTACTTGTGTTGGTGAAAGGCTATACCAAGTCCGTACCAACTCCGAACAAGTAGTAATTTTAATTTTTATATACAATGGGTGTTATTTCACAAGGAATCCTGGGCGGTGTATCAGGAAAAGTAGGAAACGTAGTCGGTGCTTCTTGGAAAGGTATTGACTATTTGAGAATTAAGCCTTCAAATGTGGCAAATCCACGAACAGAAGGACAAGTTAACCAAAGAAACAAGTTTACTGTTACTTTGGA
The DNA here is from genome assembly GCF_025548475.1 of Gaetbulibacter sp. NE. Lineage (NCBI taxonomy): Bacteria > Pseudomonadati > Bacteroidota > Flavobacteriia > Flavobacteriales > Flavobacteriaceae > Gaetbulibacter > Gaetbulibacter sp. NE. Next base: position 19,298 of record NZ_JAOQHY010000006.1, on the reverse strand, counting down.
GTATCTTCAACCGAATTTAGGTTTTATCAAGAAAGGGTATAAATCTTATGCGGTGCAAAAAACAGAGTTTAATGCAGCAATGTCTTATGTATTGAATAATGCTATTACAGGAGCTGCACCAAACTTTACTGTTGATTATTCTTTAGCTTTATTAAGTAGAGGTAATCTATCAGGAGCATTGAACCCTGCAACAGATTTAGCAACTGCGGGACAAGTAGAATTTACTTGGGATGATAACTCTGCTGAAGGTAATGCAAATGCAACCGATAAAGCAATGATTTTAGTTTACAATCCAAGTAAAAAAGAATCAATGTATATTCTTGATGGTGCTGATAGAACTGTAGGATCTCAAATCATTACAATTCCAAGTACCTATGCAGGAGATACTGTTGAGCTTTTTATGGCATTTACTACAGCAGATGGTAGTATCGTGTCAAACAGCGTTTATTTAGGCTCTGGAACAGCTAATTAACGGTTGATGTTTAAATAATAAAACCGTTCTACACGAACGGTTTTATTTTTATCGTTTAATAAGTTCCTAATTTTATCTATTATTTCTTTCCTTTGGTTAGTTCTTATAATCAAATATTTGTTGCCTTATTGTTGCCTTTTTAACTTAAACCCCTTATAAATAAGGGGTTTTTAATTTCCGATAGGAAATTCAGAAGCAATAAACTATACACGTTGTTGCCAGTAGTTTTTATTCAGTTACTTTTTTGAATATCATACTGTCAATCAAAAGAGGTAAAGCTACAGTTCCAATAGTGATTATCAACGTAATTATTTTATCAATCCACTTTCCACCGTAAGCATTAAATTCAGGTTCGCGTTTAAAAATCATAAAGTATGGAATTCTAATTATTTTAAATAAAATCAAAAATATTAATGTCATTTGAGAACCAATATAAACAAGAAATCTATTTTCAGTTTCAGAATGATTTTGATATAAAATTCCAATCATCAAAATTCCAATTGAGATTAGTAAATATTTAATAAACACAGTTCTTTTTTTCAGTTTCTGTTGGTCAAAAATCAGAATCCATAAAAATGGAATAAACAATAGAACATAAATTATTTTGTCAATATTCATTTAATTTCAGAAAGGTTTTTCAATATGTTGCACAATAATAAAGATATAAATTCTTTCAATAACGAATATCAATAACAAAAAAGCTCAACTGTTTTTATAAAAAAAAAGTCAAGCTTTTGATAGGTTATATGTTTAATGAATAGCCTTTAAGCTTTACATCTCATCAATAATTTTTTCAATAAGTTCAGTAGTTATTTGATAGTTTTCTCCACTTGATTTAGCAATGTCAATAGATTCCTTTGCCATTTTTAAAGCTTTGGTGTAATTTCCAGTTTTGTATAACAACGCAGCGTATGTATCAGTATTATGGGAATTTCGGTCTAGTTCAATAGAACGTTCTACAGCTTTAATAGCTTTTAATAGAATTTTGATGTCACTATAATTTTCGTAGGCATTCCAAGCTAAACTGTTTAAGCTGTTAGAGGAGTTCCAATACTTGTCAATATTGGATTGACTAAAGTCGTCAAGATCAATAGTGTTTGATGAACTAGAAGCAACAGCGCCACCCATATGTTTTAGAATCAAGTCTTCCATTTCAGCTTTACTCATTGCGCCTTCAACAACTTCTAAATTAGAGCTGTTTTTAAGGAAAAAATACGTAGGCATTGCTGTAACATTTAACGCATCATCTACTTTGTTTTTATCAACATCAACTTTATAAAAGTCAACTTTATCTTTATATTTTGCTTCTAACTCTTTAATGATAGGTTCCATACGCTTACATGGTCCACACCAAGTAGCATAAAAGTCTAGTACAATTAATCTATCGTTATTAACAAGAAGCTTTGCTTCAGCGTCATCATCAGTAAGTTCTGTTTGAGCAAATGATATCGTGATGCTTAATAGCATCATTAAAATAGAGGCAGTTTTTTTCATGGTTTTGATTTGGTTAGAGTTATTGTCTTTAAAAAAAATGATTATTTAGCGGAACGAATATCGTTTATTTTTTTTAAAAAACAAATTATCAAAGCGTTACTCTTTATAGAAATGTCCTTTAACACCTTTTACTTCAGGAACAGCTTTAAATACTGAACCAGCTAATGGAAACTGTTTTAGTTGTTCAGTATCCATATCTTTGGTTGCTGTGGTAATGTAAAGCGTGTCTAGGTTTTTACCACCAAAGGCACAAGAGGTTACATTAAGCGCAGGAACTTCAATTTTTGTAATCAAATTACCAGTTTTAGGGTTGAAGCATCCAACAGCACTTCCGTTCCATAAACCAACCCAAAGGTTATCGTGTTCATCAATGGTCATTCCGTCAGGATAACCAAGTGTATCACTCACTTTTACTGCAACACGTTCATTTGATATAGCTCCTGTAGCATCATTATAATCGTAAGCCTTTATTTCGCTTGTTGGCGTATCGATATAATACATAGTGGTTTTGTCTTTGGTCCAAACAATTCCGTTGGATATAGTGACACTATCTTTTTTTAAAATGGCATTTTGGTTGTTGTCCAACATATATAGTTTTGCAGCGTGTGGAGTTTCATCAAAGGCAATAGAACCTACCCAAAATCGACCACTTGGGTCGCATTTTCCATCATTAAAACGATTGGTAGTTATAGCTTGCTCTACATCTGAAAGTAATTGTAAATCTCCTGTGTTCGTGTCAATACTGTAAATTCCATCTTGCAATGCAACAATAGCTTTGTTACTTTGAGTTGAAGGAACTACAGTACCAATCATAGAAGGTACAGTTATGCTTTTATTGCTCTTAGTTTTAGGGTTGTAAATATGTAATGTTTTACCTTGAATATCTACCCAATAGAGTTCTTGAGTGTTGTAGTTCCAAAACGAGCCTTCTCCTAATTTTGATTGTATTTGGTATTCTAAAACAGCTTTGTGTTTTAATGTGTTACTAGTGTTTAAAGCTGTTGTTGTAGCTTCTTTACAACTGATTATTGATAAGGCGATACAAAAGAGTAGAGAAGTTGTTATGGTTTTAATCTGCATTTTCAAGTTTTATTTGGTGATAAAAATACTCAAAAACCGTGGTTTTGATTACTAGTAAATAGGCAATCCCTTATACTATATTTATACAAATAAAAAGTCCTGACACATGAATGCATCAGGACTATAATAAACTATTTATCAGGTTTTACTCTTCAATCAAAACCCATTCGCCTTTAGCGATTAAGGGTTCTGCTTGTTTGTATTTTACGGTTTTGTTTTCACCACTCATAACGTGTTTTATGGTGACTTTATCGTTACGACCAATTTTTGGTTTATCACGAACAATAGTTTCTACAACTTCTGGTTGACGTTGTGTGTTACCTGCAGCTCTGTTTTGCGCAGAACGCTCATCCATATTTGGAATTTCTTCTTTAGAAGTTTCAAGATTTTCTTTTCTTCTAGCTCTAGCTTCCTGAATGGTGTTTTGCGTTTCTGTAGGTAATTCACCTTTAAACAAGAATGAAATCACATCCTTATTAACTTGGTCTAGCATTTGTTTAAACAATTCAAAAGCTTCAAACTTATAGATTAATAAAGGATCTTTTTGCTCATGAACAGCTAATTGTACAGACTGTTTAAGCTCATCCATTTTACGTAAGTGCGTTTTCCAAGAATCATCAACAATAGCCAAAGTAATATTCTTTTCAAAATCGTTGATAAGTTGCTTACCGTTGGTTTCGTAAGCTTTTTCTAAATCGGTAACTACTTGTAAATTCTTTACACCATCAGTAAAAGGAACAACGATACGCTTAAATTTATCACGTTGGTTTTCGTATACATTTTTAATTACAGGGAATGCAATTTCTGCATTACGCTCCATTTTTTCACGATAATGTTCAAATGCCGCTTTATAGATTTTTCCTGCAATGTCTTGAGTTGAAAGTTTAGAAAACTCTGCTTCAGTAATTGGCGAACTCATTGAGAAGTATCTAATAAGCTCAAACTCGAAGTTTTTAAAGTCGTTGGCGTCTTTGTTGGTTTGTGCAATACCTTCTGAAGTATCGTAAATCATGTTTGCCAAATCCACTCTTAAGCGCTCACCAAATAATGCGTGGTGACGACGTTTGTAAACCACTTCACGTTGTGCATTCATTACGTCATCATATTCTAATAAACGTTTACGAACACCAAAGTTGTTTTCTTCTACTTTTTTCTGAGCACGCTCAATAGATTTTGAAATCATAGAATGCTGAATTACTTCACCTTCTTGTAATCCCATTCTATCCATCATTTTCGCAATACGCTCACTACCAAATAAGCGCATTAAGTTGTCTTCAAGAGACACGTAAAATTGCGAACTTCCTGGATCTCCTTGTCGACCTGCACGACCACGTAACTGTCTGTCTACACGACGCGAGTCATGACGCTCAGTACCAACAATAGCTAATCCACCAGCAGCTTTTACGTCTTCGCTTAACTTAATGTCAGTACCACGACCAGCCATATTGGTGGCAATGGTTACTTGTCCTGCTTTACCAGCTTCAGCAACAATATCAGCTTCCTTTTTATGTAATTTTGCATTCAGGACATTGTGAGGTACTTTTCTAATGGATAACATTTTTCCTAAAAGCTCACTAATTTCTACTGATGTGGTACCAATTAGAACTGGACGACCAGCTTGCGATAAGGCAGTAACTTCATCAATTACAGCATTGTATTTTTCACGTTTGGTTTTGTAAACCAAATCTTCTCTATCATCTCTTGCGATAGGTTTGTTGGTTGGGATTTCAACCACATCCAATTTATAGATTTCCCAAAACTCACCAGCTTCGGTAACAGCAGTACCTGTCATACCAGAAAGTTTGCGGTACATTCTAAAGTAATTTTGAAGTGTAACCGTTGCAAAAGTTTGAGTAGCATCTTCAATCTTTACATTTTCTTTGGCTTCAATAGCTTGGTGAAGTCCGTCGCTATAACGACGACCATCCATAATACGACCTGTTTGCTCATCAACAATCATTACTTTGTTGTCCATAACAACATATTGAATGTCTTTTTCAAACAAAGCGTACGCTTTAAGCAATTGGTTAAGGGTATGGATACGTTCAGATTTTACACCAAAATCTCTAAAGAGATCTTCTTTAGCTTCAGCTTCTTCTTCTTTTGAAAGACCTTGGGCTTCAATTTTAGCAATTTCAACACCTATTTCAGGCATCACAAAAAAGTTTGGATCATCTTCACCTGAGAGGAATTCAACACCTTTATCAGTTAATTCAACCTGATTGTTTTTTTCATCGATAACATAGTAAAGCTCAGCATCAATTTTAGGCATTTCTCTATTGTTATCCTGCATGTAGTAGTTTTCAGTTTTTTGAAGGAGTTGTTTGATACCTTCTTCACTTAAAAACTTAATTAATGCTTTGTTTTTTGGCATACCTCTGTACACTCTCAGCAATAAAAAGCCACCTTCTTTAGTGTCGCCTTCGGCAATTAATTTTTTTGCTTCGGCAAGCACACCAGTTAGCATTTTACGTTGTACACCAGCAATATTATCAACTTTTGGTTTTAACTCAGTAAACTCATGTCTGTCTCCTTGCGGAATTGGACCAGAAATAATTAAAGGTGTACGTGCATCATCAACCAATACCGAATCCACCTCATCCACAATAGCGTAGTGATGCGGACGCTGTACCAAGTCGTCTGGTGAGTGTGCCATATTATCTCTTAGGTAATCAAAACCAAACTCGTTGTTTGTACCATAAGTAATGTCTGCCATGTAAGCTTTTTTACGAGCAGCTGAGTTAGGTTGGTGATAGTCTATACAGTCAACACTTAAACCATGGAACTCAAAAATTGGAGCCATCCACGCACTGTCACGTTTTGCTAGATAGTCGTTTACAGTAACTAGATGAACACCTTTTCCTGCTAATGCGTTAAGGTAAACAGGTAGGGTTGCAACAAGAGTTTTACCTTCACCAGTTTGCATTTCGGCAATTTTACCTTGGTGCATTGCGACACCACCAATAAGCTGTACATCGTAATGTACCATATCCCAAGTGATGGCTTTACCAGCAGCATCCCAAGAGTTTGACCAGACCGCTTTATCGTCTTCTAAAGTAATGTATTCTTTACTTCCTGAAAGTTCTCTGTCAAACGTACTTGCAGTTACTGTAATTTCAGTATTGCTTACAAAACGCTTAGCGGTTTCCTTAACTACAGCAAAGGCTTCTGGTAGTATGTCGTTAAGTACATCTTCGGTAACTTGGTAGATGTCGTCTTCTATTTTATCGGCTTCAACGTAGATATCTTCTCTCTCGTCAATATCTTCAGTAGTTTCGGCTTGTTTAAGGAGTTGTTCCTTTTTTTCTAGAAGTGGTTGTCTCGCTTCTGCTATTTTAGCTTTAAAAGCATCGGTTTTGGCTCTTAATTCATCGTGTGATAATTGTTCAAGAGCACTTGCAAAGGTTTTAATCTTATCAACAATTGGTGTAATGGATTTTACATCTTGTTTAGATTTATCACCTACAAATACTTTTAAAACTGAATCTAAAAAACTCATATGTAGTCTATTTTTTATGAGACCGAAGTAATACGGTCTTAAGTTGTTATTGTAATCTTTGGTTTGCTTTAGTAAGGCTTACAAAGATAGGGTTTGTGTTATGTTTTTTAAAAGGATAGTCCACAAAAAAAGTCTCATTATGAGACTTTTTAACTATTCTTTTTGATTTTGTTTAATATTCGTCCTCGTTCCAGAGGTAGTCCTCATCCGTAGGATAGTCTGACCAGATTTCTTCAATAGAATCATAAGAATCACCTTCATCCTCAATAGCCTGCAAGTTTTCAACTACTTCCAGAGGCGCTCCTGTACGGATGGCGTAATCTATTAATTCGTCTTTAGTTGCTGGCCAAGGTGCATCACTTAAATAAGATGCTAGTTCTAGTGTCCAATACATTTCTTATGCGTTTTAATTTTTTGCAAAAATAAATTTTTAGTTCAAAAAGTCAAGAAAAAAATGAATTATTTAATGTTTTGTTTAAACTGAGTACGTTACAAAGTGTTTTGTAGTGCTTTTTTTACAGTTTAAATAGCACATTGTCATTAATCAAAGAGCGTATAACTATTTGCTAATTCTTGAACTTGATAGTATCAATAAAGCAAAGTTTTTTAAATACCCAAAAAATGTTACGATTCTTTTTTCGGAATCCATTTTACTTCTTCGGCTTGCAAGTCATAAGTCAACTTTCGTGCCAACACAAAAAGGTAGTCAGATAAGCGGTTTAAATACATTAAAGTTTCCGATTGAAAAGGTTCTAAGTCATTAAGTGCTGACGCCAAACGTTCGGCTCTACGGCATACACAGCGCGCAATGTGACAGAATGACACGGTTTGGTGGCCTCCTGGTAATACAAAGTGTGTCATTTGTGGTAACGCAGCATCCATGGTGTCCATTTCTTGCTCTAGAGTAGTAATATCTTCTTCAGAAATTTTAGGAATATTTAATCGAGACTTTCCGTTTTTTAAAATAGCCTTCTCAGGGTCGGTAGCCAAAATAGCGCCAACAGTAAATAAGCGATCTTGTATTTCTATTAATACGTTTTTGTAGTGGGTATTGATGTCTTGATCTCTAAGCAGACCAATGTAGGAGTTTAACTCATCAACAGTGCCATAGCTTTCAATTCTTATATGGTGTTTTGGTACTCGTGTACCACCAAACAGAGCTGTTGTGCCTTTGTCTCCGGTTTTTGTGTATACTTTCATATTTTAAACTTTCAGGGTTTACTGAATTACAAGAGGTAGGTGTGCTAAACCGAATCTTGGAATTTGCAAATGCAAGGTAAGATTTAAAAGTTCTATTGGAAAATTGTAAAGGATGTTTTAACGTCTAAACCGACGTTTATTAAACATAGTGTCTTTATTACGACGTTCCCTTAAGCGTTGATTGTTTGTGAAAATAGTTTTAACAAGAATAAAAGCACCAACTAAAATTAAAAGTATCCAAAGCATGACAATTAGTTTCTAGTATCACTTTCAATGATACCATCACGTAAACGAATAACGCGTTTTGCATGAGCAGCTATATCTTCTTCGTGAGTAACCATTATAACGGTGTTTCCTGCTTTGTGTATCTCATCAAAAAGATTCATGATTTCGTATCCGGTTTTAGAATCTAGATTACCTGTTGGCTCATCAGCAAGTATTATAGAAGGCTTGTTAACCAAAGCTCTACCTACAGCAACACGTTGACGTTGACCACCAGAAAGCTGATTAGGTCTGTGGTCCATTCGGTCAGCAAGACCTACATCGTTTAGTACTTCTTCGGCTCTTGCAACACGTTCTTTTTTAGAAGCACCAGCATACACCATAGGTAATGCTACATTGTCTAATGCTGTGGTACGTGGTAAGAGGTTAAAGGTTTGAAAGACAAAGCCAATTTCTTTGTTTCTAATATCAGCAAGTTCGTCATCACTCATTTTGCTTACATCTTTTCCATTAAGGTTGTAAGAACCTGATGTTGGTGTGTCTAAACAGCCTAATAAGTTCATAAGCGTAGATTTTCCTGATCCAGAAGGTCCCATTATAGCGACATAATCTCCGCGTTCAATGTCTAAGTCAATGCCTTTAAGAACATGTACAGTTTCCTGACCTAATTGAAAATCTCTAACAATATCACGTATTTCTATAACGTTACCCATTATCACTTTTTTAGTTGAACTATAGTTGCTATGCAAGATACATATTTGCGATTAATATGACGCTAAAACAACAATCTTGTTACAGTCTTATGGTAAAATGTTCTTTGGCTTGCTCTTTTCTAAAAAACACAAAGCCCCAAAAAAAGGTGTCAACAGTTACTGTGACTTTAGGATGTTGCTTTATAGTTTCCCAAGCTTCAGTCATACCTTTAGACCAATAAATGTCATCAAAAATAAAGACAGTATCGTTTGTAGCTTTTGGTAGTAAGGCTTCAAAATAGTGCAATGTTGCATCTTTAGTATGGTTGCCGTCAAAGAAAATACAATCGTAGTTTGAAGTTTTTAAAAGCGGAATCTGCTCGTCGAATGCTCCAGTAATGATAGTAATATTTGGTTGGTTGGTAAATCTTGTTTTTGAAAGTAGCGCTAGGTTAGGGCAACCTTCAATACTTGTAAGTGTTGCATTAGGATTTCCAAGATGTAATGCATGAGTTGCTATGCCAACCGATGTTCCAAGTTCGAGTATAGACTTAAATTTAAAATAATGTGATAATCTATAAAGCAGTTTAGCACGTTTGTAAGTAGTGCCAGATGTTTTTGCAATGGCACATAGTTGTCGAGTATTAGATGTTGTGCGTTTAGATCCAGAACCTAAATCGGTTATGGAAACTAAACTGTCATTTCTCAGTAGACTTTGTCTGTAGGATTTAAGCTTTTCGTAGTCAGGATAGTTAGTAGTGTCGTAAAAACATTTAGTAACCAAGTCAAATACAAAAGGCGAGTGTACACCATGTTGGTTGGTGGATTTAAATAAGAATTTTATATATTGAATCACTTGATGCATACGAGTTTTGCGTCTTAGGATTCTAGTTTTTCTGAGAGTTCAAACCACCTGCTTTCTTTGGTGGCAATCTCGTCAATAATGTCTTGAAGTGATTGCGATAACGCATTGATTTTATCTTGAGATAAACTTGTGTCGTTAAACTTAGCTTCAAGTGCTTTTTTATCAAGTTCTAAAGAACGAATCTTACTTTCAAGGTTTTTGAGTTCTTTTTGCTCGTTGTATGAGAGTTTTTGTGCTTCGTTTTGCCTTTGGCTTTCTGTAACTTTAGTAGTTTCCTTAGGCGAAGTTTCAGGAGGAGTAGAGCTTTCATAAACCCTATAATCGGTATAATTTCCTGGAAAATCAGTAATGGTACCATCGCCATTAAACACAAAAAGGTGGTCTACAATTTTATCCATAAAGTAACGGTCGTGAGAAACCACAATTAAACATCCTGGAAAGTCAAGCAAAAAGTCTTCCAACACATTTAAAGTTACAATATCCAAGTCGTTAGTTGGCTCATCCAGAATTAAAAAATTAGGATTTTGAATAAGTACAGTACATAAGTACAGACGCTTTTGTTCACCACCACTAAGTTTTTCAACAAAGTCGTATTGCTTCTTTCTATCAAATAGAAAACGCTCCAAGAGTTGCTGTGCACTAATTTGACGTCCTTTTTTTAATGGGATGTACTCACCAAATTCCCTAATAACATCAATGACTTTTTGTTCAGGTTTTATTTTGATTCCTGATTGCGTGTAATACCCAAACTTTACGGTGTCACCAACAACTACTTTACCTGAGTCGGGAGCTATGGTTTTGGTTAGCATGTTAAGGAATGTGGATTTTCCGGTACCATTTTTTCCAATAATACCTACACGTTCGCCTTTTTTAAAGACATAGTCAAAGCCGTTAAGAATAGTTTTGTTTTCATAGGCTTTTGAGACTTTGTGTAGTTCCACAATCTTACTTCCAAGACGTTCCATGTTGAGTTCCAACTGTACTTGGTGGTCTTTTCGGCGTTGGTGCGCTTTAGACTTTATATCGAAGAAGTCGTCAATTCTAGATTTTGACTTCGTGGTACGCGCTTTAGGTTGTCTGCGCATCCATTCTAATTCCTTTTTGTATTGCTGTTTGGCTTTTCCTGTTTCAACTTCTTCAGAAGCAATTCGAGCTTCTTTTTGTTCTAAATAGTAGGAGTAGTTACCTTTATAGGTGTACAGTTTGCCATGATCTAGTTCAATAATTTCATTACAAACGCGCTCCAAAAAGTAGCGGTCGTGTGTGACCATAAATAGTGTCATTTGCGCTTTTGCAAAATACTGCTCTAGCCACTCAATCATTTCAAGGTCTAAGTGGTTGGTTGGCTCATCTAGAATAAGTAAATCAGGTGTGTTGATAAGTACTTTTGCTAGTGCTAAACGCTTTTTTTGACCACCAGATAGTGTACTGATGCTTTGATGGATATCTTCTAGCTTTAACTGAAACAGAATTTGCTTGTACTGCACATCAAACTCCCAGGCATTATGGATGTCCATTTGTTCAAAGGCTTTTTGGTAGGCTTCAGTGTCCTCAGGGTTTTGTAAGGCCTTTTCATAATTGGATATGATGTTGAGTATGGGTAGGTCTGCATTAAAAATGGCCTCTTCAATAGTTTTGCTGTCCCCAAAGTTTGGGGTTTGCGACAAGAAGGAAACCCGTAACCCATTACGCATAATCACCTGACCCGAATCAGGGCTATCTGCCCCTGAGATGATATTGAGGATTGAGGTTTTTCCGCTGCCATTTTTAGCAACGAAAGCTATTTTTTGATCTTTATGGATACTAAAAGAAATGTCACTGAAGAGTTCCAGTACTCCATAAGATTTTGAGATATGTTCAACGGTTAAGTAATTCAAAAGTCATTTTTTTGCAAATAACGGGATAATCCTTAAAAAAAGAAGGAATAGTTTTGATATTCCTGTTGATGGATTATATTTGTGAGGCAACAAGTTACGCAACTATGAATAGATGTTTACTGCTAGTGTTACTCATGGCAATTGGTTTTACCTCTTGTATTCCACATAAAGATACACTGTATTTACAAACTAAAGAACAAGCTCTTGATTCTTTACAGCTCATGACTGAGCAGCATAAGCCTTACAGAGTACAAATCAATGATATATTAAGTATTCGGGTTAAGGCCTTGGACCAAGAATCAGTTTCTATATTAAATCCTGCTGGAGATGAGAATCTAAATGCGAGTAGTTCTGAACGCGCTTATTTTGATGGGTTTACTGTTGATGACCATGGTAATATTAATATACCATCGCTTGGAGAGATTAATGTCTTAGGTTATACTACCAAAGAGATACAAGATATTATTGAAACAAAACTTCTAGAAGAACAGTTTAAGAAAACAGCTAATTTGTTTGTAACAGTAAAACTTGCAGGTCTGCGTTATACTACAATGGGAGAAATAGCTAACCCTGGGACTAATACTCTTTTTCAAGACCGAGTAAATATTTTTGAGGCTGTTGCTAATAGTGGAGAGATTCCTGTAACAGGGAACAAAAAGGATGTGTTAATTATCCGACAATATCCACAAGGCCAACAAATTCATCATGTAGATCTTACTGATATTAATGTGATGCAGTCTCCTTATTATTATGTTCAACCCAATGATATAATTTATATTAAGCCATTGAAGCAAAAATCATGGGGAACAGGAACGACCTTAAGAGAAAACTTAACATCAGTTATTACAGTTTTATCTGTTGTTACAACTACCATTTTATTAATTAATCGTATTTAAAGGTATGAACCAAGACCATTTTGATATTGATTCATCTGAACCAAGAGGGAGTACCTTTGATTTTAAAGGCTTTTTGTTTAAAGCCTTAAACTTGTGGAAGCTAGTATTGTTGAGTATTGGTGTGGCTTTAGTAGTGGCTTATTTAATTAATGTCAGAAAGGAAAATGTCTATCAACTAGGGTCTTTGATTTCGGTTGAGAGTGATCAGAACCCTTTTTTTACTGCCAATACCAGTATTTCCTTTAACTGGGGAGGTGTTTCTGGGAAGGTTGGTAAAATTATGACGTCAATTAATACCCGACGCCATAATGAATTGGTTGTAGATTCACTTCAATACTACATGCGGTATTTGGTAGAGGGTAAGTATCGTAAGGTAGATGTCTACACTGCTGCGCCTTTTAAATTTTCTATTGATAAAACCCAAGGGCAATTATTAAGTCAACCCATAGGGATTCGTTTTTTAGATAACGAACAGTTTGAAGTATTTGCTGATTTTACTTCTGAACAAAAATCCGTTCAGCGATATGCCGATAAAGCCAAGTACAATGTCACAGTGCCTTTAGGTGCTTTTTCTCAAACGTTTAGATTTGGCGATTCTATAAAACTGCCTTTTTTAAATGGAGTTATTACTTCTAGGGCAGGGAAACGTATTATTCCTAATACCGAGTTTTTTGTTCAATTCCTTAATTTTGATGGTGTTGTATATAGTTACCAACGTGCTGTAAAAATCAATCCGTATTCTAGGTCTTCTTCGGTGTTAAGCTTAACAATGGCAGGAACCAATAAAGCTAAGATTGTTGATTACTTAAATGCTACTACAGCCATACTAAGCAAGACAGAATTGGAGCGCAAAAACCTTTACGCCACTAATACCATTAAGTTTATTGACAGTAGTTTGAATGCTGTTAATGATAATCTTAAGGATGTTACTGATGAGATGAATGCTTTCAGAAAACAAAACAAGGTGTTTGACGTCAATGAGGAAATGACTGAGCTTTCAGGGAAATTGCGTCAGCTTGATGTTCAAAAAGAGACTGAGCAGTCTAAGTTAGATTACCTAAATTCTTTAGAGACTTATCTACGAACCAAAACAGACTATACCAATATTGCAGCACCTACTTCAGTAGGGATACAAGAAGGCAATATATTAAGCAGTGTTGGTAAGATTACAGCATTGGCTATAGAGCGTCAGAGCTTAGAGTACACTACTAAAGAAGGTAATATTCTATTTAAAGATTTAGATCGTCAAATCAATGCAGAGAAGAATGTGTTACTTGAAACTATTGACGCCACCCGAACCACTATAGGGATTTATTTATCTTCTATAAATAACAAGATTGCTAAGTTTGAAGCTGAACTCAGTGAATTGCCAGAAGAGCAACAGGAGTACCTTAAGATAGAGCGTAAGATGAATATAAGTCAGGAAGCCTACGACGTCTATCTTGATAAACGCAGTGAAGCGGCTATTGTAAAAGCTGCCAATGTTTCGGATATTTCTGTTATTGATGAGGCTAAGGATATTGGTAACCCTCCAATAGGACCTAATAAGTCCCTTAATTATATGATGGCGCTGATGATTGGTTTTTTTACGCCAATGTTTTTAATCTTCATTATTTACTTATTAGATCATACCATACACGGTTCGGATGAGGTAGAGCAATTGTCTAATATTCCTATACTTGGATTGGTTGGGAAGTATAACTACAAAAACAATTTAGTAGTTTATGAAAAACCTAAGTCGGCAGTAGCTGAGTCCTTTAGAGCTATACGGTCTAGTTTGCAATTTATCTATAAAAAACAAGGTGTTTCAGATAAAGGTCGCACCTTAATGATCACGTCTTCTGTTAGTGGTGAAGGAAAAACCTTTTGCTCTATTAACATGGCAACGGTTTATGCATTATCTGGTAAGAAAACCATTCTTCTTGGACTAGATTTACGTAAACCAAAGATATTTGGAGACTTTAATATCACTAATGATAAAGGTGTTGTTAATTATTTAATAGAGGAAAGCGCTTTAGAGGAGGTGAAATTCACTACACATATAGAAAACCTTGATATTATACCTTCTGGTCCAGTGCCACCAAACCCTTCTGAATTGTTGATGAGTGATTCTATGCGTTCATTAATTTCGCAGTTACGAGAAACTTATGATATTATCGTACTAGATACTCCACCTTTAGGATTGGTTACTGATGCTTTGGAGTTGGCGCAGTTTGCTGACGCGTCTATTTTTATGGTGCGTTTAGATTATACTAAAAAGGGAATGCTTTCTTTAATAAATGCCAAGTACAAAGCTGGTGAAGTAAAGAATATTAGTTTTGTGCTTAACTTCTACAAGCATAAAACCAATCATAATTATGGGTATGGCTACGGCTATGGCTATGGTTATGGCTATGGTTATGGTGTTTATGGTAATGCATACCATGAAAACGATAAACAATCTATGTGGAAGCGTTTCAGACAATTCCTAAAACGTATTTAGCCTTTTGCTTAGCACTCGACAACTAGCTGTAAAACGAAGTTTTGATTTGGCGCTTAGCCTTTTATTGCTCCCTGTATTATTGTTGCCTATTCTGTTGCTGATAATTTTAGCGACTATTGATACCAAGCAATGGGGATTGTTTTCTCAAGTGCGTGTTGGTCAACACGGACGGTTGTTTAGAATTTATAAACTGCGTACACTAAAACAAGGTGCACACCAGTTGGGACAGTTTGATGTATATGCTTCTTCTCTTGGTAAACTATTAAGGCGAACGAAAGTAGATGAATTGCCACAGCTGTTTAATGTTATTTTAGGGCAAATGAGTTTTGTGGGTCCGCGACCAGATGTTGTTGGGTATGCTGATTGTCTTGAAGGTGATGACCGTATTGTTTTAAGTGTAAAACCTGGAATTACTGGTCCAGCAACCTTAAAATATAAAGCCGAAGATGTTTTGTTGAGTCAACAAGCAGACCCTCAATATTATAATGATAGTGTCATTTGGCCTGATAAAGTGAAAATCAACAAAAAATATGTGGAGAATTGGAGTTTTTGTTTAGATTTGACAATGATATTAAAATCGATAGCCAACTGATAATGAATACACAAGACAAGATTGCCGTTATAGGGTTAGGGTATGTAGGATTACCACTAGCAGTAGAATTTGCAAAACGATATCCAGTAATAGGATTTGATATTAATCCAAAACGAGTAAAAGAATTACAAGGGGCTGTTGACCGTACTTTAGAGGTTGAAGGTGATGAGTTGAAAGCGGTATTATCAGATGATTTAACTAAAGGTGTTGGACTCTTTGTAACCGACGACACCTCAATCCTTGAGACTGCTAATGTATATATCGTGACTGTGCCAACGCCTACAGATGAGCTCAATAAACCTATTTTTACACCGCTTGTTAAAGCCAGTGAGACTGTAGGGAAAGTATTAAAACCTAAGGATGTTGTTATTTATGAGTCTACTGTGTATCCTGGTGTTACTGAGGATATTTGTGTGCCTATATTAGAACGAGAGTCTGGACTAACCTTTAATAAAGACTTCTTTGCGGGTTATTCCCCTGAACGAATTAACCCTGGTGATAAACTACATACTGTTACTAAAATACTTAAAGTGACTTCGGGTTCTACAGCAGAGACTGCTAAATATGTGGATGACCTTTATAAGAGTATTATTACTGCAGGAACCCATATGGCGCCTTCTATTAAAGTGGCAGAAGCAGCTAAAGTTATTGAGAATTCTCAACGTGACATTAATATTGCTTTTGTAAATGAGCTGTCTAAGATTTTTAGACTATTAGATATTGACACGAAAGCGGTACTAGAGGCTGCTGGAACAAAATGGAACTTTATTAATTTCACACCTGGTTTAGTTGGAGGTCATTGTATAGGTGTTGATCCATACTACTTAGCACAAAAAGCTATTGAGACTGGATATAACCCAGAAATTATATTAGCAGGACGAAAGATGAATGACAGTATGGGTAGCTATGTAGCCCAAGAAACTGTAAAGATGATGATTAAAAAGGGAGCGCGTATTAAAGATGCTAACGTATTAGTGCTGGGTATTACCTTTAAAGAAAATTGCCCAGATATTAGAAACTCTCGAGTTATTGATATTATAAGAGAATTTGAAACTTATGATGTAGCCGTAGATGTGTATGACCCTTGGGCTTCTGCTGAGGAAGTGCATGAAGAGTACGGACTCAATTTGCTTTGTGATGCGTCGTTACTCAAACAGCAGTATGATGGTATTGTGCTTGCTGTATCTCACAAAGACTTTTTAGGGCTGGATGTTAAGTCTATGAAATCTGATCACTGTGTGGTGTTTGATGTAAAATCTTTACTACCAAGAGACTTGGTTGATGCAAGGTTGTAAGGGAGAGGAGAGAAGTGAGGAGTGAGGAGAGAGACGCTTGAAGGAACTTCGACACTTCGACTACGCTCAGTACAGGCTTAGCTTAGACTGACAATAAGCATAGAACATAACAATTCAGTAAACAATAAAACAACATGTACGAAAACGCATATCATACCCAAGATTTATCGCAACTCTCTTTTTTAGTTACAGGAGGTGCAGGCTTTATAGGCTCTAATCTTGTGGAATATTTATTAAAATACAATGCTAAAACCGTTAGGGTACTAGATAATTTTTCTAATGGGTATAGAGAGAACTTAAGTGCTTTTCAGTCGCATCCTAATTTTGAACTTATAGAGGGAGATATTAGGGACTTGCAAACTTGTAAGGACGCGATGAAAGACATTGACTATGTTAGTCATCAGGCGGCTTTAGGTTCGGTGCCTCGGTCAATTAATGATCCTGCTACTACCAATGCGGTTAATATTAGCGGTTTTTTAAACATGATGATTGCGTTAAAAGAGAGTACTACTGTTAAGCGCATGGTATATGCTGCTTCGAGTTCAACTTATGGAGATAGTAAGAACTTGCCAAAGGTAGAAGCTGTTATTGGCAATCCGCTATCACCTTATGCGGTTACTAAGTATGTGAACGAGTTATATGCTACTGTGTTTGGAGCTACTTATGGTACTGATGTTATCGGGTTACGTTATTTTAATGTGTTTGGGCCTAAGCAGAGTCCTAATGGTGCTTATGCAGCAGTAATCCCATTGTTTATGCAGGCTTTAAAGGATGGTGTACCGCCTAAGATTAATGGTGATGGGGAGCAAACGCGTGATTTTACGTATGTAGATAATGCTGTTCAAGCTAATGTTAAAGGCTTTTTTGCTTCAGAAGCGGTAAAGAATGAGGTGTTTAATGTGGCTTGTGGCGAACGTATTAGTGTTAATTATCTTTGGACTACTTTAAAGGAAGCTGCTCATTCTACAGTTGAAGCGGTTTATGGTCCTGAGCGCCAAGGGGATGTTAGGGATTCTTTAGCTGATATTTCCAAGGCAGAGCAATTGTTGGGTTACCGTCCTCATTACACGGTTAGGGAAGGGTTGAAACTTACTTGGGATGCTTTTTCTTAGGTTATTGTTTATTGGTATTTCGTTTTCTGTTTTCTTGTTGTTTGTTGTTCATTTTTGAGGGACCAAAAACGAACCAAAAAGTCCTTTACTGTCAGTAAACATTTCGCTTGCAGCGAACCGCACCCAAAACTTCGCGGGTACGCCCGTTGCAGGAATGGAGTTTTACCGACTACATGTGTTGGTATCGCGATGAGGGTTGGCATGTTAACTATAAAAAAAAGCGAGTAGCAACTACCCGCTTTTTAACTTCACACTATGGGTTACAATACATCAATTAACTGAAGTGCGTTGAAAGCACCATTGTTAAGTGGGTATTGAGTACCATTGACCTCCTGAAAGAATGCTACTTTTAAAAAGAAGAATTCATTACCTGAACCAGAGGCAGGAGCAGCTGGTGTTAATGTTACCGGTGTGTTGGTAGCATCGATTGGTAGGTTTACAATTGGACTTAATTGTAGGTCCTTTATATCGGTGGAAAGGTCTAAATTAAGGAATCCAGATTCTAAGCTTACGTGTGTTGCTCCTTCAGGATAGTTGAGGTTTTGGATAGGAATTAGACTAGGTATATCTATTTCTCCTGTTGTTGTGTTTAACTCATAATCGGTTAATAAGACACTGCTTAGGATTGCATTGTTATTAAAGTTAAATCCTATTAAAGCAAGTCTTCCTTCGGGTGATTCTAGACCGATAGCTACACTACGTTCTCCTCTAGGAGATGTCGTGTCAGCGTTTTTGACTTTTATCAGTGCTTGTGTTAAGCGTGATGTTACTAAGTCGTCTTTAGCGTCGGACATTAAATCGATGATTGCTCGTCGTAATTGTTTGCCGCTAGTTGCAGCTTGACCGAACTCGGAGCCGTTTTCTCTGGTACGTGCAAATGCAGGGTCGTTTTTAATACGTCTTGCACTTACACCTCCTTTTGTTTTGATTAAATACCCTTCTTTGCCCTTGTAAAAGGTAAGACCGTCCAGGGTTCCTTCGATCTTAATGAAGCTTTTCAATTTTGCCATAATGATTTGGGTTTTATGAAACTATAGTTTTGGCGATTATAGTTTCTGGTTATTAATTGGTTTATTAGCCTTAGCTTGTTTTTTAGCGCTTTTGTCTTTTGCAAGACCTTGTATACAAAAACAGCTTTGGCTGTCATGTAGGCATAAACTTAATTGGTTGTTGTTATGGTAGGTTTTAGAAAATGCCTTTTATGTGTGTTTTAGCCTGTAAGGGTTTTGTTTTGGGTTTTTTCTTTTTTTGTGCCGTTTTTGGTTGTTGTTGCCTTATGTTCTTGGTTTTTCTGAAATAGCTCTTGCATGGACTATCCATGGAGTATCCATGGAGTATCTATGGGGTTTTTATGGGGGAGTTGGGATTTGGTGTTTGGTGTTTGGTTGTTAGTGTTTGGTGTTTGGTGTTTGGTGTTTGGTTGTTAGTGTTTGGTTTTTGGTTTTTGGTTTTGTAGTGATGTGTGCTTGTTCATTTTTGAGGGACCACCTTTCGACAGGCTCAAGGCAGGTGAACCAAAA